>CP083824.1:1341412-2012118 GCA_023023105.1 Enterobacter ludwigii | reverse complement strand
ACGACAGAGTTGAACTTTAACTCCCCGTTTGAGCTGCTGATCGCCGTGCTGCTCTCTGCACAAGCTACCGATGTAAGCGTCAATAAAGCCACCGCCCTGCTCTATCCTGTTGCCAATACGCCGAAGGCCATGCTGGAACTGGGCGTGGAAGGCGTGAAGTCTTATATCAAAACCATCGGCCTGTTTAACAGCAAAGCGGAGAACGTGATTAAGACCTGCCGGATCCTGCTGGAACAGCACGGTGGCGAAGTGCCGGAAGATCGCGCGGCGCTTGAGGCGTTACCCGGTGTAGGTCGAAAAACCGCGAACGTTGTGCTAAATACGGCATTTGGCTGGCCGACTATCGCTGTCGACACGCATATCTTCCGCGTATCTAACCGCACCAACTTCGCACCCGGCAAAAATGTCGAGCAGGTTGAGGAGAAACTGCTCAAAGTGGTTCCTGCCGAATTTAAGGTTGACTGCCACCACTGGCTGATTCTGCACGGGCGTTATACCTGCATTGCCCGTAAGCCTCGCTGCGGCTCCTGCATCATTGAAGATCTCTGCGAATACAAAGAAAAAGTGTATCCCTGATCGACTAATTCCCCCGCTAAAAGAAGGGCTACCAAACGCTCTTCTTTTGGCCGTTATTTGTCCGCCTGTTGCTTACCCTGGCTTGTCACTTGTTCGGCCATTTAACGCTCAAACAGGTTAATAGTTTTTTTATATCCAAAAATTTCTATATATCTGTGATCGCGATCACCCTGATAACTTCATGTTGATTTTTTGTTGTCAAAATCGGCCTAAACCCTTTATCTGACAAGACACACCTCTCCCATCACCGTAGATAAGACCAGCTATTTTTCAGAATATGGGCTATATCACTGCACCAGGCGGCAAATAGCAGAACATATCGCCAAAACCTAATCATGACCGGTCATTACCAGTCGAAAAAACTACCTTTACTCATTGCATGAAATTTAACGCTGAATAACATTTATATAAACCGACGATTATACCACCCAAGATATATGTAACAGATTATTACAAACGTATTGCCAGATGGAGCAGGATAGTGAACATTACCCGCCGTTTCTCCTCCCAAAATAACTATAAGGCGTATTGACTACGGCCATCACGCTATGAACACCCCCGTTAATATGGGATGTAAAAAAAGAGGTATATGTGTCTACTGCAAACAATAAACCAACAGATGAAAGCGTAAGTCTTAACGCTTTTAAACAACCAAAAGCGTTCTATCTCATCTTCTCTATCGAGTTATGGGAGCGTTTTGGTTATTACGGCCTGCAAGGGATCATGGCGGTTTACCTGGTAAAACAGCTGGGTATGTCCGAAGCCGATTCCATCACGCTGTTCTCCTCCTTCAGTGCTCTGGTTTACGGTCTGGTCGCAATCGGCGGCTGGCTGGGTGATAAAGTTCTCGGTACTAAACGCGTTATCATGCTGGGTGCCATTGTACTGGCAATCGGTTATGCGCTGGTTGCGTGGTCTGGTCATGATGCTGCTGTCGTGTATATGGGCATGGCGACCATCGCCGTGGGTAACGGGCTGTTCAAAGCGAACCCGTCTTCCCTGCTCTCTACCTGTTACAGCAAAGATGACCCGCGTCTGGACGGTGCATTCACCATGTACTACATGTCCGTGAACATCGGTTCCTTCTTCTCCATGCTGGCAACACCGTGGCTGGCCGCTAAATTCGGCTGGAGCGTGGCGTTCTCCCTGTCCGTGGTCGGTATGCTGATCACCGTTGTCAACTTTGCCTTCTGCAAACGCTGGGTTAAAAACTACGGTTCAAAACCTGACTTCGAACCCGTACATGTGGGTAAACTGCTGGCGACCATTGTAGGCGTTGTGATCCTTGCTGCAATCGCGACCTGGCTGCTGCACAACCAGGGTATCGCACGTGCGGTTCTGGGTGTGGTTGCACTGGGTATCGTGATTATCTTCGCAAAAGAAGCCTTCGCCATGCAGGGTGCCGCGCGTCGTAAGATGATTGTGGCGTTCATTCTGATGCTGGAAGCGATTATCTTCTTCGTACTGTACAGCCAGATGCCAACCTCTCTGAACTTCTTCGCCATTCGTAACGTTGAGCACTCAATTCTGGGTATCGCATTCGAACCGGAGCAGTATCAGGCCCTGAACCCGTTCTGGATTATGATTGGCAGCCCAATTCTGGCCGCTATCTATAACAAGATGGGTGACCGTCTGCCAATGCCGCACAAGTTTGCCATCGGCATGGTGTTGTGCTCCGGCGCCTTCCTGGTGCTGCCACTGGGTACCAAATTCGCGACTGATGCAGGTATCGTTTCCGTTAACTGGCTGATCCTGAGCTACGCTCTGCAGTCTATCGGTGAACTGATGATCTCCGGTCTGGGTCTGGCGATGGTTGCACAGCTGGTACCACAGCGTCTGATGGGCTTCATTATGGGTAGCTGGTTCCTGACCACTGCCGGCGCAGCAATCATTGCAGGTAAGATTGCAAACCTGATGGCCGTTCCGGATAACGTCACTGACCCACTGGTCTCTCTGAACGTCTACGGTACTGTATTCATGCAGATTGGTATCGCTACAGCAGTCATCGCTGCTCTGATGCTGCTGACGGCACCGAAACTGAATCGTATGACTCAGGACGACGACAAGACCGCTAAAGCGACTAAAACCGCTACCGCGTAATATCATTGAGAAACGACATAACAGAAGCCGCTAATGCATTAGCGGCTTTTTTTTTACCCGTTCGCGCACTAACATAGCTGAAACCTCAGCAAAAAAGGAGTTACCGATGAAACTGTTCTATAAACCGGGCGCGTGCTCTCTTGCTTCCCATATTACCCTGCGCGAGAGCGGCAAAGATTTTACGCTGGATGGCGTTGATCTGATGAAAAAACGTCTGGAAAACGGTGATGATTTTCTTGCCATCAACCCGAAGGGACAAGTTCCGGCACTGTTGCTGGATGACGGTACTCTGCTGACCGAGGGTGTGGCGATTATGCAGTTTCTGGCAGATAGCGTGCCCGATCGCCAGTTACTGGCACCGGTAAGTACGGTTTCTCGCTATAAAACGCTGGAGTGGCTGAACTACATTGCGACCGAGTTGCACAAAGGCTTTACGCCGCTGTTCCGTCCCGATACGCCAGAAGAGTACAAACCCACCTTGCGTGCGCTTCTTGAGAAAAAGCTGCAGTACGTTAACGAATCGCTGAAAGACGACCAGTGGATTTGTGGTTCGCGTTTCACAATTGCCGATGCGTACCTGTTTACCGTACTGCGCTGGGCGCGCGCGGTTAAGCTGAACCTGGAAGGGTTAGACCATATTGCATCGTATATGACACGCATGGCAGAACGTCCTGCGGTAGCTGCAGCGCTGAAAGCGGAAGGTCTTAACTAACATCGCCCGGCGGCGCTGCGCTTGCACGGGCCTACGGGTTGAGTAGGCCGGGTAAGCGCAGCGCCACCCGGCATATTTTAAAGCTGCGTTGCGCTAAAATAGTGTTCCGGCTTAGCAATACGATCCTGTGCCGCAACGACCTGTAATTCATACTCCTGCATTTCTTTCGTCGCAATCATGATTTCGTATACCGCCGCGGTGACATGCTCCAGGGCATCTCGCAGCGTTGCACCCTGCAGGAGTTTCACCAACAGCAGACCGCTGGTCACATCCCCAACCCCTACCGGCTGACGTGGGCCAAAATCCACCAGCGGACGGCTGATATGCCAGGCATCGTCTTTCGTCACCAGCAGCATCTCAAAACGGTCCTTACTAAGCCCTGCACGCGCGAGATGTTTCACCAGCACAGTTTTTGGCCCCAGAGCTATCAGCTCGCGGGACGCGCTTACCGCCTCTTCTACGCTGTTAACGGGATGCTCGCAAAGGATCTCCAGTTCGACCAGATTTGGCGCAATGATATCGCTGGCGGGCAGCGCATGGCGAACATGAAACTCTGCGACACCCGGTGCCACGATGCAGCCTTTCTCCGGATGGCCCATAACAGGGTCACAGAAGAATTTTGCCGCTGGGTTTGCCGTTTTCACCTGGCGAACAATACCGAGGATATGCTCTCCTTGCTCTGCTGAACCGAGATAACCGCTCAGTACCGCGTCACAACGTTTGAGCTGGCCGATATCGGCAATACCTTGCACAACTTCCGTGAGGTGTGAAGGCGGCATTACGTAGCCGGTCCATTGGCCGTATTGCGTGTGGTTGGAGAACTGTACGGTGTTGAGCGGCCAGACGTTGGCACCGAGGCGGCGCATTGGAAATTCCGCTGCGCTATTGCCAGCATGTCCGAAAACAACGTGGGACTGAATGGCGAGGATGTTCTTCATTTTTTTCTTACCAAACCCTGTAAAAACAAAAGGGGCGTGGTTTCCCACGCCCCTGGCTACTTTTAATTATTTCCAGCAGACCAGACAGTAATTTTTCTTGCCGCGACGCAGCAGCGTGTAGCGACCATACAGACGATCGCTGTCAGTGAAGGTGTATTCCGGGTCGGACTGCTTCTCACCATTGATGGTGATAGCGTTGGACGCGATGGTTTTACGCGCCTGACCACGGGAAGGCTGCAGCTCGGAGTCCACCAGCGCCTGCATCAGGTCAGCACCTTTTTCCATCTCGACCATTGGCACGCCGTCCTGCGCCAGCTGTTCGAAGTCCGCTTCGCTCAGATCGCTCAGTGTGCCGTTGAACAGGCTTGCCGTGATACGTTTTGCCGCGGCCAGACCTTCTTCACCGTGAACCAGTTTGGTCACTTCGTCCGCCAGCACGTACTGTGCACGTGGCGCCTTACCGCTATTTTTATCCTCTTCTTCCAGGGCATTGATTTCTTCAAGGTCCATAAAGGTGAAGAACTTCAGGAAGCGGTATACATCGGCATCAGCCGTGTTGATCCAGAACTGGTAGAATTTGTACGGGCTGGTCTTTTTCGGATCAAGCCATACCGCGCCACCTTCGGTTTTACCGAATTTGGTCCCGTCGGCTTTGGTGATCAGCGGAACGGTCAGACCAAAGACCTGGTTCTGGTGCAGACGACGGGTCAGGTCAATACCGGAGGTGATGTTACCCCACTGGTCAGAACCGCCAATCTGCAGGGAAACACCGTGCAGTTTGTTCAGACAGGCAAAGTCATAACCCTGCAGCAGGTTGTACGAGAACTCGGTGAAGGAGATACCCTGGTCATCACGGTTCAGACGCTGCTTCACGGCTTCTTTGTTAATCATCTGGTTAACAGAGAAATGCTTGCCGATGTCACGCAGGAAAGTCAGCACGTTCATGCCGCCAAACCAGTCATAGTTGTTAGCGGCAATGGCGGAGTTATCACCACAGTTGAAGTCGAGGAACGGTGCAACCTGTTTGCGGATCTTATCCACCCACTCCTGCACGGTATCTTCGGTATTCAGTTTACGCTCAGCGGCTTTAAAACTTGGGTCACCAATCAGACCTGTCGCACCGCCAACCAGGGCAACAGGTTTATGGCCCGCCATCTGGAAGCGTTTCAGGCATAACAATGGAACAAGATGCCCCAAATGCAAGCTGTCAGCGGTGGGATCGAAGCCGCAATAGAGCGCGATCGGGCCTTGCGCCAGTCGCTCTGCTAACGCTTCCTCGTCCGTCACCTGAGCCACGAGGCCCCGCTCTTGCAATTGTTTAATCAAGTTACTGCTTGCCATCAAATTCTCCATGTATAAACGACTGCACCTTTGCCGGTACACGACTTTTCGCCTGATGCGAAAGTACCATAGAATAAAGCGCAAGCGCGGTGTGCGCTAGCGCTTAAATCAACAAATTTCGGGGATTACGGTGCCAGTCTGTCGATTTTCCAGCCGCCATTGTCGCGCTGGTATAAAAAGCGATCGTGCAGGCGATGTTCGCCCCCTTGCCAGAACTCCATCTGCTCAATCGGGATGCGGAAACCGCCCCAGAAACTCGGCAGAGGGATTTCACCCTGCTGGAACTTCTGTTTCAGCTCAAGAAATTTGCTTTCCAGCACGCCTCGAGCTGAAATTCGGCTCGACTGTTTTGAAACCCAGGCACCAATCTGGCTGTCGCGCGGACGGCTGTGGAAATACTTCACCACTTCCAGCGTCGAGAGACGTTCCGCTTTGCCTGTCACCATGACCTGACGCTCCAGCATATGCCAGGGGAACAGCAGGCTGATACGCGGATTGTTTTCCAGATGATGTGCTTTGCGACTGCCCAGGTTGGTGTAGAACACCAAACCTTTCTCGTCATAATGCTTGAGCAATACGATGCGCTGATACGGTTGACCGTTTTCATCGACCGTTGCGACAACCATAGCCGTTGGGTCGGCCAGTTTCGCTTCGCAAGCCTGTTTCAGCCAGCGTTCAAAAAGCACGAGGGGTTCAGCGGGAAGGTCCTGGCGACGCAGGCCACCTTTGGTGTATTCACGGCGCAGATGCGCGATTTGCTGCAGTTCGTCGTTATCTGACATGGCGTTAGCTGACATTGAGATTGGGTGGCGCTATTGTGCGCCGCCCCTGTAAAAATCTCAACGCTTCGGATTTTCCAGCTGACAATTGTTCAGCACGATACGGTCACGTTTGTAGACCGTGGCGCTGTCCCCTTTCGACCAGAAGACATAGATACCATCGGTATAACGTGCACCGGAGGCCGAGATGCCCTGCTTCAGGGTCAGCAATTTATTGTCGTACACAAAACTGGCTTCCTGGCGCGGGTTATTCAGCTTAACGGTCAGCGGCTTTTCATCGCAACGATACTCCAGCGTATCGGTCTGCATACGCTCAACGAGTTGGTTATAGACGCTGCATCCTGACAGCAACAAAGGCGCGACAATAAGAAGAAGTTTTTTCATGAGCGTATTCCGACGACTTTCCTGGTCCTGGAGGGCGTGACTGCCCTCCTGTTTTTATTCCATTCTAACGACAATACGCGACGCTGAATTTCAGTTAACTCTGATTCTGACGAGGGTTGGCCGGGAAAATGGCACCAAGGACGCTCGCCTCACGCGCACCGGTTACCGACGGTAAATTGCCCGGTAGCCCGGCAATCGTGCGCCAGGCAAGCCATGCAAAGGCCAGCGCTTCCATATCATCTCCACTGATACCCGCTTCATCTGTCGTCGTGACTTCTGTACCCGGCAGTAGCCCGGCAAGACGCGCCATCACCAGCGGATTTCGGCTTCCTCCCCCGCACACCAGCAGACGTTCGCATCCGCCACTGAGAAGCACCTGTTCAGATATCGACACGGCCGTTAACTCAGCAAGTGTTGCCTGGACATCCTGCGGCGCGAGTGCCGGGAATTGCGCCAGCTGGCGCTCAAGCCAGCCATAGTTGAAATATTCGCGCCCCGTGCTTTTCGGTGCCGGTAGTGCAAAATAAGGGTCGCTTAACATGGACTGCAACAGCGGAATAATCACTTTACCCGCGCTCGCCCACTCCGCGTTTTTATCATACGGTTGACCGCACTGACGCCAGATCCAGGCATCCATTAACATATTGCCCGGGCCGGTATCGTAGCCACGTACGGGCTGTCCCGGGATGAGCATGGACAGGTTGGCGATACCACCAATATTGAGCACCATACGGCGTTCTGAAGGGTGCGCCAGTAAAGCCTGATGGAAAGCGGGCACCAGCGGTGCACCCTGTCCTCCAAGCGCAATATCGCGACGACGAAAATCGCCCACCACCGTTACACCGGTCTTTGCCACAATCTGGTTGTTATCACCAATTTGCAGGGTATGCGGTGCTTCGCCACCTGGCTCATGCCAGACAGTTTGTCCGTGACACCCAATGGCAACCACATCCTGTGGACGAAGATGTTCTTTGTGCATTAACGCCTGTACCGCATCAGCAAACAGCGCTCCCAGGCGTACATCGAGCTGCCCTAGCTGGGAAAGGGTGAGTTGCTGCCCCTGACAGATACTCAGAATATCCTCTTTCAGTGAAATGGGGATTGGCCAGGTCAGGCTCGCCTGCTGCGCCACCATGTTTTCATCAATGGCGGCCAGAACGACATCTACCCCATCCAGACTGGTGCCTGACATCACACCAATGTAGCGACCCGATTTCATGCGCTTTCCTTACGTTGCGTGGGCTAAGAGTATCCACTCAACCATAAACAGCGCTGCTTTGCTATCCGGCGATAATATTTTTTAACAATGTCAGACGGGTAACACGTGCGAAGACTGTTTATGTCTCGTTAAGTCAAATTCAAGTACAATTTTCCCATTGTTAGTGCAAAGATATGAACTATGGCCCCTTATGCCATATAATTTAGCCATAACGGATGCCCTCAATCGGGCGTTTTTGGTGAACAGGAGATTCAAATGATTTTACGTGTACTGGGCGTTTCGCTGATTGGTTTAACTCTGGCTGGCTGTGTGAATGACAGTTCACTTTCTGGCGACGTTTACAGCGCTTCTGAAGCGAAACAGGTTCAGAATGTGACTTACGGTACCGTTGTTAATGCCCGTCCTGTACAAATCCAGGGTGGTGATGAAAACAACGTGATGGGTGCAATCGGCGGTGCTGTGCTGGGTGGTTTCCTGGGTAATACCGTCGGCGGTGGTACAGGCCGCTCTCTGGCGACCGCAGCAGGCGCCGTTGCCGGTGGTGTAGCAGGCCAGGGCGTTCAGGGTGCGATGAACAAAACCCAGGGTGTAGAGCTGGAAATCCGTAAAGATGATGGCAGCACCATCATGGTTGTTCAGAAACAAGGTAGCACGCGTTTCTCTGCAGGCCAGCGCGTTGTTCTGGCGAGCAACGGAAGCCAGGTTACCGTTTCTCCACGTTAATTCGTTTTTGGATGTGGTCACCAGGCCACATCCATTTACAAAAATATAATATTAATTAATACTTTCACACAAATATATACTTAACTTATTATTAATTAGTCTTGATATTGTTCCTGCGCAAAGTATTTATAAAACTCATTAGTTAAACTCATCGCAATTGCCTTTTTTATTTATTATAATTTTGTTAAAACTTATATGCTTGCGATGAATAATTGTGTGAAGAACCGTTATTTCTTATTCTGTATCGGCTGCATTGCCGTCATTGGGCTATTGCAGGGTTTATTTTTAGAACTTGTCGAACGGGTACCGTCGTTCTCTCCGTTATTATTCCCTACACTGACCATTTTCTTACTGGTATTTCACCTGTTTATTGCCTGTTTTATGGCAATGAAATACTGGTGTGATCGAAGAAGGTTGTATCTGATTGCAATTGCCTTAGCCTTTGCCGGCTCGGCGATGATGATGGTAGGAACGCTATCCAGCTTCCCTTCCTGGTTAGCTCTCTATCAGTTCAATGCAGTTAACTATAATGATGCCATGATCTTCTTTATGTTCCGCCATCTTATCATGGCGGTTCTCATCATCCTTTCAGCCTTGCTTTATACCATCCGGGATTACCCGCTTTCACGTCCGGCACATATTTCCATCGTGACTGGCGGATTTATCTTTACTGTTTCTATGGTGGCTCTGGCGTGGTTTTGTTCCAGTCATTCATCACTGTTATTACTGGATCTTGTCGATAATGAAACCCGGCAATTTATGGTTCTCTGGAGCCAGGCCATTAATATTCTTCTTATTGTTCTCTGGATAGTAACGTTAGCAACACTAATGTTTATTACCCGGGTACGTAACCTTTTCTGGGTTGGCGGTAATTTCTTATGCGTCTGTTATATTGTGACGCTGACAATGCTACTGGCTGGCGGACACGCTGAAGATATCGCCTGGTATCGGGCCCGATTATTTGAAACAGTTGCTACGCTGCTTATTATTTTTGTTCTGCTTTATGATGTCTTCAGGTTGTATCGTGACTCACATTTAAAGTATCAGCAATCGTATCAGAACTCGATTCGCGATCCGCTCACCCGGCTTTATAACCGCAGTTATTTCTATGAATCATTAAATCAGGCCCTGGATATCGCCAAAGCCGGTCGTCCTGTTTCTGTTATCGTCAGCGATCTCGACCGCTTTAAGCGAATCAACGACAACTATGGGCATCTCCAGGGAGACAAAGTGTTGCAGTTTGTCGCTCATCTGCTGATGGATTCCGTGCGCCCACAAGATATTGCGGCCCGTATCGGTGGCGAAGAGTTTGTACTGATGCTGGCTAACACCTCTTCAGAAGAGGCTTACAAGGTGGCTGAACGCATACGGCTCAATCTGAGCGGCTTTGATAAGGCCAGCAGCGAGGGGCAGTTACCAGAACCGATCACTATCAGCATGGGAGTATTTACGGCAACCTCATCAGGGATTACTGCAGAAGAGTGCGTGGAAAGTGCCGATAAGGCAATGTACGAAGCAAAAGAGACAGGCCGTAACCGCGTAGTTGTCTTTAAATGAAAAAGGCCTTGCTGTTGCAAGGCCCTTTGGAATGTCAGTCGCGCGACTGCAGCTCATGGATGTTTTGTTCCAGGCGACCAATAAGGCTGATGAGCATTTCAAGCTCCGCCGGAGAAACACCCGAGAGGATTTCACCCCGCGTTTTGGTAATCACGGCTTCCATTTCAGTAATGATGGGAGTCGCTTTCTCTGTGAGTTTAATCCGCTTAGCGCGACGATCGCTGGCGCAGGTTTGCCGGGAGATGAGTCCCTTCTCTTCCAGCTGGTCAAGCGTGCGCACCAGCGACGGTTGCTCAATACCTATCGCTTTTGCCAGTTGAATTTGCGACTGTTCAGGCGGCAGCTGATGAATGTTATGCAGCGTAACCCAATGTGTCTGTGTCAATTCCAGAGGTTTCAGGCGATGGTCAATCAGAGCACGCCAGACGCGTACCAACCTTGCCAGATCAGAACCTAATGGCGATTCCAATTTCATCTCCTTATAATTAGCTTGCTAAGTTATTATACTGATTTTAGAATAGTGTGCAGCATTTATATTGCCAAAACAAATGCAATACTGCATTCATGGAACTTAAAAGTATGACTTACACTGAATTGTGATACCTCATCATATTAAGACAAGCCATTGTGACATTCTGTTCACTGCAAAGGATTTCTACCTGTGACGTTTTTTCATCACTCAGAAGGTTTGCCCCTTCAGGACTTGATCTTCGGTGCATCAGTCTACTTTCCGCCTCTGTTTAAAGCCGTACTGGTAGGTTTTATTCTCTGGCTCATCGCACATCGTCTGCTTCGTGACTGGATGTATTCCGGCGAAATCTGGCATCCCATGTTGATGGATCTCTCCCTGTTTGCCCTCTCCGTGTGTCTGGGTCTTGCTGTCTTGCTGGTGTGGTGAATATGCCCCTGAAAACGCTGAAGTACTTTTCCACGTTGTTTGTCCTCGCTCTCGCGCTGGTTGCAGGCTGGTGGCTGTGGAATTTTTATATGCAATCACCCTGGACGCGTGATGGCAAAATTCGCGCTGAACAGGTCAGCATTACTCCCCAGGTTTCAGGGAGTATCACGGCGCTTCTTGTTAACGATAACCAGTATGTAAAAAAGGGGGACGTGCTATTCCGTATCGACGATACCCCGTATCACATTGCGATTCTGAATGCCCAGGCTCAGCTGGCAAAAGCCCAGTCTGACTTAGCGAAAGCCAACAACGAGGCAAACCGCCGCCGACATTTATCGCAAAATTATATCTCTGCAGAAGATTTAGATACTGCGAATATCAACGTTAAGGCCATGCAGGCAAGCGTCAATGTGGCTGAGGCTACGCTGAAACAAGCCCAGTGGGAGCTAACCCAAACCGTTATAACATCGCCTGTCGACGGATGGGTGACCAACCTTTCAGCGCGTGTGGGTAACTATGCCACTACCGGACAGCCGGTGTTTGCCCTCGTCGACAGCCACTCCTTCTATGTCGTGGGCTATTTTGAAGAGACCAAACTTCGCCATATCCGCGAGGGTTCTCCGGCAACCATTACCCTTTATAGCAGTTCGCAAAAGTTACAGGGTCACGTATCCAGTATTGGTCGGGCGATATACGATCAAAGCGTTGAAACGGATTCCGGCCTGGTACCGGACATTAAGCCGAACGTTCCCTGGGTGCGTCTGGCTCAACGCGTTCCGGTTCGCGTAGAGTTTGACCGTCTACCGCAGGACATCACCCTGGTATCCGGCACGACCTGTACCGTCTCCATCGGAACCCGTTAATGAAACTGCAGGTGCTCTCCTGGCGTAACACGCCGTGGATGAAAGCGACGCGTCCCCAGTGGCGCTATGCGCTGCGTAATGGCATCGCGATGTGTCTTGCGCTGACCATCGCCTATTACCTGAACCTTGATGAACCCTACTGGGCGATGACCTCTGCGGCGGTGGTGAGTTTTCCCACGGTCGGAGGTGTTATCAGTAAAAGCCTCGGTCGTATCGTAGGCAGCCTGCTGGGTGCCAGTGCCGCGTTAATTATCGCCGGTCATACGCTGAACGATCCATGGCTGTTCTTGCTGAGCATGGCGGCATGGCTGGGATGCTGTACCTGGGCCTGCGCTCATTTTACCAACAACGTCGCCTATGCTTTCCAGCTGGCGGGCTATACCGCCGCCATCATTGCCTTTCCGGTGGTTAACGTACTCGATACCACCGAACTGTGGGATATCGCTCAGGCGCGCGTCTGTGAAGTGATTGTCGGTATCCTCAGCGGCGGGTTTATGATGATGATCCTGCCCAGTACGTCGGACGGCACCGCGCTCATCACCGCGCTGAAAGCCATGCATGCCCGATTGCTGGAGCACGCAAGCCTGCTGTGGCAACCTGATACCAACGATGAGATCCGTCTCGCCCATGAAAAGGTCATTGGGCAGATCCTGACCATGAATCTGTTACGCATCCAGGCCTTCTGGAGCCATTACCGCTTTCGCCGTCAGAATACCCTGCTTAACTATCTGCTGCACCAGCAGCTGCGCATGACCAGCGCTATCTCCAGCCTGCGCCGGATGTTACTCAATTGGCCGACGCCACCAGAAAACACCCGTGCGGTGATTGACGTACTGCTCGCAACGCTTGCACGCCCGGATGCGGACATCTACACCGTCGCGAAGATCATTGCGCCGCTCGCCCCGGTCGATGAGTACGATTATCGTCATCGCGCCTTCTGGCAGCGTCTTAATTATTTCTGCCGGCTGTATCTGCGAAGCAGCCGCTGGATTAGCGCCGTCGAGAATGCCACCCCGGTGACTGAATTCAACGTCCCGGGTAGTCCAGCGCTCGCACGCCATACAGACTATCTCGAAGCACTGTGGAGCGGCTTTCGCACCTTCTGCGCACTGATGCTGGTGGGGGCGTGGAGCATTGCCACGCAGTGGGACTCCGGTACGGCAGCCCTGACGCTCGCTGCCATCAGCTGCGTGCTTTACTCCGTTGCTGCCTCACCGTTTAACTCTCTTACGCTGCTGATGCGCACCCTGGTATTACTGTCGTTGTTCAGTTTTGTGGTGAAGTTCGGCCTGATGGTGCAGATAAGTGACCTGTGGCAGTTCCTGCTGTTTCTGTTTCCGCTGTTAACCACCATGCAGCTTCTGAAGCTGCAAATGCCCAAACTGGCGGGGCTATGGGGACAGTTGATTGTTTTTATGGGGTCGTTTATTTCCGTGACGAATCCGCCGGTTTACGATTACGCCAGTTTTCTCAATGACAACCTGGCGAAGATCCTCGGTGTCGGACTGGCCTGGCTGGCCTTCGCGGTGTTACGCCCCGGTTCAGATGCGCGCAAGAGTCGTCGGCACATCCGGGAGTTACGCCGGGGGTTTGTCGACCAACTCAGTCGTAAACCGCATCTGAGTGAAAATGAGTATGAATCGCTGGTTTATCACCATGTCAGCCAGTTGAATAACAGCCAGGACGCACTTTCCCGCCGCTGGCTGTTGCGCTGGGGCGTAGTGCTGTTGAACTGTTCACACGTCGTCTGGCAGCTTCGCGTATGGGAAACACGCACTGATCCCCTCTCACAGGTTCGGGATGTTTGCATCTCCCTGCTACGCGATGTCATGAGTGAACGCGGTGTTCAGCAGCGCCCCCTCGAAGCCACACTGGCTGAGCTGCAGCGGATCTGCGATACCCTCGCGCGGCACCATTTGCCCGCTGCTCGAGATTTGGCCTCGATCATCTGGCGCCTGCACTGCTCGCTGTCGCAGCTGGAGCAAGCGCCTCCTCCTGGAACCATTGGGGATCAAATTACGCCACAGGCATAACGCACCCCGCCACCGCCAAGCGGTTTAGGCCGATCGGACATATTGTCACCGCCAACATGGATCATCAGCGCTTTGCCTTTAATCTCAGCCAGTTTTTTCAGCCGTGGTGCAACGACGGGTTCCGTGGCTTTCCCGTCGTTATTCACCACCAGCACAGGGAGATCGCCGAGATGCCCCTTCCCGTTCGGACCTTCGTGTTTACCGGAGTGTTGGGGATCAAAGTGGCCGCCCGCTGATTCCGCCGCCGAGGCTTTTCCCTCTTTCAGTGCAGGCTGACAGCTACCGTTGGCATGAACATGGAAACCATGTTCACCGGGTGGGAGTGCTTTGAGGTTGGGTGCGAACTCCAGTCCTTTGTCGGTTTCGGTTATTTTCACCGTTCCGATTGACTGCCCCACACCCTGAGAGGTGACAAGATTCATTTCCACTTCATCACTGGCCGCCTGCGCACCAGCGCAGACTACCAGCGTGACGAGCGCCAGAGCAAAACGCTTCATATGACCTCCACGGGTTATTTTTTGCCCCTTAAGTTTATACCAGGGGCAAACATTTCACCGGAAAGTCACTTTTTGCTGGTTTACGGTACGTCGTAGCCGAGTGCGGCTTTACGGATGCGGAACCACTGCTGACGGGTCATCTGCAGCTCTTCAGCCGCAATCGCAGAGCGTACGCGTTCAATTTTACCAGAACCAATAATTGGCAGTGGTTTTGACGGCAGGCGCAGGATCCACGCGTACACCACTTGTTCGATGCTCTCAGCATTGAGCTCGCGGGCGATGGTTTCCAGTTCATTGCGCAGCGGCTGGAATTCATCGTCATTAAACAAGCGTCCCCCTCCCAGGCACGACCACGCCATCGGGCGAATGCGAAGCTGTTGTAGCTGGTCAAGCGTCCCATCCAGCAGCAGCGGCTGGTGAACCGGGGATATCTCGACCTGGTTAGTGGCCAGGGTAAATGGCAGGCGCGACTGAAGCAGCGCAAACTGTGCCGGGGTAAAGTTTGAGACGCCAAAATGACGGACTTTCCCGCTCTGATGCAGATTCAGAAACGCTTCGGCCACTTCATCGGCATCCATGAGCGGATCGGGACGGTGGATTAACAGCAGGTCGATATGATCCGTCGCCAGATTGACCAGCGACTGCTCAGCACTTTTGATGATATGCGCACTGTCGGTGATGTAATGACCGAGGGCATGCTCAGGTTTTGCCGTGGTGGCAATACCGCACTTCGTGACGATCTCCATGCGTTCACGCAGGGCCGGAACCAGCTTGAGCGCCTCTCCGAACGCGGCTTCACACTGGTAGCCACCATAAATATCGGCATGATCGACCGTGGTGATCCCTAAATCGAGATGCTCTTCAATAAAGCTCGCCAACTGGAGGGGGGACATATTCCAGTCCATCAGGCGCCAGTAGCCCATCACAAAACGGGAGAATTCTGGCCCCTGGGGGGCAAGGGTAATTCGCTGAACCATAACATTTTCCTCAAGGACGTGATGTCATGAGTATACGCAATTACCGTGTTAAAAAAGTGAAGGTTGCTGGGGTTCTTCTGCCTCACCCGCTTTATTTGCGCGTATTTTGCGCAGAAGTCGCTGTCGGCAGAGTCGAAGCACCTCCTGTTTTTGCGTGTCGCTAAAGGTTTGCCAGTTGAAACGTTCATCACGGGTACGCATGCACCCGCGGCAATATCCACGTTCATCTACCTGACAAATACCCCGGCACGGGCTCTGGATGGGGAAAAACTCCAGTTGCTCTGCCACACTCACCTCCAGATTACCGCTATCACTTACAGTGAAGACGTTAAACATGCCGCGTGCAAGGGCTTTACCACAGATTTGTGGCATTAAGGTTTCACTAATCTTCCCTCTCTATACTCGCCCCATCATTAAAATGACAGGTTTTTCATTCGATGCGGTTAATTAAAAAGTTACAGTGTAACGACATTAAATTTACTCTTGGCTGTGCGCTCTTCTTTACCCTGGTAAACGCGCTATTTATACAACGCAGTTGGGCAATTATCGCCCCCGCTCATCTTCACGATATCCTCTTTGCCGCTACCGTACCGCTGGTGCTGTTTTGCGGCTGGGTGATTGTGTTTAGCCTGCTCAATATTCCATTTATTCGCAAGCCGCTGCTGATTGTGCTGACGCTCGGGTGCGCCGCTGCCACCTACTTTATGTACACCTACGGCGCGGTTATCGATCAGAACATGATCGTGAACGTGTTCGAAACGAACTCCCAGGAAGCCACCGCCCTGGTAACGCCACAGATGATTTTGTGGATTGTTGTTGCCGGTCTCATTCCATCCGTAGTGCTGGTATTGACCCGCATTCGTACCGGGAAATGGTGGTATGCCCTGTTGATGCGCGTTGCCGCAATGCTCGGTGCCCTGCTGGTGATTATCCTTATTGCCGCCGTATTTTATAAAGATTACGCGTCGCTGTTTCGTAATAACAAAAGCATTGTCAAAATGGTCACCCCCGCGAACTACGTCAGTGCCGTGATGAAGTACAGCAAAATGCGCTGGTTTGCAGGCGATCAGACGCTGGTGCGGATTGGCGAAGATGCACACAAAGGACCCTTGATTTCAGGTCAGCAAAAGAAAACCGTTCTGGTGCTTGTCGTCGGCGAAGCGTCACGCGCGGCGAACTACTCCCTGAACGGCTACGAACGCGAAACAAACCCGGAACTGAAAAAGCAGGATGTGATTAACTTCCCGCAAGCCTCCTCGTGTGGTACTGAAACCGCGGTATCCGTTCCCTGCATGTTCTCCGGCATGACGCGCAGCAAATACGATGCTGACCTGGCTCATCATCGGGAAGGACTGCTCGACGTGCTCAAGCATGCGGGTATCAATCTGCTGTGGCGCGACAACGATGGCGGCTGTAAAGGTGCCTGCGATCGCATCCCCCATACCGACATGACGCAGTGGAAACTGGATCAGTTCTGCAAAGACAAGTCCTGCATCGACGACGTGAATTTCTACCGCCTGGACAACGTCCTGGATGGCCTAAAGCAAGATACCGTTCTGGTTATCCACCTGATGGGCAGTCACGGCCCCGCGTACTATCGCCGTTATCCGGATAATTTCCGTAAATTCACCCCAACCTGCGACACCAACGAAATCCAGGATTGCGATCATCAGGCGCTGATAAACACCTATGACAACACGATCCTGTATACCGACAGCGTGGTCAGTAAAACGATTGATACGTTGAAAGCACGACAGGCAAGCATGAACACTGCGCTGATTTACCTCTCAGATCACGGCGAATCGCTGGGCGAAAGCGGTATCTATCTGCACGGCACGCCGTACATGCTGGCACCGGAACAGCAAACACACATTCCGTTTATGTTCTGGTTGTCACCGGACTATGCGAAAAATTTTGGCATCAACGAGCAGTGTTTACGTGACCATGCGGCAAAAAATGCGGTTTCTCAGGACAATTTGTTCTCGACTGTACTGGGTATGATGGACGTGAAATCAACGGTTTATCAACAGCAACTGGATATTCTGCACGCGTGTCGTCAATAAACTTGCTTGCATTAGACCGAACGGTCTATTAGAGTGCGGCCATGAGCAGAAATACTGAACACGATACCCGCGAACATTTACTGGCGACCGGCGAGCAACTTTGCATGCATCGCGGATTCACCGGTATGGGCCTGAGCGAGCTATTAAAAACCGCTGAGGTACCGAAGGGGTCGTTTTACCACTACTTCCGGTCCAAAGAGGCGTTTGGCGTCGCAATGCTGGAGCGTCATTATGCTGGTTATCACCAGCGTCTGGCGACCCACTTTGCATCGGGTAAAGGTAACTATCGCGATCGTGTTTTGAACTACTATCAGGAAACGCTGAACCAGTTCTGCCAGCAGGGCATTATCAGCGGATGTCTGACGGTAAAACTTTCTGCTGAAGTGTGCGATCTCTCCGAAGACATGCGCACGGCAATGGATAAAGGTGCCAGTGGTGTTATCGCCCTGCTGGCTCAGGCACTGGAGAAAGGCCGCGATGAGAAAACGCTGGCCTTTCCCGGTGAGCCGCTAACCCAGGCGCAGGTGTTATACGCCCTCTGGTTGGGCGCTAATCTGCAGGCCAAGATTTCGCGCAGTGCCGTGCCGCTGGAAAGCGCACTGGCACATGTGAAAAACAGCATTACTACGCCTGGCGTTTAACAGGCGTTTTTATTTACCTCGTTACTAGTCGACTGGTCTACTCAGGAGTCTTTATGTCAGCTGAAAAATTATTTACCCCATTGAAAGTGGGTGCCGTCACTGCGCCAAACCGCGTGTTTATGGCTCCGCTTACCCGTCTACGCAGCATTGAGCCGGGTGACATCCCAACCCCACTGATGGGTGAATACTATCGTCAGCGCGCAAGCTCTGGCCTGATCATCACGGAAGCCACACAGATTTCTGCTCAGGCTAAAGGTTATGCGGGAGCGCCGGGTCTTCACAGCCCGGAACAGATCGCCGCATGGAAGAAAATCACCGCGGGCGTTCACGCTGAAGAGGGTCGTATTGCGGTTCAGCTGTGGCACACCGGTCGTATCTCTCACAACAGCATTCAGCCAGGCGGTCAGGCACCTGTTTCCGCTTCCGCCCTGAGCGCGAATACCCGTACTTCACTGCGTGATGAAAATGGTCACGCAATCCGCGTTGATACTTCTATGCCACGCGCACTTGAGCTGGACGAGATCCCGGGTATCGTTAACGACTTCCGCCAGGCCGTAGCCAATGCGCGTGAAGCCGGGTTTGACCTGATTGAACTGCACTCCGCGCATGGCTACCTGCTGCATCAGTTCCTGTCACCGTCGTCTAACCATCGCACCGATCAGTATGGCGGCAGCGTCGAAAACCGTGCCCGTCTGGTGCTGGAAGTGGTTGACGCCGTATGCCAGGAGTGGAGCCCTGAGCGTATCGGTATCCGCGTCTCCCCGATTGGCTCTTTCCAGAACGTCGACAACGGTCCGAACGAAGAAGCGGACGCGCTGTATCTGATTGAAGAGCTGGCGAAACGTGGTATTGCTTATCTGCACATGTCCGAGCCCGACTGGGCCGTTGGTCAGCCTTACACTGAGGCTTTCCGTCAGAAAGTACGCGAGCGTTTCCATGGCGTGATCATCGGTGCGGGAGCCTATACTCCTGAGAAAGCCGAAGATCTGATCAATAAAGGTCTGATCGACGCCGTCGCATTTGGCCGCGACTACATCGCCAACCCGGATCTGGTTGCCCGCCTGCAGCAGAAAGCGGCACTGAACCCACAGCGTCCGGAAAGCTTCTACGGCGGTGGTGCAGAAGGCTACACCGACTACCCTTCTCTGTAATCCCTCCAATGAGCATTGATAGCGGCGACAATTCGCCGCTATACTAAAACATCGTTTCTGTTCAAAAACATATTCTATTCCATAGGTTAATGAGGAAATTATGCGCCTACTTCACACCATGCTGCGCGTTGGCGACCTGCAACGTTCTATTGATTTCTACACTAACGTACTGGGTATGAAACTGCTGCGCACCAGTGAAAACCCGGAATACAAATACTCGCTGGCGTTCGTGGGTTACGGCCCGGAAACGGATGAAGCGGTGATCGAGCTGACCTACAACTGGGGCGTAGACAGCTATGAGCTGGGCACGGCCTACGGCCACATCGCGCTGGAAGTGGACAACGCGGCCGAAGCGTGTGAGCGCATTCGCAGCAACGGCGGTAACGTGACGCGCGAAGCGGGCCCGGTCAAAGGTGGCACTACCGTGATTGCGTTTGTGGAAGATCCGGACGGTTACAAAATCGAGCTGATTGAAGCCAAAGACGCCGGTCGCGGTCTGGGCAACTGATCCCTCAGGGCGCAATATGCGCCCGTAGTTTTACTGCATACCCTTCCAAAATTTGCCATAATGCGCTCTGCTTTTTCCCCATGTAAGAGACCCTGATGTCCGATAACGCTCAATTTAGCGGTCTGTGCGACCGTTTTCGTGGTTTTTATCCCGTTGTCATTGATGTAGAAACAGCCGGATTTAACGCTAAAACCGATGCGCTGCTCGAAATTGCCGCCATCACGCTGAAGATGGATGAACAGGGCTGGCTTACACCGGACACCACGCTGCATTTCCACGTTGATCCTTTTGAAGGGGCAAACTTACAGCCGGAAGCACTGGCGTTTAACGGTATCGACCCGCATAACCCGTTACGTGGTGCAGTCAGTGAATATGATGCGCTGCACGCCATTTTTAAGATGGTGCGTAAAGGTATGAAAGAGAGCAACTGCAGCCGCGCGATCATGGTGGCCCATAACGCCACGTTCGATCACAGCTTTACCATGGCCGCCGCAGAGCGTGCCTCGCTCAAACGAAATCCCTTCCACCCATTTGTCACCTTCGATACTGCCGCCCTGAGTGGCCTGGCGCTTGGACAAACAGTGCTATCAAAGGCCTGTATCACGGCAGGTATTGAGTTTGACGGTACGCAGGCGCACTCTGCCCTGTATGACACGGAACGCACTGCAGAGCTGTTCTGTGAGATCGTCAACCGCTGGAAACGTCTGGGCGGCTGGCCGCTACCGATGGGCGACAGCGAAGAGTAAAAAAAAGCGACCTGAAGAGGTCGCTTTTTTATTTCGGCAGAAAGTTACTCTGCGTCCGGCTCTTCAGTTTTGTACTTAGCCGCCGTCTCTTTGATCAGCTGCTGCAGTTCACCGCGCTGATACATCTCAATCAGGATATCACAACCGCCAACCAGTTCACCGTCTACCCACAGCTGTGGGAACGTCGGCCAGTTAGCGTACTTAGGCAGCTCAGCGCGGATGTCCGGGTTTTGCAGGATATCAACGTAAGCAAAACGCTCACCACAGGCAGACAGTGCCTGAACGGCTTGCGCGGAGAAGCCGCAGCTTGGCAGCTTCGGAGAACCTTTCATATACAGCAGAATCGGGTTTTCAGCGATCTGGCGCTGGATTTTTTCAATAGTGGTGCTCATGTCTTGCTTCCTTTAACTTCTGTTACGGCATTAGTCTGACATTGTAGCGGTTCAGACTGGCATCGGAAAATAACATTTTTGTCACGTTTATTTATTTTACCGCGACTCATGAAAAGTTGCATTGCAAATGGTGTTTAACCCTGCTGCACTGAGGGTTTTGCTTAGGGAGTGAACAAATGTGCGACAGAACGATGAATTTTTTTGCACTTGCTAACGAAACACGATTGTAGATTGAAAAATGCTATTAACTTCTCGGGTTTTTATGGATTAGAATCGACGGGCTTTGTAAATCATACGCAGGTACTATAGATGGCCTGCATTTATCAGGGGACTGCCCAGTGGCGCGGATAAATAAAATCTCGATCACGCTCTGTGCTTTACTGTTTACATCACTCACTTTCACGCCAGTGGCAAACGCCTCTCAGCAGGCGCGGCATTCTGCTGTGCAAAAGAACCATCTGGTGAAAGCCACAGAACGTAAGAAAAAAACCACCAGTAAGAACGACAAGAAAAAAACAACTGCTCAGACTAAACAAACCGCTTCCAGCAAGACAAAAACAAAATCTTCCCGCACTGCTCACACATCCAAAAGTAAAGCCTCGCAGACTGCCGCCAACCTCGTGACTGAAAAATGCATCACGCGTAAAGGCCACAAGGCGAAATGCACGAAGGTCACGAAAATAGCGGAAGTGCATAAAGTGCGGGTACAGAAAGCGCAAAAAACCGCGATGAACAAACTGATGGGGCAAATTGGCAAACCTTATCACTGGGGTGGCAGTTCACCGCGTACCGGTTTTGACTGCAGTGGTCTCGTCTATTACGCCTATAAAGATCTGGTGAAGTTCCGCATTCCACGTACTGCCAATGAAATGTACCACCTGCGCGATGCTTCTCCGGTTGACCGTGGTGAGCTGGAAAACGGCGATCTGGTCTTCTTCCGTACACAGGGTCGCGGCACGGCTGACCACGTCGGTGTCTATGTCGGTAACGGGAAATTCATTCAGTCACCACGCAGCGGTCAGGATATTCAGATCACCTCGCTGAGTGAAGACTACTGGGTTCGTCACTATGTCGGCGCGCGTCGCGTCATGACGCCTAAAACCATTCGCTAATCCCTGCCCTGCCGCATCGCGGCAGGGTAAGTTCCTCTTTTGCATACCCTTTCAATTTGCTATTCTCTCCTCGTTGTCTGTGTGGTTATTGGCAACACAAAATACAATAAGGAGAGAAGCAATGTCGTTCGAATTACCTGCACTACCGTATGCTAAAGACGCCCTGGCACCGCACATTTCTGCGGAAACCCTGGAATATCACTACGGCAAGCATCACCAGACGTACGTCACCAACCTGAACAACCTGATCAAGGGCACCGATTTCGAAGGCAAAACGCTGGAAGAGATCGTCCGCAGCTCTGAGGGGGGCGTATTCAACAACGCAGCTCAGGTGTGGAATCACACCTTCTACTGGCACTGCCTGGCGCCAAACGCCGGTGGCGAACCTGCCGGTGAACTGGCTACCGCCATCAACGCCGCCTTTGGCAGCTTCGCGGATTTCAAAGCGAAATTTACCGATGCAGCTATCAAAAACTTCGGTTCTGGCTGGACGTGGCTGGTAAAAGAAGCCGATGGCAAACTGGCTATCGTTTCCACCTCTAACGCGGGTACCCCACTGACCACCAGCGCTAAGCCACTGATGACCGTGGACGTTTGGGAACACGCTTACTACATTGATTACCGTAACGCGCGCCCGAACTACCTGGAGCACTTCTGGGCACTGGTAAACTGGGAGTTTGTGGCGAAGAACTTCGCCGCATAAGAGACACGCAGAAGGGTTCGCCCTTCTGCGTTTTTTGCTTATTCAGCAGCGCAGGCTGTTTCTGGCTGCTTACGACCTGACATCATCACCAACAGCAGACAAAGCGCGGCAATAATCGCCCCCATCACCGGTACAAAACTGTATCCCAGCCCCCCGGAAATAACCGCGCCACCGGCGGCTGCACCGAGCGCATTACCGAGATTGAACGCGCCAATATTCACTGAAGACGAAAGACCCGGCGCCTCATGGGCGACACGCATCACGCGCATCTGCAGCGGTGGAACCACAGCAAAGGTGGCAGCTCCCCAGACGACCATCGCAATGGCTGCTCCGAACTCATTACGTGCCAGCCACGGAATAGCAATCATGATGACAATCAGCAGGGTTAAGAAGCCCTTCAACGTCCCGCTCACGGAACGGTCGGCAAATTTCCCACCCAGATAGTTACCAATCGAGAAGCCCACGCCAATCAGCACCAGCATCGCAGTGATAAAGATCGGCGTTGCGTGAGTGATGTCGTGAAGCACAGGAGAAATGTAGGTATAGAAGGTAAACATCGCCCCTGCCCCCAACACGGTCGTCAGCAGCGCCGAGAGCACCTGCGGGCGTACCAGCACAGACAACTCTTTGCGCACGTCAGGACGTTCCCCCGCGCTGCCTTTCGGCAGGGAGAAGAACAGTGCCACCATGGCGATCACACCGAGACCGGCCGTCGCCAGGAAAGACATACGCCAGCCGATCGCTTCACCCAGCCAGGTTGCCGCAGGCACCCCGCCGATGTTGGCAATCGTTAGTCCCATAAACATGGTTGCCACGGCACTCGCCTGCTTGTGTTTTGGCACCACGCTTGCGGCAACGACCGACCCCAGCCCAAAGAACGCGCCGTGATTAAGGCTGGTCAGAATGCGGGACAGCATCAATGTGGTGTAGTCCGGCGAAATGGCGGAAAGCACGTTGCCCAGGGTGAAAATCGCCATCAGGAAAATCAGCGCATTGCGGCGCGCGCGATGCGAAAGCAGAAGCGTCATCAGCGGCGCCCCGACCATCACGCCGATAGCGTACGCGCTGATTAACATCCCTGCGGCAGGGATCGAGACATCCACGCCTCTGGCAATAACAGGCAGTAAACCCATCGGGGAGAATTCAGTGGTGCCAATCCCAAAAGCGCCAATCGCCAGGGCCAGCAGGGGAAAATTGATTTTCATACGTCAACTCCGGATGCCGTGTCATGTGGTGACACAGAACAAAGAAGCGGAAAGCATGACATCAATCACAAAAAATGAGAAGTTAACAAATTGGCAAAAGATTTTTGCCAGAGAAGTAACAATCCGGGGAATCGGGAGGGAGAAGGCTCTCCCTCCGCGTAAATCAGTGCAGTGCGGCCGTCAGACCCGCTGCGACAATCAAAGCCAGCACAATAACGGTGGTGAACAGCGAAAACTTCAGATCGGAACTCATCAATTTTTCTCCTTTTAATCCCCCCACGGAAAGTGAGCTTGCTCATTTTTGCACAATTTACGTCAAAAATCTTCCTGGATTTAAACGGATAACCACTTTACCTCTTCCCCTTTTCATCAAGATAGGACAAAATTCCACGCTAAATTTATTAGCGTACCGGCCATTGACCCCCTCCTGACGTCCTGTGTCGTTTTCCCGGCGTGTCGCAATTCAAAATTGCGTGATAAGGGTGAGAGAAGGCAAACGTTTACCTTCAAGTTTTTCAGGAGTTTAGGATATGGTCTGGAGTGACATTTAATGGCAACAATTAAAGATGTAGCAAAACGCGCAAACGTTTCCACTACAACCGTATCACATGTAATTAACAAAACCCGCTTTGTGGCGGAAGAGACGCGCAACGCCGTCTGGGCAGCGATCAAAGAACTGCACTATTCGCCAAGTGCGGTTGCGCGTAGCCTCAAGGTTAATCACACCAAGTCTATTGGTTTGCTGGCGACCAGCAGTGAAGCGGCCTATTTTGCCGAGATCATTGAAGCGGTTGAGAAAAACTGTTTTCAAAAAGGCTATACCCTGATTCTGGGCAACGCGTGGAACAGCATTGAAAAACAGCGCGCCTACCTGTCGATGATGGCGCAAAAGCGCGTTGATGGCCTGCTGGTGATGTGTTCCGAGTATCCGGAAACTGTGCTGTCCATGCTCGAAGAGTATCGCCATATCCCAATGGTAGTGATGGACTGGGGTGAAGCCCGCGCGGACTTCACCGATTCCGTTATCGATAACGCCTTTGAAGGCGGTTATATGGCGGGTCGTTATCTGATAGAACGCGGTCACCGCGAGATCGGTGTGATCCCGGGTCCACTGGAACGCAATACCGGTGCAGGTCGTCTGGCTGGGTTTATGAAAGCGATGGAAGAAGCGCTGATCACCGTGCCGGAAAACTGGATCGTGCAGGGCGACTTCGAACCGGAGTCGGGCTACCGCGCGATGCAGCAGATCGTCTCCCAGCAGCATCGTCCGACCGCCGTTTTCTGCGGGGGCGACATCATGGCAATGGGTGCCCTCTGTGCTGCCGATGAGCTGGGTCTGCGTGTACCGCAGGATATTTCTGTGATCGGGTATGACAACGTGCGTAACGCGCGCTTCTTTACGCCGGCATTAACGACCATTCACCAGCCGAAAGACTCACTGGGTGAAACCGCCTTTAATATGCTGATGGACAGGATCGTCAACAAACGAGAAGAGTCACAGTCCATTGAAGTTCACCCGCGTCTTATTGAACGCCGCTCCGTTGCGGATGGTCCGTTCCGCGACTACCGCCGGTAATCTCTTCACGGGGGCCAGTTAAGCTGGCTCCCGTAACCATTCCCGGTTTAGCGTTTCGCTGTCTCCCAGATAATCCAGCAGCCAGGCCATCGCTGGCGAGACATCATTTTGTTGCCAGGTGAGGCAACAGGCCGCATCCGGGAACGGGTTCTCTAGCGTCAACTCAACCCACTCTCCGGTGTCAATTCGCGGCCGCGCAAAATGAACGGGCACCATCGCAACGCACAAGCCAGCACTGAGGCACGTCGCCGACGATTCCCAGTCGGGTGCAACCACCCGCCGCTGGTTATCCAGAAGCCATGTGATACGCTTGGGTAATGAACGGGACGTATCCTCCAGCACCAGCGATGGCCAGTTGCGTAGCGTATCGTCGCTCAAGGGGCCTTCCAGAGCCGCCAGCGGATGATCGCTTGCCACCACGCATTTCCAGCTCAGCATCCCCATATCGCGAAACGCATAACGTCCCCCAACCGGAATCGCCTGCGTGGCCCCGATCGCCATCTCTGCCCTGCCGTCCGCCAGCGCATCCCAGACGCCGTTAAACACTTCCTGCGACACCCGCAATTCGACGTCAGAAAAATGACGATAGAAATCGACAATCATTTGCCGGGTACGCTCAGGTTTGACGATATTATCCACCGCGATGGAAAGATGCCCCCGCCAGCCGTTAGCGATCTGCTGACACTGTTCGCGGGTGATCTGCATTTTTTTGATGACAGAACGTCCTTCTTTCAAAAACCACGCGCCGGCGGGCGTTAATTCCACATCACGATGTCGCCGTTCAAACAGAGGAACCGCCAGCCACTCCTCCAGCTGACGTACTGTATAGCTGATAGCTGAAGGCACGCGGTGTAACTCCTGCGCCGCTCCACTGAAACTGCCGTTACGCGCGACAGCATCGACCACTTCAAGAGAATAATCTGACCACATTTTCTGCCTGCAAAAAATTTGAATGCACACGCCAAATATTAGCGTTTCACAAGCGGCTTTGCACTCCCTACACTCAGCGCCAATGTATACCTGCCTCCTCAGGAGAATAAAACAATGCAACCCAGGAAAGGTTTTTTAGTCTGGCTCGGCGGCTTAAGCGTGCTGGGCTTTTTGGCCACTGATATGTACCTGCCGGCTTTCGCCGCCATGCAGGAAGATTTGCAAACCCCTGCAGCGGCCATCAGCGCCAGCCTGAGTTTGTTCCTCGCCGGTTTCGCCTTCGCGCAGCTACTTTGGGGGCCGCTATCAGATCGTTTTGGCCGTAAACCAGTACTGTTGCTGGGCCTGGGCATTTTTGCCGTCGGCTGTCTGGGTATGTTATGGGTACGCGATGCGACCTGGCTGCTGGTGCTGCGCTTTGTGCAGGCCGTCGGCGTCTGTGCAGCAGCGGTGACCTGGCAGGCTCTTGTTACCGACTACTACCCAGCCAACCGCACCAACCGGATTTTCGCCACCATTATGCCGCTGGTAGGGCTTTCACCTGCCCTCGCCCCGCTGCTGGGCAGCTGGATCCTGGTGCATTTCGAGTGGCAGGCTATCTTTGCCACGTTGTTTGCCATCACACTGGTACTCATGCTGCCGGCATTCGCGCTCAAACCAGCGCATAAAAAAGAGGCACATGCGGATGCGAAGCCCATTACCTTTACCTCTTTGCTGAGTGCCAAAGCGTATCGCGGTAATGTCCTGATTTATGCCGCCTGCTCGGCGAGCTTCTTCGCGTGGCTGACCGGTTCGCCATTTATTCTGCACGATATGGGGTACAGCCCGGCGGCGATCGGCCTGAGCTACGTTCCGCAAACCATCGCATTCCTGGTGGGCGGGTACGGCTGTCGTGCGGCGCTGCAGAAATGGGAAGGTCAGCAGATGCTGCCGTGGCTGCTGGTGCTGTATGCATTGAGCGTTATCGGGACATGGGCCGTCGGGTTTATCCCTGGCACCGGTCTGGTAGAAATTTTAATGCCATTCTGCGTGATGGCTGTTGCTAACGGGGCAATCTACCCTATCGTTGTGGCGCAGGCATTACGTCCGTTCCCGCAGGCGACGGGTCGCGCGGCTGCGCTGCAGAACACCCTGCAGTTGGGTCTGTGCTTCCTGGCAAGCCTGGTGGTCTCTGCGCTGATTGCCACACCGCTCCTGACCACCACTACCGTGATGCTGGTGACCGTTGTGCTGGCCTTTGTGGGCTACCGTATGCAGGCTTCCGCACAGCGTGAGCTGAATGACAGCACGCCGGTTGAAACATCGCATGCGTAATCGCGCCGGAAATTATGTTAACTTCCAGTGATTAGGTTGCTAAGAATTTTTTATTGAATCACCAAATTTTGAGGCCTATACTAAATTTGGTTCGATTAAATACGATAAATATTAAGTGTTAACGGGAGCCGGAGTGCTCCCGTTTTACCATGGAAGGCATTTCGGCAAGGGTTATCTCCCTTCCTCTGTTCTACGTCGGATATTAGCCTCGCGGTATTTACCGTGAGATTTCTCACAAACCAAAAAAAGCGTCTACGCTGTTTGAAGGTTCTGATCACACAGGGTGATGGAGAAGCTATGAGTTCATCGTGTATAGAAGAAGTCAGCGTTCCGGACGATAACTGGTCCCGGATCGTCAGTGAACTGTTAGGTCGAGCAGGCATCACTATCAATGGATCGTCGCCAGCCGATCCCCAGGTTAAACATCCCGACTTTTTTAAGCGCGTGTTGCGGGAGGGTTCGTTAGGCCTGGGGGAAAGCTATATGGACGGCTGGTGGGAGTGCGAACGGCTGGATATCTTCTTCTCCAGCGTGTTGCGTGCCGGTCTGGAAAATCAACTCCCCCGCAATCTGAAAGACACACTGCGCGTCGCCTCTGCCCGGCTGTTTAATCTGCAAAGTAAAAAACGCGCGTGGATCGTCGGCAAAGAGCATTACGATCTCGGCAACGACCTGTTCAACCGTATGCTTGACCCCTTCATGCAATATTCCTGCGCTTACTGGAAAGAGGCTTCGACGCTGGAAGAGGCTCAACAGGCTAAGCTGCAGTTGATTAGCGAGAAACTGAAGTTAGAACCCGGAATGCGCGTGCTGGATATCGGCTGCGGCTGGGGTGGACTGGCCTGGTTTATGGCGAAGCATTACGGCGTCAGCGTGGTGGGTGTCACTATTTCAGCTGAACAGCAAAAGTTGGCGCGGGAACGCTGCCAGGATCTCGATGTGGATATCCGGCTACAGGATTATCGCGATCTTAACGAACAGTTTGACCGTATCGTTTCGGTGGGCATGTTCGAGCACGTGGGGCCGAAGAACTACAACACCTACTTTAACG
Source organism: Enterobacter ludwigii (assembly GCA_023023105.1). Classification (NCBI taxonomy): domain Bacteria; kingdom Pseudomonadati; phylum Pseudomonadota; class Gammaproteobacteria; order Enterobacterales; family Enterobacteriaceae; genus Enterobacter; species Enterobacter ludwigii. Next base: position 1,983,129 of record CP083824.1, on the reverse strand, counting down.
TGGTGGATCGTAATTTGAAACCGGACGGCATCTTCCTGCTGCATACCATCGGCTCTAAGCGGACCGACAACAACGTTGACCCGTGGATCAATAAATACATCTTTCCGAATGGCTGTTTACCGTCCGTTCGCCATATTGCCAACGCCAGTGAACCCCATTTCGTGATGGAAGACTGGCATAACTTCGGTGCGGATTACGACACCACGTTGATGGCATGGCATGCTCGTTTTCAGGAAGCCTGGCCTGAGATTGCGGACAACTATTCTGAACGATTCAAGCGGATGTTTAGCTATTATCTGAATGCCTGCGCGGGGGCGTTTCGCGCGCGGGATATTCAGCTCTGGCAGGTGGTCTTCAGCCGTGGCATTGAACACGGTTTGCGGGTCGCCCGCTAAAAAAATAACCCCGGTTACCCGGGGTTATTTTTTATTCTTCTTCTGCTGTTTTAATTATTGCAGCTTCTTTTGCCGCCAGCACACGCTCAACGGTATCCACCACCGCCTGAGTTTGCGGATCGATTTCGATATTTACGCGATGCCCCAGTTTTTTCGCCCCCAGCGTGGTGCGCTGCAGCGTTTCAGGAATTAAATGCACACAAAAACGCGTCGGCGTTACTTCACCTACCGTCAGGCTAATCCCATCAATGCCAATAAATCCTTTATAGAGGATGTATTTCATTAATGAAGGATCCTGCATTTTAAACCAGATTTGACGGTTATTTTCCGAGGTCACAATTTTTGCCACCTCAGCGGTGGTCATGATGTGCCCCGACATCAGATGCCCGCCAATCTCATCGCTGAACTTCGCCGCCCGTTCTACGTTGACGGTATCCCCAACCGCCAGCTCACCCAGGTTGGTGATACGCAGCGTCTCTTTCATTAAATCAAAGCTAATCTGGTTGCCGTTAATTTCGGTCACGGTCAGGCAGCAGCCGTTATGCGCAATCGAGGCACCGGTTTCAATGCCCTCAAGCATATATTCCGGCAGCTCAACAACATGAGTACGGAAATTAGGTTTTTCATCAATGGACACCACTTTGGCGGTGCCCTGCACAATACCAGTAAACATGCTTACAACTCCTGTTTTTTCCGGACGGTGGTGACACCGTTTAATCCCATCACAATAACAGTTGGAAAAACAGGTTGCCAGCGGAGCGCATTTTCTGGCGATTTTTTCACTAGATAAATAGCTAAAGCCCGCTACAATAGCTGGCACCCCCCTGCATTTTCTTCTTGCTGCCCGTTTCGGCGGCTTTTTTAGTCTCTCAAATAACTACAAAATAAAGGTGTTCACGTGCAGAAGTACATGAATGAAGCGCGCCAGTTATTGGCACTGGCTATACCAGTGATCGTCGCGCAAGTGGCCCAGACCGCAATGGGATTTGTGGATACGGTAATGGCGGGTGGCTACAGCGCCACCGATATGGCGGCCGTTGCTATCGGCACGTCAATCTGGCTTCCGGCCATCCTGTTCGGCCACGGTCTGCTGCTCGCGCTCACGCCTGTTATCGCCCAGCTCAATGGCTCGGGTCGTCGCGAGCGCATTGCCCACCAGGTCCGTCAGGGTTTCTGGCTGGCGGGGTTTGTCTCCGTGCTGATTATGGTGGTGCTCTGGAACGCGGGCCATATTATTCGCGCCATGCATAACATTGACCCGGCACTGGCTGACAAAGCCGTGGGTTATCTGCGCGCCCTGCTCTGGGGGACTCCAGGCTACCTCTTTTTCCAGGTGGCGCGTAACCAGTGTGAAGGTCTGGCGAAAACTAAGCCTGGGATGGTGATGGGCTTTATTGGTTTGCTGGTCAATATTCCGGTGAACTATGTCTTTATTTACGGTCATTTCGGAATGCCGGAACTGGGTGGCGTCGGCTGCGGCGTGGCGACGGCAGCCGTTTACTGGGTGATGTTCTTCTCGATGATCGCCTTTGTAAAACGCGCCCGTTCCATGCGCGATATCCGCAACGAGAACAGATTTAGCACGCCAGACTGGAGCATCATGACGCGTCTGGTGCAGCTAGGTTTGCCGATTGCCCTCGCGCTGTTCTTCGAGGTGACGCTTTTCGCCGTGGTCGCCCTGCTGGTCTCCCCGTTGGGCATTGTGAACGTAGCCGGGCACCAGATTGCGCTGAACTTCAGCTCGCTGATGTTCGTCCTGCCGTTGTCGCTGGCGGCGTCGGTGACTATCCGTGTCGGCTTCCGTTTGGGGCAAGGTTCGACGATAGACGCGCAAACCGCCGCGCGAACCGGGCTGGGTGTCGGTGTCTGCATGGCTGTCTGTACGGCGCTCTTTACCGTCACGCTACGCGAACAAATCGCCCTGCTCTACAATGACAACCCCGAAGTCGTGGCTCTGGCGTCGCATCTGATGCTGCTGGCAGCGGTCTACCAGATATCTGATTCCATTCAGGTGATTGGCAGCGGTGTGCTGCGTGGATATAAAGACACGCGTTCCATCTTCTTTATCACCTTCATCGCCTATTGGGTATTGGGTCTGCCGTGTGGTTACATTCTGGCCCTGACCGACCTGGTGGTTGACCGCATGGGTCCGGCCGGATTCTGGATGGGCTTTATCATCGGTCTGACCTCTGCGGCAATTATGATGATGATGCGAATGCGCTTCCTGCAACGTCAGCCATCAACGGTCATTTTGCAACGCGCAGCACGTTAATTACGCAGTAGCCGCCAGCCGGCGGCTACTTTATCTTCACTTTGCGCGGTAATACAGCAATCGCGTGAAATCAGAGAGAAAAATGCATTTTCCCTCTTGCCTCATTGGTGCTGTGCCGCTAATATTCGTCCCCGTTGTCACCGACAACACGTTGCGTTCATAGCTCAGTTGGTTAGAGCACCACCTTGACATGGTGGGGGTCGTTGGTTCGAGTCCAATTGAACGCACCATTCTGCGTCCGTAGCTCAGTTGGTTAGAGCACCACCTTGACATGGTGGGGGTCGGTGGTTCGAGTCCACTCGGACGCACCATTTCAGTCCTGAAATGGTGCAAATTCTCCTCTGATTTCCTGAATTATCCTAATCCCTTATTTTCATCACTGTTCTCCTGCTACGCTTTTCTCATGGAAAAAAAGAGGAATACCGTCGATGAAGAAAATCGCCATTATCGGTTCCGGCCCTACAGGGATTTATACCTTTTACGCACTTCTTAAAAATCCGCAGCCGCTTTCGGTTTACGTCTTTGAGCAAGCTGATAACGCGGGCGTGGGTATGCCCTATAACGACGACGATAATTCTCGTCTGATGTTGGCGAACATTGCGAGCATTGAAATCCCGCCACTGTTCATGTCCTACCTCGACTGGCTTAATGACCAGAGCGAAACCCATCTGGCACGCTTTAAGGTGGATAAATCCCGTTTGCATGACCGGCAGTTCCTGCCCCGGCTCCTGCTGGGTGAGTATTTCTGCGACAGCTTTTGGTCAATCGTAAAAGAGGCGAAAAAACGCGGGTTCCATGTTGAAATCCATGAGTCTGCCCGGGTCACCGACATCGTGCCCACGAATGACGGCGTCACGCTTTCCGTCAACGACAGCAGTTTTCCTGAACGCTTTGACCTTGCGGTTATCGCCACCGGCCACGTCTGGCCTGCAGACGACGAAGCCTCTCGTACGTATTTCCCAAGCCCGTGGTCCGGTCTGATGGATGCCAAAATTCCGCCCTGCCGTGTTGGTGTTATGGGAACATCGTTAAGCGGTCTTGACGCGGCAATGGCGGTAGTGATGCAGCACGGCGCGTTTCGCGACGGTAAATTCGTTCTGGATACAGGCAGCGAGGCGTTAAAGATTGTCCTGATGTCCCGAACGGGCATTCTCCCGGAAGCCGATTTTTACTGCCCTATTCCTTACGAACCGTTGTCAGTGTTGACTGAGCTCGCGGTTGAACGCGAAATTGCCAAAGGGCCGGATGGCCTGCTTGATCGCATTTTTGCCCTGATGGTGAGAGAGCTTGAACATGCTGACCCGGCATGGTGTAAGAAAGTTGCTCTGCATAAGCAGACGGCAGACAGCATGCGTGAGGCCTGGTTTGAAGATCGCAAACGACACGACCCGTTCACCTGGGCCGAAGAAAACCTCGACGAGGTTGAGAGAAACAAACAGGAACACCGCACCGTGGCCTGGCGCTACACCGTGCTTCGGCTCCATGAAGTGGTTCAGACGATCGTACCGCATCTCGACGATCGCGACAGTAAGCGCTTCAAACAAGGGCTGGCCCGGGTCTTTATCGACAACTATGCGGCTATCCCTCCACAGTCTATTCGCAGGCTGCTCGCGCTTCGCGAAGCCGGCATTATTAGCGTGGCTGCGCTCGGTGATAATTACACGCTGGATATTGGCAGCGATAGCGCAGCAATCGCCACAAAAGAGACCGTCTACCGTTTCGACGTTTTTATTGATGCACGCGGGCAAAAGCCGCTCAAAACGAAAGATCTGCCCTTCCCGACGCTGCGCAAGCAGCTGGAAGCAACGGGTGAAGAGATACCCGACATCGGCGAAGATTACACCTTAAAAGCGCCTGACACCGTTCGCGGGCGCATCGCCTTCGGCGCGATACCGTGGCTAATGCACGATCGTCCCTTCGTTCAGGGGCTGGCGGAGTGTGCAGAGATTGCAGAGGCGATGGCGAAAGCGGCAGAAAAAACCGCGTCTGGGTTACGGCGGAAATTACCGTATAGTGAGGACTGACAGGGCATCCATGCCCTGCTGTAATGGATTACTCGAAATACACTTCCGGGTTTTCAGACAGCGAAACGAAGGTTTTCGTCGCTTTATCCAGCGCGCGAATTTCGCCGCTTTCAATGTCATACACCCAGCCGTGCAGTCGGATAGAGTTGTTACGCAGGCCCACCGCCACGGATGGATGGGTCTTAATGTTGCTCAGCTGCGCAAATACGTTTTCCTGCACCATCGCGTTGACTTTATCGATCGGCTTATCCCAGATTTTCTTCTCAACCACCGCTTTTGCCGCATCGGAATAGCGCAACCAGTGCGACACAGCAGGCATCGGCTCCAGGTTCGCGTTATCGGCAATCGCCTTCATCGCACCACAGTTGGAGTGACCGCAAATCACGATATCCGTCACACCCAGCGCCACAACAGCGTATTCGATGGTTGCGGACACACCGCCAGGCTCAGGTCCGAACGGCGGCACAATGTTGCCAGCATTACGAATGACAAAGAGTTGTCCTGGCTCCTGCTGGGTGACCAGTTCCGGGACCAGACGGCTGTCGGAGCATGAGATGAACAGCGCTTTGGGATTCTGGCTGGACGCTAAACTGCGGAAGAGTTCTTTACGTTGCGGGAAAATCTCTTTTTGAAAGCTGAGAAAACCTTCAATGATATGTTGCATAGCAATGTCTCTTTTATCTGTTTTAGTTTAGGCATGATCGAGATCACACTCGTAAAGTTTACCCATCGTGGTTTACTTCAGACAAGCAATATATTTCTGGCCCGACCGCTGCACAATTTCGTCCGCGAAGGCCTGGATGTTCTGCCCTTCGAAAGCACCGTACAGACGTGCAAACGTTCTGCCTTTCAGATGACTCACTACCGATGCTACGGTCCGGGCCGGCAGCGGAAGATAATTTGGGTAACTCCACATAAACGAGACAGCGTCTTTCCCCGGCGTGACCTGCAGAATATCGCCCACCAGCAATACCCCCGCACCTTCCTGCCAGTGCAGCACTGTCCCGCCAGCAAAATGACCGCCGAGGCGCAGCAAAGTAACCGACGGGAAAATTTCCAGCGCATCGTCCTGCCAGAAGTGGATTGCCGGGCTATCGCGCATGACCCATTCTCTGTCGCTGGCGTGCAGATACAATGGTGCATCAAACGCCGCAGCCCATTCCTGCATCGTGGTGTAATAGTGCGGATGCGAAATCGCAATCGCGCTGATACCGCCGAGCGCAGTGATGAGCGTTTTAGTTGCCGGGTCGAGGTTAGCAATACAGTCCCAGAGAATATTGCCGTGCGGGGTACGCAGGAGCAATGCCCGCTGGTTGATAGCAAATGCGGGCACCGTTTTGATACTGAACAATTGCGGCTCCAGCTGCTGCCATTTGTTGCTGTGTGTGGCGGTTACGGTATCGAAATCTGTCCACACCTGGCCCGTGACGGGCACATACTGACGGTCATCCTCGCAGATCGGGCATCTGTCAGGCTGTGCATCATAGGCGGTTCCGCAGGTTTTACAGAGGGTAATCATGTGTTCTCCTCAGCGATAAAGCACTGAGTATGGCAGGGATTATCCTTATGTGCTGCGAGGTACATTGCTGGCTTTTTTTGCCCTATACTGTGCCAGTATCAAAAACTGAACAGAGCAGGTGCAACATGGAAATTGATCTCGATAACTTAGTGTTTAACGGTCTGGATGAAGCAGAAGAGCGTAATGCGGAACGTCTGGACGACGCGGATAAAAAAGCGCAGGCGATTGTCGCCGACGATGACTGCGGCGACGCCTGCAAGATCTAATAAAAAAGCACCGGGAAACCGGTGCTTTTTTATTTCACTCGTTAAACGTCGCGCACACCTCGTTCCAGTACGTTTCGCGCGTGCGGCGCAGTTCAGCGTGGCGTTTTATCATGGAACCACTCCGGGTCAATGTTGGCAACGTCTACGCCATACAGGCTGGCGACAGGCAGTATCGACTCAAGAACACGTTGCGCGCTGTTCTCCGCATTCGCTGGCCGGGCCGCAAAAAACCGCCGTAACGTGCTGATCCATTTTTTCATCGTCTTACCCTCTCTCGCCGTATCTGCCTTCAGTTAAGCACCCAAATCCCGTGGAGGGGAAATACCAAAATCCACTGTCGATGTGCAGGACCTGCAAATAGCCCCCCGTCCTTTTCACTCTTCATTAACACCTTGTTCACTAATGCTTTTTTGCTCATAGCAAAGAACGATTTCTTATTTGGCGATAGCTTTCCCTTATGGGAGCGTAACGGGGTAAAACAAAAACAACGGGATGGCGTATGACTATGGCAGCAAAAATGAAAGGGTTTAAAAAACGGACGCTGGTTCTGGGATTAGTGGCAGCCTGGGGCCTGTTTTCAGCGCAGGCGCAGGCCGATCAGCTGGCGGATATCAAGGCAGCAGGGGTGGTGAAAGTGGCCACATTTGATGCCAACCCGCCGTTTGGCTCGATTGATGCCAAAACGCATGAGATCGTGGGTTACGACGTGGACTTCGCCAAAGCGCTGGCTAAATCACTCGGCGTGAAGCTTGAACTGGTTGCCACCAATCCGGCCAACCGCATTCCGCTGCTGCAGTCCGGCAAAGCCGACCTGATCGTGGCGGATATCACCATCACCCCGGAACGCGCACAGGTCATTGATTTCTCGACGCCTTACTTCGTCACCGGCCAGCAGTTCCTGGTTCCGGCGAAATCACCGGACAAGCTTGATGACTACAGCCGGGCGCGTATTGGCGCGGTCAAAGGAACCACGGGCGAGCAGGCGCTGCACCAGCGTTTCCCGCAGCCACGCGTGCTCTCTTATGACGATATTCCACTGGCGCTGACGGCACTGCGCAATGGCAACGTGCAGGCAATCACCCAGGACAGCACCATTCTGGCCGGTCTGCTGGCGCAGGCGCCGGATAAAGCCAACTTTAAAATCCTGCCCGACCTGCTCAGTAAAGAAGAGATTGGCGTGGGGGTGAAGAAAGGTGAAACCGCGCTTCTGAAGGCCGTTAACGACGAGCTGGTTAATCTCGAGAAGAACGGCCAGGCGGCAAAAATCTACGACGTCTGGTTTGGTCCAGGCACTCCAGCTCCACAGCCTCGCGCCTTTAAAATAGAAGCTAAGTAATATGCTCTCAGGTTTATTTTCACACTCCGCGGCCGGTGCCGCGGATTTTTCACATCTGGAACAGGCCAGCGTCGAGTTTCGTCATGTGGACAAACGTTACGGTGACCATCAGGTTTTAAACGACATTAACCTCACCATCACGCCCGGAGAAGTGGTCGCCATCCTCGGCCCTTCGGGTTCCGGTAAATCCACCCTGATTCGTCTCATCAACCAGCTTGAAACCCTGAGCGGCGGGGAGATCCTTGTCGACAACAAACCGACCGGCAAGCTGTCTGGTATCGGGCTGCGTCAACTGCGCAGCCGCGTGGGGTTTGTGTTTCAGCAATTCAATCTTTATGCCCATCTTACCGCCAGCCAGAACATCACCCTGGCGCTGGAGCAGGTTCACGGCTGGAAGCCGCAACCTGCCCAGGAGCGCGCGCTGTCGCTGCTGGAGAAAGTCGGAATGCTGGAAAAAGCCTACCATTTCCCGGCAGAACTTTCTGGTGGTCAACAGCAGCGCGTGGCGATAGCCCGTGCTCTGGCCTCTTCGCCGCAAATCATTCTCTTCGACGAGCCGACATCGGCTCTCGATCCTGAGATGATTGGCGAAGTGCTGTTTGTGATGAAAGCCCTCGCCCACAGCGGGATCACCATGATCGTCGTGACCCACGAGATGCAGTTTGCCCGGGAGATTGCCGACCGGATCGTCTTTATCGACGGCGGGCAAATTCTCGAGATTGCGCCGCCGGCGCAGTTTTTTAGTCAGCCCTCACATCCGCGCGCGCAGCGTTTCCTGCAAAAGGTGCTTAACCCACTGCATCAGGAGCATCTGTAATGCCCGCGCTCGACTGGCACGGGGTACTGACCGGACAGCCCCTGCAGTGGATATTCTCCGGATTTCTCACCACCCTGTGGGTCACGATTATGGGGGTCATGCTGGCAAGCCTGCTGGCATTACTTTTTATGCTCCTGCGCCTTTCCGGCGGACGCCTCGGGAGCGCCATCGTCAGTGGCTGGGTATCGCTGTTTCGCAATACGCCGCTGCTGGTGCAGCTGCTGTTCTGGTATTTTGCCGCCTGGAACGGATTACCACAGGCGTTTCGCGACGTGGTTAACGCGGATCACAGCTGGTCAATTCTGCCCGGCGACGTCTGGTGGTTTACACCCGAGTTTTTATGTTCCGCCTGGGGGTTGGGCGTCTTTACCTCGGCGTTTTTAATCGAAGAGGTGGAGTCAGGGTTACGTTCTGTGCCTGCCGGACAACGGGAGGCCGCGCTGGCTCAGGGTTTCTCTTCGTGGCGTTTGTTTCGTCACATCCTTCTGCCGCAGGGCCTGGCCAACGCCTGGCAGCCCGTTGTGGGGCAGTACCTTAATCTGATGAAGCTCTCCTCGCTCGCCAGCGGGATTGGCTTTGCCGAACTCACCTACCAGGTCAGGCAGATTGAAAGCTACAACGCGCATGCGCTGGAGGCATTTACTGTTGGTACCGCACTCTATCTCCTGACCGGTCTGGTCATGGGAATGGTGCTGGTTCGTATTGGACCTCAGGCGAAACGTAAACGCCCCATCGTTGTCACCGCAGGGAGTGAAAAACATGATTGCCGGACTTAATGTCATCACCGATAACCTCGATTATCTGTTGTGGGGACGCGCGGCAAGCGGCGAACCGGGCGGCGTATTGCTCTCGTTGATGATGGCGGCTGGAGCCGCCGCCATCGCTCTGCCCGGCGGGGTTGCTCTCGCGTGTCTGGCCTGGCGCTTTACCGGGCTCGTACGCAAACTGCTTTTTTTGTGGGCAGAACTGATCCGCGGTATCCCACTCATCTTTGTGATTTTCTGGATGTGGTATCTGCTGCCGCTCATCACCGGGGGCGATCTGCCGGGGGCGCTGACCGTCACGCTGGCCCTGGCCTGGTTTACGGCGGCAACCGTGATGCACTCGGTGCTGGCCGGACTTAACGCGCTACCCTCCGGGCAATATGAGGCTGCCCTGTCTCAGGGATTCAGCACGCAACAAACGTTGTTGCGCGTGCTGCTGCCGCAGGCGCTGAGGAATATTCTGCCGTCGCTGGTGGGAATTTTTATCAGTCTGCTGAAGGATACGTCGCTGGCGTTTATCGTGAACGTACCGGAACTGACCACAGTCGCGGGACAGGTCAACAACCGGGTGCAAATCTACCCGGCGGCCATTTTTATCTTTACGGGTGTGGTCTACTACCTGCTCTGCTGCTCGCTGGAGCAGCTTGCGAAACGCTGGCGCATCACCCGGCCAGCGCTTTAACCACCGTTTCCATCGCTTCGGTTGTTAATTCACTGCGTTTAACGCGCTGGTTCGCCAGCGCGGTACGCAGTACTCCGGCAATGACAATATGCTTTGGCTCCTGCCCTAAATCACGCATCTCAAGCACCACCTTACCGACTACCCGGCACATCTCCTGATACAGCGCTTCATCTTTAGTCACATTACCCATCGTCATCACTCCATTGCCTGTTAAACGTTGAGCTTAAATGATTCTCCTGCCGGATACAAAAAAGAAGCCCGGCGAGAAACTCGCCGGGCTTCATCTGTAAAATCAGCTAATTAGTTGTTTACTGGAATGACTGCGCCTTTGTACTTGGTGCGGATCCAGTCCTGAATCTCTTTCGAGTGCAGCACGTTCACCAGCGCAACGATATCTTTCTTCTTCTCGTCACCGCGATGCACGGTGATGATGTTGGCGTACGGGTTGTTTTCACCGCTCTCAACCGCAATCGGGTCGTGAACCGGATCCAGACCGGCGTCAATCGCGTAGTTGGCGTTGATCACCACAGCAGCGCCTTCATCATTGTTGTACATCTGCGGCAGCAGAGAGGCTTCAACGTTAGGGGTGAACTGCAGCTTTTTCGGGTTTTCTACGATGTCGCTGATGCGCGCGGTCACTTTGTCGATGCCCGGATTCAGCTTGATCACGCCCTCTTTTTCAAAGATAGAGAGGATACGACCCTCTTCAGAAACAGCGTCACGCATGATGATTTTTCCGCCTTCCGGCAGATCTTTCAGCGACTTATATTTTTTAGAGTAAATGCCGATTGGCTCAATGTGGATCGCGCCTGCACTGACAAAATCATAATCCTTGTCGCCCGCATGATCTTTCAGAACGCTGTTCAGGTAAGGGATGTGCTGGAAATAGTTCGCGTCGATATCATGACCCGCCAGCGCGGTGTTGGGCAGAATGTAGTCCTGGAACGGTTTAATCTCCAGGTCGATCCCCTGCTTCGCCAGAATCGGTTTTGCCTGCTCCAGAATTTCAGCGTGTGGCGTGTTGGACGCGCCCACGGTCAGGGTATCTGCCCACGAGGCAAAGCTCAGGGCGCTCAGGGTTGCAGCGGCGATCAGTGTCAGTGTCTTTTTCATGATGTGGTTCCTGTGTGTATTTATTAGCGTTTATCTAACAGTGAAGTAATGACATCGCCGCAGAACTGGATGATGAAAACGATGATTAAAATGGTCACCGTTGCCACCAGCGTGACGTCACCATGGTTGCGCTGGAATCCTTCCAGATAAGCCAGATTTCCCAAGCCACCGGCGCCAATCACCCCCGCCATCGCGCTGTAACTTACCAGCGCAATCAGCGTCACCGTAATACCTGATACCAGTGCAGGTGATGATTCCGGCAGTAAAACCCGAAACACTAACGTGCTCAGTCGTGCGCCCATCGAGCGGGTTGCTTCGATGACGCCTTTGTCCACTTCACGCAGGGCGATCTCCACCAGGCGCGCGTAGAAAGGAGCGGCACCCACGATCAGCGCCGGCAGTGCCGCGTTGGCGCCAAGAATGGTGCCGACAACGGTCTTGGTAAACGGGATCAGCAGCACAATCAAAATGATGAACGGAATCGAGCGGAACACGTTCACCACAATCGAAATGACGCTATACACCGTGCGGTTGTGGAACAGCCCGCCGCGCGCGGTTAAAAACAGCGCCAGACCCAGCACGATGCCCAGGACAAAGGTCGCCACGCCGGAAAGCGCCGTCATGTACAGCGTCTCCAGCGTCGCCGCCCAAAGCTGATCCCACTTGAGATGCGGAAAGAGATTTTCAGCCATGTTTAATCACCTCGCCTTCAATATCGCTGTGCTGCAGGTCGGCGAGGATATTGTTCAGTTGTTCATCGGATGCCACCACGTGCACCCAGAGCTGGCCAAACACGCCGTGGGCGGTTTGCGTCATCTTCCCGTGCAGGATGTTAAACGGCAGGCCGTAGCGCAGCGTCAGTTCGCCCACGATCGGCTTATGGGTACTGTGCCCGGTAAAGGTCAGCCTGATGACCGTGCCTTCCAGATCGTTTGCCAGCTCGCTATTAAACGTTTCCTCTTCCGCGTACTGGCTCACCTGACGGACAAACTGCTGGGTAATCGGCTGCTGCGGATGGGTAAAGACGCTCAGCACGTCCCCCTCTTCCACCACTTTACCGTTCTCCATCACCGCCACGCGGTCGCAGATTTTGCGCACCACGTGCATCTCGTGCGTGATCAACACGATGGTCAGCTTGAAGCGGCGGTTAATATCCAGCAGCAGATCGAGGATCTGATCGGTAGTCTGCGGGTCGAGCGCTGACGTAGCTTCATCACAGAGCAGCACGTCGGGGCTGTTAGCCAGCGCACGCGCAATGCCCACACGCTGCTTTTGCCCGCCGCTCAACTGCGACGGGTAGGCATTTTCACGCCCTTTTAGCCCAACGAGTTCGACAAGTTCGGCCACGCGGGCCTTGATTTTCGCTTTTGGCACGCCAGCAATTTGCATGGAAAACGCGATGTTTTCTGAGACCGTGCGCGACCACAGCAGGTTGAAATGCTGGAACACCATACTGATTTTCAGGCGCGCCTGGCGCAGCGCTTCGCCGCTGGCGGCAGAGATATCCTGTCCGTTAATGGTAACGCTTCCGGCGCTGGGTTTTTCCAGACCATTCAGCAGACGAATCAGCGTGCTTTTCCCGGCCCCACTGTAACCAATAATTCCGTAAATCTGTCCCTGAGCTACCGTCAAATTGACGTTATCAACGGCAGTCAGTGCCACCTTTCCGTTGCCAAAAACCTTCGAAATATTACTCAGTACAATCATTCTTATTCGTTATCCGTCCCGCGCATGGCGGTTTAGCAGTATGGATGTCCAAATGAGTGTAAACAGGCGTTATCAGCTTTTAAATGAACAAAAAAGAATGTGTTATAACCGTGGGAAATAAACGGCGGATTTACCGGGTGGGAAGCATTTAGACCAATTTCAGCAATGATTATCTGCCAGATGTATATCTGCTGGCTGACACCCTTAAAAATCGGTCATTTTTGCAGCATTTCTCACTGGTATAGCCATCCTCACATCCAGACAACTTTACGTCTTGCTATCCTGACATCCAAAAACGGCATTTATATTCCTTTCAGTTCTAAACGGCAGTGAATGGTTCTTTATTGCGAAAATTACACCGCCCTATCATCCCGTCATGACATCCAGAAAGAAAAACATCATGGCGATTTATCACTCCGTCACCGAACTCATTGGTCGTACCCCGCTTATCCAGCTGCATAAGCTTGATACCGGTCCCTGCTCGCTGTTCCTGAAGCTGGAAAACCAGAACCCGGGCGGTTCTATTAAGGATCGCGTTGCGCTGTCGATGATTAATGAAGCGGAGCGTACCGGGCAGCTGCAGCCGGGCGGTACGATCATTGAGGCGACGGCGGGAAATACCGGTCTCGGCCTGGCTCTGATCGCCGCTCAGAAAGGCTACTCGCTGATCCTGGTGGTACCGGACAAAATGAGCCGCGAGAAAATTTTCCACCTGCGCGCGCTGGGTGCCCAGGTGGTACTGACCCGCTCCGACGTTAATAAGGGCCATCCCGCCTATTACCAGGATTACGCGCAGCGCCTGGCTAATGAACTGCCCGGCGCGTTTTACATCGACCAGTTCAATAACGAAGCCAATCCGCTGGCACACCGCACCACCACAGCCCCGGAACTGTATGAGCAGTTGGACGGCAAGATCGACGCTATCGTAGTGGGTGTGGGTTCAGGCGGGACGCTGGGCGGCCTGCAGGCGTGGTTCGCCGAGCACTCTCCGCACACGGAGTTTGTGCTGGCAGACCCGGCAGGATCCGTTCTGGCAGACCAGGTAGAAACCGGGAAATATCACGATGCCGGCTCCTGGCTGGTTGAGGGAATTGGCGAAGACTTTATTCCTCCGCTGGCCCACATCGAAGGCGTGAATCGCGCCTGGCGCATCACCGACCGGGAAGCCTTCACCACCGCGCGCGAGCTGCTGAAAACGGAAGGTATTCTGCCAGGCTCCTCCAGCGGCACGCTGCTGGCGGCGGCGCTGAAATACTGCCAGGCGCAGACCACGCCGAAGCGCGTGGTGACTTTCGCCTGCGACAGCGGCAATAAATACCTCTCGAAGATGTTCAACGATGACTGGATGCATCAGCAAGGCCTGATCACGCGCCCGCAGGCAGGCGATCTCTCCGACTATATCGCCCTGCGCCACGATGAAGGGGCTACCGTCACCGCCGCCCCGGACGACACGCTTTCCACCGTCCTGGCACGCATGCGTCTGTATGACATCTCCCAGTTGCCGGTACTGGAGAACGGCAAGGTCGTCGGCATTATCGACGAGTGGGATCTCCTGCGGAATATCGACGGCGATGGCGATCGCTTCGCACTTCCCGTAACTGAGGCCATGACCCGTCAGGTGGAGTTCCTCGATAAACGCGCCCCGGAAAGCGACCTGAATACCATTTTCGACCGCGGTCTGGTGGCCGTGATCAATGACAACGACCGTTTTCTGGGTCTGATTACGCGCAGCGACGTTCTGACCGCCTGGCGCAACCGTCTTCAGCAATAAAGGAATAGATGATGAAAAACCTGGCTACCTTGAGCGTCCACAGCGGCGAGTTTAACGATCAACATGGCGCCGTTATGCCACCGATTTATGCCACCTCGACGTTTGCGCAACCGTCTCCCGGAGAACATACCGGCTATGAATATTCCCGGAGCGGCAACCCGACTCGCCACGCGCTGGAGACCGCCATCGCCGAACTGGAAGGCGGCACGCGCGGCTACGCTTTTGCCTCCGGTCTGGCGGCTATTTCCACGGTGCTCGAACTGCTGGATAAAGACAGCCATATTGTCGCCATTGATGACGTCTACGGTGGGACGTATCGCCTGATCGAGAACGTGCGCAAGCACAGCACCGGCCTGCAGGTCAGCTGGGTTAAACCGGACGACTTAGCCGGGCTGGAGGCCGCCATTCGCCCGGATACGCGTATGGTCTGGGTCGAAACGCCCACCAACCCACTGCTTAAGCTGGCGGACCTGGCGGCCATTGCAGCTATCGCCCGTCGTCATAACGTCATCAGCGTGGCGGATAACACCTTCGCGTCGCCGGTGATCCACCGTCCGCTGGAATCGGGTTTCGATATCGTGGTGCACTCCGCGACCAAATACCTTAACGGCCACTCTGACGTCGTCGCCGGACTGGCGGTGGTAGGAGATAACCAGGCGCTGGCGGACAAACTTGGCTACCTGCAAAACGCGGTCGGTGGCGTACTGGATCCGTTCAGCAGTTTCCTGACGCTGCGCGGTATTCGCACGCTGGCTTTGAGGGTAGAAAAGCACAGCACCAACGCGCTGGCGATTGCGCAATGGCTGGAGCAACACCCGCAGGTTGAAAAGGTGTTCTATCCCGGCCTGGAATCGCACCCGCAATATTCGCTTGCCCGCACGCAGATGGCATTGCCCGGCGGAATGATTTCTGTTGTCGTAAAAGGCGATGCGCAACGTGCAGCAGAAGTGATTCGCAACCTGAAGTTGTTCACCCTTGCGGAAAGCCTGGGCGGCGTTGAGAGCCTTGTGAGCCAGCCTTACAGCATGACGCACGCCTCGATTCCGCTGGAGCAACGCCTGGCAAACGGCATTGTGCCGCAGCTGATCCGCCTGTCAGTGGGAATTGAAGATCCAAAAGACTTGATTGCCGACCTCAGCCAGGCGCTGAAAAAATAAGCAAAATGCGGCAGGTTAATCCCCTGCCGCCATAAGTTGTCATTATGGCTTAACGCCTTGATAACAATATTATGTGAAACTTCACAGATTATTTCTGAAACACCGTTTCCATTTTCCTTTTAGCTAAAAATCAGCGTATAATGCGCTCCTAATCCCTGGTGAATGGTTTCAGCGCTTGGAATACAAAAAACAACGTACAACTTCTCCTCTCCTTCGTTGGGCTGTCACTCAGGCACACTTTCTTCTGCACGCTCATTTGATGTCTCCTATCCTTAGTGCGTGTCATATACTCTTTTGCAACACAGGTTTGACTCCGCGGCGGTGCGCCCAGGAGCGAGATTTCCATATCCTTCCCAACTTAAAGACTAAGACTGTCATGAAAAAGACGAAAATTGTTTGTACTATCGGCCCGAAAACCGAATCTGAAGAGATGCTGAGCAAAATGCTGGATGCCGGCATGAACGTGATGCGTCTGAACTTCTCCCATGGTGACTACGCGGAACACGGTCAGCGTATCCAGAATTTGCGCAACGTGATGAGCAAGACCGGTAAAAAAGCCGCGATCCTGCTGGATACTAAAGGTCCTGAAATCCGCACCATCAAACTGGAAGGCGGTAACGACGTCTCTCTGAAAGCGGGCCAGACTTTCACCTTCACTACTGACAAATCCGTTGTCGGCAACAGCGAAATCGTTGCTGTGACCTATGAAGGCTTCACCAGCGACCTGTCCGTCGGTAACACCGTACTGGTAGACGATGGTCTGATCGGTATGGAAGTCACCGCTATCGAAGGTAACAAAGTTATCTGTAAAGTGCTGAACAACGGCGACCTGGGCGAAAACAAAGGCGTTAACCTGCCGGGCGTTTCCATCGCGCTGCCAGCACTGGCTGAAAAAGACAAACAAGACCTGATCTTCGGCTGCGAGCAAGGCGTTGACTTCGTTGCTGCCTCTTTCATCCGCAAACGTTCTGACGTGGTTGAAATCCGTGAGCACCTGAAAGCGCACGGCGGCGAGAAGATCCAGATCATCTCCAAAATTGAAAACCAGGAAGGCCTGAACAACTTCGACGAAATCCTCGAAGCGTCTGACGGCATCATGGTTGCACGTGGCGACCTGGGCGTTGAAATCCCGGTTGAAGAAGTGATCTTCGCGCAGAAGATGATGATCGAGAAATGTGTTCGCGCGCGTAAAGTGGTTATCACTGCAACGCAGATGCTGGACTCCATGATCAAAAACCCACGCCCAACCCGCGCAGAAGCAGGCGACGTGGCAAACGCCATCCTCGACGGTACTGATGCAGTTATGCTGTCTGGCGAATCCGCGAAGGGTAAATATCCGCTGGAAGCGGTGACCATCATGGCCACCATCTGCGAACGTACCGACCGCGTGATGAAAAGCCGTCTGGATTACAATAACGACAGCCGTAAACTGCGCATCACTGAAGCGGTGTGCCGTGGTGCAGTTGAAACTGCAGAGAAACTGGAAGCGCCACTGATCGTGGTTGCCACCCAGGGCGGTAAATCTGCTCGCGCTGTGCGTAAATACTTCCCGGATGCGACCATCCTGGCACTGACCACCAATGAAACCACTGCTCGTCAGCTGGTACTGAGCAAAGGCGTTGTGCCTCACCTGGTGAAAGAAATTGCCTCTACCGATGATTTCTATCGCCTGGGTAAAGAAGTGGCTCTGGAGCTGGTTGATCGTGGCCTGGCTCAGAAAGGTGACGTTGTGGTTATGGTTTCTGGTGCACTGGTACCAAGCGGAACTACCAATACAGCATCTGTTCACGTGCTGTAATAATTCCCGAACGAATTAATTTTGGTAAAAAGCGCCCCTCGGGGCGCTTTTTTTATTCCTGGCATTAGCCAAAGTCATTCAAAATGCAAATCGGGTTTTTCTATTTAATTGCGAATTATCTAAGATGAATCCGATGATAAATGCCTTTTTTTACATAGATTTTTGCCCGAAAAGGGCTGATTCGATGCTTCTTTGAGCGAACGATCAAAAATAGGGGTATTCCCATCAAAAAAATATTCTCAACCCAAAAAACTTTGTGTAATACTTGTAACGCTACATGGAGATTAACTCAATCTAGAGGGTATTAATAATGAATCGTACTAAACTGGTACTGGGCGCGGTAATCCTGGGTTCTACTCTGCTGGCTGGTTGCTCCAGCAACGCTAAAATCGATCAGCTGTCTTCTGACGTTCAGACTCTGAACGCTAAAGTTGACCAGCTGAGCAACGACGTGAACGCAATGCGTTCCGACGTTCAGGCTGCTAAAGACGACGCAGCTCGCGCTAACCAGCGTCTGGACAACCAGGCTACTAAATACCGTAAGTAATAGTACCTGTTAATAAAATGGCGCACATTGTGCGCCATTTTTTTTGCCTGCATCAAACTGCTACTGCGTCACCTTCTCCCCTTCATCTTCCGCTACGGCAGCAGACGCCTGACTGTTCTGCACCGACAACACGTTATTACTGGCTGATGGCGCGCTACCCGACGATACAACAACCGGGATCCCGGCACGGCGTGACAGGGCCTTATTGATAAGCGTTTTATCACTTCCCGCCTGAGAAACAAATGTCGCAAAGTCTGCGGAGTGCGTGATTGGCGAAACCTGCGGGTTTTCCCCCTCAACCTGCGCCAGCGGACGGTGGACTTCGATATAGCGTTTACCATCCGGTTCGACGGAAAACTTCACGGGCTCATTGATAATCTGTACCCGCGTGCCAACCCGTACCTGTTCAAACAGAGCTTTAATATCCGGGGCGTTCATCCGCATACAGCCAGAGCTGACCCGAAGGCCGACGCTGTCCGGCGCACTGGTGCCGTGGATCAGGTATTCCCCATTACCCACGCCTAAACGCAGTGCAAAGCGTCCTAGCGGGTTATTCGGCCCGGCGGGTACAACCGGAGGTAATTTAATCCCCTGCTCCAGAGAGCGTGCTCTGATGCCCGGTGTTGGTGTCCAGGTAGGATTAGGGATTTTCTGGCTCACCCGCGTGGTCGTAACGGGTGTTTCCAGCCCCAGTTGTCCGATGCCGAGCGGAAAGACCTGAACAATGTTTTCTCCCGGCGGGAAGTAGTAGAGCCGAAGCTCAGCGAGATTCACCACAATCCCCTCGCGGGGCGTATCCGGCAACAGCATTTGCGACGGAATGGTAATAACGGTTCCCGGGGCAGGGTTTATCGGCGCAATAGTATTGTTGGTTTCCAGGATCACCTGGGCTGCAGTATTAAACCGGCGGGCAATAGTCTGCAGCTTATTATCCCCTTCCTGTATGGTGTAGGTTTGATTTTGCCCAATCAGACGACTGCCTGCGGGCGGCAATGGGTAGTCCATCGCGCGGGCCGAATTAAGGGCACCGAGCGAACTGAGGAGTAATAGAGTTATGAGAGACGCGCGCTTCATGCTGAGATTCCTTATTCACTGACAGAACGTCAGAAAGCTGAAAAACCAGCGAGGCGGGAACCACCTCGCGAAACAGAATGAATGCTGTTTTATAAGTCTAGCTAAGGATTGCAGCTTTAGCGCGAATGGCGCGAATCATCGCTTCGAGTCCCTGGGAACGGGAGGGGGTGAGGTGTTGAGTCAGAGCCATTTTTTCAAACCACGGGCGGACATCAAACGCAACAATGTCCTGCGCCGACATCTGGTGATAAAGAATAAACACCACGGCGATAAGCCCTTTTACAATCGCTGCATCGCTGTCGCCGTGCAACTGGATTGTGCCGTCGTGAGTTTGCTCCATCACAATCCACACCTGGCTCTGGCAGCCCTGAATAGTATTCTCCGGGTTATGCGCCTCTTCACTGAGCGGGGGTAAACGCTGTCCCAGCTCAATAATATAGAGATACTTCTCTTCCCAGTTCGCGCAACGCCCGAAGTTACGCAGCAATTTATCTTTATCCGGCAACTCTGCCATATTTTGCCTCTCCGTTAGCCCAGCAGCTGGTGAATACGTTTTAGCCCTGCCACCAGTCTGTCGACCTCTTCCATTGTGTTGTACATCACCAGCGACGCGCGGCACATTGCCGGCACCTGGTAAAACGCCATCAGCGGCATGGCGCAGTGGTGTCCGGTACGGACCGCCACGCCGTAGTTATCGAGAAAACTGCCCACGTCATAGGCGTGGTGTTTCCCGAGATTAAACGCGATCACCCCTTGCCGGTCGGCAGGTCCATAGAGGGTCAGATCCGGCACGCTGGCAAGCTCCGCAAGCGCATAGTGCATCAGCAGCTGTTCGTACTCCTGAATACTATCAAGGCCGATCGCGGAGACATAAGAGACCGCCGCCCCCAGCCCGATAATCCCGCCTGTGTTAGGTGTCCCCGCCTCAAAACGCCACGGCGCACGGGCGTAGGTAGTCCCTTCCGACAGGCTGACGGTGGCGATCATCGACCCGCCTCCTTCCCACGGCGGCATCGCCTGCAGGATGTCCTCTTTCACATACAACACGCCAATCCCCGTTGGGCCATACAGCTTATGCCCGGAGAAGACGTAGAAATCACAGTCCAGCGCCTGAACATCAACCGCGTGGTGCATTACCGCCTGAGCACCGTCAATCAGCACCTTCGCGCCGGTCTGATGGGCTTTCCCGACAATCTCTGCGACCGGGTTTTCCGTCCCCAGTACGTTGGAGACCTGAGTGACCGCCACCAGCCGGGTTTTATCGTCGAGTAATGCGTCAAGCTGCTCGAGCTGCAGCGTCCCGTCTTCATTCAACGGAATGACCCGCAATTGCGCCCCCACACGCTCACAGAGCATCTGCCACGGCACAATATTGGCGTGGTGCTCCATCTGGGTGATGATGATGTTGTCACCTGCGTGGACCTGCGCATTGCCCCAGCTGTTGGCAACAAGGTTGATCCCCTCCGTGGTACCCCGCACAAACACCAGCTCTTCCGGTGACCGTGCATTGAGAAAGGCGGCTATTTGCGTACGCACATTCTCCATGCGTTGAGTCGCTTCAGCACTCAGCGTGTGGATCCCCCGATGCACGGCGGCGTAGCCATGACGGTAGAACTCGGCTTCCGCATCCACCACCTGATTCGGCTTCTGTGCGCTGGCCGCACTGTCCAGGTAGGCCAGAGGAAGACCGTTCACTTCACGGGTCAGAACCGGAAAATCTGCCCGCACTTTCTCTACGGGAAAACTCATACTTCGCCTCCAGGCAGACGCTGACCAATACGGGCCAGCACCTGCTGTTTTAACAGGCCATCGTGCAACGCTTCCGTCAGTTCGGCGGCAAACGCATAGATAATCATTTTCTGCGCCGCCTGCTGGTCGATACCGCGGGAACGCAGGTAGAACATCTGCTCATCATCAATCCGCCCGACCGTCGCACCATGGCTGCATTTCACGTCGTCGGCATAGATCTCCAGTTGCGGCTTGGTATCCACTTCCGCCAGTCGCCCCAGCAGCAGATTGTTATTGGTCATCTGCCCGTCAGTTTTAATCGCGTGTTGCGCCACGTTAATCAGGCCATTAAACACCGCACGCCCTTTGTCGCTGACAATGGTTTTGTGCAACTGACGGCTGTTGCAGTAGCCCTTGTTGTGTTCAAGCCAGGTGCGCGTGTCGCACACTTCCGCTTTGACCGGCATCGCCAGGCTGTTGATGCGCAGCGTGGTGTTTTCACCGTTAAGCTGCGTGCTGGTGTTATGGCGCAGCACGGCGCCACCGAGTAGAAAACTGTGGCTGTAGGCTGCGGCATCCTGACCGAGCAAAATATCGTTATGGGCGAAGTGGTGACTCTGCGCATTCTCAAACGCCAGCTTGATATGGTGAAGATGGGCATTGGCGGCAACGTTCATCGTCAGACGCGATCCGGTAAAGTGTCGGATATCGTTGAGACTGACGTAATGCTCAATCACCGTGGCTTCCGCCCCCTCAGCCAGTTCAAGATGATGGCGGTAGTGAGCCGTGTTGATCTCGTCGCCGTCCAGCCCCTGGGTGATATGCATCAGCAACAGCGGTTTGGCCGGGCGCTGGTTACGCTTCACATGAATATGCGTCACCGACTGCGCCAGACTTTCAGTGAGATGCAGAAACACTTCCGGCTGAACTGCTGTCGTCAGGCTCTGACGATCGTCGTTAATCGCGATGCCGAACCCGCTCTCCTGCGTGTCATCGCTCAGTTCCGGGCGGAACTGACCATCGACAAACACCAGACGCACGGCATCCACACTCAGTGCCAGCGCATCGCGCTGCACCGGGGTGATATCCGCCAGACGGGTGACAAACTCGCCGTTCATCAGGCCATCAAGCGGGGTGTATTTCCAGTTCTCATGCTTTCGCGAAGGCAGGCCGAGACGCAGCATCTGCTGTAAATGTTGCTGCGCTTGCTCAGATCGTGTCTCCCCCTGGGCTTCAAACAGTCTGTGCCACTGCTGGAGCACATTACTGCTGTTCGGTAAGCCAGCCATAACCCTGCTCCTCCAGTTGTTTAACCAGCGTAAAATCACCCGATTTCACAATGCGCCCCTGGTAAAGCACGTGGACGTAGTCCGGCTTGATGTAGTCGAGAATACGCTGATAGTGGGTGACGATAATGAACGAACGCTTACCATCGCGAAGGGAGTTAACGCCGTCAGCGACAATCTTCAGGGCGTCAATATCCAGACCGGAGTCGGTCTCATCCAGAATGCACAACGCGGGTTCCAGAACCGCCATCTGCAGGATGTCGTTGCGTTTTTTTTCACCCCCAGAGAAACCAACGTTAACCGAGCGGGTGAGCAGATCCTCCGGCATTTTCAGCAGTTTGATCTTCTCTTCCATCAAATCCTGGAAATCGAAGCGGTCCAGCGCCTCCAGGCCGCGATACTTGCGCACCGCATTCAGCGCCGTTTGCAGGAAGAACTGGTTACTGACGCCAGGGATTTCTACCGGGTACTGGAAGGCCATAAAGATGCCCTCTCCCGCACGATCTTCCGGGGACATTTCCAGCAGATCTTTGCCGTTAAATTCGACCGAGCCGTGGGTCACTTCGTAATCTTCACGGCCTGCCAGCGTCGCTGAAAGCGTACTTTTCCCGGAACCATTCGGCCCCATGATGGCGTGAACTTCACCCGGTTTGACATCAAAATTGAGGCCACGCAGGATCGCTTTGTCTTCCACGCTAACCTGTAAATCTTTAATACGTAACATGTGCTTTCCTTAACCGACGCTGTGTTCAAGACTAATGGCGAGGAGTTTCTGGGCTTCAACGGCAAATTCCAGCGGCAGTTCAGAGAACACGTCCTTACAGAAGCCGTTCACAATCATCGAAATAGCATCTTCTTCGCTGATCCCGCGTTGCAGGCAGTAGAAGAGCTGATCTTCCCCAATACGCGACGTCGTCGCCTCGTGCTCAAGCTGGGCGGTATTGTTACGACACTCAACGTACGGGAAGGTATGCGCCCCGCATTCCGCGCCAATCAACATCGAGTCGCACTGGGTAAAGTTACGCGCATTGGTGGCCGTCGGCATGATTTTCACCAGACCACGATAGCTGTTCTGGCTGTGTCCGGCGGAGATGCCTTTCGAGATGATGGTCGACCGGGTATTTTTCCCGATGTGGATCATCTTGGTCCCGGTATCGGCCTGCTGATGGCCACTGGTCAGCGCCACAGAGTAGAACTCACCGATGGAGTTATCCCCACGCAGAATGCAGCTCGGGTATTTCCAGGTGATAGCCGAGCCCGTTTCTGACTGGGTCCACGACATCTTGCTGTTTTCACCTTCGCACAGCGCACGTTTGGTCACGAAGTTCAGGATGCCACCGGTATTGCCGTCACCCGGGAACCAGTTTTGTACCGTTGAGTATTTCACCTCGGCATCTTTATGGATGATGACCTCCACTACCGCCGCGTGCAGTTGGTAGCTGTCACGCACCGGGGCGGAACACCCTTCGATGTAACTGACATAGCTGCCCTCATCGGCCACCAAAATGGTCCGTTCAAACTGACCGGTTTTTTCGGCGTTGATGCGGAAATATGTCGAGAGTTCCATCGGACAGCGCACGCCTTTCGGCACATAGATAAAGGTACCGTCAGAGGCCACCGCCGCGTTGAGCGCCGCAAAGAAGTTGTCGTTAGAGGGCACCACGGTCCCAATGTACTTTTTCACCAGTTCCGGGTGCTCGTGAATGGCTTCACCGAAGGAGCAGAAAATGATCCCCTGCTCTGCCAGCTTTTCACGGTAGGTGGTTGCCACTGAGACGGAGTCAAAAATGGCGTCTACCGCCACCTCTTTGCCCTCACGTACGGGCACGCCCAGCTGGTTGAAGGCTTCTTCCACCTCTTTGCTGAGGAAGCTGTTTTCAGCGCCAGTCTGCTGTACTGCGCCAGGCTGAGAGGCACAGGTATCGTCGCAACTGCCGCAGGATGGCGCTGAGTAGTAGCTGTAGTCCTGATAATTCAGCTTGTCATAATGCGCTTTCAGCCAGTGCGGCTCTTCCATCTCCAGCCACGCGCGGTAAGCGCTCAGGCGAAACTCCAGCATCCACTCTGGCTCATTACGTTTCGCCGAGATCGCCCGCACGACATCTTCGTTAATGCCTTTCGCCAGCTCGTCGGTCTGCAGCTGGGTGAAGAACCCCTCTTTATAGTTGAGGTGCCCCCCGCTCCAGGTATTTACTTCACTCGTTGCTTCAGTATTACGAGACATAGTTCCGCCTATACCCCAAAGCTTTCGCCACAGCCGCATTCGTTCTGGGCTTTCGGGTTGTGAAATTTGAACAGCTGGTTTAAACCTTCCCGTACGTAGTCCACTTCTGTACCGTCGATAAAGGGCATGGCCTGCAGCGCGACGTACAATTTTGCGCCGTCGGTCTCGAAGACCAGATCATCTTTCTCGGGTTCGGTGACGGTATCAAGCACGTAGCCGAAGCCTGCGCATCCCGTCTGTTTGACTCCAAGGCGCACGCCGAGGATCTCGGGCTTTTTCGCCACCAGCTCGTGAATATGTGCCGCCGCCGCTGGCGTGAGCGTTAAACCGCGCCAGGTAAAATCGGCAGGATTGAAGGTTTCTGAATGCAGTTCCATAGGTCCACCTCATCTGATTAGCCATCAGGGCATAACACCATGTTAGTGATAACGATTATCACTTCAACCCTCTGGCAGCAGGGGCATTCGGCTAAACCGCCCTTTTTGGCTACTTTTATTAAGCATAGACCCTGTTGCGACAGGCCGGAGGGATGGATTTAATTGTTCAATACATTGATAAATAATGCATTATTCATCCAAAAACACGAAGGAAGAGGAAAAAATAAAATATGCATCGGAAATGCCTATTTTTAAGATAGATTTTTGTCTTGCAGTGAACAACGGGCAGGCAGCATATGTAAGCACCACCCTGGAGATGGCGCTTATTCAATCATACCGAATGGCCTGGCCTGGAAGATTTACACTATATATCGGCAAAATAAAACGTGTTTACACTTCACTATATGCGGGAGGTGCAGAATCAAACAATAAACCCAGTGTATCATAGGCAGGGGGTAAATTTAGATTTTCAACGGCAATGCGCGGACCTTGTCGGCGTGGTCTAAAGAGTTGAGAGGCCTCGGCATAATCTGGTAGGGCATGCAGAAAACGGCTTCGCACCGAACGTTCAAAATGATTGATAAAGGTTTTATGCACAGTGGAATCAAGATAATATTTAGCCACCGTCTGGCTTGGTCTCCTAAATATAACACCCGAACTTCCCCCCAACTTAAGCGATATGCTCTTCTTTTCGTAAGCTTAATTCTAGCTGTAAACCCACCTTCCTTGTTGAGCACAAGTTTTATTGTGCCTTTCAATTTACGGCTATCACTATTATAGAACGCGCTAAATTTGTTATTACTTTGCCAGCCATCTACTAAAATATCTTGTTGGCGCAAAAAATCTTCGAAAAATCCCTTTTGCGCGTTTAAGGCATCTCCTGGAGTAAATGAAGAACCGTCTGTGGCAACTGCTGAAACAACATTTCTACCAACCTCCAAATCCATCATCCCTTCGACTCTGTTCATTGCCTGTCCGGCAACTTCCATTTCTTCAGAGGCTCTGCGAACATTACGCCCAACAAAACCTGCAAAGATGAAAATAAAATCCAGCAATGGACCATGCCCGGATGCATCAGTGTTATTAATGCTATCACCACTGCAATAGGCAAAACCGTTCCCCCCCCCGGCGTCAAATGGGCTCATGTATCCTGGCCAGTAAAACGTTTCAGAATGGGGTTAAAACCACGGTAACCATTTCCCAGAAGATAACTATTGCTTACATCAGAACGCCGCTGGCCTGAATAAAAAATGCTATTTTTCCTCATCCTATATAACCTCATAATTTAATTTATACTCAACCTTAGGAAAAATACTTTGAAAAATACAAACTATCCCCCAAGGATTCCGCCCTGAGAAAAAGCAATCAAAAATACTTACGGTACTGAAGATAAATCCGTGATAGCTAATCGCAGGCTAATGACATTATTTTCCGAAAAAAAGTAGAGTATTGTGCTTAATGAACATCAATTATTCTATTTTTTGTACGCTATTGTATTATGGCATTCGAAATCAACGAACCGACGCCGCTCGATTGACGAAACAGGTCAGGTGATGACGAAATCTAAAGCAAAAAGGCCCTTCCGGACCCCTTAGTTTAAATATGAAACGACACAGAGAAACCCTGTTCACGCCAGTGATCGAGCTGTTCCTGCTGGCGAGGCGTTGGGGATTTCCCCGTCCAGACGAAGATTTTTTGCCCCGGGAAAAGTTCCGGACGCGGTGAGTCAATAGGTTCCGCCAGCACATCAATATGCCAGCCTTTCTGCGATAAGCGTGCGGCCTCAAGCCACAAATGAGTACGGTCCTCGCATTCCCAGCCAATAAGCAGCGCGTCTTTACCCGCTTTCTTGCGGGACTCCGCCAGGCTTGCAATCGCGAATTCAATCAGGACGCCGTCAAGCAGGCTTGCCATGTGACGCACGGTGTTCTGGTCCTGATTCATTCGCTGGCGGACGGGAGAGATGATGTTATCAATCAGTGCATCCAGCGCGTGATCGCGGCGATACTCACCAATTTTGGCGCGCAGCTTTGCCGGGCTGGCATAACGCAGAACGGTCATCATCTCTTCCTGGAATGAAACCCAGTTACCCTGAGTCAGTACGTCCTTGTTTTCCAGTAAGGCTTTGACTTTTCCGACCGAGACGCCGCTTTTCATCAGGCGCTTGATCTCTTCAATACGCAGGATATCTTCATCGTCAAACTGACGATGACCCCCTTCGCTGCGCTGCGGCTTCAACAATCCATAACGGCGCTGCCAGGCACGCAGCGTAACGGGGTTGATACCGCATCGTTCGGCCACTTCGCCGATACTGTAATAGGCCATTAACTCCCTCACGCACAGTACTTCCATACCTAACTACACCAACCTTATCAGATTGTACAACCCATTTGTATAACTAAGACCTCGTTTTAAGCAGGTGAATGCGTTACAAGCCATTTACCTGTTAATACATTGTTGTATAAATTTTACCGTTAGTACAGTCACGTCAGTCAAACTGTGTACAGTTTTTTCAGAACTCGTACTTTTTCTCTGGCCACGCAATAGCCGGAATTCCGCCATGTCGCGGGCTGGCAAAAAGGTGTCCCTGAAACTGAGAAATTCCTGCAGACTCCAGCCACATCCACTCTTCAGCCTTCTCCACACCGACCGCACAGAACTGAATTTCAAGGGAAGTACAGCACTTGATGATCGCCTGAATGATGGCCTGTCTGGGGCCGCTTTTGTGCACGTTTGCGACCAGGTCGCGATTAATTTTAATTCTGTCCGGCTGGAACTGTGCCAGTAACTGTAGCCCGGCAAAACCGGCACCAAAGTGATCGATCGTCACACTGATACCCGCACTTTTTAACTGCCTGACCGAATGGGTAAATTCATCGAAACGGGAAATGGCTTCGCTCTCCGTAAATTCCACCACAATTTGCTCGGGCACAAAGCCATTTGCATCAATCGTGGTGAGCAGGAAGTCCACGGCG
This sequence comes from Enterobacter ludwigii, assembly GCA_023023105.1. Taxonomy (NCBI): domain Bacteria; kingdom Pseudomonadati; phylum Pseudomonadota; class Gammaproteobacteria; order Enterobacterales; family Enterobacteriaceae; genus Enterobacter; species Enterobacter ludwigii. The sequence goes on along the minus strand of CP083824.1, from coordinate 1,955,297 downwards.
TTCGGTACGTTAACCAGCGTCATAGGCAGCAGGTTGAGGGATAATGTCTGGTCCTGTAGCCCCAGCGCGCTGGCCATTGAGAGCGCCACCTGCTTGCTGTGCAAATCAGACGCATACATTTCCTCACGCGGTCGGTTAGCGAAGTAGACCCCAGGAGCATTGCCGTCAGGGGTGCGGAGAAGCGCCTCCCAGGAGACGACCTGCTGCATGAACGGATCGACGATGGGTTGAAACGCAAAACTGCAGTCCGCTCCTTTTGCCACCACCTCAGGTTGCGCGGATAGCGGTGTTTCTTCGGGGATAAAATCCCATGAATCCGCCGGAGGCAATTCAAAATAGTTGGCTTTCTCAGTGGCCTCGACAAAGGTGCGGAAAAACTGCAAAGGACGGTCATTGTACGTCAACTGATAACGCGTGGTGCCTTTGTTAAGCACCTGCTGAAGTACCTCCTCCCTGTCGAACTGGCGCAAATCAAACAGCTCCATACCCACGTTGCCAAAACGTCGGGTCGGCCCGTGATCGCGCATCAACTCCACCACGTTATGGTGACGTGCGTCCTTACAGATCTGCTCATAGATTGACGAAACGTGTTCCACTGGCCCTTCGAGCAATTGAAAAAAATGTGTGCCGTTAAACAGCAAGATCCCCGTGACATTGGATTGCCGATTTTTACTATTTGCAGCAGCGACCATTTTTTCCAGCGCTTTCACTGGAACGTCCTCGCAGATATGACTGCGGTAAATGATGGTTGTAAGCATGCTATTCCTGGGGGGTTAGGGTTATGACCACAAAAACATGTGGATAAGGATCTGTTATAGCACATTAATTGCCTGACAAATAATTTACACCTCAATCATTTACGCCATTTAATGACTCCATTTTCTGCTCTGTACAACTTAACAGTGCCGCTCTGATTTGTACAATATATCTTGTAGAGTTACCATTTTGTGGCATGCAAACAACCCATTGAAATAGTTATAATTAATAAAAAATATCACAAATAAATCCAAAATCTGTACATTTTTAATGTACAGATTTTAGAATTGTGTATACCTTAAATGTAACGTTACTGATTACGAATTTTTACAGGAGTGAAACATGCAACAGAACGGTTATGTCGCAGATTCGGCAGCAGCGATTGCACAGTACTTCGAAAAAGCCGCACTTCCTACTCAGCAGGAAACATTGGGTCAGGTCGTGGTTGAAATTCTTAGCGACGGGCGAAACCTCAATCGCAAAGCGCTCTGTACCAAACTGTTAAGCCGCCTCGAAAGAGCCGATGGCCCGGAAGGGGAACAACATTATCACATGCTGCTTGGTCTCCTCTTCGAGCGGTAATGCCATGAACAGCAGTGACGCAGATCGACTGATAGACCAGCTTATCGGTGAAGCCGCCCTTTCTCTTCTGAAAGAGCGGGGGCCAGTCACAACCGAAGGATTGCTGCAGCGTCTGCGGGTCATGAAAGAACATGAAAAGGATCCCCGGCGGCGGGAGACACTTGCGGTGGTGATTGCCGAGATCGGCTCAAACAGCATCGCCTTTACACGTCGCAGAACCGCGCAAGGACGAACGAACAGAGAGGGATCTCTCAACGATAACAGAGACAATGTTGTGCCGTTATTTGGAAGTGGAAAACCGTCCGATCCCAAAAAAATACATTGACTGTCATTTAACAGCTACGGTGAGAACAAATGAGACAAAATATTCAGCTTCAACCCGAATACCATTCTGCTTTTTTAGACAGTGCGCTGTCGGAATATTTCCGTCACGCAGGCGATCGTTTTGCTGAAGAGTCCGCTGTTTTTTCTACTGCAGTACGCTGTGTTCTGGCCTCCGAAGGGCATCTCTCCAACAAAGCGATCATCCTCTGGCTTATTCAGACGCTGGAATCGACCAACGACGTTGTCCAGGCGGATGTTATTCGCAAGACGCTGGAAATCGTCGTTGGCTACACCATGGACGACCTGTAATATCACAGCCACTCAGCCTGCTCTCGTGTCATCGTCAAAACTGACGAATGTTCTGACGATGACACGCGCCCTCCCCGCTTAACCCCTGTAAAGCCAGCAAAGCCAACCTGGCACGGTTCCTGCTTACCTCCGTTTACGGGGCTGGGTCTTCCAGCCAACTTTGCTTCATTTCTTAACAGGTCTGTTATTGATGAAAAAGATCGCCAGCGTCTGCCCCTACTGCGGTGCAGGCTGTAAATTAAACCTTGTCGTTGAAAATAACCGTATTATCCGTGCCGAAGCGGCAGAGGGCGTCACAAACCAGGGCTCCCTGTGTCTGAAAGGCTTTTACGGCTGGGATTTCCTCAACGATACCCGTCTCCTCACCCCACGCCTGACCCAACCGATGATCCGCTACCACAAAGGAGAGGCATTTACTCCCGTCACCTGGGAAGAGGCAATCCGCTATACCGCCCACAAACTCAGCAGCATTAAAGAGCAGTACGGCCCACGGTCGATCATGACCACCGGCTCCTCACGTGGTACCGGGAATGAAACAAATTATGTGATGCAGAAATTTGCCCGTGCTGTGCTGAACACCAACAACGTTGACTGCTGTGCGCGCGTCTGTCACGGCCCTTCCGTTGCCGGCTTACAGGAAACGTTGGGCAATGGCGCAATGAGCAACTCGATCAGCGATATTGAAAACTCAAAATGCCTGCTGGTATTCGGCTATAACTGCGCGGACTCCCACCCTATCGTCGCCAGACGTGTGCTGAAGGCGCGTGAGAACGGCGCAACAATTATCGTCTGCGATCCGCGTCGCATTGAAACGGCGCGCATTGCCGACCAGCATCTGCAGCTGAAAAACGGCAGCAACATGGCGCTGGTGAACGCCTTTGGTTATGTGCTGCTGGAAGAAGAACTCTATGACAAAAACTACGTTGCGCGTTTTACAGAAGGGCTTGAGGCCTATCGTCAGACGGTAAAAGACTACGCACCAGAGAATGTCGAACATCTTACCGGCATTCCCGCCCGCGATGTTCGACAGGCGATGCGCACTTTTGCGGCGGCACCGTCAGCCACCGTGATGTGGGGCATGGGTGTAACGCAGTTTGGTCAGGCTGTCGATGTGGTCAAAGGACTTTCCAGCCTGGCGCTGCTGACCGGCAACCTTGGACGACCTGCCGTCGGCGTTGGCCCTGTACGCGGCCAAAATAATGTACAGGGCGCCTGCGATATGGGGGTTCTACCCAATATGTTCCCGGGTTACCAGGACGTCACGGACCCGGCAATCAGGCAGAAGTTCGCTGATGCGTGGGGGATTGACGTCAACAAAATGGACGATCGTGTCGGAACACGCATAACTGAAGTGCCACACCTGGCACTGGAAGGTAAGGTCAAAGCCTATTACATCATGGGGGAAGATCCGCTTCAGACCGAGGCCGATCTCGGCCTGGTTCGCAGCGGTTTTGAGGCCCTCGACTTTGTGGTAGTTCAGGACATCTTTATGACCAAAACAGCGGAAGTGGCGGATGTTCTTCTCCCCGCCACCTCCTGGGGCGAACACGGCGGCGTATTTACCTGTGCCGACCGGGGGTTCCAGCGTTTTGGCAAAGCCATCGAAGCCAGCGGCAACGTGAAGCGCGACTGGGAGATCATCAGCCTGCTCGCAAGCGAAATGGGCTACCCGATGCATTACGAGTCTAACCAGCAGATCTGGGACGAGATGCGCGAGCTGTGCCCGCTGTTCTTCGGCGTGACGTATGAAAAAATGGGTGAGATGGGTCATGTCCAGTGGCCGTGCCCGACGCTGGATCATCCGGGAACCCCGTACCTGTACAAAGGCAATCAGTTCGACACCGCATCCGGTAAAGGGCAGCTCTTTGCCGCCCCGTGGCGCGCGCCGGCGGAAACCCCGGATGCGGATTTCCCGCTGGTGCTCTGTACGGTACGCGAGGTGGGGCACTACTCCTGCCGCTCCATGACCGGGAACTGCGCCGCGCTGCAAAGCCTGGCCGACGAGCCTGGCCGCGTGCAAATGAACCCTGCCGATGCAGCTAAGCTGGGCATTACAGACGGGCAACTGGTCTGGGTGCGTTCGCGTCGTGGTAAAGTGATTACCCGCGCCAGCATTAGCGAGCGTATCAACGCCGGGGCGGTCTATATGACCTATCAGTGGTGGATTGGGGCCTGTAACGAACTGACGCAGGACAACCTCGATCCCATCTCCAAAACGCCGGAGACGAAATACTGCGCGGTGCAGTTGGAGGCGATTGAGGATCAGCGCTGGGCGGAGGACTATGCGACCACGGCCTATCAAAGCATGAAGACGCGGCTAATCACTGCCCTCAACGTCTGAGAATATGCCGGGAAGCGGCGACGCCTGACCCTGCCAACACCTGAGATTTTGTAGGCAGGGTCAGCGAAGCGCCACCCGGTGTGAAAAATCAGGGAGGGCTATGCATAGAGAACTGCACCATCAGACCCGCGTCATCTCCTACCTGGAATCTGCCAGCGGCCAGCCCTGCTGATACAGACCGCCGTGATATGACCTGCCCGTAAAGGGCGATAGGCATCTCCCCTGGCGGGATCTGGAGATCGATGCCGCCCAACTGGTCGCCCGGGTCGCGTTTCTGGCTTCCCGTATTATCCCGGCCAAGAAAAGCCATCACGAAACGCTGTCAACGTCTGAGGGCGTCCTCTTCCGCCCCACCACTGCGGGATCTCGCCAAAGCTCAACCATTGATTCGCAACGCTTACCGCAGCATAGCTACCGTTCGGGTTCAGATGTGAGGCATCGGAAACCCACTGTGTTTCGTCTACGTTCCCCTGAAGCGTGACATCCCAGTACTCACCGTTGGTGTTTAGCATCGTACTCAACGACTGTTCTGCCCGCTGAATATGCCTGGTCCCTGCGGCAGCGGGTCCCGACCGGTTGCCACGTCACCCCACGGCACGATGAGCGTTTTTATCTGCGCAAGGCGCATCTGAACCCGGCGAACAACCTGCTCGCTCACCGGATCGCGAGCGTCATACCGCGCCACCATCGTACGGCTGATTTCCGACTCACTTAGCGGCCGGGTTGATAGCGATAATGCGAACAGATGACGCCCGGCTAACCACGCCAGATCGTCCCGCAGCTGGCGGTCATTCTCAATTAATCCGGCTCCTCTAACGTTGAACGCGACCGCGCTGGCTAAAAATACGGCATATTTAACGGGCAGACGACGCGGCAACCTCATAGTTCTTGATATCCATGGTTAGATAGTCCCGAAAAAAATTGGGAGCGCTATTTTTCTCGGCCAGTCTGTTAAGCAACACGATTAATTCATAATCATTTCGCAGATCGAATTTTTGCATCAGCATATATTTATGGCTGAATACCGTCTTATCACTGATATTCAACTCGTGCGCAATCTCCATGACCGACAGTCCTTTATAAAAACTCGCCATAATGCGGATCTGCTGTGGAGAAAGTTTTTTATGATGGCAGTCAAGACAGACATTTTTATTCCAGCGATAGCCGGGCGACTGCGTTTTATACCAGGCAAAATAGATTATCTCTCTGATCTTCAAAACCGACGCTCTTCGCGAAATTAAAATAATATCTTCAAAACATGACGGGGTCGTTGCTTCACGACACTCGTCATCCACCAGGCCTATCACGATCCCCTTTTTACGCGACTGTAACTCCGGTATGCAGGTGAAAACCTCGCCGACACACAGCGAGAGCACCACAATATCGGCGACACTTACGCCGTCATGGGTAAAATGAGATGAAAACTGGACCTCTTCTCTGAAACCTCGCTGAAATAAATCAGCGAGAAAGACCTGTAAGCCATACTGAAACAGTAAATCAGACTCTTTTATCAGAATGTTCAGCATAGGTTAATCCGCTGCCATGAGTGAATTGAAATGGCAACCTACCACCACCTCTGAATCGCTATTTCGCTCCATACTGCTGTTATTAAATGAGGGGGAGTCAATAAAGGCCCATATAATTGAAAAAATAAGAACCAACACCGTCATCCCTTTCAATAAAAAGTGAATGGCATGCACATTTACCTCCAGAACGTCTGCTTAACTAATTATATTGCATGGTCATAACGACAACTGCACTGATGCTTCCGGGCGTTGCACCGCCTGAAGCGGATTTTACCCAGGCCTGCATAGGCATCGTGGCAGTGCTGTCTGCCGCAATGGCCTTTGTGATACTGGAGCCAGTCCCTTTAAGCGAGCCGGTTGCGGCGTCACTCATAGCGACGGCAACGCCAGTGGCCGAGCCGCTGTTCATGTAGTAGTCCGCCCCTGCTGCGGGATCCGAGTTACCTGTGAACGTCACCGTGATGCTACGGGTTCCCAGCGGACAACTTGTAAAGAGCAAATTGAACGCAACCGGGTCAGACGTGGATCCCGGCGTCACCATATTTGATGCCTGAATATTGCCAAGATTAATATCCAGATTCGTATTTCCGCCATTAAATATGCAGGGTGACGCAACGATATTCCCCGTTACGCCAATATTGACCGTATCGGCTGAAAACACCTTCCAGCTCAACAGGGCAAGCAGGAGCGTTTTTTTGTGCGATATTTTCATCTTCTCACCTGCTACTGGTAGGTTATATTAAGCGTGGCCGAGGCGTTGGCCGTTCCCGACTGAACGGTCCCCTGCGTTTGATAATAACGGGCCGTTAACGGGAGCGTTTCGACTCCACCCGTCGACTGTTTTAATAACAGGCGGCTATTCATGGCCAGTGGAGTACCGTTATAGATGAGTTGAACGCCCACTCCTTTTGCCGTTCCGGTATTACCTTGACCCGTTAAGGCCATTACGCTGGTATTGCTGATATCCGGATTTTGAATACCGCTTAAAGTGACGTTAATATTGGTTCCGGTGCTGCAGTTTAATCCGAGATTCTGCGTATTTTGCGCCCCTGCCGGCGACGTTCCCACGCCTGCGTTAAAAGATGAGGTGGGTATATTTCCAATGGCGAAGGTTAGTTGTGGCGTATTAATTGTGCATGCCAGGGCATTGATCGTTCCGCTGCTTAACTGCGTTGTCAGACCATCGCGATAAATAGCGTCGCTGCCCTGAAGGGTTACCACACCGATTACGCCTGGCGTGAGTGCCCCAGATGAAACCAGCCCGGTCACCACCAGTTCAATTTTTCCGCCATACCAGTCGACGTATGAGGTTTGTGCGTTATATGAGAAGGTATTGCTCGGGTTTTCGAAATAATTGTTCGATGAAAATCGAATCCCAATCCCGCTGACGTTGGTATTGTAAACATGATTCCCATAGGTACTGAGCGTGGCGCCGTTATAACGCATGCTAAAACCCAGCATTAATGGATTGGTGCAACCGGTCAGATACGATCCGGTGCCCGACGCAGCACCGGAGAATATCACCGTTCCAACAGGCGCATCGCGCTGCACGGTGAGGGTGCCCACCGACAGCGTAGACGTCTGCGGAACGATCGTCATGCACGTCCCGGCGTGGGCATAATTCCAGCCCACAAAAAAACACAGCAACAGCAAAAATTTCATCGTTTTCATCTTAATGTCCCTGACGGCAAAGAGCGTTAACGAGGGTGACGCCACCGTAGGTGGCCTGTTTCGGCAGGGTGAAATCCGCACGACACTGCTGGGCGGATTGATTTCCCCACGCGACGACCAGCGTCCCCTGCTCGCTCATGCCGGTTAAATAGACCTGTCCTCGATCGCCGACGATAAAGCTACCGTGACCGTCTCCAGCGAGCGTCACTACCGCCCCAAAAGGAACGAAGCGGCCGTTGTCCATCAAGGTCATCAACACCTTGCGCCCCACTTTGGAAAGGTAATCAGCCCTGACTACCGCGCCTCGCGTCGGCGTGACCGTACGCGTACTGATCTCCAGCTCAACGTCATCAGGCATATTTTCCGGATCGAGCGTGAGGTCGTTTTTGCGGTACACGGAGAGGTTGCTAACCACCGTATAGCCTCTGTAGTCCGTTCGCATGCCGGACTGGTTTCGAATATCCACCCCATGGGCGCCGGGTGCCTTAATCAGGGCATTGGTTTCCCCCAGCGGCTGGGAAAAGGTGATGCCGTCCGCGTGGGCCAGAATCCCCCCCTGCAGGCCGTAGTTCAGACGCTCGCTGCTCCTGTCGTAGCCATAGCCCGCCGTCACTTCGCCGTAGGTCCCTTTGTAGTCACCGTTAATGTTGCCGGTATATCCGACGCCGTCCGTGCCGAAGCCCTGCTGCACGTTCCAGTTCAGGGCATTGTTTTCCAGGGCCACGCCGTTCATACCCAGGTTGTGCGTGGTGCCGTTATTCTTGCTGGCGTTCATGCCATAGTTCGTCCACGTCTGCGGGAGGAATTTCTCCAGCGGCACGCTGACGTTAAATGCCAGAAGCTGATCGTGGTCGTACGTTTTGCTGCTCCCGGTGCCATAAGAGGCTGCACTGGCGTTTTTGCTGTATGTCCAGGTCACGCCATAGCTGATGTTATGCCAGTAGTTGTTATACCCGACGCTCCAGGATGCCATCGATTTGCCCGAATTCCAGTAGTCTTCCCGCGCGGCGCTGAGGGTCAGGGAACCCATATCCCCGCCCAGCGTCTGGCTCATGGTCAATTCGGCGCGGTTACGCCGCCTGTCCTGCAGCGAGGTACTGTCCCCCCAGGAATCCAGCACTTCCTGCATCCCGTAGTAGCCGCTGGTCGAATAGCGATACCCCGCAATAGAGAAGTTCGTTCCGGTATCGATAAAGTTCTTGCTGTACCGCGCGCGCCAGGACTGCCCGTTGGTTTTTGCCGTTTTATCCGGTGTAGACCAGGCCTGGGTAACGTCGGTAGAGAGCGCACCAAAATCCCCCATGTTTTTACCCACCCCAACGGCGAGCGACCGGTACTTGCCTGACCCCTGAACGCCACCGTATAGCGTCAGGCCATACGGGAGACCATAAATACCGGTCAGTTGCCCGAAAGGCGTCTTTTCCACCCTGCTGTTATAGGCACGATAATGGCCGCCCGTGATGGCATACTTCAGACGCCCTTCGCGCTGCAGCACCGGCAGTGAGGCGTAAGGCAGGGTGAAATGTTGTTCACTTCCATCAGCCTCTTTGATCGTCACGTCAAGGTCCCCGGCACCGCCCGTCGGGTACATGTCGGTTATCTCAAACGCCCCCGGGGCGACATAACTCTGGTAGATCTGATAGCCATTCTGGCGCACCACCACCTGCGCATTCGTGCGCGCAATACCGCGAACCACGGGCGCGTAACCCTTCAGGGAATCCGGCAGCATGTCATCGTCGGATGCCAGTTGGCCGCCGCGAAAAGGCATACTGTCAAACACGTCAGCCGGAGAAGAGCTGTCGCCTAGCGTCAGCTGCGCTTTCAGGGGAATAACGGCCCGCTGCGCATAGGTATAAACGGTGTCCCATTTATCCTGACCCGACGCATCCCGGGACCAGGTGGTGTAGTTGCGCAGACGCCACGGCCCAATGTTGATCCCCGGACGCAGGTTGGCATACAGGCTGTCGGTTCTGGCAGCCTCATCGGTTTTCGCCCAGGTGTTGGCCCCGCTCAGGCTGTAATTGAGCATGGCGGCATTGATACCTTCGTCCCACATCTCCGGCGGCACATAGCCACGCGCCGGTATATCGATAGCAGCCTGCGGAATACTGATAACCAGACGCTGCGCGTTGAACTGGAAATCCGTCGAGGACAGCGGAATGGCTTTAAGATCGGCACAGGCGCTTTTCGCTGAGCCCAACAGAGGAAAAAGCGCAGTCTTAACCCCCCACTGTTTTAATTGTTCAATGCTCAGGCATGGCTGTAATACGTCATTTCCATCGGGCGATTTCGCTGCGGCAAAGGTAATATCCCGGGTCTCAATGAGCTGATCGTCAAGAATAATATCAACATGGTACGTCCCCGGTGCCTGAGAGCCTGTTTCAAACGCGGATAAATCTGCTTTCCCTATTCCCGGGTTATCCAGCTCAACCAGTTCGGTATTAAACGTTTCGCTGGCATAAAGCGTGGGTGAAGAACCCGTCATCACCAGGGCGATGAGTGTCGCCAGACGTCGAGGTCGTACTTTATAATGCTGTATTTTCATTGCTGATGACCTGAGTAATGCAGGTATTACCGTTTTTCAAAATCACAAACTGGCTTGATGTAAAGCGCCGGGACTTCCATAATCGTTGATAACTTTAAACGTCAGCGTATTTCCGTTGGTTCCATGAGATAACGGGAACCGGGCCGACGCGCCGGGTAATACATACGAAACATCATCCAGTTTTTTTCCGCCTACGGATATTTCATTAAAATTGATTACATAGGGAGTCGGATTCGTTACCTGAATTTCATTCCCGTTGCGTTGCCATGCTAATTTTTCAACCTGTTCTTCAGGCGTTGACGCGTGAAGATTTGCCGGGCGATAAATCAACTTGATACGCGTTTTCACCGCAATTTGCAGTGAGTTAGCCTGTTTCGTTGCAGAAGGAATAGCTTTTATATTGAGCCAGAATAAACTTTCTTGTTCCTGAGGGAGTGAACCCGCCATGACAATGCGTTCGATATTTTTCTGGCCGCCATCAAGTCGATAAAGCGGAGGCGTAATGATAAAAGGCGCTTTATCTGCTTTTCCCTCCGGTGTATCAATCCACGACTGAATTAAAAAGGAAGCGCTATCGGCATTATCTACGCTAATTGATGCTTCTTTTTTTGCACCGTCGAAAATAACGCGCGTGCCGCCAATAATGACGCCGGCATTGGCCATTGAAAATGTCAGCGGTAACGCTGTCGCGGCCAGGCCGATTGTTTTGATAAAACGCATTGAATACCTCATAAAACAAAGGGGCCGGGTGGCCCCATACTGATTACTGCAAAAGACTTAGTTATAAACCACAGAGAAGTTAGCAACCGAATTAGCCGGGCCCGCGGTCACTGATTCCGCAGTCGAAATATACTGAGCATAGAAATTGAGCGTATTATCAGTTGTGCTGCTCAGAGCATAGGAATAGCTGTTGCTACCATGCAGCGGTAAATCGGCCTTATCAGCCGTCATCAGGTTGATGGCCACGCCCGTTGCTGCACCCACAACGGAGGAATCAATCGCCAGCAGGCTTGCGTTGGTTAAATCTGGCGTTCCGTCAAAACGCACCTTCGCGGAGGTAACGGTCACCGGGCAGTTTTTCAGTACGATATCGAACTGCGTCGCCGCGGTTCTGGAACCCGTTGTCGGGAATTCCGTTTTGTAGTAATCACCGAGGACCACAACCTGATTCTGGGATGCCACATCTACATCGCAGGCATTATCCAAAATATTACCGTTAAAATTAACCGTACCTGCCGCAGCGAAAGCCTGAGTCATTGTCAATGCAGAGCCTGCCGCAAACATGGCAGCAATAATTTTCTTTTTCATAAAGCCATTTCCTGTATTACTTTATTTATTACTGATATTCAGGCAAAACAGACAATCCTCATTCTGCCATTATTTTTAGGTGCCATCAGAAACAAAATAAAACTCTCATCATGGCGAGCGTTTCAGATTGGCATTTCTGTCGGCGAGTCAAAACTTATACAACTCTTTTCCGCGAAACAATCTATTTTCAGGTCTAGCTGTAGACTGGGGCTTAACAAAAAATAAACATTTAAACTGTGCGCTTTATCGTCAGTCTATTTTTAGACCTTCACCTTATAACGATAAAATTCATAGCGTTAAGATGCCTACTCCTCCTGGTCTATTATTAGACTTTTGACTGTTATTCCCTGCTTCGCTGATTTTTAAGATAATTCTCCACGCTGATTGAAAAACGATCACACCTGTTGAAGTGAGGTATATTATGAACACGCGAATTGCAACCGAATTAGACAATGAGAAATCATCGGTGCTGGGATTAAAACCCTTAAAGCACATAGAGCGCTTAATTGATAATGTCCTTCCTGTCGCAGAGAAAATCATTCTTTCGAAAAGTGAAGTCGTACAATATTACCGAAATGACGAACGCCACTGTTTTATGCTATTACACGGCAGCGTGGCGCTGCACCGCCGCGGCGACGGCATTGTGTTAAATTCGGAATCAGCCCCCTTTATACTGGGTGTTAGCAGTCAGTTTTCATCGGAACATCTTTACGTCAGGGCACTGGAGACATCCGAATTAGCGTGCATGTCGCTGGATGCGTTTAACAACGTGGTTGCACAGCACGATCTCTGGGAACATTTTTCTAAATTGCTGATCTATACAGCATCACGGGTGTATGAGCACTGTGCACAAATTTCACAGATGTCCGCATACGATATCATCCGCTTTCAGCTGGTTGAATTAATGCAGGAGCCTGAGGCAATTAGACAAAACATCACCGCAGCGGCCTACATTAAGAGCCGTACCTACCTTTCCCGCAGCGGTATAATGCGGATTCTGGCAGAACTGCGTACGGGGAAATACATCACCATGGAACGTGGCGTGCTGATAGAGGTTAACCATTTACCCCGGAAGTACTGAAAGCACAATAATATCTGGAGATAGCGCGAGAGAAGAGCGAAACTATAAGCATAAGGTCATCTTCCAGGTTTACGGCTATGTCCTCTACAGATAAATCGTCTCGCGGCTCCCCTTACGCCCAGGAACTGATCGCGCATCTGGAGCCCTATTGCACCGTGCGTCGAACGGGCCGCGGCGAACGACTTAACCTTGAGGTTAACGGTCAGGGGATCTGTTATTTAATCCTGGAGGGGACGATTGCACTCTACCGCAGCAGCGATAACATGATGCTTTCCACCGCTCGCAGCCCTGCCCTGTTTGGTCTTGCTAACCTGACAGACATCTATTTCAATGATTACCTCATCACGGTGAGCCCTTGCCTGATTGGTAGTATCCCTACTGAACAGGTGGCTGATATTATTAAAGAAAAAGGGCTATGGGGTCTGCTCTCCAGACAGCTGATGTTTGTCTATAGCCGACTTTATAACAACGTGATGCCCCAGGGTGCCCCCACTGCGTATGAGATGATTCGCCAGCAGCTCGTTAAGCTAATGGAGGAAGACGAAGGCTATCGACGCAGCGTGACGGCGGAGCGATACATTCGGGAGAAAACCCAGCTCTCCCGCAGCGGCGTGATGCGTATTCTGGCGGATTTAAAAACCGGTGGATTTATCGAGATGGAAGAAGGCAGGCTCATTAGAATCAATAAACTCCCCGCCAGATACTAAATTCCGGGTACAAAAAAGGCCGCAAGCGCGGCCCTTTCATTACATACACTCAATGGACGTGAACGCCCAACCGCCAGGCAAAGTAAATCTCTTCTTTCAGCTCATTCGAAGAGAGCGCCAGCAAATCTGCAAATTCCAGCTCAAGCTGTTTCAGCTTTTTCAGGTACTGCGCCGGAGACAGGTTGCTCTTATCGCGACGTAAATATTCAATTGCCAGCTGTGTTGGGGTTATTTCAGTATCCATGATGTCCTCACTTATGTACAAAACATGACCACTATATCACAACACAGTGGCTAACTTTTGACCAAAGGCAAAACATCTGAAAACTTTACACAACTGCCGTCGTCAGCCGCGACGAGCAGCACAAACGATCCTGCTCATCGAGAATGTCAATTTGCCACACCTGATGGCGACTTCCGGCGTGCAGCGCGCGGCAAACACCGCGCACACGACCGCTACGCACCGAGCGAATATGGTTAGCATTCACCTCCAGCCCGACGACCTTCTGCTCCCCTTCGGTACAGAGATACCCTGCCACAGAGCCCAGCGTTTCAGCCAGCACGACGGACGCGCCGCCGTGCAATAAACCAAACGGCTGATGAGTACGGTGATCGACAGGCATGGTCGCCTCAATCTCATCGTCACCGATGCGGGTGAACTGGATATCCAGCAGTCCCACCATATTGCCCTCGCCCATGGCGTTCAGCGCCTGCAGCGTCACTGCACGTTTCCAGATCATCCAATTATCTCCAGTAAAGCCTGCAATGGGTGACGAACACCGTTACCTTCTACCCGTTTAACCTGGCTTCGGCAGGAGTAGCCCGTCGCCAGACAGCGGTTTCGCGGCAAACGCTGCATCGCCTGATGCCAGGACAACTCGTAGATGCCGAGCGAGTTCGCGTGATTCTTCACTTCATGTCCGTAGGTTCCGGCCATGCCGCAGCAGCCCACATTCACACTCTCCAGCTTTGCGCCAAACCGGGCAAAGATAGAGGCCCACTGTGCAGGCGCGCCCGGCAGTGCAGTCACTTCCGTACAGTGACCGAACAGATACCACGGTTCCCCGCTGATATCCTGAATCGCTTTTTGATCCAGTGCGAGCGGCAACCACTCGTGCACCAGCATGACGTGGAAATCCCCCCGTTTATCCCCAAGCGTCTGCTTGTATTCATCGCGATAGCAAAGCACCAGCGCCGGATCGACACCAACCATCGGGATCCCCAGCGTGGCAACACGGTTGAGGAAGTCCGACGTTTTCTGTGCCGTTTTCGCAAAGCGGTTCAGGAAGCCTTTAATGTGCTGCGCCTTGCCGTTCGGTGAGAACGGCAGAACCACCGGTTGATAACCCAGTTTTTCTGACAGGCGGATAAAATCCGCCACCACCTGTGCATCGTAGTAGCTGGTGAACGGATCCTGCACCACCAGCACCACATTCGCTTTTTGCTCAGGGGCTAACGCCTCAAGCTGTTCAAGGGTCATGTTCGCTGAGCGGTGTCCGACGAGCTGTCGTTGCAGCGACGGTACCGACAGCAGCGGCAGATCGACCATTCCGATATGTTTTTCGGAGAGCTTGCGCACCAGCGGTTGATTAATAAAGAAGTTAAAGGTCTTTGGCGCACGCGCCATCAGCGGCGCATAACTTTCAACTGTCGCCACCAGATGGTCACGTACCGGACGCAGGTATCGGGTGTGATAAAGCTGCAGAAAACGCGAACGGAACTCCGGCACATCTATCTTAACCGGGCATTGGGTTGAGCAGGCTTTGCAGGCCAGACAGCCAGACATCGCCTCTTTCACCTCATGGGAGAAATCATACTCGCCTTTATTTGCATGCCAGCTATTCCGTGTGCGCTCAATCAGCGAACGCAGGCTGGCGCGTTTTTCCGGTAGCTCCTGCTCAAGCTTGAGCGGATCCACTCCTCGGTCGGCCAGCAGACGCAGCCATTCGCGCACCAGCGTTGCACGCCCTTTCGGAGAATGGATACGGTTACTGGTGATTTTCATCGACGGACACATCGGGCTTTTCACATCAAAGTTAAAGCACAGGCCGTTGCCGTTGCACTCCATCGCGCCGCGCCATGAGGAGCGTACCGCGATAGGGATCTGTCGGTCATAGGTGCCGCGTTTAACGGCATCCACCCGCAGCATCGGCGCATCCATACCTTCAGGCGGACAGATTTTCCCCGGATTGAGGCGGTTATCCGGGTCAAAAGCCGCTTTAACTTTGCGCAACTCCGCGTAGAGCTGCTCGCCGAAAAATGCCGGACTGTATTCAGCGCGGAAGCCTTTACCGTGCTCGCCCCACAGCAGGCCGCCATATTTCGCGGTTAACGCAACGACGTCATCGGAGATCTGTTTCATCAGGATCTCCTGCTGCGGGTCGCACATATCCAGCGCCGGACGCACGTGCAGCACCCCGGCGTCGACGTGACCAAACATGCCATAGCTCAGGCCGTGGCTGTCCAGCAGGGCGCGAAACTCGACGATATAATCCGCCAGATGCTCAGGCGGAACGCAGGTATCTTCGGCAAACGGAATGGGCTTGGCCGCCCCTTTCGCGTTGCCAAGTAGCCCTACGGCTTTTTTCCGCATCGCGTAGATACGTTCAATGCCGGCCAGATCGTTACAGAGCTGCCAGCCAATCACCCCGCCTTCACCTTGCGCGATAAGTTCATCCAGCCGCTGACAGAGCGTCATCACCTGGTTTTCAATCAGCGCCGCGTCATCGCCGGCAAATTCAACGATATTAAGGCCAAGCATTACTTTATCTGGCACATCGGTAATCAGCTCACTGACGGAGTGCCAGACGATGTCTTCCCGGGCCAGATTTAATACTTTGGAGTCGACGGTTTCAACAGACAGCGCTTGTGCTTCAACCATAAAAGGTGCATTACGCAGCGCAGAGTCGAAAGAGTCATATTTGACGTTCACCAGGCGACGTACCTTCGGCAACCGGGTGATATCCAGCCGCGCCTCGGTAATAAACGCCAGCGTTCCCTCGGAGCCCGTCAGTATGCGGGTTAAATCAAATTGCGTCAGATCATCGTTAAACACATGACGCAGATCGTATCCGGTCAGAAAACGGTTCAGTTTGGGGAATTTGTCAAGGATCAGCTGACGGTTGTCGCGGCAGCGCTCCAGCACGGTACGATAGATGCGTCCTCTGGCGGTGTTATCTTTACCCAGGGTTTCCGCCAGTTTGACCGGCATCGGCTGCGTATCAAGAATATCACCGCCCAGCAGAACGGCACGCACGCCCAGCACGTGATCGGAGGTTTTACCGTAGACCAGCGAGCCCTGACCGGAGGCATCCGTGTTGATCATCCCGCCGAGGGTCGCGCGGTTACTGGTGGAAAGCTCCGGGGCAAAAAAGTAGCCGTAAGGCTTGAGATACTGATTTAGCTGATCTTTGATAACGCCCGCTTCGACCCGCACCCACCCCTCTTCAGGGTTGATTTCAATAATGCGGTTCATATAGCGAGACATATCAACAATGATGCCCTGGTTCAGCGCCTGGCCATTGGTTCCGGTGCCACCGCCACGTGGGGTAAAGACCAGAGAAGCAAACCGCTCCTGCGTTGCCAGCCGGGCGATAAGCGCGACATCGGCCGTTGAACGAGGGAAAACAACGGCATCGGGAAGAAGCTGGTAGATACTGTTATCAGTCGCCATCGTCAGCCTGTCGGCATAATTCGTGGCGGTATCACCTGTAAAACCCTGTTGCTCCAGTGCCTGCAAAAAATTAAGCACCAGCTGAACGACGCCAGGTGCCTGAGAAATCTGTGGGATCATGACTGTCGACCCTAATTAGAGTAATTTGAAATCGTTTGCGTTGTGTCTGGAAAGTTTTATCACATTTTTTTCTTATGTGCTTCGTAGAATTACGGGCAAAATCCGCCTGTCAAAAATCGCCGAGATCACTAATGATTAGAGAGACGCGGTTTTCCGTTCCCGCCAGCCACGCTGGTGTTCATTAAAGGAAGTTTCAAATATGGTCAATCTTCGCCAGCCCAGGGATGTTGCGCAAATCTTGTTGTCGGTGCTGTTCCTGGCTCTCATGATTATTGCGTGTCTGTGGATTGTTCAACCCTTTATTCTCGGCTTCGCCTGGGCTGCGACCGTTGTCGTTGCCACGTGGCCTTTACTGTTGCGTTTGCAGAAGCTGCTGTTTGGCCGCCGCGGGTTAGCGGTGCTGGTTATGACACTCTTGTTGTTCCTGCTGTTTATTATTCCCATTGCTTTACTGGTGAATAGCCTGGTGGATTCCAGTGGTCCGATAATTCGAGCCATTACCAGTGGTGAGCTGACGCTACCGGATCTCGCCTGGCTAAACAGTATTCCAGTGGTGGGTGCCAAACTCTATAGCGGCTGGCATAGCCTGCTGGAGATGGGCGGCAGCGCGTTGATGGCGAAAGTGCGTCCTTATATTGGTACCACCACCACCTGGTTTGTGGGACAGGCGGCGCATATTGGTCGCTTTATGATGCACTGTACCCTGATGCTGGTCTTCAGTGCCCTGCTCTACTGGCGTGGTGAGCAAGTTGCTTTGGGTGTTCGTCATTTTGCTACCCGTCTGGCGGGCAAACGGGGTGACGCAGCGGTACTGCTGGCTGCACAGGCTGTGCGCGCGGTTGCGCTTGGCGTTGTGGTAACGGCGCTGGTGCAGGCGATACTGGGCGGTATCGGTCTGGCAATTTCCGGTGTGCCGTACGCCACCGTCTTTACCGTTGTGATGTTGATGACCTGTCTTGCGCAACTGGGACCGTTGCTGGTGCTGATACCCAGCATCATCTGGCTTTACTGGACAGGTGATACCACGTGGGGAACGGTTCTGCTGGTGTGGAGCTGCGTGGTTGGTACGATGGACAACGTCATTCGTCCAATACTCATCCGCATGGGTGCTGACCTGCCGCTGATCCTGATCCTCTCAGGCGTTATTGGTGGATTGATTGCCTTTGGCATGATTGGCCTGTTTATTGGCCCGGTGCTTCTCGCCGTGACATGGCGTCTGTTCTCCGCCTGGGTGCATGAAGTGCCGCCACCGGGTACTGACCCGGACCTCATCCTGAATGAGCTGGAAGAGCTGGAAGATAAGAACAGTCAGTAACCGCAGTGCCGGGTAAGATATGCTTACCCGGCCCCTTAATACTTAAGTAATACTTAAGTATTTATTCATTGAGCACTGGTCAGACCCACCTTCCCTGCACTAAATCTGCTGCTAACCTCAAGAAATCTTTACGTCTCTTTAACTATTGAGACGAATCTGATCGACGCTAAATAACACAATGCCTAGTATTAGCACACGGTTATAAATCAACACCTTGGTTTATAAGCATGGAAATCCCCTGAGTGAAACAACGAATTGCTGTGTGTAGTCTTTGCCCATCTCCCACGATGGGCTTTTTTTTCGCTTAAAAACAGTGAGTTACAAAGTACGGTGAAATTTAAGTGTACTACTGGTGTGCTAAACGTGTAATTAGCAGTAAATGCTACCCCCTGTACGCCTCTTAAAATTCCCCTAAAAATCAGAAGGTTGTTTTTGTGTATTACCCTTTTAAAAATTGTTCCATCCCGTGTAATCCGCTACACTATCGCCCCCGTTTTACTTCCCGTTTAGCGGGGCTATTTGCCGCAATTCCGGTAAAGCCTTTGCCGCTCATTGGTAGGGGCTTTTCTTTCCTCTCAGTGATATTTCTCCTTTATTCATTCATTATCTAAATAATTGATCCTGCTAATCATGGTGCTAACATAACCCTTTTCAATGGAGGGTTAAAAATGGCTATACCTGTTTATTTATGGCTGATTGATGATGCAGGAAATCAAGTAAAAGGGTCTGTAGATGTTCACGGTAGGGAAGGTTCTATAGAGATTGTAGAGTTAATGCATAACGTAGAACTACCTACTGATAACTTAACAGGGAAAATCACTTCTAAGAGACTGCACGGAGACTATTTTTTAATTAAAGAAGTAGACAGTTCATCTCCTTACATCTATCAAGGTGTTTCATCTGGTAAGCGGTTTAAGCAAGCTATATTAAAATTCTATCGCATTAATCATAACGGACAAGAGGAAGAGTATTTTAGGGTGACGTTAGATAATGTCAGAATCAATGAAGTAGAGCCTTTCATGTTTGATATTAAAAATCCTACATATGAAAAGCATAACCATCTTGAAGCATTCTATTTAGCTTATGAAAAAATCACATGGCACTATTTAGATGGTAATATTATTCATTCTGACTCTTGGAATGGTAACAAGGAGGTAGCGTAATGACTTGGGTATATAAAGTAAGTGCTCATAGTTTTTATCTTAACGGTACATACCAGTTTGATGCAATGTATGCAGGTAAACCGGGTTTTAAGAATGATTCAGCTAATGAGTGTGTAAAGGATAAAGGCCCACTTCCTAGAGGCACTTATACTATTGGACCGGCCTTCTATCACAAGAGGACAAAAGCCTACACTATGAGGCTGACACCTTATCCAGAAAATCAAATGTGCGGGCGTGATGGTTTTCTGATTCACGGCAACAGTGGAGCACATCCTTCAAGTGCCTCAAATGGTTGCATTATATTAGGTTTAAAGGGGCGTATCACGATCAATAAAAGCACAGATAAGATACTGGTAGTTGAGGATTAATATGAAGAGATTATTATTTCTACTATTTAATATTCCTGTTATATCTTATGCACAATCGGGGTGTGAATTACCTAATGCAGCGATGGAATCATCCTTATTTGATGCACTTTCTAAAGATTTAAAAATTGACACTTCAACTGTAGACGAGATGAAAGCAAAAGTAAAAATCCTCGATGTTACACCTATATCTAGATTCTATGCAGAGGAGTTAGCAAAGATAGATTATGAAGAGGATAAGGCCAGAAATAACAATAAACCGCTATTAGATGAAAAGTCATATTTTGACAGCTTCTATGATAACGATGTTAAATCTATAACTGCAAAATATACATATACAAACAAAGCAGGGAAGAAGTCTGTTTTCATTGCCACAAGCCTTATGAATAAAGATGAATGCTCTATAAGGTTCAACGGGTACATTACTCTTTCAAGAGAGTTTTAAACATAAAAGCCCCATCAGGGGCTTGTTCTAACATTCTTTCCTTCAGGAACAAAGGTAACCGATCTGATCCCGATTGATTAACACACCGCAATGCCTTCATTTGCGCGCTTAACCTGACAGCTACTGAGCATCCGCCACTCCGCAGACAGCACCCGCGTTTCACCTGTCACATTAACCGTCACCACCTCGCGGATATCCGTCGACGATGCGCCAATCTGCAACTCAAACTCACGCGGCTCAACAATGCGTTTTCCGTCCCGACGGGTGAAGTTGAACATCTCAACTGGCAGCATAAAGGTGAGCGTGGCGGTTTCGCCCGGCGAGAGCGTGACGCGCTGGAATGCCTTTAGCTCCTGAAGTGGCCGTACCTGCGTGGCAACCTTATCCCTGACGTAAACCTGCACCACCTCGCTGCCACTGCGTTCTCCGGTATTGGTAATATCCACACTCAGCGTCACCTCACCGTCAACCGGCACGCTGGATGCCACCACTTTCGCCGTTCCCCAGTTAAACTGCGTCCAGCCAAGGCCGAAACCAAACGGATAACGAGATCCGAAATGGAACGCAAACGGCGTACCGCCACTTTTGAGCTTGTGATTGTAGTAATACGGCATTGCCCCGGCACTTTTCGGCACGCTCACTACCAGACGCCCTTGCGGTTCCGCACGCCCTGTCAGTACGTCCGCAATCGCCCAGCCCCCTTCCTGCCCTGGAGCCCAGGCCATAATGAGTGCCGCTACTTTGTCTTCCAGTCCCTGCAGGTTGTATGGCCGCCCTCCGGTCATCACGACAATCACCGGTTTGCCGTTGGCTACCAGCGCCTCCAGAAGTTGCTGCTGCACACCCGGCAGATTCAGAGAATCGGTATCAGACCCTTCCCCTACCGTGCCGCTCTGGAACAATCCGGCGAGGTCGCCAACGCAAGCCACTACAACATCACTCTCTTGCGCAGCGTTAACAGCCTCGGGGATCAAATCAGTACATTGAGAAACCGGCGACTGCTGCATCGGTTTGCCGCCGCTGTCGCCCGGGAAGACCGGCGCGCCCGCCATCCGTTTTTCGATAATGTGACACCCTTTGGCGTAGCGGACCTGCGAGGCACCAAGATAATGCTCCAGCGCCGCACGCGGGGTCGTGACCTGCGAGGTCTCTTCTACCATATCGCTGATGATCAAATGCACCGGGAAACTGTAGCCGCTGAGCAGCGCGAGCGGGTCGTCCGCCGTCGGCCCCACCACCGCCACGCGGGGTTTACCCCCGAGCGGTAAAATGCCGTTGTTTTCCAGCAGCGTGAGCGATTTCGTCGCCACTTCCCGAGCGGCCTGGCGGGCCATATCGTTTTGCAGATCGATACCATTTTCATCCGCGTACGGGTTTTCAAACAGGCCAAGGCGGAATTTTTCCGTCAGCGTACGCGCCACAATCTCATCGACCTTCGCCATAGAGATCAGCCCGCGCTCTACCGCTTCCGCCAGATGCCGCGCGCAGTCATCTTTCGGCAGTTCGACATCCAGCCCGGCGTTGAACGCCAGCGCAGCGGATTCGGCCGCGTCGTGGGAAATCCCGTGGTGCTGGTGCAGCAGGCTGACGCCGCCGTAGTCCGCGACAATAATCCCGTCGAACCCCCACTGCTCGCGCAGGACGGTGGTCAGCAGGAAGCTGTCGCTGTGCCCCGGCTGGTTATCAATATCGTGGTACGCGGGCATAACCGAACCGGCGTTTGCCAGCTTGACCGCCATTTCAAACGGCAGCAGGAAGGTGTCGTTCAGCTCGCTGAATCCGAGGTGGACCGGCGCATGGTTGCGTGCGCCTTCGCTGAACGAGTGACCCACGTAATGTTTCAGGGTCGCCAGCAGATCGCGTTTATCGCCCTGTAAGCCCTTCACGTAGGCGGTGGTCATCACCCCCACCAGCCACGGATCTTCACCAAAGGTCTCTTCGGTACGCCCCCAGCGGACATCGCGAGAGACATCCAGCACCGGCGCCAGCCCCTGCTGACAGCCAACGGACCGCGCCTCTTTACCGATCTGCTCTGCCGCGCGCTGTACCAGTTCAGGATCCCAGGTAGAGCCGTAGTTCAGCGACGACGGGAACAGCGTAGCGTCTTTGCACAGCAGCCCCACCAGGCACTCTTCATGGAACAGCGCCGGTATGCCGAGACGCGTCTCCTCCATCATCATGCGCTGCAGGCGGTTAGCGGCACGCACCCCAGTTTTCGCGTCGACGATATGGGTACCCAGCGGACGGGTGATCTGCCCGACGCCCAGCTTTAGCCGTTCGCTCAGCGCAGCCTGCTCGCTCACGCCGGAGAATTCGTCACTCAGATCGCTGCGCTCACGATGGTTACCGTTTTCATCGAGGATCAGCCAGTACGCATGCATCTGGGCAAACTTCTCTTCCGGGGTCATACGTGCCAGTAAGTCGGCGACGCGCTCGTGCACGGGACGTCCCGCGTCCTTATAGATAGCTGTCATGTTTTACTCCTGTAGTGCGGAAGGGGTTGCCGGGCTGAGTTGCCCCAGGTCAGGTCTCACCTCACGTTTGCTGGCCAGCTCCCGGGCAATGGAATCCACCAGCCGGCTGTTAAGTTTGTAGATAGCAAGCAGCGCGACCATGCAGAGGAACAACGCGCAAGGGATAAGGGTGAACAGTGCATTAATGGTAGAGAGAACATGCGGTGCCTGAGTTGCCTGTCCCGGGGCGTAATCCACCATACCAAGGACCCAGCCGACGACCGCCCCACCCAGCGCCAGGCCAAATTTGATGGCAAACAGCGCGGTGGAAAAAACCAGCCCGTCCAGGCGACGACCGCTGCGGTGCTCTTCGTAGTCGACCACATCGGAGAACATGGTCCACTGGAGCGGTGTGGTGAGGTTTTGCACAAAGCTAAAGACAATATTGAGGCCAAAGATCAGCCAGACCTGCGAAGGGGGAAGGAAGAAAATCAGCGCGCCGAAGATGACGAAGGAAATAATGGTCCACTGGTAGGCCCGGACGCGGTCAAATTTGCCCAGCAACCGTTCGGATAATAATGCGCCGCTTAAGGAGGCCACCATTCCGGAAACAATAAAGGCAAAAACCAGCTCCGGACGCAACAGCACATAGTTGACGTAATACATGGTGGCGGAACCGCGCGTCACCACCGCCGTTAACAGCAAAATATTAAACACGAACACAATACGCCACTGGCTGTTTCCGGCCAGCAGTTTTAAATCGGTGAGCATGGAGCCGGAGGTATCATTGCGCGGAGAATAACGCTCGCGAGTCATCAGGAAGCAGCAGAAGAACAGTACAATCCCGAGTAGTCCCATCAGGCTCATGGCATAGAAATAGCCTTTCTGCACGTTGCCCTGTCCAAACAATGAGACCAGCGGCAGGGCAATAACCGTAACAATCAACCCACCGATAAACGACAGGCCAAAGCGCCATGACTGCAGAGAGTGACGCTCGCGCGGATCCAGCGTCAGCGCGCCGGGCATGGCGCAGTAAGGTACGTTAATCGCGGAATAAATCAGGCTTAAGATCGCGTAGGTCACGCAGGCATACGCAATTTTCGCCGTAGGTCCCACGTCCGGAACATAGAAGGTGATGAGGCAGCTCACGCCAAACGGAATGGCGAACCACAGCAACCATGGACGGAAACGGCCATGACGCGTTTGCGTACGGTCGACCAGTGCACCAATGCACGGGTCGACAAACGCATCGACCACGCGTACCACTAAAAACATGGTGCCCATAATCGCGGCGGGCAACCCAAAAACGTCCGTATAGAAATAAGCAAGAAATAACGTAGCCGTTTGCCAGACCAGCGCGCTGGCCATATCACCTAAGCCGTAACCTATTTTATCTTTGGTACGCAATACAGAGGAAAGTGTCATTGTTATTTGCCTTTTTATCAGGTTAAAACGTATTTCAACCAGTTGCGCATCATCGGTAGGGAAATGCGCAGTAAGGCTCAAGTATTAGCAACGGTTTGCGCGCTAACAATTGTCTAAATTAACAGACAAATTATGATATTTGGTTTTTTACTTTATTTGTGATGGGGAGCAAATAAGAAGAGAAATAAAAAAGGCGAGGAATAATCTCCTCGCCTTTTCGGGTTATGATGGTGTTACTTGTTCAGTTCTGCCAGGCTCAGCCAGGTTTGCACCACGGTGTCCGGGTTCAGGGAGAGACTATCAATCCCCTCTTCCATCAGCCATGCGGCAAAGTCCTCATGGTCGGATGGACCCTGACCACAAATCCCGACGTATTTACCCTGTTTCTTCGCCGCACGAATGGACATCGACAGCAGCGCTTTCACCGCCTCGTTCCGCTCATCGAACAGCTCAGAGACCACGCCGGAGTCACGGTCCAGGCCCAGCGTCAGCTGCGTCATGTCGTTCGAGCCGATAGAGAAGCCGTCGAAGTGCTCCAGGAACTGCTCGGCCAGCAGGGCGTTGGACGGGATTTCGCACATCATGATGATCTTCAGCCCGTTCTCGCCGCGCTTCAGCCCCTGACGCGCCAGCTCGTCCACGACGGCTTTCGCCTGATCTACGGTGCGCACAAACGGGATCATGATTTCGACGTTGGTCAGTCCCATGTCGTTGCGCACGCGTTTCACCGCTTCACACTCCAGCGCGAAGCAGTCGCGGAAGCTCTCGGACACGTAGCGTCCGGCACCACGGAAGCCCAGCATCGGGTTCTCTTCTTCCGGCTCGTAGCGCTCGCCACCCACCAGGTTGGCATATTCATTAGACTTAAAGTCAGACAGACGCACGATCACGCGTTTCGGGTAGAAGGCAGCACCCAGGGTGGCAATCCCTTCGGTCAGACGGCCGACGTAGAACTCTTTCGGCGAGTCGTAGCCTTTCATCATCTCGCGGATTTCGTTCTGCAGCTTCGGATCCTGGTCGTCAAACTCCAGCAGCGCACGCGGGTGAACGCCGATCATACGGTTGATGATAAACTCCAGGCGCGCCAGGCCCACGCCTTCGTTCGGAAGGCAAGCGAAGTCAAACGCGCGGTCCGGGTTACCCACGTTCATCATGATCTTCAGCGGCAGATCCGGCATGGTATCCACGCTGGAGCTCTTCACGCTGAAGTCGAGGATATCGGCATACACATAGCCGGTATCGCCTTCGGCACAGGAGACGGTCACGTTCTGTCCGTCTTTCATGCGCTCGGTGGCGTCACCGCAGCCGACAACCGCAGGAATACCCAGCTCGCGGGCAATGATCGCCGCGTGACAGGTACGGCCGCCGCGGTTGGTGACGATAGCCGCCGCTTTCTTCATGATCGGTTCCCAGTCCGGGTCGGTCATGTCGGTCACCAGCACGTCGCCAGGCTCAATGCGGTTCATCTCGCTGATGTCGTGGATCACTTTCACCGGGCCGGCACCGATACGGTGACCGATGGCACGGCCTTCCGCCACGATTTTGCCCTGCGCGTGAAGCGTGTAGCGCTCCATCACCTGACCGCGAGAGCGGACGGTTTCCGGACGCGCCTGGACAATAAACAGCTTGCCGGTGTTCCCGTCTTTCGCCCATTCGATGTCCATTGGACGACCGTAGTGTTTTTCAATCTGTACCGCCTGCTTCGCCAGCTCCTGCACTTCGGCGTCGGTCAGGGAGAAGCGGTCACGCTGCTCCTGCGGTACATCTTCAATTTTAACCTGCTTGCCATGCTCCTGGGTTGGGGCATAGATCATGCGGATTTTTTTCGAGCCCATGGTGCGGCGCACCACCGCCGGACGGCCCGCGGCCAGAGTAGGCTTGTGGACGTAGAATTCGTCAGGGTTGACCGCCCCCTGTACCACCATCTCACCCAGACCCCACGCGGAGGTGATAAACACCACCTGGTCGAAGCCGGACTCGGTATCAATGGAGAACATCACGCCGGAAGAGCCCACGTCCGAGCGCACCATGCGCTGTACACCTGCGGAAAGTGCTACGCCGCGATGGTCATAGCCCTGGTGCACGCGATAAGAGATGGCACGGTCGTTGAACAGGGAAGCGAACACGTGCTTCACCGCCACCAGCACGGCATCGTATCCCTGCACGTTCAGGAAGGTTTCCTGCTGCCCGGCAAACGAGGCGTCTGGCATATCTTCTGCGGTTGCAGAAGAACGCACGGCAAAGGAGGCCTGCGCATCGTCAGCAGAGAGCTGGTTGTACGCATCGTGAATGGCTTTTTCCAGTTCCGGCTGGAAAGGTGTGTCGATAATCCACTGGCGGATTTGTGACCCGGCTTTGGCAAGCTCGGTAACGTCATCAATATCCGTTTTATCCAGCAGGTCGTAAATGCGCTGGTTCACGCCGCTCTGGTCTAAAAACAGGTTAAACGCATCGGCAGTTGTGGCAAACCCGTTTGGTACGGAGACACCCATACCCGACAGATTTGTAATCATTTCACCCAGGGAGGCATTTTTGCCCCCAACTCTGTCTACATCATTCATACCGAGTTGGTTATACCAAAGCACCAGCGGTGACGAGCCATTGTTGGACATCGAAACAATCCTTTTGTGATATTTGATCGGAGTAAGTAACACCTGACTACGTATTTATAGTGGCATATTTATTAGCGCTAAAAAAACGGTGAATCGTGTAAGCAATTTAAATTTTCAACTTTTCGGATACTTTCCCATCACCCACGAACCCGATGATTCCTATATATTCAGCCAGAAACCACAAAAATAAAGTCGCTATTTGAAAAATGAAATCCACTTTTCAGGAAAATCAAAAACATCGTTTCATTTATAATTAAGATAAGTTCTTTGCTGTGTAATTTACTTTTTTAATTTATGCTTTCAGGCAATTAGGTATGATATTCAGGGTGAGTAAAATGGATAATGCTGTCGATCGCCACGTTTTTTATATTTCTGATGGTACGGCGATCACCGCCGAGGTGCTGGGCCATGCGGTGATGTCGCAGTTTCCCGTTTCGATTAACAGCATCACGCTGCCGTTTGTCGAAAATGAGAGCCGCGCCAAAGCGGTGAAGGACCAGATTGATGCCATCTACCAGCAGACCGGCGTCCGCCCGCTGGTATTCTACTCGATCGTGATCCCCGAGATTCGCTCCATCATTCTGCAAAGTGAAGGCTTCTGTCAGGATATCGTCCAGGCACTGGTGGCTCCGCTGCAAAGCGAGCTTAAGCTTGATCCGACCCCGATCGCTCATCGTACCCACGGGCTAAACCCCGGCAATCTGACCAAGTACGATGCGCGTATCGCTGCCATTGATTACACCCTGGCACATGACGACGGTATCTCGCTGCGTAATCTTGACCAGGCGCAGGTGATCCTGCTTGGCGTATCGCGCTGCGGCAAAACGCCAACCAGCCTCTATCTGGCGATGCAGTTTGGTATTCGTGCCGCAAACTACCCCTTTATTGCTGACGACATGGATAACCTGGTGCTACCTGCCGCCCTTAAGCCTCTGCAACATAAGTTGTTCGGCCTGACGATCAACCCGGAACGCCTTGCCGCCATCCGCGAAGAACGCCGCGAGAACAGCCGCTACGCCTCCATGCGCCAGTGCCGGATGGAGGTCTCCGAAGTGGAAGCGCTGTACCGCAAAAACCAGATCCCGTGGCTGAACAGCACCAACTATTCGGTTGAAGAAATTGCCACCAAAATTCTCGACATCATGGGGCTTAATCGCCGCATGTACTAATATGCTAGTACATTAGCTCAGATTCAGGTATCATCATCGGCAACCACGGGGCGGTGTCGCCCCGAACTTGAAATCAGCAGGGATTGGTTTAAGGTGATGCCCATCACTTCCCGGTAGTCTGCCGATGAAGCAAAAATTTTCTGAGACATTCCATGAATAAAACCGACGAACTCCGCACTGCGCGCATCGACAGCCTGGTTACCCCAGCTGAACTGGCACTGCGGCATCCTGTTTCCGCCACCGTTGCGGAACATGTCACGGCTTCCCGCCGGCGCATTGAAAAAATCCTGAATGGTGAAGACAAACGTCTTCTGGTAGTGATTGGGCCTTGCTCCATCCACGATCTGGATGCCGCAATGGATTATGCCAAACGACTTCAGGGGCTGCGGGACAAATACCAGCATCGCCTTGAGATCGTGATGCGAACCTACTTTGAAAAACCGCGGACCGTAGTGGGCTGGAAAGGCCTGATTTCCGATCCTGATCTGAACGGTAGCTACCGCGTGAACCACGGTATTGAGCTGGCGCGCAAACTGCTCCTGCAGGTCAATGAACTGGGCGTACCAACGGCGACCGAATTTCTCGATATGGTGACCGGGCAGTTTATCGCCGATCTCATCAGCTGGGGCGCAATTGGCGCACGTACCACCGAAAGCCAAATCCACCGCGAGATGGCCTCCGCCCTCTCCTGTCCGGTCGGCTTTAAAAACGGAACTGACGGTAACACCCGTATCGCGGTAGATGCGATCCGCGCTGCCCGTGCCAGCCATATGTTCCTGTCGCCGGATAAGAGCGGTCACATGACCATCTACCAGACCAGCGGTAACCCGTACGGGCATATAATTATGCGCGGTGGGAAGAAACCCAATTACCATGCACAAGATATTGCGGCCGCCTGTGAAACACTGGCAGAGTTCGACCTTCCGGAACATCTGGTGGTGGATTTCAGCCACGGTAACTGTCAGAAACAGCATCGCCGCCAGCTGGATGTGTGCGATGAAATTTGCCAGCAGATCCGCAGCGGCTCAACCGCCATCGCGGGGATTATGGCCGAAAGTTTCATCAAGGAAGGCACGCAGAAGATCGTTGCCGGACAGCCAATAGTGTACGGTCAATCAATTACCGACCCGTGCCTGAGCTGGGAAGACAGCGAACTGCTGCTGGAGAAACTGGCTTCTGCGGTAGATACGCGCTTCTAAAATCCAGTCCTTCTCCCTCTCCCTGTGGGAGAGGGGCGGGGTGAGGGCATCAAGCCGCACTTCACCCCCAAATTTGATCCTCTCACCCTTTTTTCACAAAAACGCTTGCTGTGAATTTACAGTTTATTGATAATGATTATCATTGTTACATTGGTTGTCATTTATAAACATTATGTCACGTACGGATAACAACGCGGTAACGCCAGAAAAAACACACACAGCCCCTGCCTCCACCGAGCGTCGGATTGACAGCAAAGCCCTGCTCGGCGATGAGGGGCGGGTGATTATCGAGCATGACGGTCAGTATTACCTGCTACGCCAGACCCATGCCGGAAAACTGATCCTGACTAAATAAACAACACGATAACTTCGCCAGCCACCCAGGTGTTCCCCAGGCAGCCAGCGCTTTCGATTCTTAATGGAGAGTTGCTATGCCATACCTGCATTCCGCGTCTTTACGCCCGTCAATTTTGGCTCTGGCAGTCGTCAGTACCCTGCCGGGCGTCGCGTTTGCTGCCGCAGATGATATTACCGTCACCGCCACGGGCAACGCCCGCAGCGCCTTTGAAGCTCCGATGATGGTGAGCGTGATTGACGCCAGCGCGCCTGAGAAACAAACCGCCAGCTCTGCTGCCGACCTGCTGCGTAACGTTCCTGGTCTCACACTGGACGGCACCGGGCGCACCAACGGGCAGGACGTGAACCTGCGCGGTTATGACCGCCGCGGCGTGCTGGTGCTGGTTGACGGCGTGCGCCAGGGAACCGATACCGGCCACCTGAACAGCACCTTCCTCGATCCGTCGCTGATTAAACGTGTTGAAGTGGTTCGTGGACCATCCGCCCTGCTCTACGGAAGTGGCGCGCTGGGCGGCGTGATCTCCTATGATACTGCCGACGCCAAAGACCTGCTGGAGCCGGGAAAAAACAGCGGCTACCGCGTATTTGCTACGGGTGCAACGGGCGATCATAGCCTCGGAATGGGGGCCAGCGCGTTTGGCCGCACCGACACGCTGGACGGTCTGGTCTCCTGGTCGAGCCGTGACCGGGGTGACATTCGTCAGAGCAACGGTACAGCAGCACCAAATGATGAATCCATTAACAACATGCTGGCAAAAGGTCGATGGAAAATCGACCCGGCGCAGACCCTGAGCGGCTCCCTGCGCTACTATAACAACGACGCACAGGAACCCAAAAATCCGCAAACCATTAAAGCGGATGCCTCCAGCAACCCCATGACTGACCGTTCCACCATCCAGCGTGACGCTCAGCTGGGCTACAACATCGCGCCGGAAGGCAATGACTGGCTGAACGCCGATGCCAAAATCTACTGGTCTGAAGCGCGCATTAACGCCCAGAACATCAACGGCAGCGGTGAATTCCGCAAGCAAACCACGAAAGGTGGGAAGGTGGAAAACCGCACCCGACTGTTTAGCGACTCCTTTGCCTCACACCTCCTGACCTACGGCGGAGAATATTACCGCCAGGAGCAAAGCCCGGGCGGTGCGACGACCGGTTTCCCGGACGCAAAAATCGACTTCAGCTCCGGTTGGCTGCAGGATGAAATTACCCTGCGCGATCTGCCCATCACCCTTCTGGGGGGGACGCGTTATGACAACTATCGCGGCAGCAGTGATGGTTATGACGATGTGGATGCCGATAAGTGGTCATCCCGCGCCGGGTTAACCGTCAGCCCAGCCGACTGGCTAATGCTGTTCGGCTCTTACGCGCAGGCCTTCCGCGCGCCGACCATGGGTGAAATGTATAACGATGCGAAGCACTTCTCGATCGGCCGCTTCTATACCAACTACTGGGTGCCAAACCCGAACCTGCGTCCGGAGACCAATGAAACTCAGGAGTTCGGTTTTGGTCTGCGCTTTGACGATCTGATGCTGGCGAACGATGCGCTGGAGTTCAAAGCGAGCTATTTCGATACGAAAGCCAAAGACTACATCTCCACTACCGTCGATTTCGCAGCGGCGACCACCATGTCCTATAACGTTCCCAATGCCAAAATCTGGGGCTGGGACGTAATGGCGAAATACTCCGCCGAGATCTTCAACCTTGACCTGGCCTATAACCGCACGCGCGGGAAAGATACCGACACGGGAGAGTACATCTCCAGCATTAACCCGGACACCGTCACCAGCAAGCTGGATATCCCGGTAGCGCAAAGCGGTTTCTCCGTGGGCTGGATAGGTACCTTTGTTGACCGTTCAACGCACATCAGCAGCAGTTACAAAAAGCAGCCTGGCTACGCGGTCAACGATTTCTACGTCAGCTATCAGGGTCAGGCACAACTGAAAGGCATCACAACGACGGTGGTGCTGGGTAACGCCTTCGACAAAGAATACTGGTCACCGCAGGGTATTCCGCAGGACGGTCGCAACGGCAAGATTTTCGTAAGCTATCAGTGGTAACCCCCTCGCCCCGGTTCACCGGGGCATCCATGAAGAAGGACGAGACAATGAATCACTACACACGCTGGCTTGAGCTAAAAGAAGAAAACCCGGGTAAGTACGCGCGTGACATCGCAGGTTTAATGAACATCAGTGAAGCTGAACTGACCTTTGCCCGCGTCGGCCACGATGCCTGGCGCCTGAACGGTGAGATCCGCGATATCCTTGGCGCGCTGGAAGCCGTGGGCGAAACCAAATGCATTTGCCGCAATGACCATGCCGTTCACGAGCAGGTAGGGACCTTCACCAATCAGCATCTCCACGGTCACGCCGGGCTGGTACTGAACCCACGCGGACTGGATCTGCGTCTGTTCCTCAATCAGTGGGCGAGCGTTTTTCACATCAGTGAAGCTACCGCGCGCGGCGAGCGTCAGAGCATCCAGTTCTTCGACCATCATGGTGATGCGCTGCTGAAGGTCTACGCCACCGATAGCACCGACGTATCCGCCTGGAGCGACGTACTGAGCCGCTTTATCTTTGCCGATAATCCACCGCTGGCGTTAAAGGTGGCCGATGTCCCGGTTCACGCAGAAAACGCGCAAGCCGCGCTCGTGGACACAGAGTGGCGCGCCATGACCGACGTGCACCAGTTCTTCGGCCTGCTGAAGCGCCACAATCTCAGCCGCCAGCAGGCGTTTAACCTGGTGGGTGACGATCTGGCCTGCAGGGTAGAGAACTCCGCGCTGGCGCAGCTGCTGGAGACGGCGCGCCAGGACGGCAACGAAATTATGGTGTTTGTCGGCAACCGCGGCTGCGTGCAGATCTTCACCGGCGCGGTGGAAAAGCTGGTGCCGATGAAAGGCTGGCTCAACATCTTTAACCCGACCTTTACCCTGCATCTGCTTGAAGAAGCCATTGCGGAAACGTGGGTCACGCGCAAACCGACGGCTGACGGGCATGTCACTAGCCTGGAGCTGTTTGCCGCCGACGGCACGCAAATCGCTCAGCTGTATGGTCAGCGTACCGAAGGCGAGCCGGAACAGAGCCAATGGCGTAGCCAGATTGACGCCTTAACGGCGAAAGGGTTGGCCGCATGAAAAAATGGATCGCCGTTCTCAGCGCCCTGCCCCTGATGGCGTTTGCCGCCACGCAGGAGAAAATCGTTACGCTTGGCGGCGACGTGACGGAAATTGTCTTTGCCCTTGGCGCACAGTCGTCTCTGGTGGCTCGCGACAGTACCAGTCAGTGGCCACAGGCAGCAAACGATCTGCCTGACGTGGGATATTTGCGCCAGCTGAATGCGGAAGGCATTTTGTCCATGCGTCCCACCCTGGTGCTGGCAAGCGCCCAGGCGCAACCGTCTCTGGCATTAAAACAGGTTGAGCAAAGCCATATCAGGGTCATCACCGTTCCGGCAAGTAACGCGCTGGGCGTCATTGATGAAAAGGTGCGGGTCATCGCGCAAGCGACACATCGCGAGGTTGAGGGAGAAATCCTGCGTAACACGTTACGTCAGGCCCTGACCGCCCTGCCCGCCTCGCCACTCAACAAGCGGGTGCTGTTTATCCTCAACCATGGAGGGATGACCGCAATGGCTGCCGGACAACAGACCGCAGCGGATGCCGCCATTCAGGCGGCGGGGCTTAGAAATGCGATGCAAGGTTTTACCCGCTATCAACCGCTGTCACAGGAGGGCGTGATTGCCAGCCAGCCCGACCTGGTGGTGATTTCTCAGGAAGGTATCAACGCGCTGGGCGGTGAAGACAATCTCTGGAAACTGCCGGGTCTGGCGCAAACGCCGGCGGGACGCAACAAGCAGCTGCTGG
This sequence comes from Enterobacter ludwigii, assembly GCA_023023105.1. Taxonomy (NCBI): domain Bacteria; kingdom Pseudomonadati; phylum Pseudomonadota; class Gammaproteobacteria; order Enterobacterales; family Enterobacteriaceae; genus Enterobacter; species Enterobacter ludwigii. The sequence goes on along the minus strand of CP083824.1, from coordinate 1,921,986 downwards.
CAATTGATGATATGGCGCTTCTGGGGTTTGGCGTGCGAACGCCGCAGGCAATTCAGCAGTTGCGCGTCAGAGCGGAGCAACTACCCTGATGTCCCGACGGATCACCTTGTCACTGTGGATACTGACCGCACTCCTCACGACGATGACGATCGTGGCGACCGGTTTTGGCGCGTTGCATCTACCGGTCAGCCTGCTGTGGAACGGCAGCGATGATGCGCTGCGTCAGATCTGGCTGACCATACGCCTGCCCCGAGTGCTGTTGGCGCTGGTTATTGGGGGTTCACTGGCGCTGGCAGGCTGTGTAATGCAGGGGTTATTTCGTAACCCGCTGGCAGATCCGGGCCTGCTCGGGATCAGCAGCGGTGCGGCGCTTGCCGTTGCGTTATGGGTGGTTATTCCGCTCTCGTTACCTGCACTGGTCATGCTTTATGCCCCGATGATCGCGGCCTTTTTCGGCGCGCTGTCTGCCACTTTCGTGATTTTCCTTCTCAGCCAGCAGCGTAACAGCTCGCTCTCCCGGTTGTTGCTAGTAGGTATCGCCATTAATGCCCTGTGCGGGGCAGCCGTCGGTGTGCTGTCATGGCTCAGTAATGATGCACAGCTTCGCCAGCTTTCACTTTGGGGTATGGGCAGCCTCGGCCAGGCACAATGGTCAACATTGCTGGCCGTCACCTCGCTGATGATGCCCACTCTTCTGGTGATATGGCGTCTTGCCAGCGCGCTCAATTTACTGCAATTAGGTGAAGAAGAAGCGCACTATCTCGGTGTGGAGGTTGCGGTTGTGCAGCGGATCCTGCTGCTGTGTAGCGCCTTGCTGGTCGCCGCTGCGGTAGCGGTCAGTGGCGTTATCGGTTTTGTCGGTCTTGTGGTCCCCCACCTGATGCGCATGTGGCTCGGGGCAGATCACCGGGCGGTGATCCCCGGATCTGTACTCGCCGGCGCGGCACTGCTGCTGATTGCGGATACGGTGGCTCGTACCCTGGTCGCCCCGGCGGAAATGCCGGTTGGTTTGCTGACCAGCCTTCTCGGCGCGCCGTGGTTTCTGTGGCTGATCTTTCGTCGTGGAGGCGAGCATGGCTGAACGCTATTGTGCAGAAAAAATAGATTTCCACACCGGACACCGGACGCTTATAAACGAGGTATCCCTGGATTTATCCATGGGTGAAATGGTGGCGTTGATTGGCCCGAATGGCGCCGGAAAATCGACGTTACTGCGGCTGCTCACGGGCTATTTAAACCCTACTGGCGGGCAGTGCAACCTGGCAGATATCCCCCTCAATGCCTGGCAGCCGGAAAGACTCGCTCGCCGCCGGGCGGTGATGCGCCAGAACACGCAGCTCGGCTTCGACTGGCCTGTGGAGGCGGTAGTCGGCATGGGCCGCGCTCCCTGGACTCGCTACCCCGAACCCGCAGTTGTTCAGGAGGTGATGCAGATTACCGGATGTTTACCGCTGGCGGGCAGGCAGTTTGCCGCACTCTCCGGTGGGGAACAGCAGCGGATCCAGCTTGCGCGGGCGCTGGCGCAGCTGTGGCACGAGGGTGCGCCGCGCGGCTGGCTGTTCCTTGATGAACCCACGTCTGCGCTGGATCTCTATCACCAGCAACATCTGCTGCGCCTGCTGAAATCCCTGACCCATCAGGGAGATCTCCACGTCTGCGTCGTGCTGCACGATCTTAATCTGGCGGCGCTGTGGGCGGATCGGATCCTGCTGTTACACAATGGCAGATTGGTCTGCGAAGGCGTACCTGAAGCTGTTTTGCAGGCTGATGCGCTGGCACACTGGTACGGGGCAGAAGTGCTCGTCGGCAGACATCCAGATTACGCCACGCCGCAGGTGTTTCTCGCCCCCTGACCAGGCTGATAAAAATCCTTCAGTGTTTCCAGCAGGGCACGCGCCGCTTTTGAAAGCTGTGTGTGCCCTGGATGGATCACGCCAATGCATTTCTCAATAAGCGGGTTATCCAGTGGAATACAGACCGCGCCTAACGCAGCCATCTGTGTTTCGCACAATGCCGGAACAGCGCTGCCGCCCAATCCACTGGCGACCATCCGCCCCACCGTCACCAGTTGATGACTCTCCAGCGCCACATCCAGTTTTCTGCCGCTTCGGGCCAGTTCCTCTTCCATCATCAGACGTACCGCTGAGGGTCGCTGCAGGGTGATGAAATCCAGCGTCAGCAGCTCTTCCCATGACAAGCGTTTTTTACCGGCAAGAGAGGAATCTTTCGGCACAATGGCGACAAATCTGTCGAGACCCAGGGGCGTAAACAGCAGGTTATGCGTGGGTGCCGGCTCAAACGCGATCCCCATCTCCACCCGCCCTTCCCGAACCATCTCGATCACGTGTTCGTTGATGACATCATGCACGGTGACGTTGATCCCGGCGTGGCGATCGCGAAAGGCTTTGAGTACCTCCGGTAAGACATTCGCGGCAAACGACGGCATGGCCGCGACCGAGATTTTGCCACGCTGTAGCGTAAAACACTGATGCATCGCCTCTTCGACGTTATCCCAGTCGGCAAGCAGTTGCCGCGCCATGGGCAAAAACGTCTCCCCTTCCTGTGTCAACGCCACTTTACGCGTGCTCCGCTGCAGCAGCGGCCCTCCCAGCACATCCTCAAGACCTTTAATCGTCAGGCTCAGTGCTGGCTGAGAGAGATTTAGCCGTTCGCTGGCGTGCGCGAAATTCAGAGTGTGAGCTACCGCTAAAAACGCGCGTAACTGTTTGACACTCATTCTCATTTTTCATCCTGTTAACTAATTGAAAAAATTTAGTTAACAGTAAATTAATAAAAAAACCAAATGAGTGAGTCACAAATTCAAAATTAACAAATGAGTCACCGCCCCTAATGATACCGGCACGGACAACGGGAGAGATGACGATGGCGGGACTGGATAAACGCGTCAGTAGCTATGCGCAAGCGCTGGATGGGCTGACGAACGGAATGACCTTGCTGGCAGGCGGTTTCGGCTTGTGTGGCATCCCAGAGAACCTGATTGCAGAAGTCAGACGCCGTCAGGTGAACGATCTGACGGTGGTTTCAAACAACTGCGGCGTGGATGGTTTCGGCCTCGGAATACTGCTTGAGACGCGGCAGGTACGCAAGGTGGTGGCGTCTTACGTGGGTGAGAACGCGCTATTCGAGCAACAGGTATTGAGCGGTGAGCTGGAGATTGAACTCACGCCTCAGGGCTCGCTGGCAGAAAAAGTGCGCGCGGGTGGAGCCGGTATTCCGGCATTTTACACCGCCACCGGTTATGGCACTCCCGTGGCGACTGGCAAGGAAATTCGTCAGTTTGCGGGGAAACACTACGTCCTCGAAGAGGCCATTACGGGTGATTTCGCGCTTATCAAAGGCTGGAAAGCAGACTGGTACGGCAACGTTATCTATCGCCATACCGCGCAAAACTTTAATCCGCTGATGGCCACGGCGGGCCGGATAACCGTTGTGGAGGTGGAAGAAATTGTTCCTCCGGGCGAACTGCCTCCGTCCGCTATTCACACCCCAGGAATTTACGTCGACAGAGTGATTGTCGGCCAGTTTGAAAAACGCATTGAACAGCGCACGCTGCGCGCGGAAGGAGTCTGACAATGTTGACCCGTGAACAGATGGCAATGCGCGTCGCTCGCGAGCTGCGCGACGGTTACTACGTCAACCTGGGGATCGGCATCCCTACCCTGGTGGCGAACTACATTCCACCGGGGATGGATGTGATGCTCCAGTCGGAAAACGGTCTGCTGGGAATGGGGGAATTCCCGGATGAACGGAACCTCGACGCCGACATGATTAACGCCGGTAAACAGACGGTGACCGCGCGGATCGGTGCTGCCATTTTCGACTCGGCTCAGTCATTCGCCATGATCCGTGGCGGTCATGTCGATCTGACCGTATTGGGTGCGTTTGAAGTGGACGTCGAAGGGAATATCGCCTCGTGGATGATCCCCGGGAAGATGGTGAAAGGGATGGGAGGAGCAATGGATCTCGTTGCCGGGGCACAGAACATCATAGTGGTAATGACCCACGCGTCAAAAAGCGGTGAGTCAAAGCTACTCCCCCGCTGCACGCTGCCACTCACGGGCGTGGGCTGCATCCGTCGGGTCTTAACCGACCTCGCGTTACTGGAGATCAAGGACGGCACGTTCATTCTTCGGGAATACGCTCCGGGGGTGAGTATCGACGAGATCGTGGCGAAAACGGCCGGGAAAATAACAGTGGCGGACGACGTTCGCGAGATGCGCTTCAGCTGAGGACTCAACATGAAAAACGTCATGATTGTCGGGGCAGCGCGAACCCCTGTGGGTGGTTTTCGCGGCTCGCTCGCCTCCCTTTCTGCAGTTGAACTGGGTGCAGTAGCGGTACAACACCTGCTTGCGACCAGCGGTTTGCATGCAGATCAAATAGACGAGTTGCTCTTCGGTCAGGTGCTGACGGCAGGCTGTGGACAAAACCCCGCGCGCCAGACGGCAATCCGCGCCGGGTTACCTGTCAAAACGCCCGCGACAACGGTCAATCTGGTGTGTGGTGCGGGCTTAAAAGCGGTGCAACTGGCCGCGCAGGCGATCCGCTGTGGCGATGCCGACGTGGTTATCGCGGGCGGTCAGGAGAGCATGAGCAACGCGCCTTATCTGCTGGACGGTGCGCGATCAGGGTTGCGTTTTGGTCATACAGACCTGCAGGACAGCATGATTACCGACGGGCTATGGGATGCGTTCAACGATTACCACATGGGGATCACCGCAGAAAACATCGCCCGGCAGTACGGCATTTCGCGCGAGCAGCAGGACGCCTTTGCCGCCCGGTCGCAGCAAAAAGCTGCATCCGCGGCTGAATCCGGTCGATTCGACGCCGAAATAGTGCCAGTGACGGTGAAACAGGGTAAAAAGCCGCCCCTGATCATCAGCCGTGATGAACAGCCCCGGCCGGGAACCACCGCAGAACAGCTCGCGCAACTGCGCCCCGCGTTTTTACACGAGGAAGGCACGGTCACGGCGGGTAATGCCTCAACGCTCAATGATGGTGCCGCTGCGGTACTGTTGATGAGCGAGGAAAAAGCACGGGAAAGCGGTTTGCCGATCCTGGGCCGCATCGTGAGTTACGCCGTGACGGGCGTTGACCCATCCGTGATGGGAATTGGTCCGGTCAGTGCCTGTCAGACGGCTCTGGCGCGGGCTGGCTGGACGCTCGATGACGTGGATCTCATTGAAGCCAATGAAGCCTTTGCGGCGCAAGCGCTGGCGGTGGGCAAGCTGCTCGGCTGGGATGAGTCAAAGGTGAACGTCAACGGTGGCGCGATTGCGCTGGGTCATCCGATTGGTGCTTCCGGCTGCCGCATTCTCGTCACGCTGCTGTACGAAATGCAGCGTCAGGGGGCTAAAAAAGGACTCGTCACCCTGTGCGTAGGCGGCGGACAAGGCATCGCTCTGACCGTCGAGCGTTAAACATCTCGTTGGTACCCGAATATAACAATGATAGTGAGGAGTCGTAATGAGTGTGTTAATTGCCCTGGCGGCACTGGCATTGCTGATGCTGGCGGCCTATCGCGGATATAGCGTTATTTTGTTTGCGCCGATTGCGGCGCTGGGTGCAGTGTTGCTGACCGACCCGGGGGCTGTTGGCCCGACGTTTACCGGTCTGTTTATGGAAAAAATGGTGGGCTTCGTCAAGCTCTACTTCCCGGTGTTTCTGCTGGGTGCCGTTTTTGGCAAGCTGATTGAGCTTTCCGGTTTCTCACGATCGATCGTCGCCTCCGCTATTCGGATCCTCGGTCGTCGCCACGCGATACCGGTCATTGTTCTGGTCTGTGCGCTGTTAACCTATGGCGGCGTTTCGCTGTTCGTGGTGGCGTTTGCGGTCTACCCGTTTGCCGCCGAACTGTTCCGCCAGAGCGGCATCCCTAAACGTCTGATCCCAGCCACCGTGGCACTGGGCGCGTTTTCGTTTACCATGGACGCCTTGCCCGGCACGCCGCAGATCCAGAATATCATCCCCACCAGCTTCTTTGGCACGAACGCCTGGGCCGCACCGTGGCTGGGGCTGATAGGCTCCCTGTTTATTATCGTATTTGGCCTGCTCTGGCTGGAGCGCCAGCGTCGTAAGGCGTTCAATAACAATGAAGGCTACGGCACGGATCTGAAAAATGAACCTGAGACGCCGGATAACATTAATCTGCCGCATCCGCTGATTGCCCTCTCCCCGCTGCTGGTGGTGGGCATCCTGAATCTGCTGTTTACCCGCTGGATCCCTGGCTGGTACGGTACTAGCCATGAGCTTACCCTACCCGGCCTGGCGAAGCCGATTGTGACCGAGGTGAGCAAGATCACCGCCATCTGGGCCGTTGAGGCGGCGCTGATCTCCGGCATCATGCTGGTGCTGATTTTTGGTTTTCGCAATATCCGCGGGCGTCTGGCTGAAGGCAGCCGGACGGCGGTTAGCGGCGCCATTCTGGCAGCGATGAATACGGCCTCTGAATATGGTTTCGGGGCCGTTATTGCTGCACTGCCTGGTTTTCTGGTGCTGTCAAAAGGGCTGGCCGCAATCCCAAACCCGCTGTTAAACGAAGCGATCAGCGTGACCGTCCTCGCCGGGATCACCGGTTCCGCCTCCGGGGGGATGAGCATTGCACTCGCGGCAATGTCTGACAGCTTTATTGCCGCTGCGCACGCCGCCAATATTCCTCTGGAAGTACTGCACCGCGTGGCCTCGATGGCAAGCGGTGGTATGGACACGCTTCCCCACAATGGCGCGGTGATTACCTTGCTGGCAATCACCGGCCTGAGTCATCGTCAGGCCTATGGCGGTATTTTCGCCATCACCCTCATAAAAAGTCTGGCAGTGCTTTTTGTCATTGCCGTGTTCTATCTGACCGGCATTGTTTAAGGAGAGAAAAATGAATCTGAAGGGTAAAACCGCTCTGGTGACCGGTTCGACAAGCGGTATTGGACTTGGGATCGCCCGCGTGCTGGCGAAGGCCGGGGCGCAGCTGATCCTCAACGGTTTCGGCGACAGCGAATCAGCAAGAGAAGAGATTGCGCAACTCGGCCAAAAGCCGGGCTATCACGATGCAGACCTGCGTGACGTACTGCAAATTGAAGCCATGATGCGCTACGCCGAATCGCAGTTTGGTAGTGTGGATATTCTGATTAACAATGCCGGAATACAGCATGTGGCCCCTGTTGAGGTATTTCCGGTAGAGAAATGGAACGACATTATCGCGCTGAATCTCTCTTCCGTGTTTCACACCAGCCGGCTGGCACTGCCTGCCATGCGTGAGAAAAACTGGGGCCGTATCATTAACATTGCCTCCGTTCATGGGCTAGTCGCGTCAAAAGAAAAGTCGGCCTATGTCGCCGCCAAGCATGGCGTGGTGGGCTTTACGAAATCCCTGGCGCTCGAAACCGCCCGCACGGGGATTACCGCCAATACGATCTGCCCGGGCTGGGTACTGACTCCTCTGGTACAACAGCAAATCGACAAACGCATTGCCGATGGCGTCGCACCAGACCAGGCACGAGACCAGCTTCTGGCGGAGAAACAGCCTTCAGGTGAGTTTGTCACCCCGGAACAGTTGGGCGAACTGGCGCTATTTTTGTGCAGCGACAGCGCCGTAAATGTCCGGGGCGTCGCATGGAACATGGATGGTGGGTGGGTCGCACAGTGACGGGTAAGCCGGGTGAGCGTCGCGTCACCCGGCAAAATGACTAACTTGAGCAGCTTACCTCCAGCCGCTTGCCCCAGTCAGGCGGGCGGCTGACGTAATCGTCATCCCTGTCGGCAAACGGCGTGCGTAACGCCACATGCAGACGGTGTAACTCGTCATACTCACCCTGCTCTGCCTGCTCAATCGCCCGTTGGGCCAGCCAGTTGCGTAACACCATCGCCGGGTTCGCCGCGTTCATCTGCGCATGCCGGGTGGTATCGTCAACCTGCTCTTGCTGCAACCGCGTGCGGTACCGGGCAAACCAGTCGTCAAACGCCTGCCTGTCGATAAACTCGTCCCGCAACGGTGAGGCGGCACTGTGCTGCTCCGTCTGGCCCAGCATCCGGAAAGTACGGGTATAATCACTGCCTTCACGCGCCATCAGGGCAAACAGGTCATTGAGGATCTCGTTATCCCCCCTTTCCTGGGTCATCAGCCCCAGCTTATTGCGCATCAGCATGCCGTATTCACGCAGCAAAATATCCTGATAGCTATCGAGCGCGTCATTCAAGGCATCAACGTCGATAAACGGTGACAGCGTTTGCGCAAGACGTTGCAGGTTCCACAATCCAACCGCAGGCTGATTGTCAAAGCTGTAACGGCCCTGATAATCGGAGTGATTACAGATATATCCCGGCTGATAATCATCAAGGAACCCAAACGGACCGTAATCAAAGGTCAACCCCAGGAGCGACATGTTGTCCGTATTCATGACGCCGTGGGCGAATCCTACCGTTTGCCAGCGCGCGATCATTGATGCAGTACGGGCAATCACATCCCGGAACCAGAGAACGTATTTATCATCCTCATCCTGCAAATGTGGCCAGTGATGAGCGATAGCGTAGTCTGCAAGCTGACGCACCTTTTCCGTCTCGCGGCGATAGTAAAAGTGCTCAAAATGGCCAAAGCGCAAATGACTTTGCGCAATGCGCATCAGCAACGCCCCTTTTTCCATCGTTTCGCGCGCAACCGGCGTGTCGCTGGTGACAATCGACAGCGCACGAGTGGTCGGGATCCCCAGCGCATGCATCGCTTCAGATGCCAGGCATTCACGAATCGTTGAACGTAATACCGCACGCCCATCCCCCATCCGCGAGTAAGGGGTAAGGCCTGCGCCTTTCAGGTGCCAGTCAACCGTCTCCCCGGTGGGAAGCTGTTGTTCACCAAGCAGGATCCCCCTGCCGTCGCCCAGTTGCCCCGCCCAGACGCCAAACTGGTGTCCACTATAGACCTGAGCCAGGGGTTTCATGCCTGTGAGGAGCTTTTCGCCCCCCCAGACGCCAGCGCCGTCTGAAGGCTGAAACATGGCAGGTGGAATCGCCAGCTCCTCTGCCAGCCGATCGTTGTGCCAGATAAGACGCGAATTTTGTAAGGGTGTTGGTTTGAGTGCTGTGTAAAAACCAGGCAACTCGTCATGCCAGTGAGCAGTAAAAGACAGGGTCATAAGTCCTCCTGCTTTTAGTGTAGAGGGTTTACCCGCACTTAAACACGGGCGAAAGAAAGGGTTATCGCTGAACCAGCGTGGTGACGTGCTCTGCACTGACCGCTGGCCAGAGCGCTCCCTGCATCGCGCCGACGTTAAAGGACAAGACACGTTGCAACAGGTTGTGATCGTCGATTCCGGCTACGATGACAGACTGGCAATGGGGTGTTATCTGCCAGAGAATTGCACGCATAAAAGGTTCAAAAGAAAGCTCCGATGCACGCTGCTGAATGAACCCTTTGTCGATGATCACCCGTTTAAATAATCCATCATAGACGGCTTTGAGGGATGCTGCGCCTGCACCAAAGTTTGCCAGAACCAACGGGAAATGAATCGCCATTCTTGCCAACTGGAGATCGTCTTTTCCGTTATTTAAACCTGGATAGTTCTCATTAACAGTAAACTCAATAAACGGATAACGCTCAAGGATTGAAACAGCGTTTCCATTGCTTAATAAAAACTCAACAATAACAGGTGTAATATTGATCCATGCAATTAACTGATGCTGAATAAAAAACAGTTTGCAGGTATCAAGCAATTGCAGTTTCTCGTTAAACAACGCTAACTCTTCTGTCGCTGTAAGACGAGGGATAACGAGGTCAGTGGGGATCCTTACATCAGTGCCGACGCCAGTAAAGTTAACCAGAACCTCTAAACCTTTAAGCTCACCTGCACTATTACGGGCAGGCATGAACAATAGTTCAGACTGGTAAGCATTATCTAGCGTAATTATCATTGCACTCGCCCCGCATTAAAGATGAGAGAGGACATCCTGGAGCAATTGCCGACACAATTCCACTGTCTTGATTTTAATAAGATTAATTTCATTAGTTCCGTATTAATTTTCAGATTTATCCCTGAATCTAAAATAATCTTATCCTGGTTACTGAATAATAGCCAGTTTTAGATAAAACAGACACATGCGGGCTTAGCTAATTTTAGGTAAATTTAACTTTAATCATCTTATTTGCGAAAAAACGACATGATTTATTCGCTACCATGCCGTCATAAAGACACATCCGGGGCAGACTAAATACGTCGTGCTTGCCAGAAGTTTTTACGCCAGTACACATTATCGAGAGAAGATCGCATCACTCCGCGGCTGGTCGAGGCGTGAATAAACTGATTGTCTGTATCATAAATTCCAACGTGAAGACCGCTTTCACCCGACCCGGTTTTGAAAAACACCAGGTCTCCAGGCAGAAGCTCATCTTTATCAATTTCAGTCCCTATTTCTGCCTGCTTGCGCGTTTCGCGCGGAAGCTGTAAGTCAAACTTGTCGCGGAACGTCATCAGGACAAAACCAGAACAATCTACACCGCCACGGCTCATGCCGCCATAGCGATAAGGCGTACCGCGCCAGTTGCTCAGCTGATCGTTGAGACTGGCAATGACGGTAATTGAATCTGAAAGCCGTGGGTTAGGTGGCGGCGCACGATGGCTACTGCATCCCGCGAGAAATAACGCTGCCATCAGGAGAAACCAGAATCGCATTTTCAGACGAATCCTCTGCTTTTTTTGTTCTTTTCGTAATTTAGCGTGCAACTGTGCTAACAGGCAAGAAACGGTTACTCCTGCCCGGTAGAAATCAGCATCTTATGTCCCTCTATATCCAACCTGCGGAACGACATATTGTACGCAAGAGCAAGATTTGGCGGCGTAAGAACCTGATCCCGCATCCCGCTGGCGATCATCTTTCCACGTGACAGCAACCACACCCGGTGGGCATGCCGCAAGGTATGGTTGAGGTCATGACTGCTCATTACCACGGCGATACCCTTTCGGCTCAGACTACTTAACAGCGAATCCAGCGCCGCCTGCTGCGCCACATCCAGACCGCTCATCGGCTCATCCAGAAGCAGCATCCGCCCGTGAGGGTTACCTGCCGGGTGAATCTGAACAATGACCGCCGCCAGGCGCACCCGCTGCCATTCTCCGCCGGAAAGCTGGCTGGCGTGTCGGGACAGTTTATCTTCTAGCCCCAGGGCCGCAGCCACTTCAGTCAGCAGTGCCGTATGTTGTTTGTCGTGCAAATGCAGCATCAGATAATGCCAGACAGGCATCGCAAAAGGGGGCATTTGTTGCTGCACAAGGTAACTGCGCCGGTGCGCCAGCGAGACCGGCGACCAGTCGGTTAGAGTATGCTCCAGCAGCGATATCTGCCCTTGCCCGGAGGTTAGCCCCGCCATACGGGCCAACAACGTGCTCTTCCCTGCGCCGTTGGGCCCAACAAGATGCAGGATCTCTCCCGCATTGAGGGTACCGGTTATCGGCTCCAGACGTCCCTTCTCGGCAACGTCCGTGAGCTGCATCAGCAACGACATTATTTCGCCAGCGCCAGCTTGATAGATTCCATGACAATCGGATCTTCAGGCGTCATATCCGGCGAAAAACGCTGAATCACCTGGCCATCACGACCAATCAGGAATTTTTCAAAGTTCCACAGAATATCATCCGGGTAGAGCGGTGCCCGACCTTTGCTCGCCATACGTTCATAAAAGCCGCTGCCTTCTGGCGCAACGGCTGTCGGCGCGGCAGCAATCAGCTTCGCATACAGCGGATGGCGATCTTCGCCGTTAACATCAATTTTGCTGAACAGCGGGAACGTCACACCGTAGGTCGTACTACAAAACGTTTTGATCTCTTCTTCGCTTCCCGGCTCCTGGCCCAGGAACTGGTTGCAGGGGAAACCCAGCACGGTGAAACCGTCTTTCTCCCACGCTTTCTGAATGTTCTCCAGCTGCTCGTACTGTGGCGTCAGGCCACATTTGGATGCCACGTTGACGATCAGCAATACATTGCCTTTGTAGCCTTCCAGCGTGGTGTTATCGCCATCAATGGTGGTCACTTTGGTGTTCAGGATATCTGACTGCATAGCATTCCCTCTGGTTGTCTTACGGATCGTGATTTAACGTCCGGCTTTTAATAGTAGCCAGATAAATACCGGCGCGCCCAGCGTGGCGGTCACTACACCAATGGGCAGTTCCGCGGCTGTCAGGGCAAGCCGGGCGATGATATCGGCCACCAGCAGTGTTACCGCCCCGGCGACTGCCGAGGCCGGAAGTAAGGTTCGATGGTCGGTGAGGCCACACAGGCGAAGCATATGCGGAATAACCAACCCGATAAAACCAATCGCCCCCGCCAGCGCCACGCTGACCCCCACCAGCCAGCCAATGGCAATAACCAGCACATTACGCCAGAACACCAGTGGCATCCCGAGCTGGCGAGCGGATGTTTCACCCAGCGCGAGCATGTTGAGTGGTTGTGCCTGCATGGTCGCCCACAATATGACCGGGATCAGAAGAACCATCAGCCAGCCCTGGTGCCAGTCCACGCCCCCAAAACCGCCCATCATCCAGTACATCAGCTGACGCAGGTCAAAAGAGGTCGAGAAGTAGACCGCCCAGGTCATCAGCGCGCTACAGATGATACCCAGCGCTACCCCGGCAAGCAGCAGACGGCTGGTCGACAAGTGCCGTCTGGCGAAACGCAGGAGAATGAGCGTTATCAGCAATGCGCCAGTAATGGCGCTCAGGCTGATACTCCACCCGGAGAGTGCTCCCCCGCCAAGCATGACGGCCGCTATCAGCCCCACGCCTGCGCCGTTCGATACGCCGAGCAGCCCGGGTTCCGCCAGCGGGTTGTCGAACAATGCCTGCATAATGGTGCCGCAGAGCGCCAGTGCAGCCCCCACCAGGATCACCGCCACGGTGCGCGGCAGACGTATTTGCCAGATGAAGATCTGCCCGTCAGGGCTCATCCAGCTTTCAGGCCCTATCCATCTGTCGCCCGCACACAGGCTTATGCCGGCGGCGACAACGAGCAGTAGCACCAGCAAAAACAGGCGACGTTGATCGGAACGGTGCTGGCGATAGGCGTAATCAAGCATGTGTACAGTTTTATTGACGTAAGATGTAATTGATTTTACGGCGGGTTTGCCAAAGAGCGCAAAGAAAAAAGGCCGCGTGAGCGGCCTTTTTAGTTAGTTCATATTACTCTGCTTTGGGCGTTGCGTTTTCGACACGGCTTTTTAACTTCTGGCCGGGTCTGAAGGTCACCACGCGGCGAGCTGTAATGGGAATATCTTCCCCCGTCTTCGGGTTGCGGCCCGGACGTTGGTTTTTGTCTCGCAAATCAAAATTGCCAAAACCGGAGAGTTTTACCTGTTCACCATTTTCCAGAGCACGACGGATCTCTTCGAAAAACAGCTCTACCAGCTCTTTGACATCCCGTTTGCTAAGCCCAAGCTTATCAAACAGATATTCTGACATTTCAGCTTTTGTAAGCGCCATAGGTTCAATCCCTCAATGATGCCTGGAATCGCTCTTTTAATGCCTCTACACATTTGGCGACGGTAGCGGCAATCTCCTCTTCTTCGAGTGTACGGCTGGTATCCTGAAGGATAAGGCTGATAGCAAGGCTCTTGAAACCTTCTGCTACGCCCTTGCCGCGGTACACGTCAAATAAGTTTACGCCAACTACCTGATTTACGCCAACTTTCTTACATTCGGCCAAAATATCTGCTGCGGGCACATTTTCCGCGACCACAACCGCGATATCACGGCGGTTCGCCGGGAAGCGTGACACGTCCTGCGCCTGAGGAATGACGCGGTCTGCAACCGGGTTCCACTCCAGCTCGAACACGATGGTACGGCCATTCAGATCCAGTTTACGCTCCAGCTCAGGGTGAACAACACCAATGAAACCAACACGTTTGCCGTCTAAATAAATGGCTGCACTTTGCCCCGGATGCAGTGCCGGAATGGCTTCTGCACGGAATTCAATTTCAGATAATTTACCGGTCAGATCGAGAATTGCTTCCAGATCGCCCTTCATATCGTAGAAATCAACCGTCCCTTTCGCCAGATCCCAATGCTCTTCATAGCGGTTACCGCTGATGGCACCAGCCAGCATAAGATCCTGACGGATGCCTAAATTTGCCTGATTATCCGGTACAAAGCGCAAACCGCTTTCGAAAATTCGCACACGGTTTTGCTGGCGATTCTGGTTGTAAACAATCGTACCCAGCAGCCCCGTCCACAGAGACAGACGCATCGCGGACATTTCGCTGGAGATTGGGCTTGGCAGGATCAGCGCTTCCTGGCCCGGATGGATCAACTGTTGCAGCTTCGGATCAACAAAGCTGTAGGTGATCACTTCCTGGTAACCTTTATCATTGAGCATGGTTTTCACACGCTTCAGAGACAGGTCAGCTTCACGGTGGGTGCCCATCACCAGACCCGCCTGTACAGGCTCATCAGGGATGTTGTTGTAGCCGTATACGCGAGCCACTTCTTCCACCAGGTCTTCTTCGATCTCCATGTCGAAACGCCATGATGGCGCAACAGCCTTCCATTCGTCCTGACCTTCGGTGACTTCACAGCCCAGGCGCTTCAGAATGTCGGTGACCTGCGCATCGGCAACGTGGTGCCCAATCAAACGATCCAGCTTGCTGCGACGCAGAGTGATGGTTGCGCGTTTTGGCAGAGTGTCTTCGTTTGTCACATCAATAACCGGGCCAGCTTCGCCGCCGCAGATATCGATCAGCAGGCGGGTCGCGCGTTCCATCGCTTTGTACTGCAGCGCCGGGTCAACGCCGCGCTCGTAGCGGTGGGAGGCATCGGTATGCAGGCCGTGACGGCGTGCGCGACCGGTGATGGAGAGCGGGCTGAAGAAGGCGCATTCCAGCAGGACGTTTTGCGTCTCGTCGTTCACGCCTGAGTGCTCGCCCCCGAAGATACCGCCCATCGCCAGCGCTTTACCATGATCTGCAATCACCAGGGTATCAGCGTTCAGTTTTGCTTCGCTGCCGTCCAGCAGAACCAGGGTTTCACCCTCTTTCGCCATACGTACAACAATTCCGCCTTCGATACGATCTTTATCGAACGCGTGCATTGGCTGGCCAAGCTCCAGCAGAACGTAGTTAGTGACGTCAACAACCGCATCAATGGAGCGAATACCACAGCGACGCAGTTTCTCTTTCATCCACAGAGGGGTTGGCGCTTTAACGTTAATGCCTTTCACAACACGCCCCAGGTAACGCGGGCACGCATCGGCGGCTTCAACCTGAATTGGCAGAGTGTCGGTAATGGTTGCAGCTACTGGCGTGATGTCTGGTACGTTCAGCTCAACCTGGTTCAGCACCGCAACATCGCGCGCTACGCCGATGATACCTAAGCAATCAGCACGGTTTGGCGTGACGCTGATTTCAATGGTGTTGTCATCAAGCTTCAGGTATTCACGGATATCGGTGCCAATTGGCGCATCCAGCGGCAGCTCAATGATGCCATTGTGATCGTCGGAAATACCCAGTTCGGAGAACGAGCACAGCATGCCTTCAGACGGCTCACCGCGCAGTTTCGCGGCTTTAATTTTGAAATCACCCGGCAGTACCGCACCAACAGTTGCCACAGCAACTTTCAGCCCCTGACGGCAGTTTGGCGCACCGCAGACGATATCCAGCAGGCGCTCGCCGCCCACATTCACTTTTGTTACGCGCAGTTTGTCTGCATTAGGATGCTGGCCGCATTCAACTACTTCACCTACGACCACGCCATTAAAGGCACCTGAAACCGGCTCAACGCCGTCAACTTCCAGGCCAGCCATGGTGATCTGGTTAGAAAGCGCTTCGCTGTCCAGCGTGGTGTTCACCCATTCGCGTAACCACAGTTCACTGAATTTCATTGTTCTGTCCTGCCCTTATTTAAACTGTTTGAGGAAACGCAGATCGTTTTCGAAGAATGCACGCAGATCGGTCACGCCGTAACGCAGCATGGTCAGACGCTCCATGCCCATACCGAACGCAAAGCCGGAGTAAACTTCCGGATCGATACCTACGTTGCGCAGTACGTTTGGATGCACCATGCCGCAACCCAGCACTTCCAGCCACTTGCCATTTTTACCCATCACGTCAACTTCCGCAGACGGTTCAGTGAACGGGAAGTAGGACGGACGGAAACGAACCTGCAGATCTTCTTCAAAGAAGTTATTCAGGAAATCATGCAGCGTGCCTTTCAGGTTGGTGAAGCTGATGTTTTTATCAACAATCAGGCCTTCCATCTGGTGGAACATTGGCGTGTGGGTCTGATCGTAATCGTTACGATATACACGGCCCGGCGCGATAATACGGATTGGCGGTTCCTGATCCTTCATGGTACGGATCTGAACGCCGGAAGTTTGGGTGCGCAGCAGACGCGTGGCGTCGAACCAGAAAGTATCGTGGTCAGCACGTGCCGGATGATGGCCAGGAATGTTCAGGGCATCGAAGTTGTGATAATCATCTTCAATTTCCGGGCCAGTCGCCACGGTAAAGCCGAGCTCACCGAAGAAACTTTCAATGCGATCGATGGTGCGGGTAACCGGGTGCAGACCGCCGTTTTCGATGCGGCGACCCGGCAGAGAAACGTCGATAGTCTCTGCAGCCAGGCGCGCATTCAGCACTGCACTTTCCAGCTCAGCTTTGCGTGCATTCAGCGCCTGCTGTACCTGCTCTTTGGCTTCGTTAATTACCGCCCCCGCTGCCGGGCGTTCTTCTGGCGGCAGTTCACGCAGGGTTGTCATTTGAAGGGTCAGGTGCCCTTTCTTACCAAGATATTCGACGCGGACATTGTCTAACGCGGCAACATCTGAGGCCTGATTAATGGCGGCTGTTGCACTGGCAACCAGCTCTGCGAGATGTGACATGATTTTCCTCATTATGTCGGTGCAGACACCGATTTGGTGGAGTTATTCTCTCAAATTCAGGCACAAAAAAAGCCTCCATCGGGAGGCTTATCTGGCGCTGTTTTTCGTTTCATCTTTCACGCGCTAGCCTCCTGAATTCAGGTGCTAAAGTAAAAGAAGAAGCGGAAAATAGCAGCATTCATGCTTGCGTTACCTTGTGTGGTAAATACCGTTAAGACCTTATTGAAAAGGTTGCACCGGTAAAAGTCAATCTTCTGATGGTGTTAAATGAAAAGAGGGAGCTAAGCCCCCTCTCTCAACTGGCTTATGCCAGTGCTGCTTTCGCTTTTTCGACCAGAGCGGTGAACGCTACTTTGTCGAATACTGCGATGTCAGCCAGGATCTTACGGTCGATTTCAACAGAGGCTTTTTTCAGGCCGTTGATGAATTTGCTGTAAGAAATACCGTTCTGACGTGCTGCTGCGTTGATACGCGCAATCCACAGTTGACGGAACTGACGCTTACGCTGACGACGGTCACGGTAAGCGTACTGACCTGCTTTGATAACAGCCTGGAAGGCAACGCGGTATACGCGTGAACGCGCACCATAGTAGCCTTTAGCTTGTTTCAAAATTTTCTTGTGACGTGCACGTGCAATTACACCACGTTTTACGCGAGCCATGTGTGCTCTCCTGTATCTATTCTAAGTTAAAAAAGTTAAACGTTAACGACTTATGCGTACGGCAGGCACGCGATTACCAGGCCCAGATCGCCTTTAGAAACCATGGCTTTTGGACGCAGGTGACGTTTACGCTTGGTAGCTTTCTTAGTCAGAATGTGACGCAGGTTAGCGTGCTTGTGCTTAAAACCACCTTTACCGGTTTTTTTGAAGCGCTTAGCAGCACCGCGTACGGTCTTAATTTTTGGCATCTTAATAACTTCCACTTCGCATTGTTAAATAAACGAAACATAGGCGAACAAAACCTATGAAACCCGAAGGCTCCACAGATTTTGCTGCTTGAAGGCCTTACTGTTTCTTCTTAGGAGCGAGCACCATGATCATCTGGCGGCCTTCGATCTTCGTAGGGAAGGATTCGACTACTGCCAGTTCACTCAGATCGTCACGGACGCGGTTAAGCACTTCCATACCAATCTGTTGGTGGGCCATCTCACGACCGCGGAAACGCAGCGTGATCTTGGCCTTATCGCCATCTTCCAGAAAGCGAATCAGGCTGCGGAGTTTTACCTGATAATCGCCATCGTCGGTACCAGGACGGAATTTGATTTCCTTAACCTGGATAACTTTTTGCTTTTTCTTCTGTTCCTTAGAAGACTTACTCTTTTCATAAAGGAACTTGCCGTAGTCCATGATACGACAAACTGGCGGTTCGGCGTTAGGGCTGATTTCAACTAAATCTACTCCAGCTTCTTCAGCCTTTTCGATTGCTTCTCTCAGACTCACAATCCCCAGCTGCTCGCCTTCCAGACCTGTTAAGCGAACTTCCTGGGCGCGAATCTCGCCATTGATACGATTCGGACGTGCCGTTTGAACTCGTTTTCCGCCTTTAATACCTTATTCCTCCAGTTGTTGAAGACTGCGGCTGCGAATCTCTTGTTGCAGCTTCTCAATCACTTCACTTACGTCCAGGCTGCCCAGGTCTTTACCACGGCGGGTGCGAACGGCAACTTTGCCTGCTTCCACCTCTTTATCACCACAGACCAACATATACGGGACACGACGTAAAGTGTGCTCGCGGATTTTAAAGCCAATCTTCTCATTTCTCAAGTCTGCTTTTACGCGAATGCCCGCATTTTGTAGTTTCTGCGTCAATTCTTTAACGTAATCCGCCTGAGAATCGGTAATGTTCATCACCACGACCTGCACTGGCGCAAGCCAGGTTGGGAAGAAGCCAGCGAACTCTTCAGTCAGGATGCCGATGAAGCGCTCCAGAGAACCGAGAATTGCACGGTGAATCATTACCGGAACCTGACGCTCGTTGTCTTCGCCAACATAAGAGGCGCTTAAACGCTGCGGCAGGGAGAAGTCCAGCTGTACAGTACCGCACTGCCATGCGCGATCGAGGCAGTCATACAGGGTAAATTCAATTTTCGGACCGTAGAATGCGCCCTCGCCCAGTTGGTATTCGAACGGAATCCCGTTCTCTTCCAACGCCACGGCGAGATCCGCTTCTGCACGATCCCAGGTCTCATCGCTGCCGATACGTTTTTCCGGACGCGTTGAGAGTTTGACCACGATCTTCTCGAAGCCAAAGGTGCTGTACATATCGTAGACCATACGAATACAGGCGTTAACTTCGTCACGTACCTGATCTTCCGTACAGAAGATATGCGCATCATCCTGAGTAAAACCACGAACACGCATCAGACCATGCAGCGCACCTGATGGCTCGTTACGGTGGCAGCTACCGAACTCTGCCATACGCAGCGGCAGGTCGCGGTAGGACTTCAGACCCTGGTTGAAGATCTGAACGTGCCCCGGGCAGTTCATTGGCTTGATGCAGTATTCACGGTTCTCGGAAGAGGTAGTGAACATCGCATCTTTGTAGTTGTCCCAGTGGCCGGTTTTTTCCCACAGCACACGGTCCATCATGAACGGGCCTTTTACTTCCTGGTACTGGTACTCTTTCAGCTTGGAACGAACGAAGGTTTCCAGTTCACGGAAAATGGTCCAGCCGTCGTTGTGCCAGAACACCATACCCGGCGCTTCTTCCTGCATGTGGTACAGGTCAAGTTGCTTACCAATTTTACGGTGGTCACGCTTCGCGGCTTCTTCCAGACGCTGCAGATAAGCATTCAGCGCTTTTTTATCGGCCCATGCGGTCCCGTAGATACGCTGCAACATCTTGTTGTTGCTGTCGCCACGCCAGTAGGCGCCTGCGATTTTCATCAGCTTGAAATGATGACAGAAGCGCATATTCGGCACGTGCGGTCCACGGCACATGTCGACGTATTCTTCGTGATGGTACAAGCCAGGCTTGTCATCATGGGAGATGTTTTCATCAAGAATAGAGACTTTATAGCTCTCGCCACGCTTCACGAAGGTTTCACGCGCTTCGTGCCAGCTGACTTTCTTCTTGATGACGTCATAGTTCGTTTCGGCGAGCTCGTGCATACGTTTTTCGAGCGCGTCGATATCTTCCTGAGTCAGGGTGTGGTCAAGGTCAACGTCGTAGTAAAAACCGTTGTCGATTACCGGACCGATCGCCATTTTGGTGTTTGGCCACAGCTGTTTGATGGCATGACCTAACAGGTGTGCGCAGGAGTGGCGAATGATCTCCAGACCTTCTTCGTCTTTCGCTGTAATGATTGCAAGCGTTGCATCATTTTCGATCAGATCGGAAGCATCCACCAGCTCACCGTTAACACGGCCAGCAATGGTCGCTTTCGCAAGACCAGGACCAATGTCCAGGGCAACATCCATTGGGCTAACAGCGTGGTCGTAATGGCGTTGGCTGCCATCAGGAAGAGTAATTACAGGCATTTTATATCCTTATTTGCAGTGATGCCCCACACATAAGAGCATATACAAAGAAAATAATCGTGATTTGACAATAGATTACGACACCATCTGACCAACAATCGTCAAATTGGTTCGTCATCATTCACCCGCAGGAAAATCAGACAACGTCCGATTTACGGCAAGCCTTGCAATGTTAACACTAACAAAAGGGAGATTGCACCCTCTGCTGGCAGATTGGTGTGCTGGCACTTTTGCATGAATTTGCCGGTTGCATATCCCCGGAGCTCGCATTCCAGAGATGATGGGCTACTCTTGAACAGGTCATTAAACCCAAAGGTGCATACCATGAACGTATCTAGTAGAACGGTTGTGATATTGAACATCCTTTCAGCCACAGGTTTATTGTTGATTCTCGCCGAACGATTCCACTGGTTCTGAGCCTCACCTAAGCGGGTATAACCTAATCGCGCCCTGCGATGGGGCATTTTTCTGCCCTGTTTGATAGACTATGCGTATCAAGGAACAAGGATTAGGTTATGCCAACAAAACGATTTGCCGTAAAACACTGGAAAATGGTGCTGGTGCTGATAGCCATCTGCGGCGCTATGCTGTTACTGCGTTGGGCGGCAATGATTTGGGGCTAGAGGCGAATAGTCGTCATCAGAAAGTACGTCAACAGGCCTAAGATGTAAAACGGGCCGACATCTTCATCGGCCCGCCATTATTACATTCTATAACCCAGTGAAACAGTGGTTCTGCGATCGGTATGATCCGGTGCAGTTTCTGGCGGTGAAGAGTTCCAGGTCACGTTGTAAGCCACTTTCAGACCAAAGTGTTCGTTGATAGCCACGTTCAGCGCTGTCTCGGAGTTCAGCGTCGTATCGTCGGCACCAAATACTGAAACACCCTGGGTAAATTTGGTGTTGTCGGTCATCTGCCAGGCATAGGTGCCGGAAGCGTAGCCAAGAGGTTGGGTTTTGGTATCGCCATCGGTGTACTCGTCATAACGAACACCAGGACCGAATTCAAAACGGAAGCTGTGTACCGGGCCATTCAGGAACTGACGACCATAACCCGCAGTGAACACATCACGCTGACGATAACCGTTGTAGCGGTCAGTCAACCAGCTTGCCTGACCAAACAGGTAGTCATAGTCAGTCATGTTGTAGCGGCTACGTCCGCCTACCGCATATTTCTCGGAAGAGCGTTCATCGTTAGCGGAAGTGTTGCTGGCATTTCCCCACAGAGACCATGCGGTGGTGTTACCGTACCAGGTGAGCGTACTGTCCGCTGTCAGAGAGGAGCTTTTCGTGTTACCGGATTGTGCCAGGTACCCGGCGTTCAGGTTACCTTCAAACGGTTTTTTCGCGGTGGTGGGATCGTCCATGACAGTAAAAACGGTATCATCGGCGCTCGCGTTCATTGCCACAAACACGCCACCCGCCAGCATCAGTGCAGCGGGTACTGTCTTCAAAAGCTTCATTTTATTAAGGAGTCCGTACAACAAAAAAAGAGACCACACGGTCCCGGAATCTTTCTTGAGGATCAATGACAAGGCGTCCAGAGAAAGGTAACAAATTATAAAAAGCCGCAAATAACATAGCAATGTTTTCTTATTTCATTTTTTGAATAAGAACGATCTCAAATTGCGTTTTATTTTATATATCCCCAAAATGTTATTTCATCCCTATTCATATTTAAAATCATACTGTTATTTACATTGCCTTCCTGATAAATGGTGCCAGACTAATAAGAACCCATACTAAAAGGAGGTAATGATGGTTTCTATCTACACTCTGACGCTCTCCCCTTCCCTTGATTCCGCCACCCTGACGCCCCAGATTTACCCGGAAGGTAAATTGCGTTGCACGCCCCCTGTCTTTGAGCCAGGCGGCGGTGGTATCAACGTGGCGCGCGCGATTACGCACCTCGGCGGTAAAGCGACAGCAATATTCCCCGCAGGCGGAGCCACCGGTGAACACCTGATCTCTTTGCTGGCAGATGAGCATGTTGCCGTAGAGACAGTCGATGCCAAAGACTGGACACGACAAAACCTGCATGTACACGTGGAGTCAAGCGGAGAGCAATACCGTTTTGTCATGCCTGGCGCAAAGCTCAGTGATGATGAATTTCGTCAACTGGAAGAGAAAGTGCTGGCGATAGAAAGCGGTGCACTGCTGGTAGTGAGCGGCAGCCTGCCACCCGGCGTGAGCACGGAAAAATTAACAGCGCTCATCCGGGCTGCACAACAACGCGGGATCCGCTGCATTGTCGACAGCAGCGGCGATGCCCTGCAGGCTGCATTAGTGCCTGGCAATCTTGAGCTGGTTAAACCCAACCAGAAAGAGTTGAGTGCACTGGTCAACCGCGAACTGACACAACCAGATGATGTTCGCACCGCCGCACAGGAGTTGGTGCGCAGCGGTAAAGCGCGACGCGTTGTGGTCTCCCTTGGTCCTCAGGGGGCGCTGGCAGTCGATGAATCGTCGTCCGTTCAGGTTGTGCCACCCCCAATGAAAAGTCAGAGTACAGTG
The DNA here is from genome assembly GCA_023023105.1 of Enterobacter ludwigii. Classification (NCBI taxonomy): domain Bacteria; kingdom Pseudomonadati; phylum Pseudomonadota; class Gammaproteobacteria; order Enterobacterales; family Enterobacteriaceae; genus Enterobacter; species Enterobacter ludwigii. The sequence continues at coordinate 1,899,127 of CP083824.1, read as the reverse complement.
GGTGCCGGTGACAGCATGGTCGGTGCAATGACGCTGAAACTGGCACAGGGCGCATCACTGCTGGAAATGACACGCTACGGTGTGGCGGCGGGGAGTGCTGCAACCATCAACCAGGGCACGCGTCTCTGTTCACTGGCCGATACGCAAAAAATCGTTGATTACCTGTCACGCAATTAACACCCGTTCCCCTTCTTTATGGAGGGGAAATTCACATCGTAGTCGCCAAACACAGACTATCGACTATGCTAAGAAAACTTTCATGATAACAATGAGGTGAATTATGAGCAGTGGTGACATCACCCGCTACGTTGTAACCGTCAACCTTCATGAAGCATCGCTCACCGAGCTGAATGAGCTCAACAACGCGTTCACCCGGGCTAATTTTCTCCTCACGCTCACGGATGACGAGGGCAATGTTCATGATTTAGGCACGCTGACATTCGGCATAATCAGTCCCCTGAGCCAGGAAGAGGTACATGCGCTGGGCACCAGTCTGGTGGAAAGCGTGACTGACAAGCCTGCCGAAATTGACGTGGAAACCTGGGAAAGCTGGAAGAAAAAAGAACAATAAGTGCCCTGCATGAATTTAAACCGCTCAGGTGTGCGTTAGTTCGTATTTTTTTACCGCAATTATGCGCTAACTTTATGATCTGGCAGACAACATGGGAGAGACAACATGTGGCAGGCTATCAGTCATCTTTTAAGTGAGCAACTGGGTGAAGGTGAAATTGAACTGCGTAACGAACTGCCAGGCGGAGAGATCCACGCCGCGTGGCATTTACGCTACGCTGGACGCGACCTTTTCGTTAAATGTGATGAGCGGGAACTGCTTCCGATCTTTACCGCCGAAGCTGACCAGCTGGAACTGTTGTCGCGCAGTAAAACGGTGACGGTCCCACAAGTTCTGGCCGTGGGGAGTGACCGAGACTACAGCTTTCTGGTGATGGAATATCTCCCAGCCCGTCCGTTAGATGCCCATAATGCTTTCATTCTCGGCCAACAGTTAGCGCGCCTGCATCAATGGAGCGACCAGCCGCAGTTTGGTCTCGATTTCGACAACGATCTCTCCACTACCCCACAACCTAATGCCTGGCAGCGTCGCTGGTCGACGTTTTTTGCTGAGCAACGCATTGGCTGGCAACTTGAGCTGGCCGCAGAAAAAGGGCTGGAATTTGGCAATATAGATGCCATCGTTGAGCACGTTCAGCAGCGTCTGGCATCCCACCAGCCTCAGCCTTCTTTGCTACACGGCGATTTGTGGTCAAATAATTGCGCGCTAGGCCCCAACGGCCCTTATATTTTTGACCCGGCCTGCTACTGGGGTGACAGAGAATGCGATCTGGCCATGTTGCCGCTGCATCCGGAACAGCCACCGCAAATATACGATGGGTACCAGTCGGTTTCCCCCCTGCCGCCCGGTTTCCTCGATCGCCAGCCGGTGTATCAGCTTTATACGCTGATGAACCGAGCCATCCTGTTTGGCGGGGAGCACCTGGTCAACGCGCAGCGGGCCCTTGAACGTATACTTGCCGCGTGAAGGCAGATAAGGGTGGCTATTTCGCCACCCTTATCTGTTACAGAAAACCGAGCAGCGAGAAGAAGAAGTATCCCGCCACAATGATGATCACCGGGAGGATATAGAGCGGGAAAATTTGCAGAAAAATGGTATGACGCGGCACAACAATGCGGGATTCAATCTGCTCCCGACTCATCCCTTCCGGGCCTTTAGCCTGCTCCAGAATTAACTGATCCTCAACCCCTTCGCGTAGAAAGCGCGTCTGACGACTCATTCGTGCGCCAGAGGCCTGCAATGCGAGGGCGATAAAGATCAGTGCGTAAATGACCCAAAAGCCGATATTCAGTTGCTGATGAAAATCCGGGGTGGGTGAGTTGAACCAGAAGACATTCAAGAATGGTGTGTTAAAACGCATCATCTCAATCATGACATGCGCAAAATCAAGCATTACCGCATTAATACCCGGCTGTTTTTCGCTGTGATCGTACATAAATTTCAGTACAGAGATCAGCGTAGAAATGACAGCTGGAATAAAAATCACCCAGCCAGCAATACGTTTTAAGACCGCGATGCGTCCAGCTTGTTGATACGTCATCAGTTCCTCTTCATAAAGACGCGTTATTTGAGCCTAAGTCTACCTGCTGGTCATCAATTTCGCCCGATCTTTAAAGGCAATATGCTAAATTGCAGGTTGTGCTTAGCACTTATCGTCTGTCGAACACCCTGGATAAGGAGACGTTGTGATGTCGACACCGCGCCAAATTCTTGCCGCAATTTTTGACATGGATGGATTACTGATCGATTCCGAACCGTTGTGGGATCGCGCCGAACTGGACGTCATCGCCAGTCTTGGCGTAGATATCAGCCGCCGTAATGAACTTCCAGACACGCTTGGCCTGCGCATTGATATGGTCGTCGATCTGTGGTTTGCCCAACAGCCGTGGGTTGGCCCGGATCGTGATGAAGTGACCGCGCGCATTATCAGCCGCGCCATCTCGCTGGTCGAAGAGAACAAGCCGCTGTTGCCTGGCGTACGCGAAGCCGTCGCGCTGTGTAAAGCTCAGGGACTGAAGGTCGGCTTGGCCTCGGCGTCACCGCTGCATATGCTGGAAAAAGTGCTCATCATGTTTGAACTGCGCGACAGTTTCGACGCGATGGCATCAGCAGAAAAATTGCCTTACAGCAAGCCGCACCCGCAGGTCTATCTGGACTGTGCCGCTAAGCTGGGTATTGATCCGCTCAACTGCGTTGCGCTGGAAGACTCCGTAAACGGTATGGTGGCATCGAAAGCCGCACGGATGCGCTCCATTGTGGTTCCAGCCGAAGAAACCCGCCACGATCCCCGGTTTGCCCTTGCCGATGTGAAGCTTACTTCACTGGTCGGGTTGACGACGCATCACCTGCAGGGCGGTTAATGCCTGCGTTGGGTTTGTGACAAACAGTTACACCGTCACCTCTTCCGCCTACTGTATAAAAACCCTATACTGTATGAATTGACAGTTTTGTGGGTTTTATCATGACGGCGGAAGGCCACCTGCTTTTTTCTATTGCGTGCGCAGTATTTGCCAAAAACGCTGAACTTACCCCCGTGCTGGCGCAGGGGGACTGGTGGCATATTGTCCCTTCCGCCGTATTGACCTGTTTGCTGCCCGACATTGACCATCCCAAATCCTTCCTTGGTCAACGCCTTAAGTGGGTATCAAAACCTATCGCTCGCGCGTTTGGCCACCGGGGATTTACGCATAGTCTGCTGGCCGTATTTGGCCTGCTGACGCTCTTCTACTTAAAAGTGCCCGAAAGCTGGATTGTCCCCGCGGATGCCATCCAGGGGATGGTGCTGGGCTATTTAAGCCATATTCTCGCCGATATGCTAACGCCTGCGGGCGTGCCGCTGCTTTGGCCCTGCCGCTGGCGTTTCCGTTTTCCCATCCTTGCACCGCAGAAAGGTAACCAGCTTGAGCGCGTATTGTGCATGGCGCTGTTTGCCTATGCTGTCTGGATGCCGCAAACATTGCCCGAAAACAGTGCAGTCCGCTGGTCTTCCCAGATGATTAATTCGCTGCAATTTCAGTTCAATCGTTTTATTCATCACCAGATTGAACGGTAAACAGACAAAACTATCTCATTTGTCATAACCCATTCCATTTGGATATAAGCGCTATATCACACTTCTGCTAACCTTCCGCCAACAGGATCGGTAAAAACCGACCCCATAATAAATCAGGAGAACGGGGATGAATTTTCCACTCATCGCGAACGTCATTGTGTTCGTTGTATTGCTATTGCTTCTCGCGCAGGCGCGCCACAAACAGTGGAGTCTGGCGAAAAAAGTACTGGTTGGTCTGGTCATGGGTGTTGTATTTGGTCTGGCATTACAGGCAATTTATGGCTCCGACAATCCAGTTCTGAAAGATTCCATTCAGTGGTTCAACATTGTCGGTAACGGCTATGTTCAGCTGCTGCAGATGATCGTTATGCCACTGGTGTTTGCCTCTATTCTGAGTGCCGTTGCCCGACTGCATAACGCGACCCAACTGGGGAAAATCAGCTTCCTGACCATTGGTACGCTGCTGTTTACCACGCTGATTGCGGCGCTGGTAGGTGTACTGGTCACCAACCTGTTCGGCCTGACTGCCGAAGGGCTGGTTCAGGGCAGTGCTGAAACAGCGCGTCTGACCGCGATTCAAACCAACTACGTGGGTAAAGTGGCGGACCTGACCGTTCCGCAAATGGTGCTCTCCTTCATTCCGAAGAACCCGTTTGCTGACCTGACCGGCGCCAACCCAACCTCCATCATCAGCGTGGTCATTTTCGCCGCGTTCCTGGGTGTGGCGGCACTTAAACTGCTGAAAGACGATGCACCAAAAGGTGAACGCGTGCTGACCGCTATCGATACCCTGCAAAGCTGGGTGATGAAGCTGGTTCGTCTGGTGATGCAGTTAACCCCTTATGGTGTTCTGGCGCTGATGACCAAAGTGGTTGCGGGCTCTAACCTGCAGGACATCATCAAGCTGGGTAGTTTTGTGATTGCCTCTTATCTGGGCCTGGGCATTATGTTTGTGGTGCACGGTATCCTGCTGGGTGTGAACGGCGTTAGCCCGCTGAAATACTTCCGCAAAGTCTGGCCGGTGCTAACCTTCGCCTTCACCAGCCGTTCCAGCGCCGCGTCTATTCCGCTGAACGTTGAAGCACAGACCCGCCGTCTGGGCGTGCCTGAGTCTATCGCCAGCTTCTCTGCCTCTTTTGGTGCCACCATCGGTCAGAACGGTTGTGCAGGTCTTTATCCGGCGATGCTGGCGGTGATGGTTGCTCCAACCGTGGGTATCAACCCGCTTGACCCAGTCTGGATTGCTACACTGGTAGGGATTGTGACCATAAGTTCCGCAGGCGTTGCAGGTGTCGGTGGTGGCGCAACCTTCGCCGCGCTGATCGTGCTGCCTGCTCTGGGTCTGCCGGTGACGCTGGTTGCGCTGCTGATCTCCGTTGAACCGCTGATCGACATGGGGCGTACCGCGCTGAACGTAAGCGGCTCAATGACGGCCGGTACGCTGACCAGCCAGTGGCTGAAGCAGACTGACAAAGCGATTCTGGAAAGTGAAGACGACGTCGAACTGGCGCACCGTTAAACACTGACAATTAAAAAAAACCGCCTGATGGCGGTTTTTTTTATGGCTGTTACTCTTCAACCTCTTCATCCTGGCGGATCTGCATCGCCCACCGTTGCGCGGATTCCGGTACTGTAAAAGTCGGGGAACGACGGAAATGTTCACCGATCAGCACAAACGCCACATATTTACCGCGTAACAGCCAGACATCACGAAAACCCTCCACTTTCAGGGCATGATCCGGCGGCGCGGGTTCAACGCGGGGCACATAGCTAATAACCTGGCGGTTTTGTTGGCGAAGAGGTTTCATAAGCGACTGGTTCACTAAAGCAAATTCTTGAAGCAGGAAAATTCTATGATAGCCGATCCTGCTACCTTCCGTCGCGCCCCGAGTGGGTGAGATGGCTTCTTTCGCTAATGACGGCATGTGAAAACTCTTAGTTAGCAAACCATCTTGCGACATTGTCCTATCCTTAAAAGGTTTTTTAGCAATGAATCAAGGAGCATCGTGCAATGTCGAACAAAGATAAAACACATCAATCGCCGATTCATGGCACTGAAGAGTCTCAACCGGGAATGGACTCCCTCGCCCCTGCTGACGGCTCTCACCGCCCCTCTCCCGGCCCTTCTGCCCCAGGCGAACAACCTACCGCACCGGGAAGCGTGAAATCAACGGACATGGGAAATGAAAAACTGAAATCTCTAGCGCCACACCGTAAAGGCGGCGAAGGTTTTGCGCTCACCACCAATCAGGGCGTGCGCATTGCTGACGATCAGAACTCCCTTCGCGCGCGCGCGCGCGGGCCGACCCTGCTGGAAGATTTTATCCTGCGGGAAAAAATCACCCATTTTGACCACGAACGGATACCGGAACGCATCGTCCACGCCCGCGGTTCCGCGGCCCACGGCTACTTTCAGCCCTATAAGAGTCTGAAAGCGATCACCAAAGCGGATTTCCTCTCCGACCCGGATAAAATCACACCGGTGTTTGTGCGTTTCTCCACCGTGCAGGGCGGCGCGGGTTCGGCAGACACCGTCCGGGATATCCGCGGCTTTGCCACCAAATTTTATACCGAAGAGGGAATTTTCGATCTGGTGGGCAACAACACTCCCGTGTTTTTCATTCAGGATGCGCATAAATTTCCTGACTTTGTCCATGCGGTAAAACCAGAGCCTCACTGGGCCATACCGCAGGGACAAAGTGCGCACGACACCTTCTGGGACTATGTCTCCCAGCAGCCTGAAACCTTACACAACGTGATGTGGGCGATGTCAGACAGGGGCATTCCGCGCAGTTATCGTACAATGGAAGGATTTGGCATCCATACCTTCCGTCTGATCAACGCCGAGGGAAAAGCCACGTTTGTCCGCTTCCACTGGAAGCCTGTGGCGGGTAAAGCCTCGCTGGTGTGGGACGAAGCGCAGAAGCTCACCGGACGCGATCCGGACTTCCATCGCCGCGAGCTGTGGGAGTCCATTGAAGCGGGCGAATTCCCGGAATACGAACTGGGCCTGCAGCTCATTCCGGAAGAGGACGAATGCAAGTTCGATTTCGATCTCCTTGACCCGACCAAACTGATCCCGGAGGAGCTGGTGCCGGTTCAGCTGGTGGGTAAAATGGTGCTCAACCGTAACCCGGATAATTTCTTCGCCGAAAACGAACAGGTCGCGTTCCACCCGGGGCATATCGTGCCGGGGCTGGATTTCACCAACGATCCTCTCTTACAGGGACGTTTATTCTCGTATACCGATACGCAGATCAGCCGTCTAGGTGGGCCGAATTTCCACGAGATCCCGATTAACCGTCCAACCTGTCCGTACCACAACTTCCAGCGGGACGGGATGCACCGTCAGGATATTGATACCAACCCGGCGAACTATGAACCGAACTCCATCAACGATAACTGGCCGCGCGAAACCCCACCCGGGCCGAAACGCGGTGGATTCGAATCGTATCAGGAGCGTATTGATGGCAACAAAATTCGCGAGCGCAGCCCGTCATTTGGCGAGTATTACGCCCATCCTCGCCTGTTCTGGAACAGCCAGACGCCGATTGAGCAGCAGCACATTATCGGCTGCTTCAGCTTTGAGCTCAGCAAAGTGGTGCGCACCTATATCCGCGAGCGCGTGGTCGATCAGCTGGCGCATATTGATATTCAGCTTGCTCAGAGCGTAGCCGATAACCTGGGTATTATGCTCACCTATGAGCAACGCAACCTGGCACCGCCAAAAGCGGTTAATGGTGTGAAAAAAGATCCGTCACTGAGTCTGTACGCAGTGCCGGGTGGCTCAATTAAAGGCCGCGTGGTCGCCATTCTGCTGAATGATAAAACCCGCGCCAGTGATGTGCTGGGAATTATGCAGGCGCTGAAAAAGCAAGGCGTGCACGCCAAACTGCTTTATTCCCGCATGGGCGAAGTGACCGCCGATGACGGCTCCGTGCTGCCGGTGGCGGCGACTTTTGCCGGCGCGCCATCGCTAACCGTCGATGCGGTAATTGTGCCGTGCGGGGATATTAACAGTCTGCTGACCAACGGCGACGCCGTCTATTACTTGCTGGAAGCCTATAAACACCTTAAACCGATCGCGCTATCCGGCGATGCGCGACAGTTTAAAGCGCAGTTGAAGGTTGCGGATCAGGGTGAGGATGGCATTGTGGAGGGCGATAACGTCAATGACGCGTTTATGACGAAACTGTTTGATTTGCTCGCTGTTCATCGCGTCTGGTCGCGCAGCAGTAAGATTGACCAGATACCGGCGTAAAAAAATGCCGGGTAAGGCGAAACCGCCCCCCGGCACTTCTTACAGATCCCTGAACGTTCCCAACCGATATCCGCGCTCGGCAATCGCATACTTGAGCGATGCCGACGTCAGCACATCCAGTTCCGCCAGTCGAGGCCAGCAGTAGGCGCTTTTACGCACGGTGTTATCAACAAAAGCGGGGTGCGCCATCACCTCCACCGACCGTTCGCCTCGGGCGGCGGAATCATCCAGCACTTTCAGGAACAGTGCTTCATCGATCCCTTCGCCATAAAACGCGCTGCTGAATCCGTCCGTTGTGGGCACAGAGAAGAATGACAGACCGTGCAGCGCCTGCACGTCACGATCCACGCGCATTGCAACCCCTTTACGTCGCGCAAATTCCGCAACAAGCGGGAAAATCGCCGGGATCATATGGACGTGATGGTGACTGTCAATGTGCGTCGGCTCCTTGCCAAACACATCAACAAAGCGGTTGAACTGACAGTCCAGCTCACGGGTAATCTCTTCGAGCGGCAGAGCATCCTGCTCCGCCAGTTCCCAAATCCACTTACCCAGCTGTCCGTCGCGAGTCAGACCTGGCATCTGCGAAAGCGGCATCCCAAGCGTCAACACAAAGTGCATGCCGACGCCCAGCGCCGGAACGTCGCGGCTCAACTGCGCCGCGTGTTCAACCGCTTCACCATTAACCAGTGCCGTTGTGGAGGTCACGATCCCCCGACGGCAGGCTTCAATAATGCCGTAGTTTTGACCTCTGGAGAGACCAAAATCATCAGCATTGACGATCAGCAGGTTTTCCATTGCGCATCCCCTTAACGGTGTTTGAACTTCAGCTTCTCTATTGTTGCAGCAAAGTTCGGCAACCATTTTTCATGTGCCAGAATCATTTCACTGGCCAGTTGCTCCGCATCGCGATCAGAATGGACCAGCGGGCTGAGGTTCAGCGCCAGCAGCACGTCATTAAGCTCACCGCTTAACGCCGCATGACTGGCAGCCACTTCAAATCCTTTGATGGTGTGAATCAGGCCCATGACTTTGTCATCAAAATGGGTGATGCGTGGATGTGGTTTCGCCCCATCACGCCCCAGAATACAGGTCATCTCGATGGCCCAGTCAGCCGGAATGTTGTCGATATGACCATGATGCGGCACATTAACGTAATGCTCCGCTTGCTTATCGTTGTAAATGGCATTGATAACTTCACATGCTGCATCGGAGTAATATGCCCCGCCGCGCTGCTCCAGCTCTTTCGGTTTGACGTTCAGGTTCGGATCTTTATACAAATCGAACAGCTGCTTCTCAACCTTCTGAACGATCTGCGCACGCGCGCCGCCCTTATAGTACTCGCCCATTTCGATAGCCAGCATCTCTTTCTGCTTAAAGTAGTAAAGCAGGTACGAGCATGGCAGCAGATTCAGCGAGCGGATCAGCCCTTCGCTGAACGGCAGGTCAAAGATGTTTTTCACTGACGCCGCCGTCAGGCGACCGGAGGCCACGCCGTCGAGCAGTTCGGCAAAGCGCGATTTTCCGTTCACAATGACATCTTTGATGAACACCATGTGGTTCAGGCCGAACAGATCGATGGAGAGATCGTCGTTGTCGGTCAGTTCCAGAACGTCGCGGATAAACATCTTCATGCCAATCGGAATATTACAGACGCCGATAAAGCGTTTGAAACCCGTATGGCGGTAGACCGCCTCGGTCACCATCCCGGCCGGGTTAGTAAAGTTAATCACCCATGCGTTCGGGCAAATCTCTTCGACATCTTTGATAATGTCGAAAATGACTGGGATGGTACGCAAACCTTTGAACAGGCCGCCCGCGCCGTTGGTCTCTTGTCCCAGATAACCGTGACTCAGTGGAATGCGTTCGTCCAGTTCACGCGCCTTTAACTGACCCACGCGTAGCTGGGTGGTAACGAAATCCGCATCTTTCAGCGCCAGTCGACGATCCAGGGTTTTATGCACGGTTAAAGGCACACCGGCTTTCTCAACCATGCGCTTGCACAGGTCGAAAATAATATTCAGTTTCTCCTGACCTTCCTCAACGTCAACCAGCCATAACTCGCTAACCGGTAATTCATGATAACGTTTCAGGAAACCTTCAAGTAATTCCGGGGTATAACTGCTGCCGCCACCAATGGTTACGACTTTTAATTTCTTTTGCATAATATCTCCCTTAGCGTATCAGGTTAATCGCCTGCAAGGTATAGCGTACTCTTCCCGCTATTTGGGCAAGCAATCAAGGCAATATTCGCGGCGGGTAAAGCCGCCTAAAGTTAATTAATTACCGTCAAGTTTTTCCGGTAACTGTTCGGGGTGAACGATGTCAATTTCTTAAAGGTTTTAATAAACAGACTGGGGCTACTGTATCCGGATTCGTAAGCAATATCGGTGACAGAATAGTTGGTAATTTCCAGCTGTTTTTTTGCAAAATTAATGCGGATTTCATTAATAATTTGCACAGGTGTTTTACGATAATAACGCTGTGTCGCGCGAGTCAGATATTCCTGCGATTTTCCCGACAGTGAAACCATATTCTCCAGCGCATTTTCACTGAACTGCCCTTTATCGTGCATCAGTTCCACAGTACCGCGCAGCCATTGCGGAACATCATCCGTCACCTGCTGCTCTTCGCGATGATGGCGCAGCCGGTTCATCACATAGAATGTCACCGTTTCAATAAACTCATCAAATTCATTGTCGCGGAAGTTAAGCGAGGCGATAACCGTTTCAATCCAGGTCATAAACTCGTTTTTGACACGATAGACCTGCGATGCCACAAAGCAGAACGGTACCAGCGGCAGATAGTGCTTCTCAAAGAAGCGTCTGCTGACGCCCACATTCAGAATGCGTGTGGCACCAAATTCGTAAAAGCTCTGGTGATAGGATCCCATCGGTAAGAAGACAAAATCGCCCCGTTCAAGCAGGACGCGCTTACCGTTAATTTCCTGGTAGTAGCGGCCGGTCAGAACAATCGTGAACTCATAGTAGTCATGCTGGTGCAGACCGCTGGCGCTCTCCGTTTTGTTGTAAATGACCACGTGAAAATTCTTGCCATTAAACAGTTGCTGCTCAAGTGCGGTTTTAATTTCCATCGTGCTGACCTCCTGCTGCCTGACCTGACTTATTGCATTTTCTCGTGAAGCTCAATTAACTCCGCCACCAGCTCGCGTGCCAGCATCGACGTCATCAGGTGATCCTGGGCGTGTACCAGCACCAGGCTAACCTTCATCTTCCCTTCCCCCTGGTCACCTTCGATGAGCTTCGTCTGCACCAGGTGTGCTTCATTCAGCGCCGTACGGGACTGATCCATCATGGTTTTCGCGGCGGCGAAATCCCCCTGCTTGGCCTGCTTGAGGGCGGCATAGGCCAGGCTACGGGCTTGTCCGGAATTGATGATGAGCCCCATCACCACTTCTTCGAGATCGTTCTCTGCGCTTTCTTCTGCAACAATACTATCCAAATCTAACATTTTAAGCTCCTTGTGGCTGGCGCGGGTTTCCCCGCGCCGGTCAATCTTAGAATTTCAGTGAGAGGGCAATATCCTCTTCGCTCTCTTCTTCATCAATGATGGTTGCTGCTTTGTTCGCAATCGCCACGAATGGCATGTAAAGCAGTGTTGCAATCCCGAGGTTGAATATCGCCAGCAGGAAGGCCGCCACGCTGCCGTTGGTGTTGAAGAACGCGCCCAGACCCGCCGGCATTGTCCATGGTGCAATGTTGGTGATTGGTGGAATGATCCCCATGTAATAGGCCGTCAGGGTAATGGCTGCCAGCAGCGGCTGAATCAGAATGAACGGGATGAACATCACCGGGTTCATGATAATTGGCAGACCAAACAGGATCGGTTCGTTAATCTGGAAGATACCTGAAGGCAGCGCCAGTTTCGCCACCTGACGATAGTCAGCACGACGAGAGACAATAAAGACCGCGATGATCAGACCCAAGGTCGCCCCGGTACCGCCCAGGAAGATATAGGAGTCAAGCATCGGCTTCGCCCACACATGGAAGGTTTTACCCGCTGCCAGCGCCGCGTCAACAGAGCCGTACTGCTGGTAAAGTGCTACGTTTTCCAGTGCCCATGGGGTCATAATCCCGCTGTCCAGCGCTGCCAGTGCCAGTGAACCATGCACGCCAAAGAACCACAGCAGAGAAGTGAAAATCACATACGCCCAACCGACCACTCCACCCATTGACGCCAGCGGCGTAGAGATAGAGTCCATGATGATCTGATGGAAGTTAGTGCCCCAGTGAGAAAGCGCCCAGGCGATAATCCCCATGATGGAAAGAATAATGAAGCCTGGAATCAACGCGGAAAATGAACGAGAAACCGAAGCTGGAACGCTATCTGGCAAACGGATAACCCAGTTTCGACGAATAATAAAGGTGAACATCTCCGCCACCACCAGCCCGATAACAATACCGGAGATGATGTTAGCTCCGCCCAGCCAGTTGGCGCCTACTGCATACGCTTCACCGACACTGTAAGGCGTCACGGTCATAAATGCGGCAACGGATAATAAACCAGCGGCCAGTGGATCCACTTTCCGCTCTTCTGCCAGCGCCATCCCTATAAAGAAAGGCGCCATCAGCGACATAATACCTAACGTCCCGTTATAGACGTTGCCGCCGATGGCTTTAAAACCGTTAAGGGTTTCAATAGTCGAAGCGTCTAACCGAATTCCTAATGAATAAAAGAAGGAACCTTCACCAAAGCTCAGAAAAACGTTGTTAATTAAAACGAACATTGCCCCGGCCAGCGTCAACGGCATTAATTTAATAAAACCGTTTTTGATGGCATTAACGTGAGGCTGCTTTCCTATTTTAACAGCAAAAGGAAGGAGTACCTTTTCAAGTGAAGCGATGACTTTACTCATAGGAAAATACCCTTAAATGCCGCAACACAAGTTACGGCGTATTGTGTGTGAAATAACTCTTTGACGGGAAAAATAAAAATTAATTAGCAGCTTTTTTAATGGCTGCAACAGCAGCTTTCAATACACCTAAACCATCAATCTTGCCGTACAGCCCTGAGTCGATCACCTCGACCGGTTTATTCGGTAACAGTCGTTGAATTTCGGGTAACATATAGGCGATTTGCGGTCCCAGTAAAACGACGTCGGCTTTCTGGCCTTTTTCGCCCGCCAGCGTCTCAGGAAACGCTTCAATCACCACAGGGACTTCATACTTTTCAGCCTGCGCACGCATCTTTGACACCAGAAGCGAGGTTGACATGCCCGCTGAGCAGAACAGGTAAATATGTTTCTTTTCCATCATAATTTCCCTCTTGTATGACTACCTGCCATCTTGCTATCACTCGACTCGCTGTCCCGGCAGACAGGTAGCTTGTGTATTGTTGTTTGTCGTTGGAGTGAGTATACGCAATGGTACAGACAGGGGATAATTCTGAACAGACTCAAATTGTCTCTCATTGACCTGGCTTGTTGACTCCCTTCACATTTCGAGCAAATAATTCGCGCAAAGAAATAAGATTTTTGTATGCATAAAAAAACCGACCCACTGGTCGGTTTGTTAACATCCTCAGATACGCAGGGTTACTACGCCTTAGGTGCCTGCGGATCGGTGTCGTATTCAGCACAGGTCTGATAGCCGGAGTTAATAACATGGCCGGTATCATCCAGGGCGACAAAGTAGGTCTCTGCCTTACCATCACGTTGACCCAGGATATAGGTCTGGCAGGTTCCTTTCGCATGGATCATGGTCACTTCAGAAGAAGGTTTACCGGCAATCGCAGCCACCTGCGAACGGGTCATGCCTTTTTTGACATCTTTAACCACTGGCTGTGTGAACTGATCTTTGGTGCGATCGTAAGCTGTACACCCTGCCAGCATAGTCAGTACTGCCGCTGCGCTAAGAATTCCTGCTACGTTCTTGTTCATATTCCGTCCTCTTGTTTATCAGCGTGTTATCTAAGCATGGAATAAAAAGTACGATTGTTCAACTTTGTGAATTACGCCAGACGAATTTCGGAAAATTCTAATAAAACAATGATAACCTGCTAAATCGCCGCAAATTAGCGCACTCAAAACTGTGATCCTTGTCGTTTCTCGCCCAAAGGGTTAGTTTTAGCAGTAAATACATTCGGTTTATGTTCTGCATATGGAGGGCATGATGGCTCTGCAACAAGAGATTATTCAGGCGCTGGGCGCGAAGCCTGCGGTAGATGCACATGAAGAGATCCGCCGCAGCGTGGATTTTTTAAAATCTTATTTAAAAACGAACCCTTTCCTGAAATCCCTGGTGCTGGGCATCAGCGGGGGCCAGGACTCGACGCTGACCGGTAAACTCTGCCAGATGGCCATTTCAGAGCTTCGCGAAGCGACCGGTGATGAGACACTGCAGTTTATCGCCGTGCGTCTTCCGTATGGCGTGCAGGCCGACGAGCAGGATTGCCAGGATGCCATTTCGTTCATTCAGCCTGACCGCGTACTGACCGTCAATATTAAAGGTTCGGTCCTGGCAAGCGAGCAGGCGCTCCGCGAAGCCGGCATAGAATTGAGTGATTTTGTCCGTGGGAACGAGAAAGCCCGTGAGCGCATGAAAGCGCAGTACAGCATCGCCGGGATGACCAAAGGTGTAGTTGTTGGAACCGACCATGCAGCAGAAGCGATCACCGGTTTCTTCACCAAATATGGCGACGGCGGCACCGACATCAACCCCATTTTCCGTCTGAACAAGCGTCAGGGTAAGCAACTGCTGGCCACGCTGGGTTGCCCTGAGCATCTTTACAAGAAAGCGCCGACAGCGGATCTTGAAGACGATCGCCCTTCCCTGCCAGATGAAGCGGCGCTTGGCGTCACCTATGACAATATTGATGATTATCTGGAAGGTAAAAAACTGGATGAAGGTGCCGCGAAAATCATCGAAGGCTGGTATCTGAAAACCGAGCACAAGCGCCACACGCCTATCACGGTGTTTGACGACTTCTGGAAGAAATAGAGCAAAACGGTAACCCGCATAATCTAGGCCGGGTAAGGCGCAGCCGCCACCCGGCTCTTTTTTAACCACCACACTCCTGCTACACTGTATACCTGAACAGTATAGGGAGTGGTATGTGAGCAGGCGTCAATCCGCCCCGCGTCTTGAGTTTGAAGCGGCGGCTATCTACGAATATCCCGAGCACCTTCGCCCATGGCTGGAGGCGCTGCCTAAACAGCCTGGCGTGTACATCTTTCACGGTGAGAGTAACACCCTGCCACTCTATATCGGTAAAAGCGTCAATATTCGCAGCCGGGTATTATCCCATCTCCGTACGCCGGACGAGGCCGCCATGCTGCGCCAGTCACGACGCATTACCTGGGTTCAGACCGCAGGAGAAATGGGCGCGCTGTTGCTTGAAGCCCGACTTATCAAAGAGCAACAACCGCTGTTCAATAAGCGCTTGCGCCGCAATCGTCAGCTTTGCTCCCTGCAGATAACCGCGGGCAAACCGCAGATTGTCTACGCACGTGAAGTCGATTTTTCACATGCCCCAAATCTGTATGGGTTATTCGCGAATAAACGTGCGGCACTCCAGGCCCTGCAAACGCTGGCGGATGATTTACAGCTTTGTTACAGCCTGTTGGGTCTGGAGGCAACCACCCGTGGGCGCGCCTGTTTCCGATCCGCTCTGAAGCGCTGCGCAGGTGCTTGTTGTGGGAAAGAAAGTGTTGAGGAACATCATGCCCGGCTTCTCAACGGGCTGGCGGCCATCAGTGTCGCCTGCTGGCCGTGGGAAAATGCCGTTGCCCTAAAGGAAGTGGGTGAAGCGATGACCCAGTATCACATCATCAATAACTGGCTTTGGCTGGGCGCCGTTGACAATGTAAACGACGCGGCAACCTTGCTACGCACACCCGCCGGATTCGATCATGACGGCTACAAAATACTCTGTAAGCCGGTATTAACCGGCAAATATGAGATCATTGTGCTGAGTGACCCGCCAGCCAGTTAATTTCACTGAACAATAAGGTGCCTTCAGACTCCAGCAGACGGAGAGTGTGGGTGCCCTCTTCCCAGAATGCCCCCTGAT
Source organism: Enterobacter ludwigii (assembly GCA_023023105.1). Classification (NCBI taxonomy): domain Bacteria; kingdom Pseudomonadati; phylum Pseudomonadota; class Gammaproteobacteria; order Enterobacterales; family Enterobacteriaceae; genus Enterobacter; species Enterobacter ludwigii. The sequence goes on along the minus strand of CP083824.1, from coordinate 1,883,212 downwards.
CGGCGGTCAACAATTTATCCCCCAACTGCCACGCGCCACCTAACACGAACACCACGCCGCCCCGGGAACCAAAGGTGGTAAAGGTACGATCGGCAACGCGTACTTTTGCCTTGCAGCAATCGCGCCGGGTCATGATGTTGAAATCCATTGCCATCCTTCCATCCGCCAGCAGTGCTTTTACCGGTAGATCGCCAGAAAAGCTGTAAGGCTGATGCTGTTTCAGGGTATGACAGAATGCCTGACCGGCATCCAGCGTCACCTCTCCTCCCTCCAGTAACGTTATGACCCGATCAACACCGGGAAAAGAGGAGAATTCACCGTTACTGGCAATAGTCGCAATACTGGCACGCCAGTAAAAATCCCGCGTCGCGGGAGGAAAACAACAAATCTCTCGCGTTTCGCCAGCACCATTGCGCCAGAGACTGACCGGCATCTTACGGATATCAAAGAACTCCATCACCACTCCTGAATGGCACAACCTGTGCCAAGGCAAGGATATTGCTATCGTTGCTGTCTTGTTTGTTATCGTTAGGGTTTCACAGACACAGTATCGGCAGCAGAGCGGGCAGGCATTAACTGAACGTTAATAAAAATTCTAACGCCATGACTCTACGAACATTCTCTGAAGCGACTACAGGAGCATACCGCGCTCGCGGTGGCAGACAAGAGGGAAGGAAAGAAAAACCGCCGGTCCTGTCCACAGCGATAGCGCTTTTGTGGACAGGATCCCGGCGGTCTTAAGATGTTGAACCGATTATTCGGTTGGTGCTGGCATTTTACCTTCCATCGCCGGACGTTCTGTCAGACGCTTCTCAAAATTCGCATTAAATTGTTTTTTCTGTTCCGGAGTCAGAATGTTGTAGATCTTATTCTGGGTTTCCATGTGAGCCAGCATGCGGGCTTTGTGCTGCTCAGCCATTTTGTCGATCTGCGCTTCAGCTTTCGCCTTATCGAAACTATCGCTGGCGATGATGTCATGCATTGCGCGACGCTCTTCAAGCGGAGGACGTTTCATCTGGTCGCGTTCGCCTTTCCTGATATCGCGGATCTGCTGCTTCTGCGCATCCGTCAGATTCAGATCTTTAAACATCATCATCTCGTTGTGCATACCCGGCTTGCCTTTATGATGCATCATCATTTTGCCTTCAGTTGGCGCGGCAGCGGTGGTGGTCGTATCTGCGGCGAACGCCATGCTGGTAGCGCCCAGAGCAAGGGTAGAAGCAACAAACAGTGCAGTAAGTTTACGCATAATTTATTTCCTTTCTTTCAGTTATTCTTCGGCGCTATGCCGTGTTGACGAGATTAACTTTACGGGCTTTATCGTCAATTAGTCAGAGCAACGGTAAAACAATGAAAGTGTAAAAAACAAATTTTCGCCAAATGTGGAGGAAATAAGGATAAAGCGTGGAGAGTTGCAACAAAAAATAAACAACACGATGATTTTAAAGAAATTAAGCATGAGTATAGCGAAGTGAAGATTAATAATAAAGCAATTCACCAGGAATATTCTGCAAAAGAAGTGCGAACGCTTTAATCGTTAAGAAAAGGTTTTTGCTTCCCCCCTCAGAGGACGAGAGGGGAAATACTCAGGAGATTTTTTCCAGCATCAATCCGGCTCGCAAACCAAACGCCACCGACGGGTTAGGAAACAACACATATTCGGTTGTCTTCTGTACTTCATAACGATCCTCACCATCTTCGGCCAACAGGACGCCTTTACGGAACGGGGTAAAGTTGAGCGTATGTGCAGCCATATGAAGCAGGAAGGCATCGCTGCGGCGAGTGATCTGCTGCACGACCCGATACCGTTCAACGGGCTGATGCGCGTGCTCAGGAACCGTTCCTCCCAGCAGCGCCCGAAGAGCGAGATGCGTAGGTGCAAAGCGAGTCAGATCGTTCTGGCCGAACGGGAGTGCTTTTCCCAGCTCCAGAGTACACGACAGCGCAGCGAAACGTTCGCAGGTAAAGTGAGTAAACGTTCCCCCCGGTGACTGATGAAAGACCAGCGCCTCCAGCCCGGCATCGCCCAGCCAGCTCAGGAACGCTTCATCCCACGGCTGATGACGCTGCGGCAGAACGCCAAAGCGAACATGATAAGACGCCCGGATCGCCGTATGCAGATCCAGATGCCAGCGCGCAGGCCCCGCAGCCGCAAAAAACGCGCTCACGACGTTCTCCAGCCACTCTGCCCGCACCGTTTCGTCACTCTGTGGAAACTGCGACCAGCGCCCACCGAACATGCGGTTAATATCGCTCACCAGATACCGTTTGTTTTGTGCCAGCGCAGGCGGGTTGCCGAGCACTACCAGCACACGACACTTAAGGGTGATATCTCCACGATACAACGCGCGCAACAGCAGATCGACAATCTCAACGGGTGCCGTTTCATTCCCATGAATCCCCGTTGAAAGCAGCAGCGACAGATCGCTTTTTGCGGTCGGCGTCAGCTCAAGCACTCCGCGCCCCAACCAGCGCCAGTGGAATGAGGGCCCCTCCCCCTCACTCCGTTCAGGTGTTTTATCAGCCAGGGTCAGCGCCAGTAGATTTTCCATACTCACTCCTTTAGCGCTGGAACGGATAAACCGACCCCAGCTGCAGGATGGATGTCAACGCGTCCAGCGCCTCACGACCTTCGCGCAGCAGTTGAGGGTCGACCAGGTCGGCCTGCGTTAATCGGTCACGATAGTAACGATCCACCCAGTCGTTCAGGGTGTTAAACAGCGTTTCGTTCATCATCACTGCCGGGTTAACGGCCTGCATTTCATTGTGCGTCAGTACCACGCGCAGGCGCAGACAGGCTGGACCACCGCCGTTGGCCATACTTTCACGCAGGTCAAAGACGCGCAGTTCGTCAATTGGGTTATCGGCCTTAACCAGGTCTGACAGATAACGCCACACCCCTTTATGATCCCGGGACTCTTGCGGCAGCACCAGCATCATGCTGCCATCGTCACGGCTCAACAGCTGGCTGTTGAAGAGATAGGTTTCCACTGCATCCTGCACGCTGACCGCCTGCGTCGGCACCTGAATCGGCATAAAACCCGGCACGCGTTCATGTAACGTAGCGAGCAGCTTCTCCTGATGGGCAAACGCCTGCTCATGGCAGAACAGTACCTGGCGGTTGGAGACGGCAATCACGTCGTTGTGGAACACGCCCTGGTCAATCACCTGTGGATTCTGCTGGGCAAAAATCACCTGGGAAGGATTGACCTGATTCAGGCGGGCAACGGCCTGACTCGCCGCCAGCGTCTGACGGGCCGGATAGCGGACGGGTTCGGAATGACCGCCCTCCTCACGCCCGTAAATAAACAACTGCACACCAGGGTCGCCATAATCACCTCCCAGCCGGTTATGGTTGGCAGCCCCTTCGTCGCCAAACATCGCCACCTGTGGCAGAGCCTGATGCACCGCAAAATGGTCGTCATGACTGAAAATGGCGCGCAACACGCGCTCGGTGGTTTCCGCTTCGGTGGCGCGGTGGAATTTGTTGTTCAGGTTCGCCACCGTCAAATGGACTTTTCCATCCAGCGTATCGGCTGACGGTGCGACGGTTGCCGCGTTGGCCACCCACATTGATGAGGCAGAGCTTGCCGCAGAGAGCAGATGCGGTGTCTGTGTACCCGCTTTTTCAACCACCTGCTCATCGCTGCCGGTGAAGCCAAGTTGACGCAACACTGCCACGTTTGGGCGCTCTTGCGGCGGAATAACCGCCTGCGGGAAACCGGCATCCGCCAGCGCTTTCATTTTTAGCAGCCCCTGTTTCGCCGCCAGTTTCGGGTTGGAGACCTGAAAACGATGCTTCGTCGAGGCTTCATTACCAAAAGAGAGACCCGCATAGTGGTGCGTCAGCCCCACCAGCCCGTCAAAGTTGACTTCACGCGCTTTCATGACTATCCCCTCCGGTAAAGTCCAGACCCGGATTGAGCGTTTCCGGCAGCGTCAGCGCCGGGGTTTCCAGGCTTGCCATCGGCCACGCGCAGTAATCCGCGGCGTACCACGCGCTGGCGCGATGGTTGCCCGATGCCCCCACGCCGCCGAACGGCGCGGTGCTCGCTGCACCGGTCAGCGGTTTATTCCAGTTCACAATCCCGGCGCGCGCTTCCAGCAGCAGCCGATCAAACTTCTCGCGATGCGGCGAAATCAGCCCGCTCGACAGGCCGTAACGGGTGTTATTGGCCATTGCAATCGCCTCATCAAAATCGTCGTAACGCCAGACGCACAGCAGCGGACCAAAGACCTCTTCGTCCGGCACGTTGCTCGCCCCGCTCATCTCAACGATGCCCGGCGTAAGCAGCGAGGCACCCGGCTGAACCTGCTTCGGTTCGAGCAGCGTTTTCGCGCCGCGCGCGACGTGATCCTGCCAGGCCTTCAGCACATTCAACGCCGCCTGCTCGGAAATCAGACCGCCCAAAAACGGCTGCGGGTCGGCATCCCACGTTGCAGGTACCAGACGCGCGCTCACTTCAACCAGCCGTTTCAGGAAGGCATCCCCCTGCGCACCACGTTTTACCAGTAAGCGACGGGAACAGGTACAGCGCTGTCCGGCGGTAATAAAGGCGGACTGAATGGTCAGATGCACGGCAGCGTCAATATCGTCAGGATCTTCCACGATCAGTGGATTGTTACCGCCCATCTCCAGCGCCAGAATTTTTTCCGGCTGCCCCGCCAGCTGGCGATGCAACTGATAGCCCGTTCCGGCGCTGCCGGTAAACAACAGACCGTCAATATCGCTCAACGCACTCAGCGCCTGACCGGTTTCACGCCCACCCTGTACCAGATTCAGCACGCCAGGCGGCAGGCCAGCCTGTTCCCAGAGTTTCACCACCGCCTCGCCGGTTAATGGCGTTAACTCGCTCGGTTTGAAAATCACGGTATTGCCCGCCAGCAGCGCGGGCACAATGTGACCATTCGGCAGATGCCCCGGGAAGTTGTACGGACCAAACACCGCCAGCACGCCGTGCGGACGGTGGCGCAGCGTGGCCGCGCCGTCAGGCATCTCGGTGTGCTGTTCACCGGTACGGGTGTGGTAAGCCTTCACCGAAATGGCAATTTTGTTGATCATCGCCGTCACTTCGGTTGTTGCTTCCCAGCGCGGTTTACTGGTCTCAGAGGCGATGATGCGCGTCAGTTCGGCTTTGTTCGCCTCCAGCAAACCGGCAAACTTTTCAACAATGGCCTGACGCACGGCGAAAGGCTGTTTTGCCCAAGCCGGAAACGCGCGGCGCGCGGCATGACAGGCTTGTTCAACCTGCGCGGCGCTGGCGTCATTCCCTTTCCAGAGCACCTCTTTTCCTACCGGATTGGTCTTTACGCGCTGTTCGCCTTCGCCCGTGACCCAGTCACCGTTAATCCATAATGTCATGCTGTTTTCTCCTCAGGGCAGAGACGCACCAGGCGAACCGTATCGCCGGCGTTACATTTCAGGGCATCCAGTTCTGCAGCCGTCAGCACCAGACGTTCACATTTCGGGTTGGTACGCACCAGCATGGCACGGAAGTTGGTGTAATTCTCATTCGACACCAGACATGCCGGCCAGTCACCCGGCGCAGGCTGACCTTCAGCGACCTCAACCAGCCGGCTTTTACGAATCGCACGCACGCGGTCGATATCGCACTCAAGCGTTGGCCCGCCGTCAAAGATGTCGACATAGTTACGGTAGCGGAAGCCCTCTTTCTCCAGCACCGCGCGGGCGGGCGCGGTTTGCGGATGCACTTCGCCAATCACCGCCTGCGCTTCCGGGGTTAAGAAATGGGTATAGATAGGATGCTTCGGCATCAGTTCGGCAATAAACGCTTTCTGACCGGTACCGCAGAGATAGTCCGCCCGGCTGAACTCCATCGAGAAGAAGCGCTCGCCCAGGCTCTCCCAGAACGGTGAGTAGCCGGTGTCGTCGATCACGCCGCGCATCTCGGCGACCACCTTTTCGTTAAAGCGGTCGCGGAAGGCGGCCATAAACATAAAGCGTGATTTGGAGAGCAGGTAACCGTTGCCCTCTTTACGCCACGCCGGGTCGAGGAACAGCGTGCAGAGCTCGCTGGCACCCGTGTGGTCATTACAAAGAAACAGCGTCGGCAGCGCGTTATAGACGTTCAGCTCTTTCGAAGCATGAACCATCGTGCCGACGCGATAGTTGTACCACGGGTCGTTTAACCCAACAGCCACCTCGATGGCGCAAATCCCGGCTACAGTACCGGTGTCGGTATCTTCAAGAACGAACACATAACCCTGTTCGCTTTTTGGCAACGTCCCCTGCCAGGTGTGCAGGGCGCGCTCAATGCGCGCCGACAGTGTTTTTTCATCGGCGGGAAGTGAGGTCAACCCACCTCCCGTCTTACCGGCAAGCTGCATGAGCCCGGCGAGATCGCCGCGCTCAACGGGACGGATGACCATCATGATGACACCCCGGATTTCACATGTTCGCAGGCCAGCGCAAAGCGATCTAAACCAGTTTGCACCTCTTCCTGGCTGACAATCAGCGCAGGAGCAAAACGCACCACGTTGGCACCGGCAATCAGCACCATTACGCCCACTTTTGCCGCTTCCTGTGAAATAAGTTTAGCTTTTCCGGCAAACTCGGCGGTGAGCTCGCAGCCGATTAACAGCCCCAGACCGCGAATTTCTTTGAACAGGCCGGTCTTACTGTTGATGGCATTCAGGCGTTCAACAAACCAGTCGTGACGCTGCTTAACGCCTTTCAACACCTCAGGGGTGTTAATGATGTCGAGAACCTGTCCGGCAACGGCGGTTGCCAGCGGGTTGCCGCCATAGGTGGTGCCATGGGTCCCCACGGTCATCACGCTGGCGAATTTATCGGTGGTCAGCATTGCCCCAATCGGGAAGCCGCCGCCCAGCGCTTTGGCAGTCGAAAGGACGTCCGGCGTCACACCGTAGTGCATGTAGGCATACAGTTCACCGGTACGGCCCACCCCCGTTTGCACTTCATCAAAAATCAGTACCGCATTATGACGATCGCACAGTTCGCGCAGCCCCTGCAGGAACGCCTTTTGCGCCGGAAGCACGCCGCCCTCGCCCTGCATCGGCTCAACAATTACCGCGCAGGTGGTGTCGTTGATCAGCTCGCTGGCTGACTGGAGATCGTTATAGATACCGTGACGAATATCGGGTGGCAGCGGTGCAAAATCCTGCGAATAAGAAGGCTGACCGCCCGCGCTGACGGTAAAGAGCGTGCGACCGTGGAAGGCGTTCTTAAACGCGACAATACCGCTTTTGTGCGTGCCAAACTTGTCGTGTGCATATTTGCGCGCCAGCTTCAGCGCCGCTTCGTTCGCTTCTGCCCCCGAGTTACAGAAAAAGACTTTTTCGGCAAATGTTGCGTCGATCAGTTTTTTCGCCAGACGCAGAGCGGGCTCGTTGGTAAACCCGTTGCCGGTATGCCAGAACTTCGCCGCCTGGTCATTCAGTGCCTGACGCAGTGCCGGATGAGCATGGCCCAGCGCGTTCACCGCAATCCCACCTGCAAAGTCGATATACTCTTTACCCTGCTGGTCCCACAGGCGTGAGCCTTCCCCACGAACCGGAATAAAAGCCGCCGGAGCGTATACTGGCATCATCCATTCATCGAAATTTTCACGCGTAATTGACAGAGACATAGCGACCTCATCCGGTAAATAAAAAGTTATTTTAATGTTAAATAATTGAGTGTTTGCACTGTGAATGTAGATTGCAGCCTTCGTGCCAGCCAGCGATAAAAATGCATAAACGGGTTGGGCCAACAGAATATCAATAAGTTACAATATGAAGTTATTCACTGTTAGTGCATAAAAAGTGAATATTTTTACGACAAGCGGCGCTTTGCCGCATGAAAATAAGAAAGAGTATGCAGAGGCCAAATATAATTCTGGAATTGTGATCGCTCGCGAAATTTATCTGTCATTTATGCCCTGTTTGAGGGCGATACGCGTCAGAATGGTGCAAATATTGCACCACTGGCATTATCTGTCGCAGTTATTGGTCAATCCCCGTAACAGTTGACGCAAATTCTGCTACCATCCATGCACTATTCACCTTGCACTGGCAGCGACTATGAAATTTGTCTCTTTTAATATCAACGGCCTGCGTGCCCGTCCTCATCAGCTTGAAGCTATCGTTGAGCAACATCAGCCAGATGTGATCGGCCTGCAGGAGACAAAAGTTCACGACGACATGTTCCCCCTCGAAGAGGTGGCGAAACTCGGCTACAACGTCTTCTATCACGGACAGAAAGGCCACTATGGCGTAGCGCTGCTCACTAAAGCGCCACCGGTATCCGTCCGCCGCGGCTTCCCTGGCGATGGTGAAGAAGCACAGCGTCGCATTATCATGGCGGAAGTGCCTTCTGCACTCGGGAATATCACGGTCATTAACGGTTACTTCCCGCAGGGTGAGAGCCGTGACCACGAGACAAAATTCCCGGCCAAAGCAAAGTTCTACCAGGATCTGCAGGACTACCTGACCACCGAACTGAAAAAAGAGAATCCGGTGCTGATCATGGGCGATATGAATATCAGCCCGACGGATCTCGATATCGGTATTGGCGAAGACAACCGCAAGCGCTGGCTGCGTACCGGCAAATGTTCTTTCCTGCCGGAAGAGCGTGAGTGGATGGCGCGTCTGCTTGACTGGGGTCTGGTGGATACGTTCCGCAGTGCCAACCCGGAAACGCAGGATCGCTTCTCCTGGTTTGACTACCGCTCAAAAGGCTTTGATGACAACCGCGGCCTGCGTATCGATCTGCTGCTGGCCAGCTCGCCGCTGGCAGAGCGCTGCATTGAAACCGGTATCGACTACGATATCCGCAGCATGGAAAAACCGTCCGATCACGCGCCGGTCTGGGCAAAATTCAAGCTGTAATCACGTGTGAACATTCGAAAAAGACTCTTCCTGTGCGCCCTTCTGGGCGCATTTATTCTGACATTTATCGCGCTTCCTCCGGGCACACTCTCCCTGGATGGGATTAAAACTCACCAGCAGGCGCTACTCTCTCATGTTGAACACGCGCCGCTACAAAGTGCGCTGATCTTTTTTGCGCTCTATGTGGTGGTTTCCGCCCTGTCGATACCCGGCGCGGCGATACTGACCCTGCTGGGTGGTGCGCTGTTTCCTCTGTGGGAAGGCACCATACTGGTCTCGTTTGCCTCCACGCTCGGTGCCACGCTGGCGATGCTCGCCAGCCGTTATCTGCTGCGCGACTGGGTCCAGCGAAGGTTTGCTCAGCAGATGAAAACGGTGAACGCCGGGATGGCGCATGACGGCGCGGGCTATCTTTTTGCTCTGCGTCTGATGCCGCTGTTCCCGTTTTTTCTGGTGAATTTGCTGATGGGGCTTACCCGCATTGGGCTACGTCGTTACTGGTGGGTCAGCCAGCTCGCCATGCTGCCCGCCACTGTTGTCTTTCTGAACGCCGGGCGCGAGCTGGGAAAAGTGTCAACGCTGCGCGATATTTTGTCGCCGGGTATGATATTCGCCTTTACACTACTGGGGTTATTACCGCTGGTCACACGCCGGCTATTTACCCGTTATACCCCTTCGTCTAAAAAGTGAGGCATTATGCGCCGTGTGCGTTTTTGCACGTTTCTGACCAGCCTGCTGCTGGCAACCCCTTTGTATGCCGCAGACAGCTGGCAATCCATCCAACAACAAGCCAAAGGCCAGACGGTCTGGTTTAACGCCTGGGGCGGCGATCCGGCGGTAAACCGCTACCTTGAGTGGGTAAGCGGTGAGATGAAAACGCACTACGCCATTACCCTCAAAATTGTCCCACTGGCAGATGCCGCCGATGCGGTAAAACGTATTCAGACGGAAGCCAGCGCTGGACGTAAGACCAACGGCTCAGTCGACCTGCTGTGGGTTAATGGCGAAAATTTCCGCACATTAAAAGAGACTAACCTGCTGCAAACCGGATGGGCACAGTTGCTGCCAAACTGGCGCTATGTCGATACCCGCAAACCCGTAACGGAAGATTTTGCTGTTCCCACTGACGGGGCGGAATCGCCGTGGGGCGGCGCGCAGCTGACCTTTATCTCACGCACAAAGAGCATGCCGACGCCGCCGGAGGATCCGCAGGCATTGCTGGCTTACGCGCGGCAGCATCCGGGTAAAGTCAGCTATCCTCGCCCGCCCGATTTTACCGGGACGGCGTTTCTTGAGCAGTTGCTCCTGACACTTACCACACAGCCGGATGCGCTGCAAAAGGCACCCGATAACACCTTTGCCCAGGTAACAGCCCCGCTTTGGGATTACCTCGACAAACTCCACCCACTCCTGTGGCGCGAAGGCAAAGACTTTCCCCCTTCGCCTGCACGTATGGATGCCCTGCTTGCCAGCGGCAGTCTGAACCTGTCGCTGACCTTTAACCCGGCACATGCGCAACAAAAAGTCGCCAGTGGTGAACTGCCAGCCGACAGCTACAGCTTTGGTTTTCACACCGGGATGATCGGTAACGTCCATTTTGTCGCCATTCCGGCTAATGCCAGCGCGAGCGCAGGTGCGAAAGTGGTCGCCAATTTCCTGCTTTCACCGCAGGCGCAAATTCGCAAGGCTGACCCGGCTATCTGGGGAGACCCGAGCGTACTGGATGTAAAATTACTCCCCGAAGGTGAAGCGAAACAGTTGCAAGCCCGCACCCCTGAAGGGCTGCCGAAGATACTGGCTGAGCCGCAATCGGCCTGGGTTAACGCGCTGGAGCAGGAATGGCTGCGTCGTTACGGCACCCGTTGAGTTGGCTTGTCTGGCTGGCAATGGCGGCCATCTATCTGCCGATCCTGCCCGCTGGTGCGATGCTGCTCGCCCCGGCATTTTCGGTGACTCACTGGGAGTCGCTGCTTAACGACCCGCAACTGCCTCAGGCGACCGTCGCCACGCTGGTCTCAACGCTCATCGCGACGCTGGGTTCCTTGCTAATCGCCCTTTCCCTGCTGGCGCTTCTCTGGCCCGGCAAACGCTGGCGGCGTCTCAACACGCGCCTGCCGTGGGTGTTAGCCATTCCCCACATGGCGTTCGCCACCAGCGCTTTACTGCTGTTTGCGGAAGGCGGTCTTTTTTACCAGGTCTGTACCGTCTGTACGCCTGCACTGGACCGATACGGTGCAGGGCTGGGCCTTACGCTCGCCGTCAAAGAGAGTGCGTTTGTGCTGTGGGCCATCTACGCCGTACTGCCGGAAAAACGTCTTGCACAGCAAAAAGTTGTGCTGCAAACCTTCGGTTATGGACGTTTTCAGATACTCAACTGGCTGCTCCTTCCGGCTATCGCCCCAGTCCTCGGGGCGGTGATGCTGGCCGTTCTTGCATGGTCAATTTCGGTCGTGGATGTGGCAATCGTTCTTGGGCCAGGCAACCCTCCCACGCTGGCCGTGCTGGCCTGGCAGTGGCTCAGCCAGGGCGACGCACAGCAACAAACAAAAGGGATGCTGCTATGCCTGCTCATCCTCCTGCTGTTGGCTGCACTTGCCGCGCTGGGTTACGGTGCCTGGAAGGTATGGCGTCGCACGCTTTCGGATCTGCCGGGGACGCGTCGCACGTCTCTTGTCCCACTGCCTGAGCGGTCGATAAGCAGGCTGTTACCCGCGTGCGGCGTACTTTGCGTAGCAGTACTGCTGATGCTGGCACAGCGGGACGAGATGGGCTTCGTGGGTACCAGCCTTTCCTTCGGCCTGCTTTCCAGCCTGATGGCCCTGGTCCTCATTTTTCTCTGGCTTGAATGGGGGCCGCAGCGAGGTACGCTGTGGGTATGGTTACCCCTCGCCCTTCCGGCGCTACCGCTCGTCACCGGGCAATATTTTATTGCGTTGCGACTGGGTATAGACGGGCAGTATGTCGCCGTGCTCTGGAGCCATCTGCTGTGGGTGTTACCGTGGGTGCTGCTGGTGCTGCAACCCGCCTGGCACAGGATCGATCCCCGGCTTATCCTTACCGCCAGAACGCTCGGCTGGCGACGGGTAAAAATCTTCTGCCTGCTGAAATGTCCCCTGCTGGTGCGCCCGGCTCTGCTGGCTTTTGCCACCGGTTTTTCCGTCAGCATGGCGCAATATATGCCAACGCTCTGGCTGGGCGCGGGCCGTTTCACCACGCTCACCACGGAGACCGTCGCACTCAGCAGCGGGGGCAGTATCCCGGTTCTGGCTAACCGGGCGCTGGGGTTATTGCTGGTCACGGGCATGGTGTTCGGCCTTGCCGCACTGCTATCACGGCTCGCAGGCCGCTATCGTCAGGGATTACGTTAATGCTGAAGGTAAAAGATCTCACCATCAAACCGCTTTTCCGCGAGGTCAATTTCTGTGTGCCTCGCGGAGAGATTGTCACCCTGATGGGACCATCTGGTAGTGGGAAATCGACCCTTTTTGCCTGGATGGTGGGCGCGCTGTCCGACGATTTCCAGGCCCAGGGCGAGTTATGGTTAGACGAGCGCCGCTGCGACAGGCTTCCTGTAGAATCCCGCGGGCTGGGTATTCTCTTTCAGGATGCCCTGCTGTTTGACCACTTCACTGTTGGTCAAAATTTGTTGCTGGCATTACCCGAGCGGATTGTCGGACGCGCACGGCGGGATGCGGTCGAGCAGGCACTGAGTTCCGCCGGGCTTAAAAACCACTACGCCAGCGATCCGGCGACTCTCTCCGGCGGGGAGCGCGCCAGGGTCAGTCTGTTGCGGGCCCTGCTCGCTGAGCCGCAGGCGTTACTGCTCGATGAACCGTTCGGGCGCCTCGACAAAACGCTACGCGCGACGTTTCGGACATGGGTGTTTGACGTTGTCCGGGCACGCGGCATACCGGTTATTCTGGTCACGCATGATGAGGAAGACATTCCACCCAGCGGTGAGGTGATTGCGATTTCTCGCTGGCAATAATGTGCTAACGCAATGTTTTACATTTCGGGAGAGACGACAATGCCCCCCTCTTTTACTGACGTCAGGTTATACGATGAAACGTGTTTCTCAACTGACCGCGCTGGCTCTGTTTTGCAGCCTCGCTTCCCTTTCCTCTCTGGCGGCTGAAATGCCTGACACAATGACGCTGTCTCAGCTTCAGGAACAGCACGGTGCGGTGATCGACACCCGTGCCAGCGCCTTTTATAACGGCTGGCCACAGTCGCTAAGCGGCACCTCCGGCCATGAACCTGCCGCGCTCAATCTTTCAGCCTCCTGGCTTGACGCAATGAGCGACGAGCAGATTGCTATCTGGGCAAAACAGCATCACCTTACGCCCGCAACCTCCCTCGCACTCTACGGCGGCGATAACACAAACCAGGCCGTGAAAGCCCGTCTGGAGAAAGCCGGATACACTCATGTTTCGCTTCTCAGCGATGCCCTGCAAACGCCTGCTCGTCTACAGCGCCTGCCTCACTTCGAGCAACTCGTCTACCCGCAGTGGATACACCAGCTCCAGCAGGGTACACCCGTCACTGCCGCTCCGGCGGGAGGCTGGAAAGTGATCGAAGCTGCCTGGGGTGCGCCGAAGTTTTATCTGCTGAATCACATTCCCGGTGCGGGCTACATCGACACCAACGAAGTGGAAAGCGAGCCGCTGTGGAACAAAGTCTCTGACGACAAGCTAAAAGCGATGCTGGCAAAGCACGGTATCCGTCATGACACCACGGTCATTTTGTATGGCCGTGATGTGTATGCTGCCGCGCGCGTGGCGCAGATTATGCTGTATGCAGGTGTGAAGGATGTCCGTATTCTCGATGGTGGCTGGAAAGCGTGGTCAGATGCGGGTCTGCCCGTCGAACGCGGTATGCCTGCAGAGGTGAAACCTGCCGCTGATTTTGGTGCGCCGATCCCCGGTCAGCCGCAGCTGATGGTGGATATGGAGCAGGCGCGCGGGATGTTGCATCGCAAGGATGCCTCGCTGGTCAGCATTCGCTCGTGGCCGGAGTTTATTGGCGAAACCAGCGGCTATAGCTACATCAAACCGAAAGGTGAAATTGCCGGTGCCCGCTGGGGTCATGGCGGAAGCGACGCCACTCACATGGAGGATTTCCATAACCCGGATGGCACCATGCGTAGCGCCGACGACATCGCCAGCATGTGGAAAAGCTGGAATATCCTGCCGGAACAGCATGTCGCATTTTACTGCGGTACCGGCTGGCGAGCCTCTGAGACCTTTATGTACGCCCGGGCGATGGGCTGGAAGAACGTCGCCGTCTATGACGGCGGCTGGTACGAATGGAGCAGCCACCCGCAAAACCCGGTCTCAACCGGCGAGCGCGGGCCCGAGAGTTCCCTCTAAGAATTGAGTGACTTCAACGTCACATAACCGCTCCAGATGCGCGTTGTGGTGGTCAGCCAGCACAACGCGCCGAATACCCACGCGAAAAGCGTAAAGTGCGCCGGAAACAGGCAGCACAGTACAAACAGCGCAATGGTCTCTGTCCCTTCTGTTAAACCACCGATGTAATAAAACGATTTGTGCGCGTAGCCCGGGTTGTCGATATCGTGTTTCGCCGCCAGCGCGGCAAAGGCCAGAAAGCTGCTGCCGGTGCCGATAAAGGCGAACAGCAGCCAGGCGGCGGCCAGCGCATTCTCTTCGGGAGCTGCCAGTGCAAAGCCAAACGGCACCAGGGCATAGAACAGAAAATCGAGAGCGATATCGAGAAAGCCTCCAGCATCCGTCAGCCCTCTCCTCCGTGCCAGCGCGCCGTCCAGACCATCCAGCAGGCGGTTAAATACGATGGCGACAAGCGCGGCAAGATACCAACCGAGGGCCAGAAACGGTAGCGCCAGCACGCCCACGACAAACCCGGCCACGGTTAATCCGTCGGGCGTAATACCGGGTTTATCCAGCCAGGCCGCCAGCCGGTTAAGGGCGGGCTTTACCCGTGGATGGATATGTCGATCAAGCATGCGGCTTTCCTTTTAGCGTGTCGCACAGTCCCTGCGCCGGGATATCGAGAGCGGCGTTGAAGCGGGCGGAGAGATTTTGAAACGCAACCAGTGCCGTCATTTCGGTAATCGTCTCATCGGTGAAAAGACGTTTGAGGTCGCGTTTGAGCGTCTCATCCACCTGCGGCGGCGTGGCGGTAACAGCCTCAGCGTAGGCCAGCGCCGCGCGCTCCTGCTCATTGAAAAGCGCGGAGTCACGCCAGTGGCTGACGGCCTGGACTTTATCCAGCGCGCCCACGCGTTCGGCAAGGCGCAGACTGTTGGCATCAATACAAAAAGCACAGTGGCATATCTGCGACACCCGCGTCATCAGCAGCGAGCGCAGCACGGGCGTCAGGCGTGCATGACGCCGTTCGAGGAAACCGACAAACAGCGCCACCAGCCAGAAAAGACGCGGCATACGCCCCCACCATCGCGTGGGGTTAAGCACGACACCGAAGTGTTTTTTCTGCATGGCGGCAATCGGTTTTAAACTCGCCGGAAGGGTTGAGATGGGCGCTACCCAGGTGGAGGTTTCTTTCACCTGATTCTCCTGATGACTGGACTCTGACAAAGGGCAAGATAATATGGTGGTTTTCGCTTTCAAGTATTGACGACCATGCTTAAAACAGTCGATGTCGTTGCGGCAATCATCGAAAAAGACCATAAAATTTTACTCGCGCAGCGCCCGGCCCATGCTGACCAACCCGGTATGTGGGAATTCGCTGGTGGAAAAGTTGAAGCCGGAGAGACGCAACCCGAGGCGCTTGTCCGTGAGTTGTGGGAGGAGCTCGGTATTCAGGCCCAGCCGGGGCAGTATGTGGCAAGCCATCAGCGGGAAGTTTCGCAGCGGTTAATCAACCTTCATGCCTGGCACGTTCCCGCGTTTAGCGGTGAGCTGACGGCGCACTACCACAGCGCGCTGGTGTGGTGTACGCCTGAAGAGGCGTTCGGCTACGCCCTGGCCCCCGCGGATATTCCCCTGCTGGAAGCCTTTATTGTTTTACGCGACGCCAGACCAGCGGGTTCGTGCTAATCGTGCGCTCATCGCGCTGGCACTGCAACAGGACGCCATCCGCCTTCACCACAGCCCCTTCCGAATAGTTCTGATCCTGATAGATGCAGCACTGATTACAGGGCTGGGAACTTTGGCCGCTGGAGCTAAAGACCTCCGGCGGCACATTGACCTGGACATCCGGGCGAATGCGGTCAGCCTGAGCGCCTGCGGTAAACATCAAACATAACGCGATCGTCACATAACGGTTCATAGACTTGTCTTCCTGTTGTGTCCTGTTAACAACTATAACGGTTAACCGAAGCAGAACCTTTAATTTATCTCGTCATCGCTTTTTGTTATGACGCGCTGCGTATGATTAATTTCCCTTTCCGCATGAATTTCTGCTTGCCTGACAAACCAGTGCGGGTGGTATAGTCAAAAAAACAACACAAATCGCATAAGCAATAATCATAAAATGCCATAAGGGGTTCTTATATCTATGGATCAGACACGCTCTCTGGAAAGTTTCCTTACCCATGTTCAACAGCGCGACCCGCATCAGAGTGAGTTTGCGCAGGCCGTACGTGAAGTGATGACCACTCTGTGGCCCTTCCTTGAAGAAAACCCGCGTTATCGTCAGATGTCTCTGCTTGAGCGCCTCGTAGAGCCAGAGCGCGTGATCCAGTTCCGCGTGACCTGGGTGGATGACCGCAATCAGGTCCAGGTCAACCGCGCGTGGCGCGTGCAGTTCAACTCTGCCATCGGCCCGTTCAAAGGTGGGATGCGCTTCCATCCTTCGGTGAACCTGTCGATCCTGAAATTCCTTGGCTTTGAGCAGACGTTTAAAAATGCGCTGACCACCCTGCCAATGGGCGGAGGTAAAGGCGGAAGTGATTTCGACCCGAAAGGCAAAAGCGAAGGCGAAGTGATGCGTTTCTGTCAGGCGCTGATGACCGAACTCTATCGCCATCTTGGTCCGGACACCGACGTCCCGGCGGGAGATATCGGCGTGGGTGGCCGAGAAGTGGGCTTTATGGCCGGAATGATGAAAAAACTCTCCAACAACAGCGCCTGCGTCTTTACCGGCAAAGGTCTGTCGTTTGGCGGAAGTCTGATCCGCCCGGAAGCGACCGGGTACGGCCTGGTTTACTTCACCGAAGCCATGCTCAAGCGTCACGGCTTAGGCTTCGAAGGCATGCGCGTCGCGGTATCGGGCTCCGGCAACGTGGCGCAGTACGCAATTGAGAAAGCAATGCAGTTTGGCGCTCGCGTGGTGACCGCCTCTGACTCCGGCGGTACGGTGGTGGATGACGCGGGCTTTACGGCTGAGAAGCTGGCGCGCCTGTGTGAGATCAAAGCCAGCCGCGACGGGCGCTTGGCGGACTATGCCCGGGAATTTGGCCTGACCTGGCTGGAAGGCAAGCAGCCGTGGGGCGTGCCGGTGGATATCGCCCTGCCGTGTGCCACGCAAAACGAACTGGACGTCGACGCCGCACGCACGCTGATTAGCAACGGCGTGAAGGCGGTGGCTGAAGGCGCGAATATGCCGACCACCATCGAAGCGACCGATCTGTTCCTGGAAGCAGGCGTTTTGTTTGCACCGGGTAAGGCCGCGAACGCGGGTGGCGTGGCGACATCAGGCCTTGAGATGGCGCAAAACGCCGCACGTCTCGGCTGGAAAGCAGAGAAAGTGGATGCGCGTCTGCACCATATCATGCTGGATATTCACCATGCGTGTGTGGAGTACGGCGGTGAGGCATCGCAAACCAACTACGTGCGCGGCGCGAATATTGCCGGATTCGTTAAGGTGGCGGATGCAATGATTGGGCAGGGTGTGATTTAAGCTTTATATCGTGCGGCCGGGTGCCCTCACCCCGGCCCTCTCCCACAGGTTGAACAGTCAAATAAATTGAAGTTAATACGAGAGAGCTTAACTCTTAATTCATTGATTAACAACGACTTTAATCGCTTGCTTAAATAAAAATGGTCAATACACCCTTGTTTAAGAAACAGTTTATTTGAACTAATTTTTGAACTCTGAACGTATAGCACAACTTATGCAAGGAACTGAATAAGATGAATCCCACATTTATCTCGAAAAAGTCCGATCCCATCTCTCCACTCTTTTTGGCTATGGTATGCGCTGTGACAAATCTATTGAGTGCGAAACAGTTAACTTAAAATTTGATATACCGTTTAAGCCCGTAACGCCGATCCCTGTGATGGAGTGTGAGGCATATATAGGGAATCGCTTTCTTGATTTTGACGAACCAGGCAAGCTAATGAAAGATGCTCGCTCAGGAAACCACTTCACCTCCGATTTGAGCGTTTTTATAGAGCTGGCTTTCTTCTGCTGCGGTCAGCGTCCGTATGAGCTTATGGGCGCGGAGAAGCAGTATTACGACCGTGGGGCCCGGAAAACTAAGGAGTGGTATCACCTCGCTTTATGTGATTCGGCTATCGCGCTGATAGATGAAATGTGTAAGCGTTATCCTGACAGCTCTTATATTTTCCCTGATATCTGGTATGAGCAGAAAAAAGCACGGTATCTTGAGAAAGAAAAAAATGGAACATAAAGAAATCCGTGATCGTATTCAGAACCATTGTAAAAATGACATATCCTCAAAGCATTATGACCGCTATGACTATTTTGAAGAAAAATGGAGGCCGTGATGGTTTGGGACGCCAAGCTAATTCCTTTAATTAAATAGCAGCAATGAATAAACTCCTCTTTTTTATAATTACAGCGAATAGGAAAGAGGGGTAAAAATGCGCATTTGAACTTTTATCCATAAAAATACGATATCTGTCACAGAACTGATAACACAGTAATTTTTATGTTCTCCGCTTCATTCTAAAAGGCAGGTATCATGGAAAAATATTGCTTTATAAACCAGATGGTAAACTCAAGTATTTAAATAAGATTCATTTATGGGTCGCTGCTGAGTTAGTTGAAATCGTAGATGAACAAAGGAATATTAAGAAGTGGATGCGTCCATTGTGGGCCAGCGCCGAAGGCAATGAAGGGATTGTCGTCTATGTCTCTCGCCTTGATGCTGAAATTAGTATCAAACATATGAACAAACATGGTGCTGACTGGAAAGTGTATCCATTAAATGATTTCAATATCGAAGAAATGATGCTGGATAGCAAAGCAATTACAGAAAAGGAGAAATATCATTTTAATTTTTCATTTGGCTTTTGGGTGAGTAATGAAAAACAATTAATAAATAAAAATGGCTGGCTTTCACAATCATTCTTCTCAGAAGCATTTGATGTCAATTCATTAATTGAAAAGGAAGATAATGTGATATTTAGATTTAGTGAGGATTTGCAAAACAGTTTTTTGAAATGTTGGGATGAAAAAATAATAATCGAACCAAAGTATGTTGATTATCTTGAGACGATAAATAATAACGACGATAAATATATAGAAGAACAAGCGTTCAATGCATTAAATGCGACTAAAACAGTAGACAAGTAAAATGTATTGGGTGAGCTATTGAATGTATCATCAATATGGTCACCTACAGATAATAAATGGTTATATACAATTCTTAATGTAAATAAATAGTTGAGGTATAAAATGGCTACAGGATACTTTTTGGTGATTGGTGATAAAACCACTTGCGGTGGACACATTATCTCAGGGTGTGAAAACCATACGTTCTATGGCCGAGCAACGGCAAGGAATGGGGATAAGTATATATGCGGTGCTGATGGTAAGGTCTATCACATCGCAGGTGGGATTCCTAATTACACGATTCATGGTGTAGCTGCGGCGGGTACGCTTCACAGCAGGGGAACTTGCTCATGTCGTTGTCGCTTCATACTTTCAAACTGGAATGATACATACGATTTTGATTCACAACCTAAACTAGCCGCTGCACCTGTCGCGGTACCTAAACCTGCTCCAGCACCACAAGCGCCTAAACCAGCACCAGCAACCATTCCAGTGGTGCCAAAAGAGGAACCACGCGTTCCTGTTGATGCTGGCTTCTGTGTTCTCAAGTTTGGTGCTACACCATCCTCATATGAGCCGTGGTTTTTCGTTAAACCACCAGCGGGTACAACAGAGCTGTTCAGGAAGTTGAATCCAGAACGCAAGAAACAGCCTGGTTCAATACTGCTTGTCGTTGACCCTGAAAAGCAGGATGCAGAACAGATAAAAACAATGGAAAAGGCCAGGGATCGAATTGATGCCGCACTTGGACCTCTCACCCTTGATGAAGCCAGGTTATTGCATGATAACAGGGCCGCTGTTGACATTTTTTCATCACAAATATTTAACTCAGCATTAGGAGTATCGAGCAATACACTAGGCTATGCCAGTGAATTAGGTGGTGCCTATTATGAAGAAATAAATAACACATTAAAAGAAATACAAAAACTTTACCAGGACACATACAGCTCTAATCACGGAATAATTTCCGGGCAGGAGTTTTTGGGTCAGCGTCAGCGGTTGTTTAATAAATTGGATGTAATATTGAATCGCTATACTAAATCACATTTAGGATTGGCTCAATATGACAGCATTAAAAAATCATTAGGTTTGTCCACTAGCTCCATTATGCATAAGTGGGATCAAACTGGCATTGATGATATAGAAGGATATGCAACATATATAGAAAATTCTGCAAAACTGATAAAGGTAATGCGTAATGTTGGTTATGTTGGAATTGGTTTGGACTTTGCCAGCTATTCATCAAACGTTTATGATGCATGTTCCAAAGGCCGCAAAGATGCATGTAAGAAAGCGGCATTAGTAGAGTACGGAAAGTTTGGAGGTAAGCAGGTTGTTTCTTATGCAGCAGGAGGAATTGCTGGTTGGGCGGCCCGCAGCGTCTGCCTGTGGGCTTTAGGACTTGTTACAGCGGAAGCTGGGGGCATAGGCGCAGGATTGTGCCTGGTTACTGGTATTGGAGCCTCCATCGCGGGAGGGGATTTTGCACAGGATTCAGGGGAAAAAGCAGGGGAATTTTTAGGAGGAGAAATAATATATGAAAAATTATTTGATGGAAAATAGTAAAGAAATAGCTGGGTATATGTTTGGTATTGGTATGATTTTATTAATATTAACATTGCTGTTAGCTATATATAACGAAAGACAATATAAAAAAATAGTGACACTCTATACTGCGAAATTTGGAACACTACCTGTTACTGCTGCAATGTCAAAACATGCGAGCCTAATTGCTACGCCGGGTGCATATTTTGCAAAGATAGGTTTTATTTTCGAGAGTCTGATCTTCCCTTACAATCGAATATCAAATCATGATATGTCAAGAGATGCATATGATTTCATAAGGGGATTACCGTTCAAGTATACAATAGGATTTAAGTTATTTATTGCCTTATTTATATTGGGGTTTCTATTTATGATCCCTTCATTTGTTATTTTTAACTAAAACCCGATGAAAAGCCATGCTTGCATCAACAAGCAGTCTGACGCCACTCATAGAGTGGCGTAGACCGTCGTGATAGATTCGGGTGACATAAATCTTCCTTGGATGTGTTAGCACAACTAATAAACAATTTTTGTGTAGATGAAGTTAAACGCGGAATGCTGTTTATGCAATAATCTGCATAAATCAGAAAAGGAGGGTGTTTGTCCTTTTGGAATTTGAACTTTTCTTTGAACGTAAAAAAACTGACCAAAGAAATTACTCTCTAATCAGTTATTTTATAATAATTTTAAATAGGGTATTTATTCTACCCCAGCCCTCTCCCACCGGAAGAGGGAGAAAAACCGTGTGTCAGGCCGCACTCTTCTTCTTTTTAAAGGGTTTCTTCGCGCCAGCACCTGGCGCAACCATCCCTCGGAACCGCTTCACCGGCGTGCTGCGCGCCTGATCGATCAGCTGATAAAGCGTCCCCACCAGCGGCTGCATAAAGTCCTGATAGCGGCACTGCTTTTCGCTGATTTGCGTCAGCACGGACTCCCAGTGCGCCGTCATGTCTGGCCTTGCCGCCAGCTCAGGCAGCGAATGAATCAGTGCGCGTCCGGGTTCCGTTGAATGGATGTAACGCCCTTTTTTCTCCAGAAAACCGCGCTTAAACAGCAGTTCTATAATACCTGCACGCGTTGCTTCGGTACCCAATCCATCGGTTGCGCGCAGGATCTTCTTCAGATCTTTATCCTGCACAAAACGGGCTATTCCCGTCATGGCTGAAAGCAGCGTCGCATCCGTGAAATGGCGTGGCGGCTGGGTTTGACGTTCATCCACTTCGCCCTTCTCACACAGCAGTTCGTCATCTTTGGCGACGACAGGCAGCGGCGTGCCGTCGTTCTCTTCATCACGCTCTTTGTTCCCCAACAGCGTACGCCAGCCTGCTTCTGCAAGGAAACGCGCTTTGGCGACAAACTTGCCTTTGACAATCTCCAGCTCAATAACGCACTTGCGGAACACCGCGTCCGGGCAGAACTGCATCAGGTACTGACGGGCAATCAGGTTATAAACCTTCGCTTCGTTATCGGTCAGATTGACGTTGCTGGCGCGCGCCGTCGGGATAATCGCATGGTGAGCATCCACCTTTTTATCGTCCCAGCAGCGGTTATGGGTATCCGGGTTCACCGCCGGTTGCGGCAGCAGATCCGGCGCGTGGACGCTAATGGCGTTCATCACCGAATGACGTACGGCAAAATGCTCTTCCGGCAAATAACGACTATCCGAACGCGGATAGGTGATCAGCTTGTGGGTTTCGTAGAGCTTCTGGCAGATGTCCAGCACGTTCTGCGCGCTGAGGCCAAAGCGCTTCGCGGCCTCAATCTGCAGGGCTGATAGCGAGAACGGCAATGGTGCCGGTTCTGATTCCCGTTTATCGTTATAGCTGGTAACGATAGCCGGCTGACCTGTAATGCGGTTAACCACATGATCCGCCAGCGGACGGTGCAGCAGTCGCCCCTCTTCGTCCTGATACGACTCACAGGCATCGCTCGGCTGCCAGACAGCGGTAAAGCGTTCGTCTTTAGGCGTGACGATATGCGCTTTCACTTCAAAGAAATCTTTGGCGACAAAGTTCTCAATCTCCTCGTCGCGACGCACAACAAGCCCCAACACCGGCGTTTGCACACGGCCCACAGAGAGCACGCCCTGATAACCCGCGTTACGCCCAAGAATGGTATACGCACGGGTCATGTTAATCCCGTACAGCCAGTCCGCACGGGCGCGGGCCAGCGCGGAGACGCACAGTGGGATAAACTCGCTGTTGGCGCGCAGACGGGAGATCGCTCGTTCAACGGCCTGTGGGTTGAGGTCGTTAATCAGGCAACGCTGCACCTGCTGACGCTTTTCCGGTGCCAGTTCCAGATAGTCCAGCACTTCATCGACCAACAGTTGCCCTTCTCTGTCCGGGTCACCCGCGTGGACGATTTCAGTGGCCTCATGCAGGAAGCGCTTGATCACGTTGAGCTGTTTGGTGACCGAAGGCCGGGGTTGCAGGCGCCATTTATCTGGCACAATGGGCAGATCGTTCAGATTCCAGCGGGCATAGCGGCTGTCGTAGACATCCGGCTGCGCCTGCTCAAGCAGGTGACCAATACACCAGGTGACCACCTGCCCGTTGCCACATTCGATAAAGCCATCGCCTTTGCGATGCGGTTTAGGTAGCACATCGGCGATGGCTCGCGCCAGACTCGGCTTTTCGGCAATAAACAACCGCATCGAATTAACGGATCTCAATCATCGGTCGACCACCGCGCGCGGTCACCAGCTCACCGATCGCCGTCAGGGTAATACCAAACTCGGCGGCAGTCGCCTGTACCTCTGCTTCGGATTCCGGTGTGACCGCCAGCAGCAGGCCGCCAGAGGTTTGCGGATCGCACAGCAGGTTACGCCATTCTTCAGGCATCTCGCCCATCAAATGACCATAGCTGGCGAAGTTGCGCTGCGTACCGCCCGGAACCGCGCCCTGAGCAATATACTCTTCCACGCCCGGCAGCTTCGGCACATCCTGATACCAGACCTGCGCCTGCACGCCCGCCCCCTGACAGACCTCGGAAAGATGTCCCAACAGACCAAAGCCGGTCACGTCAGTCATCGCCTTCACGCCGTCAATGTTGGCGAAAGCCGCACCGGCGAGGTTCATCTGGCACATGACTTCCGTTGCCAGCCCTTTGTGCTCCGGTTTGAGCAGGGATTTTTTCTCAGCGGTAGTGAGTACGCCAATGCCCAGCGGCTTGGTAAGGAACAGTTTGCAGCCTGCCTGCGCAGTGCTGTTGCGCTTCACGCGTTCAGTAGGAACCACGCCAGTGACGGCGAGGCCAAAAATAGGCTCAGGCGCATCAATCGAGTGACCGCCGGCCAGCGCAATCCCCGCCTGCTGGCAGGCAAAACGCCCACCCTCGATCACCTCGCGGGCAACTTCCGGCGGGATGGTGTTGATCGGCCAGCCCAGAATGGCAATCGCCATAATCGGCTTACCGCCCATGGCGAAAATATCGCTGATGGCGTTGGTGGCCGCAATGCGCCCAAAATCGAACGGATTGTCGACAATCGGCATAAAGAAGTCGGTGGTACTGATAATGCTGGTGCCGTTACCTAAGTCATAAACTGCAGCATCGTCGCGCGTTTCATTGCCAACAAGCAGGTTCGGGTCGACAAACTTCGCCTGTTCACTGTGCAGGATGGTCTCCAGCACTTTCGGGGAAATTTTACAACCGCAACCGGCTCCGTGGCTGTACTGCGTTAAACGAATGGTTTGCTCGCTCATGGACGTCTCCTGTCATCTCAATCGCGCTATGGTAGCGCTCATTCCATAAAGAGGTAAGTATGACTGTCTGAATTCTGCGGCAGATGCTCAGAATCCAGACAGTTTAGCGTGCGTTATCAGAAACGGCTGACGAAAGGCGTGGTGTCCGGCACGCTGATGGTGCTGGAGGCTTTAAGCTGTGGAGTGCCGAGGTAGAGGAAACCGACAATTTTGTCATGCTCACCGCAATCAAAACCGTCACGAACCACCGGGCTTTCGGTTAATGCACCGGTGCGCCAGATACCGTTAAACCCTTGCGCGACGGCAGCCATTTGCATCGCCATCACCGCACAGCCTGCGGACATTTCCTGTTCCCAGACCGGCACTTTATGGTCTGGCTGGCATTTTGCCACGACGGCGATGATCATCGGTGCGCGGAACGGGGCACTGCGCGCCTTGTCGATACCTTTCTCATCCTGTCCGGCGGCAATCGCGCCCTGCTCCAGCAGCTGACTGAAACGATCGCGGCCTTCGCCTTCAATCACAAAGAAGTGCCACGGCTGCAGCGTGCCATGATCCGGGGCACGCATGCCGGCACGCAGAATGTTCTCCAGCTGCTCGCCTGCCGGGGCAGGTTCGGCCAGACGGGAGGCGCTACGGCGGTTAACAAGCAGTTCGAGTGCGTCCATTGGTTAACTCCTTTCTTGAAATTTACTCACAAAATTAACACGACGGCAGATTTTGTTACAGCCTGGCAGGCGATTCCTGCTGACAAGTGGCGGTTGGGTCATTACGATAACCCAACATTACCGTCCAGTGGCGACGGAAACAGTCATTTTCTGGTTAGGGAGAATACATGCGAACCCTTTGGCGAATCTTTGCCGGTTTCTTTAAATGGACGTGGAGACTGCTCAACTTCGTCCGCAACCTGGTGATGAATATCTTCTTCATCTTCCTGGTTCTGGTTTGCGCGGGCATCTGGATGCACATCAGCAGTGCAAATCAGGCTCAGCATTCAACGCGCGGCGCGCTATTACTCGATATCACCGGCGTGATTGTTGATAAGCCGTCCACAAGCAGTCGCCTGAGCGTGATTGGTCGCCAGCTGTTTGGCGCAACCTCAGACCGCCTGCAGGAAAACTCCCTTTTTGATATTGTCGATACCATTCGTCAGGCGAAAGACGACCGTAACATCACGGGGATCGTGCTGGATCTGAAAGATTTTGCCGGAGGCGATCAGCCATCCATGCAGTACATCGGTAAAGCCCTGCGCGAATTCCGCGACAGCGGCAAGCCGGTGATTGCCGTAGGGGACAGCTACAGCCAGGGGCAGTATTACCTGGCGAGCTTTGCTAATAAAATCTGGCTCTCCCCGCAGGGCACGGTGGATCTGCACGGCTTTGCCACCAATGGTCTGTACTACAAATCCCTTCTCGACAAGCTGAAAGTCACCACCCACGTCTTCCGCGTCGGTACCTATAAATCTGCCGTTGAGCCATTTATTCGCGATGATATGTCCCCTGCCGCCCGTGAAGCCGACAGCCGCTGGATTGGCGAGCTGTGGCAGAACTATCTGGGCACCGTTGCCGCTAACCGCCAGATTACGCCTGAGCAGGTGTTCCCTGGCGCGCAGGGTGTGCTGGACGGCCTGCGCAAGGTTGACGGTGATACCGCGAAATATGCGCTTGATAACAAACTGGTTGATGCTCTGGGCACGAGTGCCGAGATTGAAAAATCCCTGAGCAAGCAGTTTGGCTGGAGCAAAGAGGATAAAAATTACAGCGCCATCAGCATGTATGATTACTCAACGAAAAAGCCGGATGACAGCGGTGACAGCGTCGCCGTGGTGTTTGCCAACGGAGCCATCATGGACGGTCAGGAGACCCCGGGTAACGTGGGCGGTGATACTACCGCGTCACAAATCCGCGATGCTCGCCTGGATCCGAAAGTGAAAGCGATCGTCCTGCGGGTGAACAGCCCTGGGGGCAGCGTCAGTGCTTCAGAGGTGATCCGCGCTGAACTGGCAGCAGTGCGTGCCGCTGGCAAGCCGGTCGTCGTATCAATGGGTGGAATGGCCGCCTCTGGTGGTTACTGGATCTCAACGCCAGCCAACTACATCGTGGCCAACCCAAGCACGCTGACCGGCTCGATTGGCATCTTCGGGGTGATCAACACCGTGGAAAACAGCCTTGATTCGTTGGGTGTGCACACCGATGGCGTTGCCACCTCTCCGCTGGCGGATGTGTCGGTGACCAAATCCCTGCCGCCGGAAGTTTCTGAGATGATGCAGCTCAGTATTGAGAATGGCTACAAACGCTTTATCACTCTGGTGGCAGATTCCCGTAAAAAGACGCCGGACCAGATAGACCAGATTGCACAGGGTCACGTCTGGACCGGTCAGGATGCGAAGAGCAACGGCCTGGTCGACAGCCTGGGCGACTTCGATGACGCGGTGAAGAAAGCCGCTGAGCTGGCGAAGCTCAAGCAGTGGCATGTTGAGTATTACCAGGATGAACCGTCGTTCTTTGATCTGGTGATGAACAGTATGTCCGGTTCGGTTCGCGCCATGTTGCCTGAGGCATTGCAGGCGTACCTGCCTGCGCCAGTGGTGACTGCCGCCAAAGCGATGAAAGCAGAGAGCGATAAGCTCGCGGCCTTTAACGATCCACAGAGTCGTTACGCGTTTTGCCTGACCTGCGCGAACGTCCGTTAAAAACCGTCCCCTCTTCCTGCGAAGAGGGGATTTTTTTCTTTTGAAGAACAAGAACTCACTACCATGCAGAAGAAATCGATTTATGTAGCCTACACTGGCGGTACCATCGGTATGCAGCGCTCTGAAAACGGCTATATCCCTATCTCCGGCCACCTTCAGCGTCAGCTTGCGTTGATGCCAGAATTCCACCGTCCGGAAATGCCTGACTTTACTATCCACGAATACGAGCCGCTGATGGACTCCTCCGACATGACGCCGGAAGACTGGCAGCACATCGCGGATGACATTAAAGCCCATTACGACCAGTACGACGGTTTCGTGATCCTGCATGGTACAGACACCATGGCCTTTACCGCCTCGGCGCTCTCCTTCATGCTGGAGAACCTGAGCAAGCCGGTTATCGTCACCGGGTCGCAAATCCCGTTGGCGGAGCTTCGCTCTGACGGGCAGATCAACCTGCTTAACTCCCTGTACGTGGCGGCGAATTACCCGATTAACGAAGTGTCGCTGTTCTTTAATAACCGTCTGTATCGCGGCAACCGCACAACTAAAGCCCACGCCGACGGTTTTGACGCCTTCGCCTCCCCTAACCTGCAGCCGCTGCTGGAAGCCGGTATTCATATCCGTCGTCTGGGAACGCCTCCGGCACCGAACACCGCCGGCGAGCTGATTGTGCATCCGATTACTCCGCAACCGATTGGCGTGGTCACCATTTACCCGGGTATCTCCGCCGACGTGGTGCGCAACTTCCTGCGTCAGCCAGTAAAAGCGCTAATTTTACGCTCCTATGGCGTGGGCAATGCGCCGCAGAACGGCGAGTTCCTGAAAGAGTTGCAGGAAGCGAGCGAACGCGGAATTGTGGTCGTGAACCTGACCCAGTGTATGTCCGGAAAGGTCAACATGGGCGGCTATGCCACCGGTAACGCGCTGGCGCATGCTGGGGTGATCAGCGGCTTCGATATGACCGTTGAGGCAACGCTGACTAAACTTCACTATTTACTGAGTCAGGATCTGGACATTCAGTCCATTCGCAGCGCGATGATGCAAAACCTGCGCGGCGAACTGACCCCGGACGAATAAGGAGTGCTCATGAAGCAACGCGCCCTGCTACTGGTCGATTTGCAAAATGATTTCTGCGCGGGCGGTGCGCTGGCCGTCGCCGAAGGTGACAGCACCGTTGACGTGGCAAATACGCTGATTGACTGGTGCAAAGCTCGCGGTGAAGCGGTTCTCGCAAGCCAGGACTGGCACCCGGCGAATCACGGTAGTTTTGCCAGTCAGCACAACGTAGAGCCGTTCAGCCAGGGTGAACTTGACGGCCTGGCGCAAACCTTCTGGCCGGATCACTGCGTGCAGCAGACGGAAGGTGCGGCGTTGCATCCGCTCCTGAATCAGAAGGCCATCGACGCGGTGTTCCATAAAGGGGAAAACTCGGCTATCGACAGCTATAGCGCGTTTTTCGATAACGGGCATCGCCAGAAAACAGCGCTGGACGCGTGGTTACGTCACCACGAAATCACGGAGCTGATCGTGCTGGGTCTGGCAACGGATTACTGCGTGAAGTTCACCGTGCTGGATGCGCTCCAGTTAGGTTATACCGTCAGCGTCATCACCGACGGCTGCCGAGGGGTGAACATTCAGCCGCATGACAGCGCCCAGGCGTTTATGGATATGGCCGCTGAAGGCGCGACGCTGTATACGCTCGAAGACTGGCTCGAGACGCAGGCGTAGTCTTTTAAGCCGGGTGGCGCTGCGCTTACCCGGCCTACAAAACCACAGAAAGTAGGCCGGGTAAGGCGAAGCCGCCACCCGGCATTTCTTCCCCAATCCCCATAAAGTGAACTCCCTCGCATCCTCAGCGAAGCGGCAATGCTATTCTCCTCAGGTTGTTTTTTCGCCACGCCTTTTCCGTGGCGTGGTTAATTTTATTAAGTCAAAGAGGAACTTGTATGAAACGTTTGCCCTTGCTGGCAGCATTACCCTTGCTTTGCGCGTCACTTGCTTCCGCCGCACCCCTGATGTCCGTGGGCTACTTTAACGGGGGTGGCGATGTCACCGCCGGACCGGGTGGTGATATCAATAAACTGGACGTTCGCCAGATCACCCACCTCAACTACTCGTTCGGTCTGGTCTATAACGACGAAAAAGACGAAACCAACGCCGCGCTGAAAGATCCGGCGAAATTGCATCAGATCTGGCTATCGCCAAAAGTTGCTTCCGATCTGGCCCTGATCCCTGCCCTGCGAAAACAAAATCCAAACCTTAAAGTGCTACTCTCCGTTGGCGGCTGGGGGGCGCGTGGCTTCTCCGGCGCCGCGGCAACCAAAGAAACGCGCGCGGTATTTATCCGCTCCGCACAGGAGATTGTCGACAAATACGGTCTGGACGGGATCGATCTCGACTGGGAGTATCCGGTCAACGGCGCCTGGGGGCTGGTTGCCAGTACGCCTGCCGACAGGGATAATTTCACCGCCCTGCTGAAAGAGATGCGCAATGCCTTCGGGCACAAAAAGCTGGTTACCATCGCGGTAGGCGCCAATGCGGAAAGTCCGAAAAACTGGGTGGATGTCAAAGCCATCGCTCCCCTGCTCGACTACATCAACCTGATGACCTATGACATGGCGTACGGTACACAGTACTTCAACGCCAATCTGTATGATTCCAGCGCCTGGCCGACGGTGGCTGCCGCAGACAAGTACAGCGTCGATTTTGTGGTGAACAACTATCTTGCCGCCGGGTTAAAGCCACAGCAAATGAACCTTGGGATCGGCTTCTATGGCCGCGTGCCGAAACGCTCTGTTGAACCGGGTATTGACTGGAGCAAACCGGATGCGCAAAAAAATCCTGTCACCCAGCCGTACTTTGGGACTCAGGAGATCGGGTTATTTAAGTCTCTCGGCTACGACCTGACCAAAGATACTTACGTGAAGTACAACGATATCGTGAAGAAGCTGTTGAACGATCCGCAGAAGCGTTTTACCGAGCACTGGGACGATCAGGCGAAAGTGCCGTGGCTTTCGGTGAAGGGTGCCGATGGCAACGCGCTGTTTGCGATTTACTATGAGAACCCGCGTTCCGTTGCAATCAAAGCGGACTACATCAAAGAGAAAGGTCTCGCCGGGGCGATGTTCTGGGAGTACGGGGCTGACGACGAAAACCTGCTAGCGAAACAGCTGGCGGAGTCGCTCGGGATCCCACACAAGTAGTGAGTCAATCAAGCCCTCTCCCACAGGGAGAGGGCTGGGTGAGGCGCACCGTTATTGCATTTTCATTGTCGCAATCGGCTTCGGCGTGATACCAAAGTCTTCTTTCAATTCGCGCTTACTCTTCATCACCATCTGACCCTGGGTGTCGATAGTCATGTGCTGCGCATCCGTGTTATTGCGCGCCTGCCACAACATCACCAGTTGCAAACTGTTCTCTTTTTGATCCGGGGTAAGCGCGACGCCATCAGGCCATTTTCCAAGTTCTACGGCGGTAACCAGACGCTGATAAATTTCCGGCGTCATACCGTTAATCATGTCATCAATATTCACGATCTCTCCTTTTCAAAGGAATAATTTGCTGAATCGTTTTTTCAACCTTTGATCTGGTCGCCGTTTTCGTCATCGGTGAAGCTCATAGAGGCCGAGTTCACACAGAAACGTTCACCCGTTGGCTGAGGGCCATCCGGGAAGACATGACCAAGGTGCGCGTCGCAGTTTCCACAACGAATTTCGGTACGCACCATGCCGTGTGAGGAATCTGTCAGATAGCGGATTGCGTCATCGCTTACCGGCTCATAAAAGCTCGGCCAGCCGCAGCCGGAATCAAATTTCGTTTGGGAATTGAACAGTGGGGCATCACAGACCAGACAGTGGTAGACGCCGTCTCGCTTGTTGTGCAGTAAACGCCCGGTGAATGGCGGTTCTGTTCCGTGATTCTGGGTCACGTAAAACTGCATTTCTGTGAGGTTTTTTTTCAAATCGTCAGGGTTACGTTGGTTCGACATATGCTTACATCTCGCTGTAGAAACAGACATCTTTTAACCCGGATTCTAACAAAACATTAACACCCTTGCGTGCACTTTTGTTCTAAACTTATGTGTCGCGAAAAAGCGGTCAGGCAATTGTGATCTTGTTCACATTTTTATCCTGTGAGGACTTTAAAATCCCGGGCGCAGCCCCCATTGGTTGCAAGCTCAAAGGGAAAGTGAGGCGAGTCAGTCGCACAAAAGTTAGTCACAGGATTGATTTGTCGCAATGATTGACACGATTCCGCTTGACGCTGCGTAAGGTTTTTGTAATTTTACAGGCAACCTTTTATTCACTAACAAATAGCTGGTGGAATATATGACTATCAAAGTAGGTATCAACGGTTTTGGCCGTATCGGCCGTATTGTTTTCCGTGCTGCTCAGAAACGTTCTGACATCGAAATCGTTGGTATCAACGATCTCCTGGACGCTGAATACATGGCGTACATGCTGAAGTACGACTCAACTCACGGTCGTTTCGACGGCACCGTTGAAGTGAAAGACGGCCACCTGGTTGTTAACGGCAAAACCATCCGCGTTACTGCTGAGAAAGACCCAGCTAACCTGAAATGGAACGAAATCGGTGTTGACGTTGTTGCTGAAGCAACCGGTATCTTCCTGACCGACGAAACTGCGCGTAAACACATTACCGCGGGTGCGAAGAAAGTTGTTCTGACTGGTCCTTCCAAAGACAACACCCCAATGTTCGTTCGTGGTGCAAACTTCGAAACTTACGCTGGCCAGGATATCGTGTCTAACGCATCCTGCACCACCAACTGCCTGGCACCGCTGGCTAAAGTTATCAACGACAACTTCGGCATCATCGAAGGTCTGATGACTACTGTTCACGCGACCACCGCTACTCAGAAAACCGTTGATGGCCCGTCTCACAAAGACTGGCGTGGTGGCCGTGGCGCGGCTCAGAACATCATCCCATCCTCTACCGGTGCTGCTAAAGCGGTAGGTAAAGTACTGCCAGAACTGAATGGCAAACTGACTGGTATGGCGTTCCGCGTTCCAACTCCTAACGTATCCGTTGTTGACCTGACCGTTCGTCTGGAAAAAGCTGCTTCTTATGAAGAAATTAAGAAAGCAATCAAAGCTGCTTCCGAAGGCGCAATGAAAGGCGTTCTGGGCTACACAGAAGACGACGTTGTATCTACCGATTTCAACGGCGAAGTGTGCACTTCTGTGTTCGATGCTAAAGCTGGTATCGCACTGAACGACAACTTCGTTAAACTGGTATCCTGGTACGACAACGAAACCGGCTACTCTAACAAAGTACTGGACCTGATCGCTCACATCTCCAAATAAGTTGAGATGAGTGCTTGATCCAAAAAGGCGACTACGGTCGCCTTTTTTATTGCTTTAAAGACAGAGGATTGCGTAATGATTAATAAAATTTTTGCACTTCCGGTAGTCGAACAACTTACCCCTGTGCTCTCCCGCCGTCAGATCGACGGTGCCGATATTATCGTCGTTGACCATCCGCGCGTAAAAGCCTCCGTAGCGCTGAACGGCGCCCACCTCCTCTCCTGGAAACCTGAAGGAGAAGTTGAAGGTTTGTGGCTGAGTGATGCAACCTCTTTCAAAAAAGGGGCCGCGATCCGAGGTGGCGTGCCGATCTGCTGGCCGTGGTTCGGCCCGTCCGCGCAACAGGGTTTGCCTTCTCACGGTTTTGCCCGTAACCAGCAGTGGACGCTGAAAGCGCATAATGAAGATGACAACGGCGCAGTGCTGACCTTTGAGCTGCAGGCTAATGATGAAACCCGCGCCCTCTGGCCGCACGATTTCACCCTTTACGCCCGCTTTAAGCTGGCTAAAACCTGTGAAATTGAACTGGAAGCCCATGGCGAGTTCGAAACCACCTCTGCCCTGCACACCTATTTCAACGTGGGTGATATCAACGCAGTGAAGGTGAGCGGTCTTGGCGATACCTTTATCGACAAAGTGGACAACGCCAAAGAAGGCAAGCTCAGCGACGGGGTACAAACGTTCCCTGATCGTACCGACCGCGTATATCAGCATCCGGAAGCGTGCAGCGTGATCCACGACGGAGCCCTGAACCGCGGAATTGAAGTGGTTCACCACCATCACAGCGACGTGGTGGGCTGGAACCCAGGTCCGGCTGTTTCTATTAGCATGGCAGACGTACCTGACGATGGTTACAAAACCTTCGTCTGCGTAGAAACGGCTTGCGTGACGACGCCGCAGAAAGCCAGCGAAGAAAAACCATCTCGTTTAGGGCAAACCATTCGCATTGTTAAGCGCTAATCCCGCTGCACCGCTATAAAGCAAACGGGGCGCTCGCGCCCCGTTTTGATGCACTGACTGCACCGTATTAATGCACAATCAGAACTTGTAGGTCACACCAACAGAGAAAATGCCCGCCCAGGACTTGTCGACCATTGGGCTATCTTTCACTTCGTCGCTCAGACGCTCGTAACGACCAGTACCGTATACGTTCCAGTCACCGAGGAAGTTGTAGCTCGCGGTCAGCTCCAGGTACGGATCCCAACCATCATCTGCGCTGTAGCTTTTCAGACCGCTACGACGGGACTCGTTTTTAGAGACGCCATAGTAGTAGTCGTTGTAGTTCTCACTGTTGTACTGCACACCAATACCTGGCGTCAGGGTCAGCGCACCGTTGGTGTAGCGATAAAGCCACGCCAGATCCCAGATAAAGCCGTTGCTGTTATCCAGCGTATCTCCCGCCAGCGCGATACGCAGGAAGCCATACTGGGTGTTATGCACATAAGAGAGACCGGCCATCATGGTGCTCTTACGCTTGTCGAGCTGACGCAAGGCGTGACTGTCACTGTCACCTGGTTTGAAGTGCGTCGGATCGTAGTAGGCCATGATGGAGAGCTTATCGGCCGTATCGTTCCACAGATAATAGCCGCCGCCCAGACCGCGGAACCAGAAATTATCGCCTTCATAGGTGACAACCGGAACGGGGTAAAGATCACGGTCATACTGTTTGTATGGGCTGTTAATGACGCCAACGCCCGCCCCAACCGTCCACTGACTTTCCGCCTGTGCGGTGCTAACTGCGGTTACGGCGAGTACGCCTAATGCCAGAAGTTTGAGTTTGGTCACAATCCATTCTTTCCTGTAGTCAAATAATCAGCGGGTGAAGTGTAACCGCCAGACCCGTACTTCCCCAAATTTTTTGCCTGCTAATCACTTTGATTAACCCGTTATTTTTCATTTTTCAGATGACAGGCCGTTTTCATTTATATGACCACCATGTGAAGAATGCCCTTATGACTTATATCGGCAATGGAAATTTTTGGATGAGTTATTGATATGTCATTGAAATTAGATTTTATCGGCATGCAAGTTTTGCAAATGCCATCTACGCTTTAATTTAAGAAGAGTTTTCCTGAACACCCTGCGGTTCTTAGCGTCTGACCTGGCACACAGGTTGCTGCTCTGGCAGTGAGGTGCGAGAGATTCTCTTCCGGGAGCCTCCACTACTCATACGAACGGCTCTTATCCTGTGCTAAAAAACGAAAGGACGGCATGCCATGAATATATTCGATCACTATCGCCAGCGCTATGAAGCTGCCAAGGACGAAGAGTTCACACTGCAGGAGTTTCTTACCATCTGTCGGCAAGATCGCAGTGCCTATGCCAATGCGGCAGAACGGCTATTAATGGCTATTGGTGAGCCAAACATGGTTGATACTGCCCTGGAACCCCGGCTTTCCCGTCTCTTTTCGAATCGGGTGGTCGCCCGATATCCGGCGTTTGAAGAGTTCTATGGTATGGAAGATGCCATCGAACAGATTGTCTCGTATCTGAAGCATGCCGCCCAGGGTCTGGAAGAGAAGAAACAGATCCTCTATTTACTGGGTCCAGTGGGGGGTGGTAAATCATCTCTGGCTGAACGCCTGAAATCACTGATGCAGCGCGTCCCTATTTATGTGCTGAGTGCGAACGGAGAACGCAGCCCGGTAAACGACCATCCGCTGTGTCTGTTTAACCCGCAGGAAGATGCGCAAATTCTGGATAAAGAATTTGGCATCCCGCGTCGTTATCTTGGCACTATTATGTCGCCGTGGGCGGCAAAACGTCTGCATGAGTTTGGTGGCGACATTACCAAATTCCGCGTAGTGAAAGTGTGGCCATCCATTCTGGAACAGATTGCCATCGCCAAAACGGAACCCGGCGATGAGAACAACCAGGACATCTCAGCCCTGGTGGGGAAAGTCGATATTCGTAAGCTGGAAAACTTTGCGCAAAACGACCCGGATGCCTATGGCTATTCTGGCGCACTGTGCCGGTCAAACCAGGGGATCATGGAATTCGTAGAGATGTTTAAAGCACCGATTAAAGTGCTGCATCCTCTGCTGACGGCCACCCAGGAAGGTAACTACAACGGGACGGAAGGTATCTCCGCCCTGCCGTTTAACGGCATCATTCTGGCACACTCAAACGAATCAGAATGGGTGACCTTCCGTAACAACAAAAATAATGAGGCGTTCCTTGACCGTGTTTATATCGTCAAAGTGCCTTATTGCCTGCGGATCTCTGAAGAGATCAAAATTTACGAGAAACTGCTTAACCACAGTGAGCTGGTACATGCCCCTTGCGCGCCCGGTACTCTGGAGACCCTCTCACGCTTC
The DNA here is from genome assembly GCA_023023105.1 of Enterobacter ludwigii. NCBI lineage: Bacteria > Pseudomonadati > Pseudomonadota > Gammaproteobacteria > Enterobacterales > Enterobacteriaceae > Enterobacter > Enterobacter ludwigii. Next base: position 1,847,316 of record CP083824.1, on the reverse strand, counting down.
TCCATCCTGTCGCGCCTGAAAGAGCCGGAAAACTCCAGCATCTACTCGAAAATGCGCGTTTACGATGGTGAAAGCCTGAAAGACACCGACCCGAAAGCGAAGTCGTATCAGGAATACCGTGATTACGCCGGGGTCGACGAAGGGATGAACGGTCTGTCTACGCGTTTCGCGTTTAAGATCCTCTCCCGCGTCTTTAACTTCGACCATGCGGAAGTGGCCGCTAACCCGGTTCATCTGTTCTATGTACTGGAACAGCAAATCGAACGTGAGCAGTTCCCGCAGGAACAGGCTGAACGCTACCTTGAGTTCCTGAAAGGCTACCTGATCCCGAAATACGCCGAGTTCATTGGCAAAGAGATCCAGACGGCCTACCTGGAATCCTATTCAGAATACGGGCAGAACATTTTCGACCGTTATGTCACCTATGCTGACTTCTGGATCCAGGATCAGGAGTACCGCGACCCGGATACCGGCCAGTTGTTTGACCGTGAATCCCTGAACGCAGAGCTGGAAAAAATCGAGAAACCTGCCGGGATCAGCAACCCGAAAGACTTCCGCAACGAGATTGTGAACTTCGTGCTGCGCGCCAGAGCGCATAACAGCGGACGTAACCCGAACTGGACCAGCTACGAAAAACTGCGCACGGTTATTGAGAAGAAAATGTTCTCCAATACCGAAGAGCTGTTGCCGGTTATTTCGTTTAACGCCAAAACCTCAACCGATGAGCAGAAAAAGCACGACGACTTTGTCGACCGTATGATGGAAAAAGGCTACACCCGCAAGCAGGTTCGCCTGCTCTGCGAATGGTATCTGCGTGTGCGTAAATCGTCTTAAAACAAGTGCCCGGTAGGCACTCGCGCTTACCGGGCCTACAAAATGCAAGTTGGCAAATGCAGTACGGGGGGTATATGACCTGGTTTATTGACCGGCGTCTTAACGGCAAAAACAAGAGCACGGTGAACCGCCAGCGCTTCTTGCGCCGTTATAAAGCGCAAATTAAACAGTCTATCTCCGAGGCCATCAACAAACGCTCGGTGACTGACGTCGACAGCGGCGAATCTGTCTCCATCCCTACCGATGACATCAGCGAACCGATGTTTCATCAGGGGCGTGGCGGACTGCGCCATCGCGTACACCCAGGTAATGACCACTTCGTTCAGAACGACAGAATTGAGCGTCCTCAGGGCGGCGGCGGTGGTTCAGGAAGCGGTCAGGGACAGGCCAGCCAGGATGGTGAAGGTCAGGACGAGTTTGTCTTCCAGATTTCGAAAGATGAATATCTCGACCTGCTGTTTGAGGATCTGGCGCTGCCGAATCTGAGAAAGAATCAGCATCGTCAGCTTAACGAGTACAAAACCCATCGCGCGGGCTATACCGCCAATGGCGTACCCGCCAATATCAGCGTCGTGCGTTCATTGCAGAATTCACTGGCGCGACGCACGGCCATGACGGCAGGTAAACGTCGCGAACTACGCGAACTCGAAAGCAACCTGAAAGTCGTGGAAAACACGGAACCGGCACAACTGCTGGAAGAGGAGCGCCTGCGTAAAGAGATTGCTGAGTTGAGGGCGAAGATCGATCGGGTGCCGTTTATCGACACCTTCGACCTGCGCTACAAGAACTACGAAAAACGTCCGGAGCCGTCCAGCCAGGCCGTGATGTTCTGTCTGATGGACGTCTCCGGTTCAATGGACCAGGCCACCAAAGATATGGCGAAGCGTTTTTATATTCTGCTCTACCTGTTCCTGAGCAGAACCTATAAGAACGTGGAGGTGGTCTATATTCGCCACCACACGCAGGCCAAAGAGGTGGATGAGCATGAGTTCTTCTACTCCCAGGAGACCGGGGGAACCATTGTATCAAGCGCACTGAAGCTAATGGATGAAGTGGTAAAAGAGCGTTACGACCCGGCGCAGTGGAACATTTATGCCGCGCAGGCCTCGGATGGCGATAACTGGGCAGATGACTCGCCGCTGTGTCATGAAATTCTGGCGAAGAAAATTCTGCCCGTCGTGCGTTACTACAGCTATATCGAAATTACCCGTCGTGCGCACCAGACCCTGTGGCGGGAATATGAACATCTGCAATCTATGTTCGATAACTTTGCCATGCAGCATATCCGTGACCAGGATGACATCTATCCGGTGTTCAGGGAGCTGTTTCATAAGCAATCGAGCACCAGCAATGCCTGACCCAACAGCCAGCGAATTCGCTGGCTGTTTTCTTTCGACCCCGTTCATCCCGTGCTAATGTAGAAATCTGCATACTAAATTATCACCGGGAAAATCGTTATGTCTGAAGACGTTATTGGGACAGGGACTCACCAGCAGCTGATCGCTTTACTCACCGAGCAGGGCGCACGGTTTCGCGTCATGGAGCACGAGGCGGTGGGGAAATGTGAGGCGGTGAGTGAAATTCGCGGGACCGATCTCAGGCAAGGCGCTAAAGCTCTGGTCTGCAAAGTGAAGGGAAACGGTGTAAAAAAACACGTTCTGGCGATCCTGGCCGCCGATCTGCAGGCCGACCTGAGCCAGCTTGCCAGCCATTTTGGCGGATTAAAAGCGTCTCTCGCCAGCCCGGCCGAAGTCGATACTCTGACCGCCTGCGTTTTTGGCGCTATCCCGCCTTTCAGCTTCCATCCCGACCTGACGCTGGTTGCCGACCCGCTGCTGTTCGAGCGTTTTGACGAAATCGCGTTCAACGCCGGTCTGCTGGAGAAATCCGTGATTATGAGTACCCAGGATTACCTGCGTATCGCTCGTCCTGAGCTGGTGACCTTCCATAAAGCGTAGCTGCGATGGCTGACGATCCGGTCAGCCTCTTCTTTCCAAAAACAGAACAGAGGCAACGAGAATAACGGCAATAGCGAAAAACGACGAGGAGATAATTAGCGTCTCAACAAACATGTGATCGTTCATGATGGCGATCCCTTTTGCGATATCTGTCTCCGTTTTAATCCGCGTAAATGACAAGGTTATGACAGCAAGAAAATCTTTTTAAAACTGTCCTGCGCCGCGTTTGCGCGTACTGTAAGCAAGTTAATTATTTTGGCAAGGATTCCCTATGTTTGACCCGACTCTGCTCATTCTTCTGGCGCTCGCCGCGCTCGGCTTTATCAGCCATAACACCACCGTCGCCATCTCGATTCTGGTGCTTATCATCGTGCGCGTGACCCCGTTAAACACCTTTTTCCCGTGGATAGAAAAACAAGGCCTCACTATCGGGATAATCATACTCACCATCGGGGTGATGGCCCCCATCGCCAGCGGCACGCTGCCTGCATCAACGCTGCTGCACTCGTTTGTAAACTGGAAATCGCTGGTGGCGATTGCGGTCGGTATTTTTGTTTCGTGGTTGGGCGGTCGCGGCGTCACGCTGATGAGCAGTCAGCCCTCGCTGGTGGCGGGTCTGCTGGTGGGAACCGTGCTGGGTGTAGCGCTTTTTCGCGGCGTGCCAGTGGGCCCACTGATTGCAGCGGGGTTGGTCTCACTGTTTATTGGGAAGTCGTAGTCAGGTTAGCCATATAACGTGCCGGTGTCTGGCCAAGCCCCTTCCTGAACATGGTGATAAATGCGGTGGTAGAGTCATAGCCCAGTGTCTGTGCCACCTGCTGTACCGACTTCCCGCTAATCAAATGCTGTAGCGCCACAATTAACTGCAGCTGATGACGCCAGCGGCGAAAGCTTAAACCGGTTTCTTTCACCACCAGCCGCGCCAGATTGCGTTCGCTCATGGCAAAGTGGCTCGCCCACTGTGCCAGCGTCTGCCAGGCGGCAGGTTCTTCCGCCATCTTTTCACTCATCAGCCGAATTTTGGGGTGAGGTGAAACGGGTAACTGCAAATGCTCCTGACGCTGCAGCGGCAGTTCATCAAATAAGACATCCACCAGGCGTGACGTAGCCGCAAGATGAAGCTGTTCACGCGACTTTTCTGCCAGAGATAAAATCAGTTCCCGTACCAGGGGAGAGATTTTCAGGGTGCAGCAGCGATCGGGCAAACTGGCAGCACCGGGTTCAATGAATAAAAAACAGAGCTGTGCTCCCGGCGTAGCCCTGTTACTGTGCGGCATCTGGCCGGGGATCCAGACAGCATACTGAGGCGGTACCATCAGCATGGCATTTTCTACTTCGCAGGTGATAGCACCACCAAGGGCCAGAATCAGCTGCCCCTTACGGTGATGATGCAATGGAATATATTGTTCCTCCGCCACCACGCGGATGCGGAACGCGATGGCCGCATCGTGCTGGCTATCAGGATCGTAGCCATCCAGTCCCAGACCGATCATCATGTTGTCCGATATTAGCGATAAACTGTCATTTTAGCCTGATTTCAACCACTGAGAAAATCGGTATTGTGTGCCCTCGCTTGAACGTATGAGAACACAATGACAACTGCTATTCGCATCTCTGGAAAACAAAGCGCGCTGTTGATCGCAGGCATCCTGATGATTGCCACTACACTGCGCGTTACCTTCACCGGGGCAGCCCCCCTGCTCGACGCTATTCGCCTTGATTATGGCTTAAGCACGGCACAAACCGGTCTGCTGACCACCCTGCCTCTGCTGGCTTTTGCGCTTGTCTCCCCGCTCGCCGCAGGTGTCGCCCGGCGTATCGGCATGGAGCGAAGCCTGTTTATCGCCCTGCTGCTGATTTGCGCCGGGATTGCGGTTCGCTCCCTGCCCTCGGCAACGTTGCTTTTCATGGGTACGGCGGTAATTGGCTGCGGTATTGCGCTGGGGAATGTTCTGCTGCCGGGATTAATTAAACGTGATTTTCCAGGTCAGGTAGCCCGTCTCACCGGGGCCTATTCCCTGACGATGGGGGTCTCTGCGGCGTTAGGCTCTGCGCTGATTGTTCCTCTGGCACAAGGTGACGCTGGCTGGCATGGCGCACTGCTGATGCTGATGGTGTTTCCCCTGATTGCACTGCTGCTCTGGCTGCCACAGTGGCGTCAGAAACACGTCGCGACGGTAACGGGCGCTGGGGCGTTGCATAATCGCGCGATCTGGCGCTCTGCTCTTGCCTGGCAGGTGACGCTGTTTTTGGGGATTAACTCGCTGATTTACTATGTCATCATCGGCTGGCTGCCGGCGATATTACTCAGCCACGGATACAGCGAAGCACAGGCCGGCTCGGTGCATGGTCTGTTACAGCTCGCCACCGCCGTACCAGGTCTTGTTGTGCCGTTGATCCTCCATCGTCTGAAGGATCAGCGGATAATCGCCGGGGTTGTGGCTCTGATGTGTGCAGTCAGCGCGGCAGGATTGTGGTTCGTACCTGAGATGGCAGTCCTGTGGACACTGGTGTTCGGTTTTGGCACCGGCGCAACGATGATCCTCGGCCTGACGTTCATCGGCCTGCGCGCCAGCTCTGCACACCAGGCTGCGGCGTTATCCGGTATGGCGCAGTCATTTGGCTATCTGCTCGCTGCCTGCGGTCCACCGTTGATGGGAAAAATTCACGATACTGCGGGAGACTGGCGCATCCCACTTCTGGGCTGCGCGTTGGCTGCGGTGGTCATGGCCATCTGCGGTATGCTCGCCGGGCGTGACCGGGAGATCACGCCCCGTTAAACATTGTGGCGGGCCGTCGGGTCTGCCTTTTTTAGCCGCGCGCCGCGCGCAGCATCGCCTGTACCAGTACCACCGGGCGACCTTCCAGTGCCGCACGCTCATGCTGGAATAAGGTGATCACAAAGAAGGGGTGGGTAACCAACTCTGCAGCGCGGATCTCACCCTGCTCATCCCAGCCAGTCACGCGCATATCACCGTTTTCAAGCGCCTGTGCAAACGCCGGCGATACGCCATAGTTACAATGATAGCCCTCTTCAATTTCCGGCTTACCATAGGCTTTCGCGATCAGCGTGTTATTACGCAGCTCAATGGCATCGGTTTTTTCCACCAGCGAACAGGCCAACGGTGCAATCACCATGGTGCCTTCGGTATCCGTTTCGGCATGTGCCGCATCGCTCCAGCCCAATACGTTACGGGCATACTCAATCAACGCATGCTGGAACCCACCGCAGGTACCGAGGAACGGAATGCTGTTTTCACGGGCATAGCGTGCAGCGATAAAGGCAGCTTCCGTGTTTTTATAGGGGCTTGCAGGAACCAGCCAGATGGCATCGTACCCTACCAGATCTTCAGGACTGGTCAGTTCGGTCGTGGCAAGCCAGTCGTAATCGGCGGTGAGGTCGAGGACTGCTGCGGCGTCGTCAATGGCCAGCGGAATCGCCTGATGTGCAATAACATTAGGATTGTAATCGCCAACCAGCGCAATGCGCAGCGTCGTTTTTACCGGGAGGTGTTCCATGAAAGGTTCCTTATGCCAGGGAATTATCAGATAACATAAGGAACCTCAGACTACCGATCTTCTGCAATTATCACAATACCTTAAATTAGGAGGGTGGAAATATGATTCAATGCAAACGCGTCTATGAGCAGGCAAGCCCGGACGATGGTTATCGGGTTCTGGTTGACAGGCTCTGGCCGCGAGGAGTTAAAAAAACGGACCTCGCGTATGATGAATGGTGTAAAACCCTCACGCCGTCAAATGAATTACGCAAGGCCTTTCACGGAGAAGCCATTGATTTCGCAGCCTTCAGTGAAGCCTATCGTGAAGAGCTGGCGCAGCACAAAGAGGAAGGAATGCGCCTGGCGAAGCTGGCAAAAAAGCAGACCGTCACCCTGCTCTACGGCGCAAAAGATAAGACACAAAATCATGCCCTGGTATTAGCCGACTGGCTGCGCCATCTATAATCAGTCGATCATCAGCTCATCAAGGGTTTGCGGTGTTTCATCCGGGGTAAGCGGCATCAGGTGTTCAGGGCGAACAAATGCAAAGCCGTGCTGATTGTCAAAGGCGTAGACATCTCCCGTTACCAGCCAAAGCGCGCGATCCGCCGTTGCGGGCAGTTCCGTCATAACACCATTGACCGGGTTAACGAAACGTAAGCCAGGCTGGCAAAGACCAAATAACTCAACGGATTTACCAATATTGCGACGACCAGAGGCAGTGCGGGCACCGATGATCATCGCCATGCTGCCCGGTTTAAGCTGAAACATACTTCTCTCACGGTAAAGGTGGCCAGAAACTGGCTAAGAATAATCCTAAAGAGAAGTGTATCGCAGTCAATATGTCATTGTCACCTGGTGGGTTGCGGATGATCGCGACGATAAAGCGTCCATTCATCGATCACTTCGCCACCCGGTAACTTGCACTCCGTGCGGACACCCTGTGGGCTTTGAACAGGGATCTGTTCCCCGCCTTTCTCCAGACAATAAACGGAGGCCGGGTTTGCCATACCGACAGCGTGTGGTGGTTTCGGCGCATCAGGTGGCGTTGTTTTTGTGGTGCAGGCGATCAGAGGGAACGCCAGCGCCAGAAGCAGAAATCTCATCTTGTTGATCCTTTTGAACTCATCAATAGTTTAAGGGTAACGGGTCACTCGCGCTTTCTCCATGGTTTCTCCATTTTAACTGCACTTTTCAACACTATAGTATGACGTGTTCTCGATATGACCAGAGAACATCATTCCGTAATCAAGATGTCTTTGCCCCGGTCTCAACAACGGGGCTTTTTTTCACCAGCGCCTCTCCCTCTGCATATATTAAATTTTCTATATTCATGTTTTACTATGCCAGAAGTCTAAAAATTCAGCATAACATGCAGATGCAGACGTCTTCTGCATGGGAGTCATTCTACGCCATGTCGGATATCATCCTTGCCCGTGTTTCAGAAACCCTCGCCACTGAACAATCCCTTGAAAGTCTCGTTCGTCAGCTGCTGGAGATGCTGGAAATTGTGACCGATATGGAGTCGACTTATCTGACGAAGGTCGATATCAAAGCACGACTGCAGCATATTCTCTATGCCCGCAACAGCAAGCAGATGGAGATCCCGGAGGGACTGAGTGTTCCATGGGATGAAACACTGTGTAAGCGCGCACTGGATAGCAATACGCTATTCAGCAATGATGTTCCTGAACGTTGGCCTGATTGCGAGGCTGCGAAAGCGCTTGGCATTACCACCTACATGAGTATTCCTGTTCATCTTGCTGATGGTTCACTTTACGGAACGCTCTGCGCCACCAGCACGGCAAAGAAACCGCTCAGCGAGCGCGGCGAACAGGTTCTGAAATTGTTCGCCGGGTTGATTGCCCAGTACATTCAGAAAGAGTCTCTGGTGGCCCAGCTTCGGGAAGCCAATGCCGCGCTCATCGCGCACTCTTATACCGATGCCCTTACCCGCTTACCCAACCGTCGAGCCATTTTTGAGGATCTGACGACCCTGTTTTCTCTGGCGCGACACCTTAAACGTAATGCCATCATCGCGTTTATTGACCTGAATGATTTCAAACTGATTAACGATCGTTACGGGCATGAAGCTGGCGACCAGTTCCTGGTTGAAGTGGGCAAGCGTTTGACGGAAGAAAAACTGCAGGACGATATCATTGGCCGGTTGGGCGGCGATGAGTTCCTGGTGGCTTCTCTGAGCAAAACGGGCAATGAAGGTGATAGCACGCAGATAAACCTGCTAAAAACACGCCTCAGCGCCTGCATTGCGGGTGAATACTGGTTGGGCAGTGTCCATATCATTTACCCGGGAGCCAGCATTGGCGTTATCGAAGTTGATCCTGACGTAACCGATCCGGACAGTGCGTTACACGCCGCTGATATCGCGATGTATCAGGATAAGAAAGGAAAAAGCAAAACACGCTTTCTCACTATGGATTAACCCCGTACACTCTACGGCGTTATAGAAACCGAAACAGGTGATGATATGAGAATAGGGATCCTCTTCCCGGTCGTTATTTTTATAACGGCTGTGGTTTTTCTGGCGTGGTTTTTTGTCGGTGGTTACGCAGCACCGGGGGCATAAATGAGAAAAACAACCCTCATTATGTTGATCGTTGCCATTGGGGCTTTTGCCGGTACACAGCTCGGCTGGTGGTAAACCCGCTACGTAAAAAAGGCTGCCCTCTGGCAGCCTTTTTCAACGCGTTCAGATTTAGCTTTTGATTTTTCTGTAGACAAACAGAACAACCAGCGCACCAATCACTGCAACGACAAAGCTGCCGAAGTTAAAGCCATCGACCTTGCCAAAACCGAACAGCGTACTGATCCAGCCGCCGACGACCGCGCCGACAATCCCCAGTATTACGGTAACAATAAACCCACCGCCATCTTTGCCCGGCATGATCCACTTCGCCAGAATACCCGCAATAAGCCCAAAGATAATCCAGGATAAAATTCCCATAACTTTCCTCTCTGTATGGTTTTTGTCATTAAATCAACGACACAAAAAGAATAGCACAGGATCAGAGAAAGAAAATTTGTGATAAGCATCACAGTGAGAGAGCGTCTGTTTATTCACCAACAAAAAAGAGCGTTTCACATAAATTGTGGGGTTGCATCTTTTGTTGAGAAAGATTATCTTTCTCAACACTGAGTGGTTGAGTAAAAGACTCAAGTATTCAGTACGACATTGCTCACATTGCTTCCAGTATTTCTTGCCCACTCTTGAGTGGGCTTTTTTTTCTGCTCATACCCCAACAAAAGCGTACTGGTTACGGCCGGCGCGTTTTGCCTGATAAAGCGCCTGGTCTGCAGCAATGATAATACTCTGCTGGCTACCGGCTATTTCTACAGCACGTGCAGTGGAGACCCCTACGCTTACCGTTACCCGCCCAAAAGGACTAAAAGCATGTTCAATTTGTAAAGAGAAGACATTACGAATAATCGTCTGAGCAATACGCCGCGCCTCCTGGATATCTGCATCAGGTAAGATCAGCGCAAACTCCTCCCCGCCATACCGCGCCACAATCTGGTTATCACGGGTAAGACTTTTCCTGAGAGTGTCTCCCAGTAGAGCCAGGCAACGATCCCCTTCAGGATGGCCATAGTTATCATTGTATTTTTTGAAGTAATCCACATCCACGATCAGCACCGAAATCGGCGCACCGCGCGCTATGCAACCCGCAATTTCCGAGAGTATTTTTTCATCAAAACTGCGGCGGTTGAAAAGGCCTGTCAGCGCATCCTCAGAGGCAATAATCTTCAGCTCTTTGTTATCTCTGGTTTTTCGTGATAAATCCGAATACAGGAAATACGACGCCACAATGAGTATTACGGTAAAAACGAAAATAAGAACGGCAAGCTGAATAGCCTGCTTGCGCCAGGGAGAGAGTGCTTCATCGGTGCTGACGGCCACCGTGGTGACCAGTCCGTAACGTGTGTTTTTCTCATAGGCATAAATGCGTTCGATTTTATCAAACCGGGAAATAGAACTGGCGATCCCGGTATTTTGTACCTTGAGATATTTTCTGAAGAGAGGCGAATCAGAGACAATCGCGCCAATATAGTTATTTTTAAAGGGATAACGGACCAGCAAGACGCCTGACTGTGTCGTTAAGCCAATGACGCCAGAATGACCAATATTAATCTGCCCGTAGAGCGCCAGAAAGTTTTCGATGCCCAGTGTCACAACGACGACACCATTAAACGCTCCGGTATGGGTTTCAAGGCGTCGGCTAATGGTGATAACCCATTTACCATTAGTTCTGCTTACCACAGGCTCACCAATAAAAATCTGCTGACTCTTATTATTCTTGTGGTAGATAAAAAAAGCCCTGTCCACTCCTTTCCGGGGGCCAGAAAAAGTTTCGTGCAATGCGGTAAAGAGTTCGCCCCGGACATCGTAAACAGCCACATTATTAATCTGGGTAAGGAGATTATCCTGGTTGCTTATCATCCGCTGGATATTGGTCGCCTGTTGTGGGGTCATGCCATAAATTTCGATTATGTCGGAAACCGTCGTAATCAGCATTTCGCTTTGGCGCATGATCCCCTCAGTATACACATCCAGGGTATGACTCAGGTTGGCAACGCTGGTATTAATTTGCTGGATTGACTGCTGTCTGGATGTGCTAATTTGGACAGCAAGCGAAAGCGAGATGATCAATGAGACAATGATGACGGTAATGGTTGTTGTGTAGAAAGTATTTTTTACATGCACGAGCTTTTCCACCTTATCACGCCTGACATCCCTGGCTGACAACTCTTGTCACTGTAACAAAGCTCAGGATAAGAGGAAAATGAATTGCACTTAAGCATACAACAGAAGCTGGCCTTAATTGCATTTTACAAACTCATAGTCTCCCTGGGCTTAGATAAAATGACTTTAATAAAGTCAATATAGGAGACGGGCTTACCAAAATAGTATCCCTGCAAAAGGGTAATCTCATTACGGTTGAGATACTCCAGTTGCTCCCTCGTTTCTACGCCTTCAGCCACAATGCGCAATGACAGTTTTTTAGCCAGATCAATGACGCAGTCCAGCAGAATCGTTGAATCCTTCTCCTCAGAGACCCGGTTTACAAAGCTCTTATCAATTTTAATATAATCAATAGCCAGTGCATTAAGGCACGAAAGCCCTGAATAGCCCGTCCCAAAATCATCCAGTGCAATGACAAAGCCAGCGTTATGTAGCGTGTTGAGATTTTCCACAAGATGAGGATTATCGATCAACGGTTCACGCTCCGTTACCTCGAGGACCAGTTTAACTTCTTTCCCCTGAAACCCCTTTCCGAAGACACGACAGTCACCAATGAAAGAAGGTGCATTGATATGTCTGGCGCTGATGTTAACTCCGATGTGAAACCCGTCTGGTAGCTTAGGCAGAAGCGGCTTTAGCTGGTTGACCACCTTCGCCATTAACCCTTTGGTCAGAGGAATAATCAAACCGCTCCGTTCCGCAATCGGAATGAAAACATCCGGCGGGATAAAACCCGATTTTGGATGCTTCCATCTTGCTAATACCTCAACACCGTACAGCCCACCGGTATCACCATTGACGATCGGCTGATAATAAGGAACGATCTCTCCGTGCAAAATGGCTTTCCGCAGATCGTCTTCAAATGAGGAGCTTTTCCCCTTGTAACGACGGATCAAAAATCCAACCGTAACGGACAATGCGAGAATGAGCAGTATCAGGCTCCATCCTTGTTGCAGTAATCGCCTCAGACTGAAAAAAGCGGGTGGCTGCCAGACCACGCTAAACGGGAAATGCGCCGATGCCGTTAACGCCCCTGCCCATGAGGCGGCTTTCCAGTCCCTCACATCACCGGTGCGCGCAAGCATTCTTTCACCTACAACCAACGCCATGTCAGCGCTATTTGTTGCGCTTGCAATCACATCCCGCAAATGTGCGTCACTTACGCTGACAATCACGCGCCCATCCGCGATCGACATCTGGAAAATGAGAACCGGAATACCATTCACCAGTCGATTACCCGGTAACAGCATCAATGTTTCGTTGGGTAACGTTTGAGGACGAACAATTAATACGCCATTTCCCGGCAGTGAGGTACAAATGATTTGGCCTTGCTGCTGGATCATCACGGCACGCAGATGCGGTTTCAGTGCGGCTTCTGTCCCCAGCTCCAGCTGTCCGTCACGGGTACATCCCTGTGCAGCAACATGCTTAGCGGTATTGGCGGCACTGACAGCTTCAGCAAGAATATTATCTATTTTTTGAGTGCTTGCGGCGGCGGTCTGGGTGTAACTGAGTGTAGCCATATGCCATAACTGCCAGTTAATAATTAACATGCCACTCAGAAAGAGAAATAAAGCGCAGAGGATGGGCATCATAAGGTTGCGCATGATTTTTCCTTACCAGAAAAACAAGTAGGGTTCCTGAAAAAGGCGCTATGTTTAACTCAGCGTTGCATATAGCATTAAAAATAGCTTAGTCAAAAGCTATCTTAAAAAACTGATGCTTTTGCATGAGTTATCGTTCTGAATGTGATCAACGGGCGTGACTATCAGGCTTGTGCCTGGTCCTGTCTGTGTTAGGATTTGTAAAATGAGGGAGCAGACAGGATAACGGGAAAATGAAAAAGATCATTGCTGTTGCTATCATTTCAACACTTCTGGTCGTCCTGTCTCTTTATGCGGTCAATGCGGTTATCGTTAGCCAGCAGAAGAGCAAACAGCTTGAGATTTCCCATACGCTTTTACAATATTCAGAAGACCTGTCCCAAAACGTGGCGCTGGCTCTCAAAAGCATCACTACACAGGGATGTGATAAAACCAGTCTTGATAGTTACAGGCAAATAAAACTCGACAGTCTCTATTTTGGTGACGTCGGATTCATAGAGAAAGGAAAAATAGTCTGTACTGCTTTTTGGGGTAAACTCGCTACTCCTGTTGCACTTCCTGCAGAACTGCATAAAACCCCAAGGGGCTTTCTTCTGGCCCAGTTTGACAAAAAAGAGTTTTTTACAGGTAACGCGGCAATTTATCATAACATTATTATCTTCACCTCCCGCTACGCTTACGATAAATTCTCTCCGGTTACAGCGAGTTACTCTCTGGTAATGACTCCAACTTACTGATAGTGTTTTATGTTCAGATAATGCCCGATGACTTTGTCATGCAGCTCCACCGATTTTGAGAACGACAGTGACTTCCTGCCCAGCCTTGCCAGATGCTGCCTCAGATTCAGGTTATGCCGCTCAATGCGCTGCGTATATCGCTTGCTGATAACGTGCAGTTCTCCCTTCAGGCGTGATTCATACAGCGGCCAGCCATCCGTCATCCATACCACGACCTCAAAGGCCGACAGCAGGCCCAGAAGACGCTCCAGCGTGGCCAACGTGCGTTCACCGAATACGTGCGCCACAACCGTCCTCCGTATCCTGTCATACGCGTAAAACAACCAGCGCTGGCGTGATTTAGCGCCGACGTAACCCCACTGTTCGTCCATTTCCGCGCAAACAATGACGTCACTGCCCGGTTGTATGCGTGAGTTTACCGACTGCGGCCTGAGTTTTTTAAGTGTCGTAAAATCGTGTTGAGGCCAACGCCCATAATGCGTGCACTGGCGCGACATCCGACGCCATTCATGGCCATATCAATGATTTTCTGATGCGTACCGGGTTGAGAAGCGGTGTAAGTGAACTGTAGCTGCCATGTTTTACGGCAGTGAGAGCAGAGATAGCGCTGATGTCCGGCAGTACTTTTACCGTTACGCACCACGCCTTCAGTAGCTGAACAGGAGGGACAGCTGATAGAAACAGAAGCCACTGGAGCACCTCAAAAACACCATCATACACTAAATCAGTAAGTTGGCACCATTACCTACTCTCTGAGTGCAACCACCAAAGACTTTGGCAGAACATTCTTTTCGACCACCCCTGCGTTTAAGCAACAGGACTTGCTGCATTCGACATTGTTTACCATCACCCTCACGCAGTGCAGCGCTTTCTGGGATTTATGCGTCATTGTGAAACATCACAACGCAGGGCTTGCTTCGCTATCTCCCGTTGTGTTTACGTTTCTTGTGGTCATTTTGTATTTTATCTGGGTAGCGATAACGTTCTTTTTCTTCCGCATTTATGAAGACCGTTTTTCTCTCGAACGAACGCTGGTCAAGGCTGTCATCACCAATACCATCAGTGTTAAATATCAGCCAATCATTCGAATTCAGGATAAAAAAATAGTGGGCATTGAGGTTCTGTCGAGATGGCACGATCAAAAACACGGTGATGTCTCCCCGGAGCTTTTTATTCCATTAATCAAGAAGATTGGCCTGTATAGAAAATATTACATTAATATTATCGAAAAATCCCTTTTAGAAATTGCACCACTTGCAACAAAACATCAACTGGTCGTCTCACTCAACGTTGGCCGAACGGAAATCGAAGACGGGCAATTCATTGCTATCTTACGTCGCGCGTGTTTAATTCATCGCATTCCACTCTCCTTGATAAAAATCGAACTCTCTGAAAAGGCCGTTTCCACTGTAGATATTCTTGAAGAATTCTGTCGGGAATTAAAATCTCTTGGCATAAAGGTATCAATAGATGATTTTGGTGTGCAAAATTCAAATCTGGCCAGACTGTCACTTCTGGAATATGATGAAATCAAAATCGACAAATCGCTGGTCGATGGCATCAGTGAACATTATAAGCAGAACATCTTTGTTATTTTTAGTGATGCCCTTGCCCGACTGAACAAATCCCTTGTTTTTGAAGGGGTAGAGAATGAAATACAATATCGTTTTATTGCCGACAGATATCCCGATGCCCTGGTTCAGGGATGGTATTTCTCAAAATCACTGACCCGCAGTGAGCTGGCGCAGAAACTTGTCGGAGTCGCGCGGTAGCCACTGATGTCTGGCGTGCCCATGTTTTTTCGGATCAGGCATTTTCATTCCTCGCCCAAAAACATATAGTTGTAACAATCAGACGGTAGATTACCCTGAAGCACACTCTTATTTTGGTTAAAAACGTGAAATTATCCTTACTATTACCAGTGGTACTTTTCTGTCTGACCGTTATTTTCGCGTTGTTTATCGACGCCCCCGCTTCACATATTCTGCGTAAAAAATGCATGTGGTCTGATAGCGTGATGCTGAGCTGCATAGCAAAGCATCAGCATAATGGCTTTTGAGGAAGACTATTCATTCCCCCACTGATTGAGGAAATTCGCAATATCATCAATGCGGGAAGCACGGATCCCGGCCTCAGTGGCCATCTCCTGCTGGGCTTCCTCGCTGATCTCCTCGTTATTTGATAAACGGGTGAGCAGCAGCTGGAAATAATGTGCCAGCGCATCGAGCTCTGATTCAGCGACCTGCTCTGCGGCTTCCGTCGCGTACTCATCGGCAATATCATAATATTTCAGTGGGATATCGTTATTCATAACTATCTCGTTGCTAACCTGTAAGGGTAAAGCCATCAGTATATCGGACGCCTTACCTCAACCAAAGCATTGCTTCAGATGAGTAACGCAAGCAGCGCAGCGAGAGCGGGCACGGCCTGTACATACAAAATTTTTCGGCTGGCGGTGGCTGCGCCAAAGAGCCCGGCGATCAACACGCAGGTCAGGAAGAAGATGGCCACATGAACGCCCTTTTCACCGAGCCAGAGGCTCCAGAGCAGACCAGCCGCCAGAAAACCGTTATACAGCCCCTGATTTGCGGCCAGCACGCGGGTGTCGCGCGCAAAATCGGGACGCAGATTAAAAGCCTTGTGCCCTGTTTCGGTGTTCCACAGAAACATTTCCAGCACAAGAATGTAGAGATGGATGAATGCAACGACAGCGATAAGGACAGTGGCTAACATCGTGTTGTCTCCTGCAGGCAGAGGTAAAAAAAACGGGAACCCTCAGGCCCCCGCTCTTGTTTAACCCAGAATCTGGATTACATGTTCGCGATAATCGCGTCACCAAACTCTGAACATTTCAGCAGCTTAGCGCCGTCCATCAGACGTTCGAAATCATAGGTCACGGTCTTGGCAGCGATAGCGCCTTCCATGCCTTTAACGATCAGGTCTGCGGCTTCGAACCATTCCATATGGCGCAGCATCATTTCTGCGGACAGGATGATAGAGCCTGGGTTCACTTTGTCCTGGCCTGCATATTTTGGTGCAGTACCGTGGGTCGCTTCGAACAGGGCGCACTCGTCACCGATGTTCGCGCCCGGGGCAATACCGATACCGCCAACCTGTGCCGCCAGGGCATCAGAAATGTAGTCACCGTTCAGGTTCATACAGGCGATCACGTCGTATTCAGCAGGACGCAGCAGGATTTGCTGCAGGAACGCATCGGCGATCACATCTTTAATGATGATCTCTTTGCCAGTGTTCGGGTTCTTGATTTTCTGCCACGGGCCGCCGTCAATCAGCTCACCACCGAACTCTTCTTTCGCCAACTGGTAACCCCAGTCTTTGAACGCGCCTTCGGTGAACTTCATGATGTTGCCTTTGTGAACCAGGGTCACAGAGTCACGGTCGTTGGTGATGGCGTACTCGATGGCCGCACGTACCAGACGCTTGGTGCCTTCTTCGGAGCACGGCTTGATGCCGATACCGCAATGTTCAGGGAAGCGAATTTTCTTCACGCCCATCTCATCGCGCAGGAATTTAATCACTTTTTCTGCGTCTGCAGAGTCAGCTTTCCATTCGATACCTGCGTAGATGTCTTCTGCGTTTTCGCGGAAGATAACCATGTCGGTCAGTTCAGGGTGCTTAACCGGGCTTGGGGTGCCCTGGTAGTAACGAACCGGACGCAGACACACGTACAGGTCCAGCTCCTGACGCAGTGCAACGTTCAGAGAACGGATACCGCCACCGACAGGTGTAGTCAGTGGGCCTTTAATAGCAACGCGGTAGTCGCGGATCAGGTCCAGCGTCTCCGCTGGCAGCCAGACGTCCTGGCCATAAACTTGAGTAGATTTTTCACCGGTGTAAATTTCCATCCAGGAAATTTTACGCTCGCCTTTGTAGGCTTTCTCAACAGCGGCATCAACCACTTTCAGCATTGCCGGGGTAACGTCTACACCGATACCGTCACCTTCGATGAACGGGATAATCGGATTGTGAGGAACGTTAATCTTGCCGTTTTGCAGGGTGATCTTTTTACCTTCCGCCGGAACAACTACTTTGCTTTCCATTAACCTCTCCTTCGAGCGCTTCTGGTTGTTACTGATCTTATGTTAATAAATTGTAATGAGCCCTTCGATAGTACCTGATTGTCCGACGCCATGAAAGGTCTTCGTTATTAGGCTATAATGCGGCAATTGATAGAGCCTGAAAATACCATGAAGAAAACTTCTTTTACAAAACACCGGGTTGAGCGATTCAGCTCGCGACAAGCCGCCAGAAGACCGCAAGAAAGCCAGCCGAAGCGGGTTATTTTGTTCAATAAACCCTACGATGTTTTGCCGCAATTCACTGATGAAGCCGGGCGCAGCACGCTTAAGGATTACATTCCAGTCCAGGGCGTTTATGCTGCCGGGCGTCTGGACCGTGACAGCGAAGGCCTACTGGTCTTAACTAACGACGGAGCCCTACAGGCGAAGCTTACGCAGCCGGGGAAGCGCACGGGTAAAATTTACTTCGTACAGGTAGAAGGTGAACCGGATGAAGAGACGCTGGCAACATTACGCAGCGGCGTCACGCTGAATGACGGTCCAACTTTGCCGGCAGGTATTGAACGCGTGAATGAACCGGAGTGGCTGTGGCCGCGTAACCCGCCCATCCGCGAACGCAAATCCATTCCGACAAGCTGGCTCAAAATTACCCTTTATGAAGGCCGAAACCGTCAGGTTCGGCGCATGACCGCACACGTTGGCTTCCCTACCCTGCGCCTGATTCGCTACGCCATGGGCAACTACACGCTGGAGAGCCTGGCTAACGGTGAATGGCGGGACGCTACCTCCTAAGGAGTCACTATGTTCAAACCTCATGTCACTGTCGCCTGTGTCGTTCACGCGCAAGGTAAATTCCTGGTCGTCGAAGAGACGATTGGCGGCAAAGCCTTATGGAACCAACCCGCAGGACACCTCGAAGAAAACGAAACGCTGCTGCAGGCCGCAAAACGCGAGCTGTGGGAAGAGACGGGGGTCCATGCCGAACCTCAGCACTTCATCCGCCTGCACCAGTGGATAGCGCCTGACCACACGCCTTTCCTGCGCTTTTTATTCGCCGTTGAGCTTAACGAAATGTGCGCCACAGAGCCGCAGGATGATGATATCGACCGCTGCCTGTGGGTCACTGCTGACGAGATCCTGAACGCGCCAAACCTGCGCTCGCCGCTGGTTGCGGAAAGCATTCGCTGCTGGCAGTCTTCTGGCCGCTTACCGCTGGATGTTATCGGAGAATTTAACTGGCCGTTTACAGAGGGTGTCAATGGTGGGGGGGCGTGATAGAATACGCCGCCTTGAAGTTCAATGTCGTGAGTATTCCATGTCAGATAACAGCCAGAAAAAAGTAATCGTCGGCATGTCCGGCGGTGTCGATTCCTCCGTTTCCGCCTACCTGTTACAACAACAGGGCTATAAGGTGGAGGGCCTGTTCATGAAGAACTGGGAGGAAGATGATGGCGAGGAATACTGCACTGCCGCTGCGGATCTCGCCGATGCGCAGGCCGTATGCGACAAGCTCGGCATTGAACTGCACACCGTTAACTTTGCCGCAGAATACTGGGACAACGTTTTTGAACTGTTCCTGGAAGAGTACAAAGCAGGCCGTACGCCAAACCCGGATATTCTGTGCAACAAAGAGATCAAATTTAAAGCCTTCCTGGAATTCGCGGCGGAAGATCTGGGCGCAGACTTCATTGCGACCGGTCACTACGTGCGTCGTGCCGATGTGAATGGCAAAAGCCAGCTGCTGCGCGGCCTGGACGGTAACAAAGATCAAAGTTACTTCCTCTATACGCTGAGCCACGAGCAAATCGCCCA
This sequence comes from Enterobacter ludwigii, assembly GCA_023023105.1. NCBI lineage: Bacteria > Pseudomonadati > Pseudomonadota > Gammaproteobacteria > Enterobacterales > Enterobacteriaceae > Enterobacter > Enterobacter ludwigii. The sequence continues at coordinate 1,828,069 of CP083824.1, read as the reverse complement.
GAGCCTGTTCCCGGTCGGCGAGCTGGAAAAGCCGCAGGTGCGTAAAATCGCCGAAGAGCTGGACCTGATCACCGCGAAGAAAAAAGACTCTACCGGTATCTGCTTCATCGGCGAGCGCAAATTCCGCGATTTCCTGGGGCGTTACCTGCCTGCGCAGCCAGGTAAAATTGTTACCGTCGACGGGGAAGAGATTGGCCAGCATCAGGGGCTGATGTACCACACCTTAGGCCAACGTAAAGGCCTGGGTATCGGCGGGACGAAAGAAGGTAGCGAAGATCCGTGGTACGTGGTCGACAAAGATGTCGAAAACAATATTCTGGTTGTCGCTCAGGGTCACGACCACCCGCGTCTGATGTCCGTTGGCCTGATCGCGCAACAGCTGCACTGGGTCGATCGCGAACCGCTGAAAGGCACGCTGCGCTGCACGGTGAAAACGCGCTACCGTCAGACCGATATTCCTTGCACTGTTACTGCGCTCGATGACGATCGCATTGACGTGCGATTCGACGAGCCTGTTGCTGCTGTCACCCCGGGTCAGTCTGCTGTTTTCTATAGCGGCGAAATCTGCCTGGGTGGCGGGATCATTGAACAGCGCCTGCCGCTGACCGCTGTTTAACACGATTGCACACATAAAGGAGACCGTGTGGCGAAGAACTACTATGACATCACCCTGGCACTGGCGGGAATTTGCCAGTCTGCCCGTCTGGTGCAACAGCTGGCGCATCAGGGTCATTGCGACGCTGATGCGCTGCACGTTTCACTCAACAGCGTTATCGACCTCAACCCCGGCTCAACCCTGGGTGTCTTCGGTGGGAGTGAAACTAATCTTCGTCTCGGTCTTGAAACCCTGCTTGGCGTGCTGAACGCCAGTAGCCGTCAGGGATTAAACGCAGAGTTGACCCGCTACACGTTAAGCCTGATGGTGCTTGAGCGTAAGCTGAGCGCAGCGAAAGGTGCGCTCAATACGCTTGGTGACCGCATTGCCGGGTTGCAACGTCAGCTCGACCATTTTGATCTGCAGTCCGAAACGCTGCTGAGTGCCATGGCTGCCATTTATGTTGACGTCATTAGCCCACTTGGCCCGCGTATTCAGGTCACCGGTTCCCCTGCTGTTCTGCAAAGCCCTCAGGTCCAGGCAAAAGTGCGTGCCTCCCTGCTGGCCGGGATCCGCGCCGCTGTGCTGTGGCATCAGGTTGGCGGCGGCCGCCTGCAGTTAATGTTTTCTCGTAATCGCCTGACTACTCAGGCAAAACAAATTCTTGCTCATTGTTAACCTCCCGGAGTTGCGAATTATGGAATTATCCTCACTGACCGCCGTATCCCCTGTCGATGGACGCTATGGCGATAAAGTCAGCGCGCTGCGCGGGATCTTCAGCGAATATGGTTTGCTGAAGTTCCGTGTTCAGGTTGAAGTACGCTGGCTGCAAAAGCTAGCCGCCCAGGCAGCAATCAAGGAAGTTCCTGCTTTTGACGCCCAGGCAAACGATTACCTTGATAAAATCGTTGCTGACTTCAACGAAGAAGATGCCGCGCGTATCAAAACCATCGAGCGCACCACCAACCATGACGTGAAAGCGGTTGAGTACTTCCTGAAAGAGAAAGTGGCTGCTGTGCCTGCTCTGCATGCCGTATCTGAATTCATTCATTTCGCCTGCACATCAGAAGATATCAACAACCTGTCTCACGCGCTGATGCTCTCTACCGCACGCAAAGATGTGGTACTGCCTTACTGGCGTAAAATCATCGACGCGGTAAAAGCGCTGTCCGTGGAATACCGCGACATTCCGCTGCTCTCCCGTACCCACGGCCAGCCAGCTACCCCATCCACGATGGGTAAAGAGATGGCGAACGTCGCGTACCGTATGGAGCGCCAGTATCGTCAGCTGGAACAGGTTGAAATTCTGGGTAAAATCAACGGTGCGGTCGGTAACTATAACGCCCACATCGCCGCTTACCCGGAAGTGGACTGGCACCAGTTCAGCGAAGAGTTCGTCACCTCTCTGGGTATTCAGTGGAACCCGTACACTACCCAGATTGAGCCGCATGACTACATCGCCGAACTGTTTGACTGCATCGCGCGCTTCAACACCATCCTGATCGACTTCGATCGTGACGTGTGGGGCTACATCGCGCTGAACCACTTCAAGCAGAAAACCATCGCCGGTGAAATTGGTTCTTCTACCATGCCGCACAAAGTGAACCCAATCGACTTCGAAAACTCTGAAGGCAACCTGGGTCTGGCGAACGCCGTGCTGCAGCATATGGCAAGCAAACTGCCTGTTTCCCGCTGGCAGCGTGACCTGACAGACTCCACCGTTCTGCGTAACCTGGGTGTGGGCATTGGCTACGCGCTGATTGCTTACCAGTCCACCCTGAAAGGTGTGAGCAAACTGGAAGTGAACCGTGACCGTCTGCTGGACGAACTGGATCACAACTGGGAAGTTCTGGCTGAGCCAATCCAGACCGTGATGCGTCGTTACGGTATCGAAAAACCGTACGAGAAACTGAAAGAGTTGACTCGCGGTAAACGCGTTGACGCTGAAGGCATGAAACAGTTTATCGACAGTCTGGCATTGCCAGAAGAAGAGAAAACCCGCCTGAAAGCGATGACCCCGGCGAATTACATTGGTCGCGCCATCACCATGGTTGATGAACTGAAGTAAAGGCCCTCTACCCTCTTTCCGCCCGGAAAGAGGGTTGCTTTCCCCCGGTTTACTAAATGTTTATCCCCACAACAACATAATCAGCGTTAGACTACTTAGCGAAAAACACAACCAACATTAAAACAACAACTTATATATTAATCAGTAGCTTATAGCTATTACAGTGCGGACATTATCGGACAATAATGGTCATTTTATCGCCCCAAATCATGCCCCTGGCACGATTTTGCCCCCAAAATCCCCCTCTTTTGCGTAGCTCCTTCCAATTTCGTAACACACCGCTTTACGCACTCCATGCTCATCAGCATAATCGCCCCGAATCCGTTTGTAAGACTTAACCAGCGCGCTACTTTTTCTAGCTGCCTTATACTTTCAGTCTGACTGACTGGAGGTTTCTATGTGTGGACGTTTTGCACAAGCCCAAACTCGTGAAGAATATCTGGCTTACCTGGCCGATGAAGCCGATCGTGACATTGCGTATGATCCGGAACCTATTGGCCGGTACAACGTGGCGCCTGGTACCAAAGTTCTGCTGCTGAGCGAACGCGACGAGCAGCTGCATCTTGATCCGGTTCTGTGGTCTTACGCGCCAGGGTGGTGGGATAAAGCACCATTGATAAACGCGCGGGTCGAGACGGCGGCCACCAGCAGGATGTTCAAGCCTCTCTGGCAGTATGGCCGAGCAATCTGCTTTGCTGATGGATGGTTCGAGTGGAAGAAGGAAGGCGAAAAGAAGCAGCCATATTTTATTCACCGAGCAGACGGCCAGCCGATTTTTATGGCGGCGATCGGCAGCACACCGTTTGAACGCGGCGATGATGCGGAAGGTTTTCTCATTGTGACATCGGCAGCAGATAAAGGTCTGGTAGATATTCACGACCGTCGGCCACTTGTTTTGTCTCCAGAAGCCGCCCGGGAGTGGATGCGCCAAGATATAGGCGGGAAAGAAGCTGAGGAGATAGCAGCAGACGGTGCTGTGCCAGCTGACAAATTTATCTGGCACGCCGTGACGCGCGCCGTGGGTAATGTGAAGAACCAGGGGCCGGAGCTAATCGAGGCGGTACAATGAAAAGTAAAAGAGACCAGACGCGTCTGAAATGAGCGAGGAGCAGACGTTATATTTGACACCTACCCGCTCTGTGCCTCAGGTGTTCCCTGATGGAATACCAATTTCCATTGCCCGTTCTCAGATGTTTCCCAGCATGAAGAACGAAGGGATGCACGACTACCATCTGGATTGATAGTTCTGTAGTGCAATATTGCGAAATTATCTCCAGCGCTGATAAGCCGGAAATCACCACTAATAATAGCTGGGACGCTATCTTCACTCAGAAGGGCTTCAATAGTCTGTGCACGATCAACTAATACGCCTGAACGCGTTATTTCGCTAAATCTCTCATGGAGTATCTGTTCAAGCCATTCCCGATTTTTCCGCCTGCTGCCATGAAGAGAACATTCGAGTCTTTTTAACGTATCCAGTAGCATAGCTTTTGCCCTCATCACAATCGAACATTAACTCTTAAGGCAATATTCGCAGGAATGCAACGTCCGTTACCGGCACAGATCCAGTGCGAACTGCGGCGCTGAGGTTCTGCTATGAGCGAGAAGCGGAAATTCATGGTAATTTACATCCAGATGCAAGCTTCATTAACTGTTTGTCAATAAAGTGGGAGCTGGTCACGTTGTACCTTACGGAAAAGCCCGCAGGCGCAAAAAAGCCAGAACCCACAGCTGGTTAACGTCGCAAGTGAAGTAGTTTTCATAAAATCATATGACTATCATTTTTTATGCGTATGGCCCGGATGAAAGAAACATTTCCGGAAGTAACATTGCAACCGGAAGGATGAAGAATCTCCGGCTAACACAGGTTATACGGTATACAAATGCGAACAAGCAAACCAGTATCAAAACGCGCGGAAGTTTTGAGTGCTATGCTTCCCCCCAGCCGTTGAACGCAGGTTTTTACAATCGATAACCCCAGCCCTGAACCCGGCTGTGAAGTTCCCTCTGCGCGATAAAATGCTCCGAAAACCTTATCTCTTTCTGATTCTGAAATCCCGGGCCCGCTGTCTTCGACCTCAATAACTAAAAAATCGCATTCCCGTCCTGCTGACAAATCAATACGTCCCCGTGGAGGGGTAAACCGTACCGCGTTCTCCGTAACGTTTTTAATGGCGGTATAAAGGGCATTTTTGTCAGTAACAATAACCGGAAGGGCTTCAGTTTCTGAGGACTGCAGAATACCAATGTCGATATATTTTTCCGTCGCAAGAGGCAGGATTGTCTCAATTACGCTGCGAAACAGTGAAACAACATCAACGGAGTCGTGATGAGCTTTGTTCTCATTTTGTTGTTCGCGGGCCAGCGAAAGCAGTTGTTCAAGCAGTCTTTTTTCACGCGAGATACCTGTCTGAAGGACCGTGAGCCGCTGACGTGCCTCCTCAGACATCTCTGACGCAGAAAGTCGTTCTGCCTGAAGCGAAAGTGCAGTTAAAGGCGTTCGTAACTCATGTGCCGCATCGGCTATAAAACGTTTTTGCGTCTGAATGGCCGCATCAACTCTGCTCAGCAGATCGTTTATACTAATAATAAATGGTTGTATTTCATCGGGAATGTTTTTGTCTCTGACGGGTGTAAGGTCGTTGTCATTACGGGAGCAAACAGCTTCGGCTACACGTTGAAGCGGTATAAAGGCTTTTCTGACGACGAACCAGGCCACTAACATAAACACCGGAAACAGAATGAGGAATGGGATCAAAGAACGCAAAGCGCTGCCAATTGCAATATCGTCCCGGACATCGGATTGCTGTCCGACCACGACTTTTGCTTCGGGAGAATACTGGGTGATCAGTATACGGTAGCGTTTATTCCCTGACTCCACATCCAGGAATCCGTCGCTCACTGTGGAGGATAATTCAAAATGCATCGTTGAGGCGGGTACATGAGCGGCATTATGCGGAAGATATTCAACCAAAATTTTTTCCTCGTTATCCCCTTCCATGCTCCGGCCGATCTGTTCAGGAATCCGCTCATTCCCTGACGAGTATTTCAGCACCACGGCAATCTGTTTCAGCGTATTGTCCTGTAATTCATGGGATTCATCGAGCGCCAGAAAAAACGTGAGTGCACCTGAAATCGTCCCGGTGAACAGAATGGCGATAAAAAGTGACAGCGAAAGCCGATATTTAACTGATTTCATCATTTGCTTTTAGGGACCAGCCAGCCCACACCTCTCACGTTCCTGATAGCGTCTCGGCCAATTTTTTTTCTCAGTGAGTGGATTAAAAATTCTATCGCATTACTCTCCACCTCTTCACCCCAGCCATAGATACGATCTTCAAGGTCAGAGCGGGATAAGATCCCCCCCGGTCTGATGAGAAGCGCCTCCAGCACTGCAAACTCGCGGTTTGATAACAGAAAGGACAAGCCGGAAGTGGTGACCTGCACTTCATGGCTGTCAGGATCCAGCATCAGCTCGCCGTTGGTCAGAACAGGAGAGCCACTGCCGCCATTTCTGCGCAAAACAGCATGAATTCGAGCCACCAGCTCGCTCAAATCAAAGGGTTTAATAATATAATCATCGGCCCCGCCATTCAGTCCCCTGAGACGATCCTCCAGTGCATCACGTGCGGTTATTATCAGAACCGAAACCGTTGCGCTGTGTTTACGCATTCCGGCCATAACACTGAAGCCATCCTTGCCTGGCAGGCCAAGATCAAGCAGAACAAGATCATAATGTTGAGTAACAAAGGTTGAGAGGGCATCATTGCCATTTTTGACCCAGTCCACTGCAAATGAAGCTTCTCTCAGAGACTCCGCAACAATCTCCCCAATCATGGCATCATCTTCAACGAGCAATATTCGCATTTTAAGGGATCCCGCACTAACAAATGCCTCAACATCCGGCAGATAGTCTGAACCGGCAACGGCGATAAACCAGTACGTTTCGTTTATCCTGCCAGACAGTAACCGATGAACCTTAACGTTTTATCATATAAAAGCAGCAGGGTTGTAATTTTACAACCCTGCATATGGTTTACGGATTAATATGATCATGACCAATTGTGAATGGAGCTTCACAGCTATGGTATAAAGGATTACAGTAATTTTTTTCCGCACCATTTTTTTGCGAAATCTTGTCCTTCCCGACAGTAAACGGGGCTTCACACTTATGCTGACCGGGATTACAGTCAGCGTTACCGGCATACGCCTCTGATGTCAGAACTGCCATTGTCAGCCCGGAGCAAAAGAGCATCATTGCTGCCGGCAATAATTTCTGTGTCTTTTTCATGTCAGTCACCTTATTTATACATATCGGCTTCGATGGTTTTATGCTCCTGATGACCCTGTTCACCGATAATCACGTAATATTTACCGCCATGTTTTGCCACTGCATCTTTAAGATCCTGATTGTCCATGGTAAATCCATCCTGAGTTACAGCGATATTTCCGATTTTATCCAGACCTGCGGCCTGGCTGCGGGTGAGTTCCTGAGGGTGAAGCGGTGACATGGCAGAATTTGTCACGCTGGCATATACGCTGCCCGTTGCTGTAGCCATTAACAGTGCGATTACAGGCATCAATGTTGTACGTTTCATGATAAACCTCCTGCTGGGTGCCATTATTGTTCAGGCTTTGTGGCCTGAAAAAAAATTACAGGAGAAAACTTAGGGCATACTGAGCATTTCAACATTTTTATAAAAAAATCGGGGAAACGGTACCAATAGTGATTAATGTCTGACGACAGGGCATAACACCACCTCTTCAATACCTGCACAGGACTGCGTGGCACAGATGAAATAAAAAAGAATTGCCCTGAGACATAAAAGAAGGGAAGTCGCTCCGGATGATAACATCAGGAGCGGAGAAGATTCAGATTGATTGCAAGGTTAAAAGCACTCAGACAGTGCTATTCAGCTCTCGCAGCTACATAGTAGCTTAACGCCATATGTAGGAGCCCCATGGCCCCGTGTGCAAAAAAATAGACCTCAATAAATCCGGTCAGAAATTTATGCAAGCTGATAATTTGTTCTGGGTTAACGGACGTGGTTACTGCAAAATAATCAAGGAGAAACCACAATGCCCCGCTGAGTGCGACAGCGAGTAATGCAAGTACACCGAGTCCCTGGATAGTACTGGCAATTCCGCCCGGGTGAGCATCAGGGAGGCGAAACTGGCGGAGGGTAAGGATATCTTGCTTAATTCCGCTGAAATCCATAAAAATCCAGCTAAAATAATAACGGAAACCTCTTCTCACCAGCATCCAGACAAGCATTACAAGGCCAAGAACGATAAGTCCGGCACCAGAGAAGATATGAAGCCAGGTCATGAGATTACTGATACCTGTCTGCCCGATGGCATCCCTGCTGATCACATTAGAGTTAATGATCTGAAAAAGGATGAGTACCGCGATAACAATGTGCAGTAGCCGGAACCCGGGAAATTCACGGTGGGGAAGTTGAAGCCATAGTTTTTTTAGCATACTGAATATCCTTTAATCACAATTTATCAAACGGGAAATCTATAACTTCTGGATTAAGATAACCTTACGTAAGTTCTTCTACGAACGATCATCTCACCCTTGAGGCAGGCTCCTGAATGCAGCGAACTACAGAAAAGTATAGAATGGCAGCAGAGGAAAGTGTTACCGTCCCCGCGAGTTTTTTATTCTGGCGCACCATAAGAGTGGTGTTAATCATTTCCTGAGAGCGCAGATCATACAGGATAAAATTGACAGTTTGTGGTGATGGCAACGTCGCGAATTTAGAGAACTGAGCTAAGGTTAAATACGGTTTTACCATAGAGTAATACATACGACTGACGTCCTGTTTCTCGGGATCTTTATATATGGATCAACCATAATGGAAATGGATAGAGATTCATGAAAAAAAAGGGATGATAATGATCAAACTGACTGTTTGGTATGTAAAAGTGCGGAAGAAGTGAAACTACTCAGACTGTAAATTTGCCTGATAAATTTTGCCAACCTTTATGACTATACACTGAACTAATTGGGTCGTACAGATGTTGAAAACGTCCGCTCCTGGCACAAAGCGGACCAAGACATCAGGAATACTTATCGGACTCTTAGCAGATCTGAATATCTCGTCGTATATCGAGGCGACAGCATTTCTCGCTTCATTTGCCACTGTTGCTGAATGCCCTGCCCGGCAAAGTAGAGCGTTCCTTTGCCGTCTCTGGCATTGAGTTGATCAAGAACCTCCATCAGTTTATCACTACCGGGCCGCGGCGCGTTTTCATCGAACAAGTTGAGCTGGGCTACCCCCTGACTGAAGAAATCACCCAGCATAATGCCGGCTTTCTGGTACCTGTGGCCATCCTTCCAGATTTTATCCAGGCACTTTACCGCGGCGTTAATGATGTCGCGAGAATCCTGTGTAGGAGTGAGAAGTTTCATTGACGCACTGTTGCCGTAATATGGCTCATTAAGCGCAAAGGGAGAGGTTTTCACGAATGCAGAAATAAAGCGGCAATACTGATGCTCACCACGTAGTTTTTCAGCGCCTCGGGCGGCATAAGAGCAAATGGCTTGCCTCATTTGTTCGTACTCAGTAACGCGTTCACCGAACGACCTGCTGCAGACAATTTCCTGCTTTGCTGGTGCAAACTCTTCCAGATCGAGGCATGGTTCGCCGCGCAGCTCCCTGACCGTTCGCTCAAGTACCACGTTAAAGTGTTTACGGATAATCCAGGTGCTTTGTTCTGAGAGGTCCAGAGCTGTTTTGATGCCCATGGCGTTCAACTTCTTACTGATGCGCCTGCCTACGCCCCATACATCTTCTACAGGCACGATAGCCAACAACCGCCGTTGGCGATCGATATTGGACAAATCGACCACCCCGCCGGTCTGGCGCTGCCATTTCTTGGCTGCGTGATTGGCGAGCTTCGCCAGTGTCTTTGTCTGGGCAATGCCAACCCCGACAGTCAGGTGCGTACGCTTCAGAACCGTCGCGCGGATCTCTTTGCCGAACTCAGTCAGATTCCGGCAGTTGCGAACACCTGTCAGGTCACAAAAAGCTTCATCGATACTGTAGATTTCGACGCGAGGGCTCATTTCCTCCAGCGTTGTCATCACCCTGTTGGACATGTCTGCGTACAGCTCGTAATTGCTGCTGAAGCAAACAACACCAGCGCGCCGGAACAACTCTTTTTGCTTGAAGAACGGCTCACCCATGGTAATTCCAGCGGCCTTGGCCTCGGCGCTGCGTGCAATTACACAGCCATCGTTATTCGAGAGCACGACCACCGGCCGCCCCCTCAGATCAGGTCTGAACACCGTCTCGCATGATGCGTAGAACGAATTCACATCACAGAGCGCAAACATGTTCAGCTCGCAGATTTAACGATGAAAGTCACGACACCAAACACATCGAGAGTGTCCTCGCTACCGACGATGATCGGTGAGTAGGCGCTGTTCATTGGAATGAGCTGGACGGTCGGGCGCAGCTGCAGGCGTTTAACAGTGAACTCCCCTTCCACCGCAGCGATGACAATGTCACCGTGCTCAGCAGTCCTGGAGCTGTCCACCACCAGCAGGTCGCCGTCGCTGATCCCGGCTTCGATCATTGAATCACCTGCGGCTTTGACGAAATAGGTGGAACTCGGATGAGCGACAAGTAGCTCATTGAGATCGATACGCTGTTCAACGTAATCAGCTGCGGGGCTTGGGAAACCACACTGTACTAAGTCACTGAAAAGCGGAAGAGCGATAATTTCTCGCAGTTCTGTTGGCCTGATGAATTCCATTGCACACACCTCAAATACTGTTTTTATATACAGTAGTTTTATTTGTAAGTGTCCGCAAGATGCAGGCTCAGCAGCGGCTGCTTAAAGCTTCGCCGTTTCGTTTCTAAGTTTCTCACGCGCTTCGAGTTATGAGTTTTGTAAATTTTATGGCAGTAACTCTTAATGAGCAGATTTTAGCCGCCGACCATTCCTGCATGCGATGGGCGGCGGTTTACTCAACTTCCGGACTGCAACGCCTCTACCTGTTTCTTTAAATCTTCAATTTGATCCATTAAGGCAAGAATAGCTTCGTGATGAAGCGCGGACGAGAGGCCGAACGTATCTACCGTTTTCGCGTCCTCTACAATGGATCCATCATTCAGCTTAATATCCCCCGCCACTGTCACAGCTTGCGGGAATGAGTCCTCAACTTCCTGAGCTATGAAACCATATCCATGCAATCCATTATCAAGGCAGTCCCATTCACATCCTGATAATGAACGCATTGCAGTTAACGGATCGGCAATACGTTTAATATTGTGTTTAATTCTGCGATCGGAAGGTGGTTGCCAGTTACCCACGGCTTGTCCATTGCGGTTGAAAATCCATGAGACGCTTCCACTTGGCGCATCAATTCCGATAGCTACAGATGCCACCTCGTAATCAGTGGTTGTATATTGGCTTGAAATATAACCCTGAGAGTTTGGCCTTTTCATTATCATCCCGCCGAAATGAGTGCCAGCGGTACCGGGGTTATACGTCATAAGTTGCGTGGTGTGCCCGTAATTATTATCAAGCACAATGTAATCACCTTTAACAGACCCGCCCGTCTTTCCGTTAATGGTGTTTAGTCGCGAATCATCCCCGGCCGCCACAGCTCCCGCAGTTGTTCCGACGTTCCTGGTGGCACTGTTTCCTAAACCGACCTTTATTCAACTTTATCGGCAGTGAGGGCCTGCTCTGCAGCTCTGTGTTTTTTGTTGTATAAGGAATCAGCAGGCATTTCGACACGAACGGACACAAACTGGTCGCGCGGAATGTCGACAGGATCGCCATTACTCACTCCGTCCTTTTCATTTCTGGCAAATGATGGTGCGTCTGGATGCGTGCGGTGATAGGTTTTCACTAACACTGAACCGGCAGCATTAACCTCATAATCCAGCCAGATCAGGGGCTGTTTGTTGCGGTCTGTGGGGATATCAAAACCACCATCAATGCCGCCCCAGGCAGCATCAGAATTGAGTGCTTCGCACCCATCAATGAGATATTGGCCTACATCCAGACGAGTGACCGTGACGCCTTCTGTTTCATCGTTAGTATCATATCGTCCGTCACCGTAAATCTTCACGATTGGTGACGCGATTTTGATAAACCCGTTGCTATCTACGGTTGTGTTGCTTGTATCACGCACTACGGCGAGATTGTACCAGGACTGAGAGTTGGGGTTATAGACCTTGTAACCGAACCCACGTTTACCATTATTGTCGCCATAAAAACCTATTAGCTGCATTCGGGCGGCTTCATCGGCAGAGGTAATATCAATCCATGCCCCTACGGCTCCACCTTCAACCTGGCCAGTAATGAAACCGGTACTGTTTTTCCAGTAAATGTTCGTAGGTGTATCACCAGGCGCAAACCGTGCTGTCTTTTGTCTAATGGCTCCAATGTTAGTACAGGCTCCCCAGTAATCTCCGGTGGTTGCACCCGTTCCACCATAACGGGTTCCGAGTGGTACCGGATTACCATTATCCGAAACAACGACGCCCCATTCGTCTTTTCGTACGACAAGCGCATGATCCTGCGACGGACCATAGACGATGCTCTGATCTTCTTGGGTAACGAATGTGCCTAAACCGAGGTTTGTGCGAGCGCCTGATGCGGTTGTCGATCCGGTACCGCCCTGATTAACAGGTACGGCCCCGCCGCTCTTAGTCGCCATATTGTCAGACAGATATTTCCATGACGGGCCGGTGAAGGTAGTGCCGTCTGGCAGCTTCACTGTGATGTTTCCGGCGGCGCTGTAAACCTGCTGCCAGTTCTGTTTGTCGTAATTCAGTCCACGCAGTGCTTCAGCACTTTGCGCCACCAGCGCGGCAGTTACCATGTTCAGCGCCACGCGGGGAACTGCTGACCAGGCCGCACCGGATTGCGTTGGCCCGGTAAAGTTGCTGACCAGCGTCAGCTGGGTATTGCTCTCGACCGATTTCACCGGCAGCGTATAAGGTACACCACCCACAGTTGAGACAATAAAGTCACCTGCGGCAAGTTCGGTTGCGAATGAGATTCCTGAACCGCCAACAATAGCGGACCCGTTTGTCAGGGTGATAGTTCCTGCAGACATATGCGCTCCTTTCGGGCAATAAAAAACCCCGCCGGAGCGAGGTCAAATTTTTGAGGATAAAAACCCTTTTGTGTTTGAGAAAAAACACATCATTAGATTAAAATTCACCCATAACAACAAAAGGGAATTATATGAAAACTCGTCTTTTACTCACAGCCATTACATTTTTTATGTTTGGCTGCTCTGGCCATGAAAAAGAATATAATTTCAAAATGGATTACCCAGTAGATGCAGCGCGCTTATCACTTGGTGGTGATATTCACGTCAACATCGACTGTGTAAAAAGGAAAGTTAACGTTATTTCTGATAGCAGCAATGGTATTTTTAGCCGTCATGTGGCTTTGTTGAATAAATCGAACTTTTGCTGAGTTGAAGGATCAGATCACGCATCTTCCCGACAACGCAGACCGTTCCGTGGCAAAGCAAAAGTTCAAAATCACCAACTGGCCCACCTACAATAAAGCCCTCATCAACCGTGGCTCCATAACTTTCTGGCTGGATGATGAAGCTATTCAGGCCTGGTATGAGTCAGCAACACCTTCTTCACGAGGCAGACCTCAGCGCTATTCTGACCTTGCCATCACGACTGTGCTGGTCATTAAACGCGTATTCAGGCTGACCCTGCGCGCTGCGCAGGGCTTTATTGATTCCATTTTTTCTCTGATGAACGTTCCGCTACGCTGCCCGGATTACAGCTGTGTCAGCAGGCGGGCAAAGTCGGTTAATGTCAGTTTCAAAACGCCCACCCGGGGTGAAATCGCACACCTGGTAATTGATTCCACCGGGCTGAAGGTCTTCGGTGAAGGCGAGTGGAAAGTCAAAAAGCATGGCCAGGAACGCCGCCGTATCTGGCGTAAGCTGCATCTCGCCGTTGACAGTAAAACACATGAAATCATCTGCGCTGACCTGTCGCTGAACAACGTTACGGACTCAGAGGCCTTCCCCGGGTTAATCCGGCAAACCCACCGGAAAATCGGGGCAGCATCGGCAGACGGCGCTTACGACACCCGGCTCTGTCACGATGAACTGCGGCGTAAGAAAATCAGCGCGCTTATCCCGCCCCGAAAAGGCGCGGGTTACTGGCCCGGTGAATATGCAGACCGTAACCGTGCTGTTGCGAATCAGCGAATGACCGGGAGTAATGCGCGGTGGAAATGGACAACAGATTACAACCGTCGCTCGATAGCGGAAACGGCGATGTACCGGGTAAAACAGCAGTTCGGGGGTTCACTGACGCTGCGTGACTACGATGGTCAGGTTGCGGAGGCTATGGCCCTGGTACGAGCGCTGAACAAAATGACGAAAGCAGGTATGCCTGAAAGCGTGCGTATTGCCTGAAAACACAACCCGCTACGGGGGAGACTTACCCGAAATCTGATTTATTCAACAAAGCCACCTCAACTGTGAAAGTGAATGCAGGGCTACCAGTGGTTGGTAAATAGAATGCAGTGAAGCCGCCATTAAAAGCGCGGCAGTAATATTCATTCGCAGTGACCCCCGTCGTTACAATCGTTATAAATGAGCCATCCTGAGTTATACCCGAAAAGTAAACGTCTTTTACTGTTTCTCCAGCAGCAAACGTTACAGATGTGCTCCCTATATATCTGATTGCATAATCAGTTAGATCTACAGCAATACGCCCTGCACTATCCCAGCATTGTAAACCCTGCGGCATTACCATAACCCCATTCTGACGCGCAGCACGTTGTTGCTGTCGTAAATCTGAATAAGAGTGCTGGTTATCAGCATTCTCCCCCCTCCAGCTACGCCGTTAATTTCGAACGTCCCGTTTTTATCAATTCGCCATCCCTGCGACCCTGCAACATAATTATTTGACTGGATGAAATTGCCGATTTTGGCATTGGTGATCGTGCCATCCTGAATAAACGCCGAGCTGATAAATACCTGGCCATTTATCACCGCGAACGGTGAATACTGGGTATCACCACTGCCACTCATCAGCACGAACTGGTTAGCGTTGAAACCAACGCGGGGCTTTGTTGAATAAATCGAACTTTTGCTGAGTTGAAGGATCAGATCACGCATCTTCCCGACAACGCAGACCGTTCCGTGGCAAAGCAAAAGTTCAAAATCACCAACTGGCCCACCTACAATAAAGCCCTCATCAACCGTGGCTCCATAACTTTCTGGCTGGATGATGAAGCTATTCAGGCCTGGTATGAGTCGGCAACGCCTTCATCACGGGGAAGACCTCAGCGCTATTCTGATCTCGCCATCACCACCGTTCTGGTCATTAAACGCGTGTTCAGGTTGACCCTGCGGGCTGCACAGGGTTTTATTGATTCCATTTTTACACTGATGAATGTTCCGTTGCGCTGCCCGGATTACACCAGTGTCAGCAAGCGCGCAAAGTCGGTTAATGTCAGTTTCAAAACGCCCACCCGGGGTGAAATCGCGCATCTGGTGATTGATTCCACCGGGCTGAAGGTCTTTGGTGAAGGCGAATGGAAAGTCAAAAAACATGGCCAGGAACGCCGCCGTATCTGGCGAAAGTTGCATCTGGCAGTTGACAGCAACACACATGAAATCATCTGTGCAGACCTGTCGCTGAACAATGTGACGGACTCAGAAGCCTTCCCGGGTCTTATCCGGCAGACTCACAGAAAAATCAGGGCAGCATCGGCAGACGGCGCTTACGACACCCGGCTCTGTCACGATGAACTGCGGCGTAAGAAAATCAGCGCGCTTATCCCGCCCCGAAAAGGCGCGGGTTACTGGCCCGGTGAATATGCAGACCGTAACCGTGCTGTTGCGAATCAGCGGCTGACCGGGAGTAATGCGCGGTGGAAATGGACAACAGATTATAACCGTCGCTCGATAGCGGAAACGGCGATGTACCGGGTAAAACAGCTGTTCGGAGGTTCACTGACACTGCGTGACTACGATGGTCAGGTTGCAGAGGCTATGGCCCTGGTACGAGCGCTGAACAAAATGACGAAAGCAGGTATGCCTGAAAGCGTGCGTATTGCCTGAAAACACAACCCGCTACGGGGGAGACTTACCCGAAATCTGATTTATTCAACAAAGCCCCAACGCGGGTAACGATCGGCTGTCGCCGCATACATAGCTTTTATAATTGCGCTCTGGAGCTGAGTATTTTGCAGGGTGTCGAGCATTTTCATCTGCTCCATCACGCTGTAAAACACGTTTGCGCCGCGGGTCTGTCCATCCTCAAGCGGTTCAAAAATATGGATGAATGATGGCCTTCCGCCCGGCAGTTCCCGTGGTATATAGGTCCATTTTTGCGACATCCAGCCAGGGTAGCTGTCTTCACTGACGTAGTACCCCAGCGCTGCGCCGCTATCACTGATTTTGACACCCGCGCGACAGTTACGCGTGTCACCTGTATTACCGGGATTACTCACGCGTTTTGGACTAACCATTTTAAATTGCGTGCGAAAAAGTCGCGATGAATCACTGTCCCAGGTGGGCTGGACGCACAGTTCACCGTTAAATGCGTGCGTCGCAACGCCTTCACGGATCATCATCGTAAAGGTACGCTTGCGCTCGGCATCAATCCCGCAAAAGTCATCCTCCGCATATTCATACCAGGCGGCCTCCACCTCCCTGGCAAATGCCCGGCTTTCCTCTTCTTTAATGCCGAGATAACGCCAGCTCGGGCAGTAACTCAGTCTGAAAAAAGACCCGACGATGTGATCCTGGTGAAGCTGAACGGCGTTTGCCGCATAACCATTGTTACGGACCAGATCATCAGCACGGGCATTCCCCCGGGCGAAGTTCGGCAGAAGTGCGGCGTCGGCACTTTCACTCTGGGGATTCCAGGCATTTAGCTGCCCACCGAATCCGCCGCCACCGGCGTGATAGCCTGCATATTCCCTCAGGGAGGTTTTCCCGTCGGGACCAACTAAAGAAGGAATTTTCATGCGTAGAACCTTGCCGGCCCGCGGCGTCGTGAAGTGGTACCGACCTGTGACTCTAGATCGGCGATGTACTTTTTCAGATCGCTGACTGACGTCGCCGTAAATTCCACCCTTCGACCGTCTTTCTGTACCGTCGCAACCCGTTTTCCCATCATCAGATCATGTAACGCTGCGCGCGCGGCATCCAGTTCAGCCTGTGTTGCCATTATTCATCTCCCGCTAATGCCCTGGCATAATCCGCCAGAGATTTATTATTTTTACGGCCAGTGTCTTCTTCCCGTAAGCTGGCCAGAAGAGAATCCAGATCCAGCTGCCAGCGGGAGATACTTATCCGCAGAGCTGCAAGTGCATAGACAAAACAGTCAAGCGCCTCATTTCGTCGTTTTTTACTGTCCCAGACGATTTTTTTCTTCCCGTCTACCCACTTCTCAACCTGCTCTTCAGCCGTAAGCTGCTGAGCCTCAGCTAAATCATATATTTCAGGGTTATTAGGGAAGTGAACCGCTCCCGCCAGCGGTTCGTCGCCTTCTGCCACCAGCGTGAAACGGTTATAAATTTGCTCTTTCGCGGTGTCTGTTCCTACCTCAGTGAGATAAACGCCGTTCTTGTTACGCTTACGAGGCATATTCGCCACGGGCTTACCGTAGACAGATGCGCCTTTAACGGGGATGACACGAAACAGACCATGCTTTTTCGAGCGGTTATAAACAATCGTTGGGTCTATGCCACCGATATCCCAGCAGATGCGGGAAATAAGCATCTCAACACCGTTAGGCCTCGGATAGGTTTTGTTGATCGCCTCATCCAACCTCAGAAGCGTGGATTCATCATCATGTCGCCCCATAATGATAATTTTGTCGATAAGCCAGCTTTCCTCACCAGGCCCCCAGCCCCAGACACGCATTTCGTAACGGTCAAGCTGTGAGTCAATACCGGCAGTAAGATAGGCCACGCGCTCCGGCACCCTGGCACCGAAGTGCTCAATACGTTCGGCCATCACCTCAGCATCAGGACGCTCACCAATTTTAGGCTCCCACGTTTCACCAAGCGTTGTGTTGACGAACGTCTTACGCTTTCCCGTGTCCCCTTTGGTCTTGATCCAGTCCTTGACGATTTGCACCCAGGTTGTGAAGGGGCTATAGGCCGTCCAGATATGAAAGGTTACGCTGTCAGGCGGATCAATTTCGGCACCCGATGATGAAAACCAGCAAAGTCCGTCTCGCGTCCAGATCCCGGTTTCATCACATATGTACCGCGCCTGCGAAAAATCGAGCTCCTGCTGTTTAATTACGCAGGCATTGTGTTCACACAGATATATAACGCTGGCAGGATCGCCCGGCGCCCATTTGAACCCGAATGGCGTCTCTTTATCGCCGAATTTAAGGAACTGCTCCTCCCTACAATGTGGGCAGGGAACATAGAAGCGCAAGAAATGCTCTGACTCCTTGGCGGCACGTTCAATCTGGCATGTCCCTTTAATTTTGGGTGTGGATCCTCGTATCGATTTAGGCCAGACCGACCCTTCAATACGTTTATCCCCCAGGAACGTTGGAGAGCCCTCTTTCTCGATATCATCGTCAAATGCCGCCAGCTCGTCATAACCCGCCACATCAACAGATTTTTCACGGTAGTTTTTTGCAGCTTTACCACCGAGGCACCAGAAACCTCGCCCATTCGAGAAACGTTTCATACTCAACGTGTTGTCCCGGTGCTTTTTACCGTACCAGGGCGCCAGCGCCAGCAGTGAGGGGATGTCCCGGATTGTCGGTTCGACATGGGATTTCATGAAGTTTTCTGCATCACCGTCGGTAGGTAACCAGATAAGCGAGTTACGTTGTTTATGCTGGATGAAATACGCATACACGCCGAGCAGCATTTTTGAATAGCCTACTCGGGCAGACTTAACGACATTTACCTCGCGGATATAGTCATTACCCATCGCATTCATTATCGCACGCTGAAACGGCAGCGTTTCCCAGCGCCCTTCCTGATAAGCAGACTCTTTTGGAAGGTAATAATTTTCGTCTGCCCACTCAACCGCCGTTTGCGGTTCTGGTCGGTACAACGAACGGAGCCCCGAGCGCGCGGAGTGCTGTAGCCCCTTAACCTGACTGTTCGATATATTCACTCAGCAACCCCGGTATCATTTCATCCAGCGCAGCTGCTTTGTTCATGGCTTTTATGATGTCCTTCTTGAGGAAATCAATATGTCGATTTTCCAGTTCCGGAAAGCGCCGCTGAACCGACAGAGGTATTCCATCAAGGATACTGGCAATTTCTCCGGCTATCCGCGACAGCACGAACGTGCAGAATGCGGTCTCCACCACCTCAGCGGACTCTTTTGCATTTTTTAGTTCCTGAGCATCAGCCTGGGCTCGGGTAAGCCTATGGCGCTCATAATCAATCGTGCCAGGCACAAGGTCTGATTCTGAATCAACTCTCAGCTGTTCAACCTCTTTGCGCAGCTTTTCGTTTTCTATCGCTGCGTCACGGGCGGAATACCATTCGATTACGGCGGCAGAGTCATAAAGCACTTCATTACCTTTTCCACCACCGCGCGCAACTGGCATTCCCTGATCCTGCCAGTTCTGGATCGTGCGGATGCTGACACCAAAAATCTCGGAAAGGCGTTTTTTATTGACCTCCATGACGAACTCCAGGCGAAACACAGGGTAAGGAAACCATGCCGGGTAAAATGACTACTACCAGGCTTTAACACTTCCTTTCTTGTGGTGGGTTATACCCAGCAAAGACAGATACTTAGCAAGAAGAAGAACGGAAAAGGCAAAATCCTGAAAATTTTCATAAATAGCGAGAACCTGCGAGGTCGCCGCCCCGTAACATGTCAGATAGCCGAAAAGGACCCGGAAAGCTTAGGGCAATCTCATGTTCGGGCTTCGATGCTACCTTCATATCAACCCGCTAGGCTTCAGCACGTTGCTCGTTCGATAAAAATACTAAAGCCCAACTTTGGCGAGGCATATTTGGAATATTAATTAAACATACATTTTTTGGAGTTTATAATTGCCCTACATCAAATTAACAGATAAAGCGTTTGTCAATATCAAATATGACACAACCAAAACAACAGATAAAATCATCAATGTTATAGCCAGGGTCTTATACCCCAAATTAAACATGTAAACCGACTCAGCAAATAATATAAGGCAGAGAACAGGCGACAGACCAACAAAAAAAGTTGCTAAGGTCGAACCTTTTACCACTGACAACACTTTTCCCATCCTTGTAACAGGGGTTAACGATTCAAAAATGCATTACAGCAGCAACACTTGAGATCATCAATAGAAAAGCACACAAGATCGTTAACCTTCTCATTTGAAGCCCATATAAAATCAGCATCGAGCTCAAAAAAACGATAGCCGATAAAAGGCTGAGAAAAAAAACATCATTGAGGTTTTCATTAAAGATGAACATTCGAATTACACTCTTTTATTGGGTTATACACCAATTATAGCGTTTACCCACAACATTTTTATACCGTTCTAACTTTAAACTTCTGCTGTTCAATATTTTCAAATTGGATGTTCGTTTAACCTGTATCGCTCAGTGGCTTCTCCCATGAAGAGCTTGCTTCTTTTGTTCTGTCATTCTAATGCCTGCAGTCGGCTTTACGTGATGCACACGGCTTTGTTGAATAAATCGAACTTTTGCTGAGTTGAAGGATCAGATCACGCATCCTCCCGACAACACAGACCATTCCGTGGCAAAGCAAAAGTTCAGAATCACCAACTGGTCCACCTACAACAAAGCTCTCATCAACCGTGGCTCCCTCACTTTCTGGCTGGATGATGAGGCGATTCAGGCCTGGTATGAGTCGGCAACGCCTTCATCACGAGGAAGGCCCCAGCGCTATTCTGATCTCGCCATCACCACCGTTCTGGTGATTAAACGCGTATTCCGGCTGACCCTGCGGGCTGCGCAGGGTTTTATTGATTCCATTTTTGCCCTGATGAACGTTCCGTTGCGCTGCCCGGATTACACCAGTGTCAGTAAGCGGGCAAAGTCGGTTAATGTCAGTTTCAAAACGTCCACCCGGGGTGAAATCGCACACCTGGTGATTGATTCCACCGGGCTGAAGGTCTTTGGTGAAGGCGAATGGAAAGTCAGAAAGCACGGCAAAGAGCGCCGTCGTATCTGGCGAAAGTTGCATCTTGCTGTTGACAGCAACACACATGAAGTTGTCTGTGCAGACCTGTCGCTGAATAACGTCACGGACTCAGAAGCCTTCCCGGGCCTTATCCGGCAGACTCACAGAAAAATCAGGGCAGCCGCGGCAGACGGGGCTTACGATACCCGGCTCTGTCACGATGAACTGCGCCGCAAAAAAATCAGCGCGCTTATTCCTCCCCGAAAAGGAGCAGGTTACTGGCCCGGTGAGTACGCAGACCGCAACCGTGCCGTTGCTAATCAGCGGCTGAGCGGAAGCAATGCACGGTGGAAATGGACAACGGAATATAACCGTCGCTCGATAGCGGAAACGGCAATGTACAGAATGAAGCAGTTGTTGGGAGATTCACTGACGCTGCGTGACTACGATGGTCAGGTAGCGGAAGCTATGGCCATGGTGCGTGCGTTGAACAGGATGACAAAGGCTGGGATGCCAGAAAGCGTGCGTATTGCCTGAAAATCCAGCCAGCTACAGGGTCGTTCGCACGAAATCTTATTTATTCAACAAAGCCGATGCACACATAGCATTGCGGGCCTAAGAAAGTTCTCAATCGTTTCCGCTTACGCTTGTTGATCCTAAGTTAAGTGCCAGGCTATTCAAGACTCTGATGTGGAGTTTGCCATTCTAGGGAAGCATCTATAAAAAGAGCAAGTGAAACTGAGACTCTGGTAGCCCTCCATGCGGGGGCTTTTTTTTTACAATGCTGCGCTTCGCTTGTTAAATATTGAGTCTTTTCTACAATTTAATAGTGCTTTGCTATGTCAGGTAAAGCCGTCGTTCAGGAATACCCGTGTGCTCAAGGACGAGCCATCCCTAGTGCTTTCTTTCCAACTCGATTTGCCTTATGCCAGCCAGGTTATTGTTGCCCTTCTCAATCAAGGCCAATAGTGGTTTTATCCAGAGCACTGCCTGGCAATATGTCATTGAGCTGGTGGCAACGGCACGATCATCGGCTGCGTCAGGTCTGCTGGTATCGGTGTGCAAGGCGCTGGCACGTAAACGGTGCGCGTATTCGAGCAACCCGCCAGCAATGTCAGCAGGAACAGGCAGATCACAGGTTTTTTCACGGCGGAGAATCTCCCGGTATTCGATTACGGTTTCTTCGGTGCTGATGTCGATCAGGGAGTTAAGCCTGTTGGCTTGTTCTGCAACCTGATTGAATCGATTGAAATTGAACGCCTGTATGGCAATCACCTGCCCCTGCAAAGCGTTGTCACTTCGCAGAACGTCATTATCGCTCTGAAGGCTACTGGCGTTTGAGCAACTCTTAGCGAGAGCGACCGAAAGGCCAGCAATAACAACAACGCAGATAAGACCCGGATTAATTTTCATTGGTCCAGCCCCCAGCACGCCAGCGAGCTTTCCTGTTCACGCCGCTCAACCTGTCCATAGCAGCCATTTTTCTGGCCTTTGGTCAGGCGGCAATCACGTCCACCGTCTTTAATCCACCAGCGGATCGCTTCGCATGCTCCTTTACGGTCACCTTCGTTGATTCGCTTATAGAAGGTCGAAGGGAAACATTTACCCGGGCCAATGTTGTACGGGCAGAAGGATGCTATACCTACCTTCTGCGGCTCTGTCAGAGGCACTTTGATATTGCGATCAACCCAGGTTAATGCCTTATCGCGTTCAATAGCGTTAAGCTTCCGGCATTGTTCCTCAGTGGCCGTCATGCCCTTAACAACACGCCTGCCATCGATAACGGTCACGCCGTGACATAAAGACCAGACCCCACCCGGATCAACAACGGCCACCAGCGCATTGCCTTCTTTCTCGCTGATGAACTGGTCAAAAATGAGTGGAGCAGATGCACCTGATGCGATTAGTGCCAGCACTACTGCGCTGAGTTTTGATTTATTAGACATCATTCACCTCGCGCAGCTCTTCGACGGTCTGCTTTGATTTGGAAATAGAGGTTGGTGAGAAAGGTGAGCAAGCCGAACAGTAAACTACCGATCACACCTATAGCCGCCCACTGCTCAGGGGAGTAACCATCAAGAAGTCTTCTAAACCAGTAAATGGCACTACCTCCCGATGCGCCGTAGGAAATGCCAGTAGTTATTTTGTCCATTCGATACATGCTCTCACCTCGCTCTATGCGGGTGCTGTCGTGAGAATAAAAAAAGCCCGCTTTTGAAGGCGGGCTAATGAGTTGACTATTTGTAAGGTAGGTGTGAGTAAGGCCTATGCTCAGGAGTGAAGCTGTATCGGCTGATTCACTATCGGTCCAGGAGAACCACAGGGCATTCAGTTACTTCCCACAACTCAAAGAGTAGCAGCAGTTTGCAAAACCATAAAAAAAGGCCTGCTTTTTATGGCAGGCTCTCAAGGAATTTGAAGCTTGTATTATTGTAGTCATGGTGCCGGGTGCCTCCCGGTGACTCTACCCCAGTCAGCAAAGCCGCGCGCATACCTGCAGATAGCAGTTGACTGGAACGCCCTTTCGCTTAGAAAGGATTCACCACGCAAATAAAATACGTCTCATTCATTCCCACAGTCAATGATTGCCTGTCGCGAGACCTATCAGAACTATGGGAAACAAAAAGGCCGCCTACTGGCAGCCTTGTGAAAATTATTTTAGTCACTTACATCTGAACGCTTCAGGGATAGATGGGTTTTCCCCAGATCGGCAAGAAGGACACCACGACTGAACAATGTGCCTACCATCGCCCATATCCCTGAACCCAAAGTCTTCAGTTTTATAAAACACATGCACACCTGCATCTGCCGAGCACTTTGGGCAAGACTTATAGTCAACACCATTATGCACAGCATCTTGTGAATCGTTTAAAGAACATTCACAGACAGCACAAATACCCATACAGCTTCTCCTTGCGTTAACTGAAGGACAGCAATAGCAAAGCACTGTGGATATATCTTTGATAAAGATCGCTTTTTTGGAGTTGCAAGAGGTGCTTAAGCAGATTTCGAAGAGACTACTCTTAACAGCTTACGATAGTTTTTGCGTACGCGTTAGTTTTTTCTTATGATGGTAGCAAACCAATTTCCCTGGATTAGCGATGAGCTTCAAAGACATCTTCCCATTTCTGACGTTCATTCTTGGCATTTTTTTTACAGGTCATATTGAAGGGAGAAAAGAAAAAGCAAGAATAAAAACACTTAAGAAAAATGTTCTTCTTGAACTTGAAGATGAGCTTTCTATTCTGGAAAGGTCGATCAAAGTAACAAGTGAAAGCATTTATACTAGAATGATGAAACCGAACAATTTTCAGCATATCTCTCTCGGTAAAAGATTCAACCCTATCCTTTTGGAAAAAAACATTAATGATGTTTACTCTCATTTCAACAGGGATACAAGAATAGCTTTGAAAAATTGTTTACTACTAATGAATCAAATAAAAGAAAAATATAATTACGTCTGTGACAGCTGGAAAACTGATAATATAAAATGCCGCGCCAAAGAAGAATCTATGCTTTACAGCATGTTGAGTCTTTACTATCTCTTAGGCTTTGTTGAATAAATAAGATTTCGTGCGAACGACCCTGTAGCTGGCTGGATTTTCAGGCAATACGCACGCTTTCTGGCATCCCAGCCTTTGTCATCCTGTTCAACGCACGCACCATGGCCATAGCTTCCGCTACCTGACCATCGTAGTCACGCAGCGTCAGTGAATCTCCCAACAACTGCTTCATTCTGTACATTGCCGTTTCCGCTATCGAGCGACGGTTATATTCCGTTGTCCATTTCCACCGTGCATTGCTTCCGCTCAGCCGCTGATTAGCAACGGCACGGTTGCGGTCTGCGTACTCACCGGGCCAGTAACCTGCTCCTTTTCGGGGAGGAATAAGCGCGCTGATTTTTTTGCGGCGCAGTTCATCGTGACAGAGCCGGGTATCGTAAGCCCCGTCTGCCGCGGCTGCCCTGATTTTTCTGTGAGTCTGCCGGATAAGGCCCGGGAAGGCTTCTGAGTCCGTGACGTTATTCAGCGACAGGTCTGCACAGACAACTTCATGTGTGTTGCTGTCAACAGCAAGATGCAACTTTCGCCAGATACGACGGCGCTCTTTGCCGTGCTTTCTGACTTTCCATTCGCCTTCACCAAAGACCTTCAGCCCGGTGGAATCAATCACCAGGTGTGCGATTTCACCCCGGGTGGACGTTTTGAAACTGACATTAACCGACTTTGCCCGCTTACTGACACTGGTGTAATCCGGGCAGCGCAACGGAACGTTCATCAGGGCAAAAATGGAATCAATAAAACCCTGCGCAGCCCGCAGGGTCAGCCGGAATACGCGTTTAATCACCAGAACGGTGGTGATGGCGAGATCAGAATAGCGCTGGGGCCTTCCTCGTGATGAAGGCGTTGCCGACTCATACCAGGCCTGAATCGCCTCATCATCCAGCCAGAAAGTGAGGGAGCCACGGTTGATGAGAGCTTTGTTGTAGGTGGACCAGTTGGTGATTCTGAACTTTTGCTTTGCCACGGAATGGTCTGTGTTGTCGGGAGGATGCGTGATCTGATCCTTCAACTCAGCAAAAGTTCGATTTATTCAACAAAGCCTATCTCTTAAACAAACTTAAAAATGAAAGGGATAGGTTCAGTCTCCCTGACATTCCTAACGATGAAATCGTAGATAGAGCAGCGGAGGCTTTACAAGTCCTCCGCCCGTTGAAGAAGAAGTAATTTATGCTTGTTCAACTAAGGACAATACTCCATTAATAAACCCCAAGGCCGTGTGGGTAATGGTGCCAACTTACTGATTTAGTGTATGATGGTGTTTTTGAGGTGCTCCAGTGGCTTCTGTTTCTATCAGCTGTCCCTCCTGTTCAGCTACTGAAGGCGTGGTGCGTAACGGTAAAAGTACTGCCGGACATCAGCGCTATCTCTGCTCTCACTGCCGTAAAACATGGCAGCTACAGTTCACTTACACCGCTTCTCAACCCGGTACGCATCAGAAAATCATTGATATGGCCATGAATGGCGTCGGATGTCGCGCCAGTGCACGCATTATGGGCGTTGGCCTCAACACGATTTTACGACACTTAAAAAACTCAGGCCGCAGTCGGTAAACTCACGCATACAACCGGGCAGTGACGTCATTGTTTGCGCGGAAATGGACGAACAGTGGGGTTACGTCGGCGCTAAATCACGCCAGCGCTGGTTGTTTTACGCGTATGACAGGATACGGAGGACGGTTGTGGCGCACGTATTCGGTGAACGCACGTTGGCCACGCTGGAGCGTCTTCTGGGCCTGCTGTCGGCCTTTGAGGTCGTGGTATGGATGACGGATGGCTGGCCGCTGTATGAATCACGCCTGAAGGGAGAACTGCACGTTATCAGCAAGCGATATACGCAGCGCATTGAGCGGCATAACCTGAATCTGAGGCAGCATCTGGCAAGGCTGGGCAGGAAGTCACTGTCGTTCTCAAAATCGGTGGAGCTGCATGACAAAGTCATCGGGCATTATCTGAACATAAAACACTATCAGTAAGTTGGAGTCATTACCGGCCGTGTGGAGGTCTTTTCTTACTGTTCCGTCTGAGCATTTCCTTTTCTTGGCGATTGCTCTTAAAGAAATTCCGGCTACAAAGTGAACGATTATTAACTCGTATTCGTCAGGCTTATACTTCTTAAGACGCGCGACACAACTATCAATCATTATCCCTTCATCGTCATCACATTGCAGGCGTGACTTTTTACCGTGCGGCAGTAATCCTTTAAAACCAGCAGCTATGGGTTGCCAGTCGACTCCACTGCTATCAGCTGCAGCCCAGGCACCCCAGCGGTCCATTACCTCGTACATGTCACGCATTTTTCTCTCCAATGTCTTCGATAATTATCATTCCGGTTTCGCCCCATATTTTTGATGTCCGGGTGCCCCAGATATGGGAATCATCCTCAAACAAGGCGTCCAACAGAGATTTTTTTAAGTTGTCCAGATCGGGCTTTTGCTGATGGGGCTGGCCGTCCATAGCTTCGCGCTTTTTCTTGCTCCAGCTCGGCGGCATCGGCAAAACGAAGGTGATATGGGCACCGCTCTCCGGCACCCGGATTCCATGCAGGCGGGCTTCATCGCAAAACATGCGATAGCGCATCACTGGCGGGCGCTGTTTCCATTTATCGCGGCGAGTCATGCGGGGTTTACCGACAGGAGTGATGATGTATTTAGGCATAGAACACTCCCAGCTCTAACTGGACCTGCTCCAGCAGCTGCAACTCGGTACCGAAGTTTTTCTCCCATTGCTTACGGCCAGCATGAATGGCCACACCATAACCGCCGTTGCGATGGTGGGTATGACAAAGGGGAATTGATTTCCGATGGTCAGCACGTAGACTTGTGCCCTGCCCGGTTCGGATATGGTGAATTTCAGCAGGCGTTTCGCCCAACTGCAGATTTCTGCACACAATGCAGCCCAGTGCGGCCACACGTGAAAGATGGAGGCTATCTGCTTTCTTCATGCTGGACCACCAGCATAAGCAGGAACACCGCACATAGACGGGCGGTGAGAGTTGTTTAGAGTAATGCTCTGCGCCATTTTGATTCCTAAGGTTGGCGCAGTAATCAGTGGGTGTTCAGCCCGCTTGATTATTATAAATCAACACTTACGGCTTGAGAACCTTAAGTGCTTCTGGCAAAGAGTTTAAGTTTATTATCCGATCTTCTTCGTCCAGAATCTGGGCTGAAAGCCCACCCTCTTCCTGGCGAATCAGTGTGCGCAATGCCTTTCTGGTCACCAAGTAATCTGTTATTTCACCATCATTAAGACATAAAACAAGTATTCCGTCTTTGGTGAGACCGGCTGCAAATTCGTTCAATTTCATGGGCACATCCCTAAAAATGGATTTCCCCTTGCGGGGGCGGTCCTTTTCTCCCTGTGAACTGATTTCATTAAGGTTTCCGCTAACCAGATTTCTAATAGGTTAGAAAGATCAATTAACTGTAATTGACCTGTCTAACCGATCTGCTTTCAAGACTCATGAATCAGATCCAGCCTTTTAAATCACAGGCCGATTATCGGTATCGGTCACACGATTCAGGAGGTGAGTTACCACGCCCATTACGGTTGTATCGTCCAGCGCATCGCCCTCGATAGCCTCTCCATCCTGAGTGATCAGCGCTTTCCCCTGGACTTTTGCGAAGTCCAGACTGCCACAGAACGAAACCAGGACTGTGTCTCCCACTTCCGGCTTTCTGGCGACGCTTATGATCGCGTACCCGGCTGATGTTTCGATGGTTCGGCAGTTGCCGTCATACCCGCAAAGGCTGGTGATAGTGAGCATCTGTTCTGCGTAGTCTGCTGCTGGTGATGGAAAACCCATGATAACCCCCTGCGACAAGTACTGTGTATTTATACAGTACACCTGAGAGCCAGATTGATCAACGCTTTAAGAGCACGAATTGTTAAATTCATGTCGACCGAGGGTATAAAAAAACCCGCTAGCAGCGGGCTCTGTAAGAATGATTCACACAAGTTGGAGAAAATTTTTAGGATTCGAAATCGGTCGATTAACGGAGAACAATTCTCTAATTAGTTCTTGGCTCAACCCAGTTTTCATAAGTATTTTAATCCATGTTGCATCGTCCAACATATCGATCGCTTCTGCAAACATACTTGGCTCTTCGGGTCGTAAGAGTTCATCACCTGGTTCAACTTTTGTAAACCCTTTAGAGTTCAGATGCATATAGCCTGTTCTTGCTTGCTCTTGGGTTAGTAATCCCAAAGCACTGGCTCGATAAATGCACATTTTAAGGCTAATTTTCCACCTTAATTTGAATTGGACCAAGGCGTTCCAATCAAATTGCTTCCCTCTGATCCGCGGAAACTCCTTAATGAAGGACAACCGCGGAACTAGCAAAGCACTAGAGAATCGATCAGCTTGAGATTCAGTCAGCTTATCACCTGTAGTTATACCTTCATGCATAACCAAGTGGCCTAATTCATGCCCTAAATCCGAACGAAATCTGCAGATGCTTTTTTTGACATTGTTTCTAATGATAACTGGCCGATTATTATGGACAGTGAAAGCATCAACACGGTCATCTACTCCTGTAACATGGGCTACGATAACGCCCAAACTCTCTGCCAATTTAACCATAGATGAGATTGGACCCAGACCTAAATTCCAGGCGCGGCGGCAATCCTCAGCCACACGTTCTATATCATTAGGAGTCAGCAGATCAGCTCCAGGATGTTCCGGGATACTGACTTCAGGGAACTCTATTTCTCCTTCAACCGCAGAAATTATAATGTTAAGTATCTCAGCCCTAGCTAGAACACTATTAGTCAGCGTTTGAGTTCGAGATTTCTTACTACGAAAATGGCATACATCACTTTCTAATGCATACTTCCGTTCAGTAAAAAGAAAATCGGGTTTAATCATTAGAGCGGCAGATATTAACTCTAACATTTGCTCTGATGGTCTAAACCCTTTCTCGAGCTTGCTAACGAATTGTTTTGTTTTGCCAATTTTCTCTGCTAACTCTTCGCAAGAAAGCCCAACAGCCATCCTAGCTAGCTTGAGCTTATCCCCACGATAATCAGTGAAGTCAATCACCTGATGTTCCATTGCTGCTCACATCCAAATCTTGATCTTTGTTACGACGACGAAGATGCGCCTTACCAATCTCAGCTTCGTCTGGGAAGGTATTGGAATCAAGAGGCATAAGTGGTACTGAAGCAGTAGATTGATGTGAAATCATACTTATCTGAGCACCATATGCATTAAATCCAACAAGCGCCACCTCCCAACGAGGCAGTGTTGATTCCAGCTCACCATCTTCCTCTACGGATATAAATGGCTCTGCTAAAATTCGCCATGTAATATCTTGCTCGGCTTCTACATCACCGAATAAAGAAAGTTGCTCGCACTCGACTTTGTTTCTAAGGAGGCGATGTCGCTTCTTGGGATTGTTGATACAGTCTTTGGAGAATTGCAATGGTACTTTATTTAAAGCAACTACATAGTCCAGACCCTTCGATACCATTTCAAGACCTGGAATCGTTCCTTCACTTTGAATGAGATGATTTCTGACCCAATCATAAGCTCTCACACCCTCAGACCAATTGCTGTCTAAGGTGTGCTTGTGGTAATACAATTGCTCAAGTACGTTAGCGATTTCTGCCAACAGTTGACGGACATTTTTTTCAGCGAGATAGGGCTGAAATTCCCAACAAGGTGCTAGCTGATGATCACTCATTTCAAGTTTCGCTTTTTTTGGAATTCGTAAACCATATATTTTCGCACTTTCTCGATTTTGTCAACCAACCGAAATGAAAAAAGGTATTGTCGCCACCTTTCGTTTTGTAGATCACTTTTCAACAAAGCACGCCCTAGTTAAAGAGGTCAGGCAGTACCGCCTTCGATTGGCTTAATGCTGCTCAGAATCAGTCGGCGCGATGTCAGCGGCGCGCCGCTACGGCGGCCATCTGTTTTCCGGTAGGTTTCAGTGCGGCCAACACACCGGGTTGTTGGAGTCTCGCGCAACTGCACGGTTTTCTCGCCATCTTTGGTGATGATGGTTCCGGTATGGGTTTTGATATTGCTCATACTGCCGCCTTACTGTGCGAAAATCGCTTCAGGTCAAATTCGATGATTGCGCGATCGTCACGAAAAATACCGCAGCGACCGTAGCGGATAAGCTCTCCACGTTGCACGGCGATCCGGATGTACTTCTCTGCCGTGGTTCGGTGCAGGTTAAACATCGCGACGACGTCCTTCGTCGTGATACGGCCCTGCTCTTTCACCAGTTCGATAATCCGGTTAATCATCACCGTGCGCTCTTCATGAGTTTTTGGTCGTGGCATCGTTGATTCCTCCCACAAGCTCTTTCCATTTATCCTGAAGCAACTGCCGGGCCGCTGCCTCACCATCAGGCGGGAACGAAAATCCCGCTCGGATGCCAGGGCAACCGTTCGAACAGCGGACCTCTGCTGAACCCCAGTTAATTCCCCGGCTGCGAACCCTCAGTGAAGGGGCCATGCCGCATTGAGGACATTTCGGTAAATTATTCATTCCCCAGCCCCTCCAGCAGATGCTTATGGCGGCGCAGTTCCCGAACAGCCCCCTGCAGACGCTGCAGGTTTGACAGCTTCGCTTTTGTTCGGCGGATTTCACTGGAGATATAACGGGATAACGGAATAATCAGGTCATCCGGACGGGAAGCAAATGCCGGGATGGTCTCAATAATTTCTGCAGTTGTTTTTTCTGGCTGCGCAGCTTCGGCTGTAGCGCCTGCGGCCTCACCGGCTCCAGGCAGAGACCATGTCACGCCCTTCCCCTTCCCATTTTTGATAACCACGCCCTGGCGCTCAAAAGACAGCATTACAGAGACCATGCCGCGGGCATTACGATTTACAGCTGCAGCCAGCGCCGCGGTGGTCATAGCGCCGCTCGTTCCAAGCAGCTGGCGGATGGTCACAGCATCAACCGGTGCTGGTTCATCACCTTTCAGGCGCGGATCCTGATATGCTGACGCCGCTACCTGCGGTTTGGTCGGTTGCCTGGCCTGCTCTTGCATGGTACCAAGAGACCATGCCCCATCGTAAAAATCACATAACCCCTGTTCTTTCTGCTCGCGCAGCATGTTCAGCGCTTCAACAGGCTCGATATCCAGACGGGCAGCAACTTCGCGATATGTCGCTTTTTTCATGGCTTTCAGTGCATCAAGTACGGTTTCCATAAATATTCTCCTGATAAAATTCAGTTAGATCAGACCCTGAAGCCCGCTTTTGCCGCGGCCTCAATGTCGTTTTTGTAATATTCATCGTCAAAAGAACTGCGCATCACTCCGCTATGAGCGACAGGTGCCAGTTTCAGTACAAGGTCATCCCATTTTTCACGCAACTTCGCGGGGCTTAGCACGTTTCGGCACCAGAACGGGTCGCTCTGGACTCGCTTGAACATGTCGCAAATCTGGCGGTGCGTGCGCCCGTCGATAGTGCGCATCAGCCGGATCTCGTTTGCCCATGCGTTCCAGTTTGGTTCTCTTGGGCGAGCAACTTCACCATCGGTTTCGGCTGCTTGTTCATACAGGGTTCGGATCCTGGAAAATATCCAGCTTGCGCATTGATGATCTTCTGGTGTGCCCCATTTTTTCGTGGCAGGTATTTTTTTGGCTGAATCTTCGCCGTCTGGAGATTCGCCAGAATTTCCGGACGAAGAGATCTGTTTTAATGATGGATCTGTAGTTACTGACGGATCGTGTCCAGATTCTGAACCCTGAGAACCCTGTTTATTCGCGTTTTCTGAACGTTCGGGATTTGAACGTTCAGAACCTGAATGTTCAGAATCTGAATCATCAGGGTTGGCTAACCCCTTGTTTAATGGGTGTCCAGATTTTGAACGTTCAGAATCTGAACCCTGAAAATATGCTGCCGCCGTGCGTAATTTTTCAGCATTCAGCGTGTATAAATTAGTGCCGCTGCGCTGGCCGTTTCGACGTTCGGTACGGGTTAACCATCCGTCTGCCTCAAGCTGGGTTATCGCAGTTATCACAGTGCTGCGCCCGGCCCCAAGCTGGCGGGCAATGGTGGCAACAGACGGCCAGCACACTCCCTCATCCGAGCTAAAATCGGCCAGGCGAGCCATAACCAGCAGTTTTATGCCCTTGACACCCTGTGCGGCACAACCGTCCCACACCCAGGAAGATAATTTCACGCTCACGACTTCACCTCAGTGAACTTAATTTCAAACTCTCGGCGCCCTGTTTCACTGACGCCGGTGTGCCCCTCCCGGCGATATGACACGCGGAGCTGGGATGCACGTAAAACAGTCACCATGCGCCCGCGTTCGTCGCGGTACCGCTTCCCTGGAATGATTTCACCGCGGCGATCCACTGGCTCCTGAGCGGGTCGGTTATTCATCGCGTTTTTCATGCGCTCTGCCAGTGCGCTCGCTAATTCCTGAGAAGTACGCATAGTTGCCTCCAGAACGTTATGCAGCCCGATGGCTGTTCATGATTTGAACCTTTACGCCCACCAGCTGCGCCAGCGCGTCTATCGCTTCCAGAGTTTCACGCCTGATTACCGGTTGCGGTTTCCCGGTGAATACCGCGTTGGTAGCTTCGATACATTCTTTGTTCACTCTGGCGGCCCGGTAGAGCATGCAGTCCTTCTGCTCCAGCTCGTTATCAATCGCGGCGCGCACCGCATAGCTCAGCGCCTCTGCCTGCTTGAGATAATTCGGCGTATCGTTTCTGAAGGCGCGCTGAATAACCTGCTTGTTGTTGTGCAGTCGGCGCGCGTACTCGTCAGGGTCGGTAACGTCATTGAGTGTCAGCAGCAAATCACCAAAGTGATGCGGGGTTATCAGCTGCGTGACCGTCTTCCAACCCTTTTCCTGCGCCCAGGACTCCAGTTCGCATGCCAGCTTTTTGATTTCCATCAGTCAGACTCCTTTGAATCTTTTGGGTTATCTTTGTGCTCATACAAAACTGAGTCGTACTTCAATGCACCACCCGTTATCTTTTCCAGTCGCGCGGCTCGTCGTTCGGGGACCAACTCCCCCCATTCACTGACAGAGGATCGAGCGATGTTGAGAGCTCTCGCCACATTGGCTTTTTTCCCAAAGTGTTTTATTACATCTTCGGTTTTCATTGGGTTCTCCTTGGTAAGTTTTCCTAACTTTATATGTTAAGGAAAAAAGAGTCAATGCGCGTTAGGATTTCCGAACTATGAAAACGATCGGTCAGCGTATAAAAGAGCGACGCTCTGCCTTGAAATATACCCAGCGCAGCCTAGGTAAACAGGCTGGGGTTGCCCATGTCACAATCTCTCAGTGGGAACGTGATGAAACCTCACCGAGGGGCGATAACCTATTCAAACTAGCTGCAGCACTGAACGTGGAGCCAGGCTGGATCATTAAGGGGGATGAGGGGTATGAACCACCATCAGCCGAATCCTACAGATTGTTATCCCCACAGCAGCATCAGCTTCTAGAGCTCTTCGATAAGCTTCCTAATGCAGAGAAAGAGCAACACATCATCAATTTGCGGGATAAGGTCAAGGACTATGATGAAACGTTCAATGACCTCATAAAAACCAAAAGCAAAGAAGAAATCCTGCAGATCCTCAAAAACCTCGACATCAAATAATTTTCCACCCCATAGGCCGCTCCAGCAGCGGCCTTTTTGTGTTTTCCATACCCCTTCCGTTAGGTTTTGCGAAATTTAAACTTGACGATTTGTTAGGTTTAAATAACAATCAGCGTTATCAAAACTTAACAGCAGTAATCAGTAAACGTTCCGCCTACCCGGCGATAAGGGTGATTAGCCAAGCAAAGTAGCAAACAGGGGTTCGAGATGGAAAAAGCATACGAAGAGTATTTCAACAGTCTGGCTGAGGGTGAAGAAGCACTGAGCTTTTCCGAGTTCGTCCAGGCAGTTTCTTGAATGTGGCGTAAGCCAAAGTCTTGAAGGCGGTTTTCTCAGGTTGCGCGCTAAAGCATAGCGGGGAGAACCTGGGGCGGAGAGCAAACCCCGCGATGCAGGACTTGAAATACCTGCACAGACCAATAAGCCGCATGGCAGCGTAACTGCCCTTTACATCTGCCCTGGCGAGGTGGCGCCGCCGAACCAGGGCAGATGAATCGTCCACAACATGTAAGCGCATTCTTCTTTTCACTGATGGGGATCGGTTTGTTAACTGGCGGAATGCGCTTCCAGTTGTGGGCAATCGCAACATGAGGCTACGTGTAGTTTTGGTGGTATATGCGTTTCCCGTGGTCCATGCATATACCACCCTTTTTAAAGCTGGTTTCATAGTGGAGTGTTCATATATGGATAAGACACAATTAACACCGGAACAACAAATTGCCTGGGCACAGGGAAAACTCGTCACTTCAGTATTTCTTCGTGATGTTGCCGGATGCCATGCCGCCTGGAAAGTATTACGGAAATACAGAAATTTCGTTGTGCATCGCCAACCTCATCAGGAATGGCGAAATAATTTGAAAGTAATTTAATTTTACCAATCTAAAACCTATGCCTTAAACGGCAGGGATTTTCACACCCTGAACTCTGGAGTTTAAAATGAAAGTAAGCATTACAACCGTTGAGCTGAATCTCGTTATCGTAAATAAAGAGATTGCTACCTTTAATATTAACGGTGCCATTTCAGGCGTAGTTCATTTGCCATCATCAGGCCCTGTAACAGTCGTGCTTGACGGTGGCTACGTGCTCGGTGAGTTTCATTGCCCTGTTTGCGCTGTTGAGCACATTAGCTTGCTGTCTGTGAACTTCGCAGAAGCGCAGAACGCTTGTGGCATGTCTTATTATGATCACAAACGCCAACAACTTAACTGATATGGATGACATCATTTGTCATTGCGCTGTTTGCTGCCATAAATATAAAAAATCGGAAATGCACGAAAGGAAAACAGACATATACCCCTTTAAGCGCACGATTTAT
Organism: Enterobacter ludwigii; assembly: GCA_023023105.1. Taxonomy (NCBI): domain Bacteria; kingdom Pseudomonadati; phylum Pseudomonadota; class Gammaproteobacteria; order Enterobacterales; family Enterobacteriaceae; genus Enterobacter; species Enterobacter ludwigii. The sequence goes on along the minus strand of CP083824.1, from coordinate 1,792,857 downwards.
TTATGTGAGCAATGCAATGAAAAAAGAGAAAAGCGTAACGCGTTAAAAAATGTAAAGCGCGTTATTCGAAAACCATATCGCTAAACATCATTCACCAAAAAATTAATTGAGGTAATTATGTCTGTTGAATTAAAAGTTTTCGGCGGTGCTTATTTCCCAAAAGATAAAGCATTGAAAAAATACCCAGACTTAAAACCGCTTGCTACAGCAGTAAACTCGGCCACAAAAGCTATTGCTGAAGCTGTTATTTTCGGCAAGCTGGCGTCTGAACACCCTGAACATATTGATGATTATTTTAAGGTGAAAATCTGGGAGCACCGTGAGGATTTACCCTGCCCTGAGCTGGATGTTTTCTCGTCTGATTTTTTCGATACCGTGGCTATCTGGAATGTGAATGCAGGTGAACCTGCTGCTGCACCGCAACCAGAAACCGATACTATCGAAACTGGCCGTACCGCGGGCATGAAGATTGTACGCAACCTCGATCACGACTCCCGCGCGGCATGCCTTGCCCTATTCGGCGCAGTGGAGGAAATCACCGATTCGCAGTACGGCCAGGTTGTGGATTTAAATAATGATGACGATGGATGCTTCCAGCGTGAACTGGCCCAGGCCTTTGTGAAGGAGCCACGAGTGTTTGCCCTTAGCGGTGAGCGGCAGGAAGAATTACTGGCGTGGGTGCGCAAAACCATGAAGGTTTCAACGCAATGGCCTGATATCAAAAAAGGGATCACTAAGTGGATTGATACTCCGGCCGCCAAACGTGAGCCCGTATCCCCTGACATCCAGCCAGACACATCAGCCAACCTTGGCGGCAGTAACCCTACCGATCGCAGCCCTGACCTGGTGCATAATCTCGCTACTCTCCGTCTGGAAACCGCGCTTGGTATTCTCTCGGTTGCTATGGATTTCGATATCTACGCCATACCATCCGAAATTATGCGCCGCGCCAAAGAAATCGAAAGTGCAGGAACAGACCCTCGCTTTTCTGCATGGTGGAATAAATTACGTGGCACGCCTGGAATTCTGGATTTCTCCCGCGCAGCCATTATCGCGCTGATTAAAACCGCTCCGGAAGACCTGTATCTTAGGCCGGTTGATCTGCGTGCTTACATTAACCGCAACCTCGTCGAATCTAACCACGCTAAACCGGATCAAAAAACTGTTGATATCGCATGCGGCAACATCAAGCAGGAGAAAAACAATGCTGAAACCAAACCGCCTATACCTAGCGAAACTCAGCCGCCAGCAGTTTGCCCTGCCAAAGCTGCGCAGCTCGACAAAGAACTCAATGAGGCATTCGCTCAGAGCTCATCGCCAGTGCAGCAGCCCACGGACCAGCCGAAGGTGGAGAACCTGGGAGGAGGTGTCTTCTCTGTCGATGCACTGATAAAGACCACCTCCTCAAATGAAGTCACAAAACAGGAAGTACCACCAGCACCAGGCGAACGCGAAATTTCAATTTTGCATGCACTGAATGACCTGATTTCTGGCCGCACCGACATCATGGGGAAAGAAGAGGCAGAGAGAGCGGTGGCATGCACCGGCCAGCTCGTTTCCGATGTTATCCCGCTACTGATGGAAGATATCACCGCCACAGAATTTTGCTTGTCTCCTGATTTCACCGACGAGGAGATCCACGACGTGGCCACCACCATGCTGGATAGCTGGTCCGATGAAATTAGCGTTCGTCAGAAAATCGCTCTTGATGCGATCGTGGAATACCGACGACCGGAACCACCAAAATCTGTCGTGCTCGATCCGCTGGCAGTTACTGCAAAGCCGAAAGCAGAGCCCGAACCAGCATCTGAAACAAACGCTCCGCTTCTTTCTGTGACCTACCTGCAGCAGCTGACCATTGCAGCGCTGCAGGGCTTATGTTCCAACCCGGCTTATTGCAATCAGTATGAGGAATTACCGGCTATGGCCGCCGGGCTTGCCCGCAGCGTGATCAACCATCAGGAAGGTCCCAGTGCGTCTGATTAACCGTAGCAAGGGAGACAGCATCGGCGGGCCAGCATGCGCCGCCGCGCTCAAATGCCATTTTGAGAAATATGGCGAGCATGGTCGCAGCGACAAACAGACATTTTACACCATCAGGATCCAGGGGAGAAAAATTACGGTTGAGGTTGTAAACCGCCCACGTAGTTACGTGGCCACGGCAATGACCCGCGCCAGGAGCCTCCAATGTCTGCCCGGGCTTGATCGGTGATTTCTGACAATCAAATTACTATCTGCCGCTGCGGTATCGTGGCGGCGTCATGGAGTTAAGCATGGCGCAAATCATTTTTGATGAAGAGTGGATGGTGGCGGGAAAGCTCACTGAGAAAACGGGGCTGGATGACAGGCAAATAAAAGCTTATCGCCTCGGATGCTGGATTGAAGGGATTCATTTTAAGCGAGTACCCGCGGTACCCGGTGGAGAAAGCAAACGCGCTTTGGTCTGGTACAACTTTCCGCTGATTAATAGATTTATTCAGGAAGCATGATGAACTTTCCAACCGGCGTTGAACTTCATAACGGAAAAATAAGGATCACGTTTACCTATCGCGGCATTCGCTGCCGCGAAGTTCTCCGTGGCTGGGTGGTTAACAGCAGCAACATCAAGAAGGCGGGAAACCTTCGCGCCGTCATCGTGAGTGAGATCCAGTTCGGCCAGTTCGACTACGCAGCGCGCTTTCCTGAATCGAAGGCTCTTAAAAAATTCTCATCAACTAAGCGGATCACGACGTTTAAAGAGCTGAGCGATTTTTTCATTGATACAAAAGCGCTGGAGGTGTCAGGGGCAACACTGCAGTCTCTCACATCTGCAGTTAACACCCTGAAGCGCGTTGTGGGAGAAAATACTCCTCTGGCTGATATTCAGCATGCCGATATCCTGAATTACCGTAAAGAGCTGCTGACCGGCAGCGTATTAAACCCATCAATGCCTAATCTGGTTAAAAAGGGACGCGCGCCCTCAACAGTCAATAAACAGATGGCGGTTTTATCAGAAATGCTGAAGCTTGCGAATCGCAGTCAGTTTATATTACACGCTCCTTATGAGGGCGTATCCAGGCTCAAGCTATCTAAGGCAGACCCCGATCCGCTTCTACTTCATGAGTATCAGGCACTGATTGCCGCCCTTCCCCGAAAACTGGCTTTGATCATCATTGTAGCCGTCCACACGGGGATGAGGCCCGGCGAGATTTGTGCTCTGGCGTGGGAGGATATCGATCTGAGAAAAGGTGAGATTCACGTATCAAGAAGCCTGACAAACAAACGGGTATTTGTGCCGCCGAAAACAGATGCTGGCATCAGAACGATTACACTGCTTAAGCCTGCTCATGATGCGCTGCTAGAGCAGTTCGAAATCACCGGCAATAACCCAAGGCAGCAGATCATTTTCCATCACCGGGAAATCGGCAAAACAGAGCCGCAAAATCTGCGTTTTGTGTTTTCTCCTGAAAAGAAATCGTCAGTGAATGAGAGCTTTTTTTCCAAAAACTCGATTTCGTATGGATGGAAACGGGGCACTAAACTTTCGGGAATACGTGAGAGAAATCCTTATCAGTCCCGACACACATACGCCTGCTGGACGCTTATGGCTGGTGCTAACCCTTCCTTTATCGCCAGCCAGATGGGTCATGAGGATGCGCGTATGGTGTACGAGGTGTATTCGAAGTGGATCGGAGATATGAACCAGGATCAGGTCAACATGCTGAACAATCAGATGCCGACAGCTTTGCCCCCAGGACGCCCCCAAGGGATTGGAAGTATTAAAAAAGTCATTTAATTTCATGACGCTGGTTCCAAACTCCATAATCAGCGTTAAACTATTCATACCATTAATTTAGGGAGAAGAGATGATGCGCGTATTGGTTGTTGAGGATAATGCATTGCTACGCCATCACCTGAAAGTACAGCTTCAGGAGATGGGACATCAGGTGGACGATGCCGAAGATGCAAAAGAAGCCGATTATTATCTCAATGAACACCTGCCGGATATCGCCATCGTCGATTTAGGGTTACCTGATGAAGACGGTTTGTCGTTAATTCGTCGCTGGCGCAGCCATGATGTTTCTCTCCCGGTTCTGGTTCTGACTGCCCGTGAAGGCTGGCAGGACAAGGTCGAAGTGCTCAGTGCGGGTGCAGATGATTACGTCACCAAGCCGTTTCATATTGAAGAGGTGGCGGCGCGCATGCAGGCGCTGTTACGCCGCAACAGCGGGCTGGCCTCGCAGGTCATTTCTATCCCTCCATTCCAGGTTGATCTCTCCCGGCGGGAATTAGCCATCAACGATGAAGTGATCAAGCTGACCGCCTTCGAATACACCATTATGGAAACGCTGATCCGTAACAACGGCAAAGTGGTGAGCAAAGATTCTTTAATGCTCCAGCTTTATCCAGATGCTGAACTGCGCGAGAGCCATACCATTGACGTACTAATGGGACGTTTGCGTAAGAAAATTCAGGCGCAGTACTCACAGGACGTGATCACCACCGTTCGTGGTCAGGGCTACCTGTTCGAATTACGCTAAATGAGACGGATTTTGCGCCACATACTGCCCCTCTCGCTACGGGTTCGTTTTTTACTGGCAACGGCCGCCGTTGTCCTGGTCTTGTCGCTTTCGTACGGTATGGTGGCGCTGGTGGGCTACAGCGTCAGCTTCGATAAAACGACCTTCCGGCTGTTGCGCGGTGAAAGTAATCTGTTTTATACCCTGGCAAAGTGGGAAAACAACAAAATCACCGTTGAAATGCCGGAAAACCTCAACCAGCAGAGTCCAACGCTGGCCCTGATTTATAACGAAAAGGGAAAATTGCTTTGGGCACAGCGCGATATCCCCTGGCTGGTCAACAGCATTCGTCCGGAGTGGCTTAAAACCAACGGGTTTCATGAAATTGAAGCCGATCTCAATACCACCAGCTCGCTGATTCGTGAAGATCGCTCTCTGCAACAGAAACTGAATGAGATCCGCGCCGATGATGCCGAAACGGAAATGACTCACTCAGTTGCAATCAATCTTTATCCGGCGACGTTGAACATGCCGCAGTTGACCATCGTAGTGATCGACACCATTCCTGTGGAACTGAAACGTTCTTATATGGTCTGGAGCTGGTTCATCTATGTTCTGGCCGCGAATCTGCTGCTGGTGATCCCACTGCTGTGGGTGGCGGCGTGGTGGAGCTTGCGCCCCATCGAATCACTGGCGAAAGAGGTTCGCGAACTGGAAGAACACCACCGTGAAAAGCTCAACCCTGCAACCACGCGTGAACTGACAAGCCTTGTGCGGAACCTCAACCGCCTGCTGAAAAGCGAGCGCGAACGCTATGACAAATACCGCACCACACTTACCGACCTGACGCACAGCCTCAAGACACCGCTTGCGGTAATGCAAAGCACATTGCGTTCAATGCGCAGTTCAAAACTCAGCGTCGATGATGCTGAACCGGTGATGCTTGAACAAATCAGCCGTATCTCTCAGCAAATTGGCTACTATCTGCATCGCGCCAGTATGCGCTCGGGTAGCGCGTTATTAAGCCGCGAATTACATCCTGTAGCGCCACTGCTGGACAACCTCACGTCTGCGCTGAACAAGGTTTACCAGCGAAAAGGGGTAAATATCAGCCTCGATATCTCGCCAGAGATCAGCTTCGTCGGCGAGAAAAATGATTTTATGGAAGCGATGGGGAACCTGCTCGACAACGCCTGCAAGTACTGCCTGGAGTTTGTAGAAGTGTCGGCGCGTCAGACAGAGAACGAACTGCACATTATTGTTGAAGATGATGGCCCGGGCATTCCACTTAATAAACGTGAAATGGTGTTCGATCGCGGCCAGCGTGCCGACACACTGCGTCCCGGCCAGGGAGTGGGATTATCCGTCGCACGTGAGATTGTCGACCAGTACGATGGCAACATCGAAACCGGTGATAGCTTACTGGGCGGCGCCAGAATGGAAGTGATTTTTGGTCGTCAGCAGCCCATATTGAACGATAGTTAACCCGTTATGTGAAAAATGCGAGGATCTCGCACCCAGGCTCCTGAGCTTCCGTTATAATCCGAGTCAGTAAGAGCCTGCGGAATAAAAAAATATGGACTATCACTTAACACTTAACTGGCCTGAGTTTATCGAACGTTACTGGCAAAAACGCCCGGTGGTTCTGAAACGCGGGTTCAGTAATTTTATCGACCCCATCTCTCCAGACGAACTGGCCGGTCTGTCCATGGAAAACGAAGTCGACAGCCGCCTGGTCAGCCACCAGGACGGGAAATGGCAGGTCAGCCACGGTCCTTTCGAAAGCTATGATCATCTCGGTGAAAACAACTGGTCACTGCTGGTGCAGGCGGTCAACCACTGGCACGAGCCGACTGCCGCATTAATGCGTCCGTTCCGTGCCCTGCCTGACTGGCGAATGGACGATCTGATGATCTCCTTCTCCGTACCTGGCGGCGGTGTGGGTCCGCATCTGGATCAGTACGACGTATTTATCATTCAGGGAACTGGCCGCCGCCGCTGGCGCGTGGGCGAAAAAGTGCCGATGAAACAGCACTGCCCACATCCGGACCTGCTGCAGGTAGACCCTTTTGAAGGGATCATCGACGAAGAGCTGGAGCCGGGGGATATTCTCTACATTCCGCCTGGATTCCCGCACGAAGGTTATTCACTGGAAAATTCGCTGAACTACTCTGTCGGGTTCCGTGCACCAAGCGGTCGCGAGATGATCAGCGGTTTTGCCGACTATGTTCTGCAACGCGAGCTGGGCAGTTATCGTTACAGCGATCCCGATGTCCCAGCGCGCGAGCACCCGGCTGATATTCTGCCAGAAGAGCTGGATAAACTGCGCGGCATGATGCTGGATTTGATCAACGAGCCCGAACATTTCCGTCAGTGGTTTGGTGAGTTTATCAGCCAGTCGCGTCATGAGCTGGACGTTGCGCCGCCAGAACCTCCGTATCAGGCCGATGAAATTTATGATGCGTTGCAACAGGGCGACAAGCTGGTTCGTCTGGGCGGGTTGCGCGTTCTGCGGATTGGCGAAGAGGTGTTCGTCAATGGCGAGAAGCTGGATTCACCACACCGTCCTGCCCTCGACGCCATCGCCAGCCATCTGGTGCTGACTGCTGATACCTTCGGCGATGCGCTGGAAGATCCCTCTTTCCTCGCGATGCTCTCTGCGCTTGTAAACAGCGGGTACTGGTTCTTTGAGGACTGAGTTGTAAACATTTTCCGGGTGGCGGCTGCGCCTTACCCGGCCTACAAAAGCTCGATCCCGTAGGCCCGGTAAGCGCAGCGCCACCGGGCATTATTATTTGCGCTCACCCGCTGCAAAATCCTCAATCTCTCCAGCCCAATCCACCGGATACAACCCTTCCCGTACTTCACGATGAAACGTTGAATACGGCCAGTCGATAACTTTGCTAACATAACCATGCTTCATCGGGTTGATGTAGATATAATCCATATGCCGCCGATAGTCTTCTTCGTTACGGATGGTGTGTTCCCAGAAGCGCGACTGCCAGATGTGACGCATTTCAATGTTACGACTGAACGTTTTTTTGATATCCCGCCAGCGAGCCGAAAAATCACAGTCTCCTTCCGGTAAGGTCCAGATACAGTGCATATGTTCAGGAAGGATAACCCAGGCGTTGATGGTGAAGGGTTTAGCTCGTTTAACCGTTGAAGTGGCGGAACGCAGGCTATTGATATGGCGGGTAAGCAAATCACTCTGGCGGTTTTGCAGGTTGACGGCGAAAAACCAGGTTCCACCGGGGATGTAGAGGCGACGATAGTTTGACATGGGCATTCCTTGCCTTAACGCCGGGTGGCGGCTGCGCCTTACCCGGCCTACATTCTGATCGTAGGCCCGGTAAGCGTAGCGACACCGGGCAATGTCTTACTGCTTCGCGGTTAACTCCGCTATCCGCACAATCACCTTCACTGCTTTTTCCATCCCTTCCAGCGTCACAAATTCGTGTTTGCCATGGTAGTTGTAGCCACCGGTAAACAGGTTCGGGCAAGGCAACCCCATAAATGACAGCTGGGATCCATCAGTGCCGCCACGAATCGGTTTTAAGATCGGTTCAATGTCGCAATCGCGCATCGCCTGCTGGGCGATATCAATAATATGCGGATGCGCCATCACCTTCTCACGCATATTGTAATAGCTGTCTTCGATGATCAGCTCGATATAGCAGTCAGGGTGCAAGCCCTTCCCAACCTTCTTCGCGATCTCCATCATTTTACGCTTGCGCGCTTCAAACGCTTTGCGGTCAAAATCGCGGATGATGTAGTGCATCTGCGCGCTATCTACGGTGCCTTTGATGCTGGTCAGGTGATAGAAACCTTCATAGCCTTCCGTCTGCTCCGGGCTTTCTTCTACAGGTACTTCCGCATGAATGCGTGATGCCAGCGACAACGCATTCACCATCACTCCTTTGGCGGAGCCTGGATGAACATTGTTCCCGACAATCTTGATCGTCACCGATGCGGCATTGAAGTTTTCATACTCCAGCTCACCTACACCACCACCATCGACGGTATAAGCCCACTTCGCGTTGAAGGCCTCCACATCGAAATGTTTCGCCCCCTTTCCGACCTCTTCATCAGGCGTGAATGCCACGCGGATATCACCGTGTGGAATATTTTTACCCTTCAGTACCGCCAGCGCGGTCATGATTTCCGCGATCCCCGCCTTGTCATCTGCCCCCAGCAGCGTTTTCCCGTCGGTGGTGATCAACGTCTGGCCGAGTAACTGGTGCAGCACCGGAAACATCACAGGAGAGAGCACTTCATCACCAATGCCCAGCGCAATATCACCGCCGCGGTAGTTTTCAACAATCTGCGGGTTCACGTGTTTGCCGCTAAAGTCCGGAGAGGTGTCGACATGGGAGATAAAACCAACCGCCGGAATATCGCCCGGGACATTTGCAGGCAGCGTTCCCATCACAGTGCCTTTATCGCTTAACGTGACGTTAACCAGCCCCATGGCGTCAAGCTGCTCTTTAAGCAGGTTTAATAACTTCCACTGGCCTTCGGTGCTCGGCACCTGGCGGACACCCGGTTTAGATTGGGTATCCAGCGAAACGTACTGTAAAAAACGCTCAAGTAATTTATCCATGCAGTCACCCTCACTTTTTGTGACAACATTATCAATAAGCATCAAAACGCAAATATTGCGTCAGGTCACTTTTATCCCGCAAACGAGAATATTTTCCGTTTATATCGTTATACGCTAGTAAATGTAGCTTATGAATCAGTGACAAGGATTGGCGATTCCAGTGGTTTACCGTAGAATGTCCGCCCTCATTACGAGTCACCAAGGTGGTTACACACAAACCCCGCTTCAGTCTGCTGCCTGAGGCGTCTATATGGGACAGCGCAAAAATTGAATACACAATCCCGTTCACGTTCACCGCTGGTGCAACTGGAACGAATTCGTAAGAGTTTTGATGGTAAAGAGGTCATTTCAGAGCTCAACCTGACCATCAATGACGGTGAGTTCCTCACGCTGCTGGGCCCCTCTGGCTGCGGCAAGACAACCGTACTACGCCTTATTGCCGGGCTGGAAAATGTCGATAGCGGCACAATCCATCTTGAAAACCAGGATATTACCCAGGTCCCCGCTGAAGATCGTCACGTTAACACCGTCTTTCAGAGCTATGCGCTTTTCCCGCATATGACCGTGTTCGAGAACGTGGCATTTGGTTTGCGCATGCAAAAAACGCCGGCCGGCGAAATCCCTCAGCGTGTCACTGACGCGCTGCGTATGGTGCAACTGGAAGAGTTCGCACAGCGTAAGCCCCATCAACTTTCCGGCGGTCAGCAGCAGCGTGTGGCCATCGCCCGCGCCGTGGTGAATAAACCGCGTCTGCTCCTGCTGGATGAGTCTCTTTCAGCACTGGATTACAAATTACGCAAGCAGATGCAGAACGAGCTTAAAGCCCTGCAGCGCAAGCTTGGCATTACCTTTGTGTTCGTGACCCACGACCAGGAAGAGGCGCTGACCATGTCGGACCGTATCGTGGTCATGCGCGACGGCAAAATCGAACAGGACGGTACCCCACGCGAAATCTACGAAGAGCCGAAAAATCTGTTTGTCGCCAGCTTCATTGGTGAGATCAATATCTTCAATGCCACGGTGATTGAACGTCTGGACGACCAGCGCGTGCGCGCCAGTGTTGAAGGTCGCGAGTGCAATATCACGGTGAATTTCCCCGTCGAAAAGGGACAAAAACTCAACGTTCTGCTGCGGCCGGAAGATCTGCGTGTCGATGAAATTCACGGTAATACGGAGGCTGAGGGGCTTATCGGCTATATCCGCGAGCGGAACTATAAAGGGATGACGCTGGAATCCGTCGTCGAACTGGAGAACGGCAAAATGGTGATGGTCAGCGAGTTCTTTAATGAGGATGATCCTGACTTCGACCACTCTCTCGACCAGAAAATGGTTATCAACTGGGTAGAAAGCTGGGAGGTTGTACTGGCTGATGAAGAACACAAGTAAATTCCAGAATGTGGTGATTGCCACTATCGTCGGTTGGCTTGTGTTATTTGTCTTTTTACCCAACCTGATGATCATTGCCACCAGCTTCCTGACCCGTGACGATACAAACTTCGTTTCGCTGGTCTTTACGCTGGAAAACTACGCGCGCCTGCTCGATCCGCTCTATTTTGACGTGCTTCTTCATTCACTCAATATGGCGCTGTTCGCCACCGTTGCCTGTCTGGTGCTCGGTTATCCATTTGCGTGGTTTCTGGCGCATCTGCCGCAAAAGGTCCGCCCGGTGCTGCTATTTTTACTGATAGTGCCTTTCTGGACCAACTCGCTCATTCGCATCTACGGGCTGAAAATCTTCCTGAGTACTAAAGGCTATCTCAACGAGTTTCTGTTGTGGCTGGGGGTGATTGATACGCCAATGCGCATCATGTTTACGCCGGGCGCGGTGATCGTTGGACTGGTCTATATCCTGCTGCCGTTTATGGTCATGCCGCTCTACTCCAGCATTGAAAAGCTGGATAAACCCCTGCTTGAAGCGGCTAAAGATTTGGGTGCCAATAAACTGCAGACCTTTACCCGCATTATCATCCCGCTGACCATGCCCGGTATTATCGCGGGCAGTCTGCTGGTGATGTTGCCGGCGATGGGGCTATTTTACGTTTCTGACCTGATGGGCGGAGCGAAAAACCTGCTGATTGGTAACGTCATTAAAAGCCAGTTCCTCAACATCCGTGACTGGCCGTTCGGCTCGGCCACCAGCATTACCCTGACGGTGGTAATGGGCCTGATGCTGCTGATTTACTGGCGCGCTTCAAGGCTGCTGAACAAGAAGGTAGAACTCGAATGATCGGTCGACTGCTTCGCGGCGGTTTTATGACCGCCATTTACGCTTACCTTTATATCCCGATTATCATTTTGATCGTGAACTCGTTTAACAGTTCGCGCTTCGGGATTAACTGGCAGGGGTTTACCACCAACTGGTACAGCCTGCTGATGAACAACGACAGCCTGCTGCAGGCCGCTCAGCACTCGCTGACGATGGCGATTTTCTCCGCCACCTTCGCGACGCTGATTGGCTCCCTTACCGCCGTGGCGCTCTACCGCTATCGCTTTCGCGGCAAACCGTTCGTCAGCGGCATGCTATTTGTGGTGATGATGTCACCCGATATCGTCATGGCGATTTCGCTACTGGTGCTGTTTATGCTGCTGGGCGTTCAGCTTGGCTTCTGGTCACTGCTGTTTTCCCATATCACCTTCTGCCTGCCGTTTGTGGTGGTGACCGTCTTTGCGCGCCTGAAAGGTTTTGACGTGCGCATGCTGGAGGCGGCGAAAGATCTGGGCGCCAGCGAGATGACCATCCTGCGCAAAATCATCCTGCCGCTGGCGATGCCCGCCGTGGCTGCTGGATGGCTGCTCAGCTTTACCCTGTCGATGGATGATGTTGTCGTCTCCTCCTTTGTGACCGGGCCGAGCTATGAAATTCTGCCGTTGAAAATCTATTCGATGGTAAAAGTCGGCGTTTCACCTGAGGTGAACGCGCTGGCGACCATTCTGCTGGTGTTTTCGCTGGTTCTGGTGATCGCCAGCCAGGTTATTGCTCGTGATAAAACAAAATCTCAGGGGACAATGAAATGAAAAAAATGCTCGCCGCTGCGGCGCTGGTGCTTGGCATGGGTGCGGCACACGCTGATGACAGCAAAACGCTCTACTTCTATAACTGGACCGAATATGTGCCGCCGGGCCTGCTGGAACAGTTCACCAAAGAGACGGGCATCAAGGTTATCTACTCGACCTACGAATCGAATGAAACCATGTACGCCAAGCTCAAAACCTACAAAGACGGCGCGTACGATCTGGTGGTTCCTTCCACCTACTTTGTCGATAAAATGCGCAAAGAGGGCATGATCCAGAAGATCGATAAAACGAAGCTAACCAATTTTTCAAACCTCGATCCTGAGATGCTCAACAAGCCGTTCGACCCAAATAACGACTACTCCATTCCATATATCTGGGGAGCAACTGCGATTGGCGTTAACAGCGAGGCCGTCGATCCGAAATCGGTGACTAGCTGGGCCGATCTGTGGAAACCGGAGTATAAAGGTAGCCTGTTGTTAACCGACGACGCACGCGAGGTATTCCAGGTTGCGCTCCGCAAGCTGGGCTACTCTGGCAACACGACGGATCCAAAAGAGATTGAAGCGGCGTATACCGAGCTGAAAAAGCTGATGCCTAACGTGGCGGCCTTCAACTCTGATAACCCGGCAAACCCGTATATGGAAGGTGAAGTGAACCTGGGCATGGTCTGGAACGGCTCAGCGTATGTCGCCCGCCAGGCCGGTACGCCGCTTGAGGTGGTCTGGCCGAAAGAAGGCGGTATCTTCTGGATGGATAGTCTCGCAATTCCTGCCAATGCGAAAAACGTGGATGGTGCTCTGAAGCTGATTAACTTCCTGCTGCGCCCGGACGTGGCTAAACAGGTTGCTGAGACGATTGGCTATCCGACGCCCAACCTGGCCGCACGCAAGCTGCTGAAGCCTGAAGTGGCTAATGATAAGTCGCTCTACCCGGATGCCGAAACCATCAGCAAAGGTGAATGGCAAAACGATGTCGGTGACGCCAGCCGCCTTTACGAGGAGTACTACCAGAGATTGAAAGCGGGCAGATAAACACACCGCGTTCTTCCTCACGCCGTCTGTACGGCGTGAGGAAGCGTTTAACTCACGGCATTCTCCCCCGCCCAGAGTGTTGCCCTTCGCATTGCCTCGACCACATCCTCATCTGACAGCCCAAGCGCCTGACGAACTCTGGTCGCATCGTCCCACCGCTGCTGCTCATAATAACGGCAAAGCGTAACCATATCCGATAACTGCCCTTCATGATGGCACAGCGCATTGCTCACACTCTGTGGCACCGCGATTTGCTTCATCAGCTCAGCCATCGGCAGTTCAAGGAGAGTATCAAGCAGTGAAAACAGACCGCACATGAAGGCATTTTCAGCCAGCGTCGGTTCGTTCATCTTCTCTGCAATCAGTTCACAGAACTTTCCGCGCATCATGCTCAACGGGTAAAGCTCGCTGACGGTATCATTCCCCGCACTCGCCAGGAGCACGACGGCAACAAACCGCCTGAGCTGGTTTTCCCCGAGATATCTGAGCACTTCACTCAGGGTTAACTTACTGAAATTACAGGCGCCGACATGTTTAAATGCGGTGTGCTTCATATAGCGCATGATTTTATACGACAAGGTGAGATCGGTTTTTATCAACGACTCGATGATCCGAAAATCAGGTTTATTGCGTCCCACTTCCATTTGCAGACGGAAAATAGCCAGCTGATTTTGCGATAATCTTTTATATTTAATCACCTCCGGACGGCAGAAAAAATATCCCTGAAAAAGAGAAAAACCTTCATCCCGGTATAGTTTGAATTCCTCTTTAGTCTCAATTTTTTCAGCGAGATATTTAATATGTCCGGTCAGGTGTTTACGTTCATTCAGATACTGTTTAATTTGCGCTAAGGAATAATTTCTGACATCGAATTTCAGTATTGAAATATAGGGTAAAAAAGCATCCCACTCCGGAGCAAGGGTGAAATCATCAAGTGCGAAGTGGTATCCGTGCGCATGCATTTCCCTGACAGCCAGCAATAGATCTTCCCCTGGAACAGCATCTTCCAGGATCTCAATGACCACTTTCTCTTTATCAAGCGCCTCTCCACTGCGGTCAATGACCATCCTGGAAGGAAAATTAATAAACGACACATGCGCCCCGGCGATGCGCTGAGAGGGCACACATAAAAACTGGTCGGATATCATTCTGGAGGTGGCATATTCCGCCGACACATCCGGAAAACGGTTTGTCATCCCATCTCTGAAAAGCAGCTCATAAGCTACCGTATTCATATCAGGATTAAAAATGGGTTGTCGCGCGATAAATCCGTACATATCCCATCCTCCTCTACAACTTTATATTTATTAGCATCCTCTTTCTACACGACGATAACGAGCATTATCGAGTACTATTTTGATTGAATGCACAAAATAAAAGCATCCACACTAACTAACAGGATTTGAAATCCTGAAATTTAAATTAAATATACCTGGTACTCTACAGAAAGGAGGCGATATATCCGATAAGTAATGTGTGCCTGCCCGACATGCACAACATTACGGGAGATGAGAATGAAAGACGCCATGGTCCGAAAACAAAAAATGAGAGTCAAGACGTTGATGCTATTGTCCATTTTCCTCACGGTGACGGTGGGCTTTACCGCAACGATCGGGTTTATGATGTGGCAGTGGATGGCACAGCAAGACATTCTCGCCAAAAAACATATCCGGCAAATTGCCGAAGTGCAGTCTTTGCAGGTCAGCAAACAGCTGGATTCCGCCCTGTCAGCCGCCCGGGATATGGGCAACAGCGCTCTGGCGCTGCACGAGGCGGGCGTAACCGATCGTCAGAGCCTCAATCAGTTGCTCACCCATTATCTCTCGGCTCACCCACAGTTTCTCTCCATGTCGATGGCCTTTGAACCCAACGCTTTCGACGACAAAGACGCCACTTTTGCCGGGCAGAGCGGTGAAGACCCTGCCGGGCGTTACGCCCGCTACGTCGACCGCGACGCCACCGGCAAACCCGCATTGCACTTGCTGACGGATTTCGAATCGCCGGGCAGCGGCGATTATTATTTGCTGCCGAAGCAACGGCATAAAGATGTGATCATCGAACCTTATATTTATCCCTACAACGGCGTGGACGTGATGCTTACCTCGATTGCCGCGCCCATCATGCGTGATGGTCAGTTCCTGGGATCAGTCACCTCTGACTTCTCGCTTGCCACGCTGCAGTCGATGATCGGGGCGATTAAACCGTGGAACGGCACTGGTTATGCCCTGCTCCTCTCCGCGGGTAATAACGTGGTTTCCAGTCCGGACAAACGTGCCACAGGCAAGCCTTACGCGGGCAAGATTGCCGGTAATGACGTCATCCGGGCGGACGATCCGCTACTGAAAGAAGAAGTGTTTATCACCTGGCAGGACATTGTTATCGGCAACAGTCAGACACCGTGGAAACTGGCTATTGTCACACCGGTCAGCGAAGTGATGGCCGAAGCAAGGGCATTTTTACTGAAAGCTATCATCCTGATGGTGTTAAGCATCGTTGCCGTCAGTCTGGTGATGGCACAGATATTTACCCGTAAAGTTGACCGTCCGGTTGGAGGCGAACCGGCAGATGCCGCGGGGATCGCCCTGGCTGTTGCCCGAGGGGATCTGAACAATACCATCCCGGTTCGTCCCGGGGATACCAGCAGTATTTTTTACGCGCTGCACACTATGCAGATGCAGCTCAAGCGCATCGTCGACAATATCAGCGAAGCCAGCCATTCCGTACACGGCGGCACCAGCGAAATTTCGGCGGGTAATCTTGATCTCGCTTCACGTACCGAAGAACAGGCGGCAGCGATTGTTGAAACAGCCGCCAGCATGGAAGAGATTTCGGTCACGGTGAAGAACAATGCCGATAATGCGCATAAGGCGACAACGTTGACCGACCGCGCCGCCACGCTCGCCGGGCACGGGGAAACACTGGTGAACGACGTGGTCGTTGTGATTGGAGAGATTGATGAGAGCGCACGTAAGATCGGCGAGATTTACAGCATCGTCGATGGCATTGCTTTCCAGACCAATATCCTGGCGCTGAATGCTGCCGTTGAAGCGGCCCGGGCTGGCGAACAGGGACGCGGTTTTGCGGTAGTGGCAGGTGAAGTCCGCAATCTTGCCCAGCGCAGCGCTAACGCGGCTAAAGAGATCTCTCAGCTGATCGCCGAGTCGTCAGGTCGCGTCAGCAAAGGCGTTGAGCTGGTCAATGAGACGGGGGTCATGATGAAACAGGTCATTGAGGCCGTATCGCATGTCCATCTGGTGATCAACGATATGGTTCAGGCCCTGGACGAGCAGAATCGGGGAATTAGCCAGGTGAGCACTGCCGTCAATCAAATGGACAGTACGACCCAGCAGAATGCTTCTCTGGTTCAGCAAATCTCTGCGGCTGCCCTCTCGCTGGACGAACAGGCTAAGTCGCTGGAGAAAACGCTGGCGTTCTTTAATTCATAACAAAAAGGCACCCGGAAACGGGTGCCTTTTTGGATTACAGCCCTTTCAGCAGCTTGTCGACAAATTCCGGTACGACCGTACTTGCCAGGCCATAGTGCTTCTCTTCAAACTCGCTTCCCACCTGGCTTGGCTCCAGGTTCAGTTCGACCGTATGCGCACCATGCAGCCGCGCCTCGTGAACAAACCCCGCCGCCGGGTAGACATGGCCTGACGTGCCAATAGCGATAAACACATCTGCCATCGCCAGCGCACTGTAGATCTCATCCATCCCCAGCGGCATCTCACCAAACCAGACCACATGCGGACGCAGCCGCGCGGGGAACTGACAGCAGTGGCATTTATCCTCTGGCAGCACGTCCTCTTTCCAGTCCAGCACCTGACCGCTCCAGGCACAGCGAACTTTCAGCAGCTCACCGTGCATATGGATGATGTTGTGGTTACCGGCCCGCTCATGCAGGTTGTCGATATTCTGCGTAATCAGCAGAAAGCGATCGCCCAACGCCTCTTCCAGCTTCGCCAGCGCCAAATGCGCCGCGTTCGGCGCAATCTCAGGCTGCTGAAGCTGGCGACGGCGGGCGTTGTAAAACGCCTGCACGAGATCCGGGTCGCGGGCAAAGCCTTCCGGTGTGGCCACATCCTCCACGCGGTGCTCTTCCCACAGCCCGTCCGCCGCGCGGAAGGTTCGAATTCCTGACTCGGCGGAGATCCCCGCCCCGGTCAGCACCACCACTCTGGGTTTATCCATCGCTTCTGGCATCATTCTGTCTCTGAAAAAGATCCGCTGGCGCAAGCGCTCACGTAAGCGGCGTTTGTTTTTGCGAAAACGGCTGAGTCGACCCTGGCGACGCGACAGCATAGAAACCTCGTAAACTAATCGGTGAGATGAAGGAATGCGGCTCCGCGCATGCCTCCTGCGTCCCCGTGTCGCGCGCGTTCAATACGCGGCACGCGGGCAACCGGCAATAAATGTCGGGGCAAACGCCCGGACAACCGTTCCGTAATCGCGGTAAAGTTTGAAAGCCCTCCCCCGATCACCAGCAGGTCCGGGTCGACGATGGTGAGAATGTTTCCCAGACACACCGCCAGCAGATCCAGATAGCACTCAACGTGCTCACGCGCCTGCGCATCCCCTTGCTCCCACAGGGTAATGATTTGAGGAGCTTCAAGTTTCTGATGATAGAAGTGTTCGTAAAGCCATGCAAACCCGCGGCCTGACAGGTAGTTCTCAATACAGCCGTGCTGACCGCAGCCGCAGCGGGTCAGCGGGAAATCACGCCCCACCACATCAAGCGCATCCACCGGCAGACGGATATGGCCAAACTCGCCTGTGATGTAGCTGCGCCCGGTGATGGGCTTACCGTTGAAAATGATCCCACCACCAACGCCGGTGCCGAGGATCAGCCCCATCACCAGGGGATACTGTGTAAATTCTTCGTCCCAGGCTTCCGAGAGCGCAAAGCAGTTGGCATCGTTGTCTAAACGCACGTCGCGTTCAAGGAGAGCTGAGAGATCTGCGCGCAGCGGTTTACCGCTGGCGGCAGGCACGTTGGCCGCGTAAAGCGTACCGTCGTCGGTTTCGGGCATGCCCGGAATACCAATGCCGACGCTGCCTTTCACGCCGAAACGTTCATCCGCCTGCGCCACCAGCGTGGCAATGGCGGTTAAAAATTCGTCGTAGCTTTCGCGCGGCGTGGGAACGCGGGTTTCCCACTGCAGTTTGAGATCTTTATCAAACACGCCGAGCGCCATCTTGGTGCCGCCAATATCAAATCCATAATACATAATGCATTCCTCTTTCTGACATAGCGGCCTCAAAACCGCTACATCATGACGTAATTACTGGCCACTTAGTACCCTCGCCGGATCAATTCGGCTTGCGCGACGCGCCGGATACCAGCTTGCCAGCAGACTCAGTAAAAGTGCTGTCACCAGCACATAAAAAACGTCCAGCCAGTGCAGTTCAGACGGCAGGAAGTCAATAAAATAGATATCACCCGACAGGAACTGGTGACCAATAAGTTTTTCAATGCCGTTGATAATCGGCGTAAGTTGCAGAGAAACCACCACACCAATCACCACGCCGCACAGGCTACCGAATAGTCCCGCCAGCAAACCGTACCAGACAAAGATGGCGCGGATAAGACCGTCTTTTGCGCCTAAGGTGCGCAGCACAGCAATATCGCCACTCTTGTCTTTGACCGCCATCACCAGCGTCGAGACAATGTTAAAGCACGCGACACCAATCACCAGCACCATCGCCAGGTACATAATGGCGCGGATCATCTGGATATCACGGTACATATACCCGTAAGTGCCGATCCAGCTTTTGATGTAGACATAGTTATTGGTCACACCGCCCGCGTCGCGTACCAGTTTGTTGGCGTTAAAGACGTCGTTAACCTTAATGGCAATCCCCGTCACGCTGTCGCCCATGTCCAGATACTGACGGGCATCCTCCATCGGCACCATCGCAAAGCTGTGGTCGAGCTGGCCGCTCAGCTGAAGAATACCGGTGACATGAAGACGCACGCGTTTAGGCTGCTGCAGTTTGTGGTCAGCACTGGCGTTCGGGATCATGATTGACACCCAGTCGCCCTGCTTCACTTTCAGAGCATCGGCAACGCCTTTACCCATGATGATCTGCTGCTCACCGGCCTTAAAGTTCGCCCATGCGCCGTTCTGTACATACTTCGGCAGTGCGCTCAGACGCTCCTCCTGCGCCGGGTTTACCCCTTTTACCTGAATGGCGCGCAGGTTTACCCCGCTCTCCACCAGCCCGGTAAAGTTAATGTAGGGGGCGGCGGCGGCAATGCCCGGCACTTTTTCCACTTTGGTCAGGGCATCGCTCCAGTTGTTCCACGGCTGGTTAACCGGCTCGATCTCCCCGTGCGGTACCACCGCCAGAATGCGGTTGTTGAGTTCGCGCTCAAAGCCGTTCATGGCGCTCAGCCCCACAATCAGCACGGCGACACCCAGCGCAATGCCCACGGTGGAAATCACCGAAATAAGCGATACCATGCCACCGCGACGGCGACCGCGGCTAAAACGTAGCCCAATGAGTAACGATAACGGTGAAGCCATTACTCCGCTCCCATCAGGGTCAGCTCGGCGTTCAGATGACCGTCACGCATCTCAAGCTGGCGTCCCATGCGTTTTGCCAGCTGCAGGTCGTGGGTCACCACCAGAAATGCGGTGCCCTGCGAGGCGTTCAGCTCGCCCAGAAGCTGGAATATACTGTCCGCATTGCGGGCATCCAGGTTACCGGTAGGCTCATCCGCCAGCACCAGACGCGGGTTGTTGACCAGCGCGCGGGCAATCGCCACGCGCTGACGTTCACCACCCGACAGCTCTGAAGGACGGTGATTACCACGATGCCCCAGCCCTACCGCTTTCAGCATATCGCTGGCGCGGGCGTTAATTTCTGCCGGTTTCTTTTTGCCAATCAGCAGCGGCATCGCCACGTTTTCCAGCGCCGTGAAGTCCGGCAGCAGGTGATGGAACTGGTAGATAAAACCGAGCTCACGGTTACGTAACTCGGCCTTCGCCGCTGAGGACATTTTGCTCATCGGCTTGCCGGAGAAAATCACGTCTCCGCTGGTTGGGGTATCCAGCCCGCCCAGCAGGTGTAATAAGGTACTTTTGCCGGAACCAGAACTACCGACAATCGCCATCATCTCGCCTTCTCCCACGCTAAAGCTCACATTGTGCAGCACGTCAGTCTGCACAGTGCCTTCCTGATAGCGTTTGGACAGGTTGTCGCATTGCAACAGGATCTTATTCATAACGTAAAGCCTCAGCGGGTTGAGTGGCGGCAGCGCGCCAGGAAGGATAAAGCGTAGAAAGCAGCGCAATCGCCATCGCGGCCAGCGCAATTCCGATCACCTGCAGCGGCTCAATCGCCACAGGCAGCGCCGCACCATCGAGCAACGCACCGATGATCGGCATTAAGTTGTTAAGCTGGCTGGCAAGCAGTGCACCCAGCACTGCCCCAAGCAGCGCGCCGATAATCCCGGCGCTAGCACCCTGTACCATAAAGACCGCCATGATCTGGCGCGGCGTGAGTCCCTGGGTTTGCAGAATAGCGACTTCACCCTGTTTCTCCATCACCATCAGTCCCAGTGAGGTAATGATGTTAAACGCGGCAACGGCCACGATCAGGCTCAGCAGCAGCCCCATCATATTTTTTTCCATGCGTACGGCCTGGAACAGTTCGCCTTTACGCTCACGCCAGTCCTGCCATTTGGTCCCTTCCGGCAGTTTTTGCTGGCTGAGGGTATCAACTTTCAACGGTGCGTCGAGCCACAGGCGCCAGCCGGTAATATTCCCTGCCGGGTAGCGCATCAGGCGCGAAGCGTCCTGGATATTAACCAGCATCTGGTAACCATCGACTTCGCTGTTGGCGGCAAAGGTACCAATCACGTTGAACAGGCGCTGGCTTGGCAAGCGCCCCATTGGCGTGAACTGGCTGGCAGACGGCACCATCACACGCAGCTGATCGCCGCGGTTGACGCCAAGCTGCCCGGCAAGCTGTTCGCCCAGAATCACGTTGTATTTACCCGCTTCCAGATCGGTCTGTTTTACGTTAACCAGATACGGCGTCAGCGGATCGTTTTGCGCCGGGTCAATCCCCAGCATCACGCCGACCGCCACGCTGCGGGCGCTTTGCAGCACCACATCGCCTGTGGTTAACGGCGCAACGCGCGTGACACCCTGTAACTTCGCCGCACTTTCCGGCAGCTGTTGCGGGTTAACCGAACCGTTGGTTGATGAGAGAACGGCCTGCGGCATCAGCCCCAGGATGTTGTTTTGCAGCTCGCGTTCAAAGCCATTCATGACGGACAGTACCGTCACCAGAGCCATCACGCCAAGCGTAATGCCAATAGTCGAAAGCCAGGAGACAAAGCGACCGAAGCGGTCCGCGGCGCGCCCACGCATATAACGTAAGCCTATGAAGAGTGCGACAGGTTGGTACATGAAATCCGTCTGTTTGCTGATAGCAGACCCACGAGTATATAAGCGAATCCGTTAAGCGTAAATGACTGAAACAGTAAGCTTTGGTAATCATTTTTCCGAAAAATTCAGATAAATCAGAGTGCTATTGTCTGAATACTCGCCTTGCAACCTCCACCTTTTCCGAAAAAGCTCCTGATACAGACTGTTACCCGTTACATCCAGGCGTCGTTTAACAACAATTGCTCGTTCGTTTATGGCAATAAGGTAGTGGCGAACAATGAAGCAAAAAGCATTATGGATTAACCAGATAAAAGGGCTGTGTATCTGCCTGGTGGTTATTTACCATTCGGTTATCACGTTTTATCCGCATCTGATCGGGCTGCAACACCCGCTCTCCGGCCTTCTCGCCAAATGCTGGGTCTATTTTAACCTCTATCTCGCTCCGTTCCGAATGCCGGTCTTCTTCTTTATCTCCGGCTATCTGATCCGTCGTTATATTGCTGAGGTGGACTGGCGAACCAGTCTCGACAAACGGATCTGGAGCATTGTCTGGGTCCTGGCGCTGTGGGGCATCCTGCAATGGCAGGCGCTGACCCATATGAATGCCTGGTTGGCACCCGAGCGTGAACTCGCCACATCATCGAATGCGGCCTACGCCGACTCGCTCTCAGGATTTGTGCTGGGGATGCTCACCGCCAGCACCAGCCTCTGGTATCTGTATGCTCTGGTGGTGTACTTCACGCTGTGTAAACTGCTGAGTCGATGGAAGCTGCCGGTACTGGGGCTGCTGGCGCTGGCAAGCATCGCGATCAACTTCCTGCCGCTACCGTGGTGGGGGATGAACAGCGTGGTACGCAACATGATCTACTACAGCCTCGGGGCGTGGTATGGCGCAGAGCTGATGGCGTGGATGAAAAGCGTCAACCTTCGCCGACTCTGGCTGGCAACTGGCGCTTTCGCCGCCGTCTCCGTGGTCCTGTGGTTTGCTAACGTCCCGCTACTGCTCTCTGTGTTGTCGATTGTGTTGATCATGAAGCTTTTTTATAACCTTGAGCAGCGTTATGCCGTGCATCCTGACAACCTGCTGAACGTGATTGGCTCAAACACGATCGCGATTTATACCACCCACCGCATCTTAATCGAGGCCTTTAGCCTGTTCCTGATTGGCGAGATGAATAGTGCCTTGTGGCCGGTCTGGGCGGAGTTGGGTCTACTTCTGATCTACCCGTTTGCCAGCCTGCTTATCTGTACCCTTGCCGGGCTCGGGCTGCGTAAACTCTCCACCGCGCTGTTCGGGGACGTTTTCTTCTCCCCTCCGTCAACGCTGAGCCTGTCGCCATCCTCCCGTTGATGGCACTCTTCGCCCCAGCCGGGGCGAATTTTCCCCCTGTGCGGTTCTGGTTTGCTTATACAAAACGATCGAGGATAATAAAGACATTGCGTATCAGTGATATGCCCCAATACTGTTGGTATATCCATAAGAGACTCTGACATAGCCATGCCTGAACACTATCGTTATTCCTTGCCTGTCAAAGCGGGTGACCAGCGCCAGCTGGGTGAACTCACGGGCGCGGCGTGCGCCACGCTGGTAGCGGAAATCGCTGAGCGTCATCCTGGCCCGGTAATTCTGGTTGCCCCGGACATGCAAAACGCCCTGCGTCTGCACGACGAAATTCGCCAGTTCACCGATAGCCTGGTGTTCAGCCTGGCCGACTGGGAAACGCTGCCCTATGACAGCTTCTCCCCACATCAGGAGATCATCTCCTCGCGTTTGTCGACGCTGTATCAACTCCCGACCATGCAGCGTGGCGTGCTGATTGTACCGGTGAATACCCTGATGCAGCGCGTCTGTCCGCACAGCTATCTGCACGGTCACGCGCTGGTGATGAAAAAAGGTCAGCGTCTGTCCCGCGACACCCTGCGCGTGCAGCTGGACAGCGCCGGATATCGCCATGTTGATCAGGTGATGGAACACGGAGAATACGCCACGCGCGGTGCGTTACTCGATCTCTATCCAATGGGGAGTGACCAACCGTATCGCCTGGACTTTTTCGATGATGAAATCGACAGCCTGCGCGTGTTTGACGCTGACACGCAGCGTACGCTGGAAGAAGTGGAATCTATCAATTTACTGCCCGCGCACGAGTTCCCGACGGACAAAACCGCTATCGAACTGTTCCGCAGCCAGTGGCGCGATAAATTCGACGTCAAACGCGATGCCGAACATATTTATCAGCAGGTCAGCAAAGGTACGCTGCCCGCAGGTATTGAGTACTGGCAACCGCTGTTCTTCAATGAACCCCTGCCTCCGCTGTTTAGCTACTTCCCGGCAAATACGCTGATTGTTAACACCGGAGATATCGACGCCAGCGCCAGCCGCTTTGAAAACGAAACCCGCACCCGCTTTGAAAGCCGCGGCGTTGACCCGATGCGCCCGCTGTTGCCCCCGGAGGCGCTCTGGCTGCGAACCGATGAACTCAACGCCGAGCTGAAGCGTTGGCCGCGTATGCAGCTTAAAACCGATTCGCTTGCCGCTAAAGCCGCCAATACCAACCTCGCGTTTCAGACGTTGCCAGATCTGGCCGTTCAGGCGCAGCAGAAATCACCGCTGGATAATCTGCGGAAGTTTCTGGAATCCTTTACCGGCCCGGTGGTGTTCTCAGTTGAAAGTGAAGGCCGTCGCGAAGCACTCGGGGAGCTGCTGGGGCGCATTAAAGTGGCGCCGAAGCGCATCCTGCGTCTGAGCGAAGCCACCGGAAACGGTCGTTATCTGATGATTGGCGCCGCCGAACATGGGTTTATTGATACGCTCAATAACCTGGCGCTGATTTGCGAAAGTGACCTGCTGGGTGAGCGCGTCGCACGTCGCCGTCAGGACAGCCGTCGTACCATCAACCCGGACACGCTGATCCGCAACCTGGCCGAGCTACACCCGGGCCAGCCGATTGTTCACCTGGAGCACGGCGTCGGGCGTTACCAGGGAATGACCACGCTAGAAGCAGGCGGTATCAAAGGTGAATACCTGATGCTGACCTACGCGAACGACGCCAAACTGTATGTTCCGGTCTCTTCCCTGCATCTGATCAGCCGCTACGCGGGTGGCGCAGAAGAGAATGCGCCATTGCATAAGCTGGGTGGCGATGCTTGGGCGCGCGCGCGTCAGAAGGCAGCGGAAAAAGTGCGTGACGTGGCGGCTGAGCTGCTGGATATCTATGCACAACGCGCGGCCAAAGAGGGCTTCGCCTTTAAACATGATAAAGAACAGTATCAACTGTTCTGCGACAGTTTCCCGTTTGAAACCACACCAGATCAGGCCCAGGCCATTAACGCCGTGCTGAGCGACATGTGTCAGCCACTGGCAATGGACCGCTTAGTCTGTGGCGACGTAGGCTTCGGCAAAACCGAAGTGGCGATGCGCGCCGCCTTCCTTGCGGTTGAAAACAACAAGCAGGTAGCGGTGCTGGTGCCAACCACCCTGCTCGCTCAGCAGCACTTCGACAACTTCCGCGACCGCTTCGCCAACTGGCCGGTACGTATTGAGATGCTCTCGCGTTTTCGCAGCACCAAAGAACAGACGCAGATCCTCGAACAGGCAAGTGAAGGCAAAATCGATATTCTGATCGGCACCCACAAGCTGCTGCAAAGCGACGTGAAGTGGAAAGATCTTGGGCTGCTGATCGTCGATGAAGAGCACCGCTTCGGGGTGCGTCATAAAGAGCGCATCAAAGCGATGCGTGCCGATGTCGATATCCTCACCCTGACCGCAACGCCAATCCCGCGAACCCTGAACATGGCGATGAGCGGCATGCGCGACCTGTCGATTATTGCCACCCCACCGGCGCGTCGTCTGGCGGTGAAAACCTTTGTCCGCGAGTACGATAATCTGGTGGTACGTGAGGCGATTCTGCGTGAAGTACTGCGCGGAGGTCAGGTCTATTACTTATACAATGATGTGGAAAATATCCAGAAAGCCGCGGACAGGCTGGCGGAGCTGGTACCGGAAGCGCGCATTGCTATCGGTCACGGGCAGATGCGTGAGCGCGAGCTGGAAAGGGTGATGAACGACTTCCACCACCAGCGCTTTAACGTCCTGGTGTGTACCACCATCATTGAAACCGGGATCGATATTCCGACGGCGAATACCATCATCATCGAACGAGCCGATCACTTTGGTCTGGCGCAACTCCACCAGCTGCGCGGCCGCGTCGGGCGTTCACACCATCAGGCCTACGCCTGGTTGTTAACGCCGCATCCGAAAGCGATGACCACCGATGCCCAAAAGCGTCTGGAAGCGATCGCCTCCCTGGAAGATCTTGGCGCAGGCTTTGCGCTGGCAACACACGACCTGGAGATCCGTGGTGCCGGCGAACTGCTGGGTGAAGACCAGAGCGGCTCCATGGAGACCATCGGCTTCTCCCTGTATATGGAATTGCTGGAAAACGCGGTCGATGCCCTGAAGGCCGGACGCGAGCCGTCGCTGGAAGATCTCACCAGCCAGCAGACCGAGGTTGAATTGCGTATGCCTTCCCTGCTGCCGGATGATTTCATTCCGGATGTAAATACCCGGCTGTCGTTCTATAAACGCATCGCCAGTGCGAAGAGTGAGAACGAACTGGAAGAGATTAAGGTTGAGCTGATCGACCGCTTCGGCCTGCTGCCAGACCCTGCGAGAAATCTGCTGGATATCGCACGCCTGCGTCAGCAGGCGCAGAAGCTCGGTATTCGGAAGCTCGAAGGGAATGAAAAAGGTGGCGTGATTGAATTTGCCGAGAAGAACCACGTCAACCCGATGTGGCTGATCGGTCTGCTGCAAAAGCAGCCGCAACATTTCCGTCTGGATGGTCCAACGCGCCTGAAATTTACCCAGGAGCTAACGGAACGCAAAACCCGCATGGATTGGGTGCGTCACTTTATGCGTCAACTGGAAGAGAACGCGATCGCTTAACCCATTCTCCCCCTCTAGCGGGGGGAGAATTTACAAACACTTTGCACTTCACCCGATCTTCCCGACACACCCATTCGCCATAATTATCATTAACGCCTTATAAAACAATAACCTTAATATTTATATGGACTATGGTAATGATGACCTCTTCGCGTTTTACTCGCTGGATAACATTGTTTGCGCTGGCAGCCACCGTCGCGGTTGCGCTTCCTGCCCGTGCAAACACCTGGCCACTTCCACCACCGGGCAGCAAGGTCGTGGGGGAAAACCGCTTTCATGTGGTTGAAAACAATGGTGGCTCACTGGAAGCGATTGCTAAAAAATATAACGTCGGTTTTCTGGCGCTTCTTCAGGCGAACCCTGGCGTGGACCCTTATGTACCGCGTGCGGGCAGCGTACTCACCATCCCGTTGCAAACAATCCTGCCGGACGCCCCGCGCGAGGGGATCGTCATAAATCTGGCAGAGTTACGTCTCTACTATTACCCACCGGGTAAGAATGAAGTTACTGTCTACCCTATCGGTATTGGTCAGTTGGGCGGTGATACCCTGACGCCAACGATGGTTACCACAGTATCAGATAAGCGCGCTAACCCAACCTGGACACCCACGGCTAATATTCGTGCCCGTTATAAAGCACAGGGCATCGACCTTCCGGTTGTTGTCCCGGCAGGACCTGACAACCCAATGGGTCACCACGCGATTCGCCTGGCGGCTTACGGTGGTGTCTATCTGTTGCATGGAACGAATGCAGACTTTGGCATCGGCATGCGCGTCAGCTCCGGCTGTATTCGTCTGCGTGATGACGATATCAAGACGCTTTTCAACGTCATCACACCGGGAACCAAGGTGAATATTATCAATACGCCGATTAAAGTCTCGGAAGAGCCGGGTGGCGTGCGACTGGTAGAAGTTCACCAGCCATTATCGAAAAACATCGGCGATGACCCGCAGACATTGCCCATTAACCTGAATGCCGCAATGGTAAGTTTTAAAACGAATACCAGCACCGATGGCGTAGTCATGGAGCGCGCAATGGAGGCCCGGTCGGGAATGCCAACCGATGTCACCCGACATCACAACGTCGCTTCACAGGCGATGTAAACGCACAGATAAGAAAAACGCCCTGCTCATGCAGGGCGTTTTTTTATTGCAGTGGCATAAATGAGGGTTCAGCCGGGCTTATTTGTAGATAACAGCAGTGCCGTGCAGCGTGTTAGGACCGGTAACAGAGGTGATGCGGTAAGATTTTGCACCCATCTCTTGTGCTTTTTGCGCCAGCTGATCTTCCAGGGAGCCCAGGTTAGTACCGGCAGACGCAGAGATAGTGCCAACTTTATGCTGATCTACAGGGGTGGATTGCACCTGTACAGCTGCAAAGCTTGCGAATGAAAGTGAACTCAGGACTGCAGCAGCGATGAGGGTTTTTACGTTTTTCATGATGTTTACCTTTAGCAGATGAATTTGGAGGTCGTTAATCATTTAGTTAACGATCGATAGGTAAATAATAAATGTGATCCAAGTCACGCGTCAACATAATTTTATAACAAGCATTAACTTATTTTTAAAGTCGTTATTTTTCATACGCATATGATTAATTTATTTTTAAGCATTCTGCACTGGTGGTGGGTTGCGTTTATTTTTATAATGGTCATTCACCAAACCAACAGAGGACCAACGGCAAATGACAACCGATGTCACGAGTTGTGCGAAGAAAAGCCGTGGCCGACCAAAAGTGTTTGACAGGGATGCAGCGCTTGATAAGGCCATGACTCTCTTCTGGCAACATGGGTATGAAGCAACTTCGCTTTCCGATCTGGTAGAAGCTACCGGAGCCAAAGCGCCAACGCTGTATGCCGAATTTACCAATAAAGAGGGGCTGTTCAGGGCAGTGCTGGACAGATACATTTCGCGCTTTGCAGCGAAGCACGAAGCCCAACTTTTTTGTGAAGAGAAAAGCGTTGAACAGGCGCTACGGGACTTTTTCACTACCGTCGCCACTTGCTTCACCAGTAAAGATACGCCTGCGGGCTGCTTTATGATTAACACCTCTGCCACCCTTGCGGCGTCCTCTAAAGAGATCGCTAAAACGGTGAAGTCGCGTCATGCCATGCAGGAGGAGACGCTAAGTGCGTTTCTGGCACAGCGTCAGCAGCGTGGTGAAATTCCCGCGCATTGCAATCCACAGATACTGGCGCAATACCTGAGCTGTATTTTGCAGGGGATGTCGATAAGCGCACGTGAAGGCGCAACGCTGGAAAAACTGCAGAGTATTACCGACACCACCCTACGACTGTGGCCTGAACTACTCAAAATCTGAAGCAAAAAAAAAGCTCCTCAGCCTGAGCGCATGAGGAGCTAAATTCAGAGAACATCTTTTTTACACTTTGTTATTCAGAACCAGCTGGCCATTTCCATCCAGTGGAATTTGTGTGCCAGGATCTTTATCCATGCGGATTTTGCCCTGCTGATCGCCAATTTTGTACGTCACGTCATAACCCAGCATTTTTTCCGACTTGTCATAGACGGTTTTACAGCGTTGCTGAGTCGTAGTGTAGGTATCATTATCCTGCATCGCGCCTTGCACCTGGTTACCGGCATAGCCGCCGCCCAGCGCGCCGACCACGGTCGCCACATCTTTACCCCGATCACCACCAAACTGGTGACCAATCACGCCCCCCGCTACCGCACCCAGAACAGAACCGGCAATGCGGTTTTCATCCTGTACCGGACGACGGTGCGTCACGGAGACGTTGCGGCACTCCTGACGAGGGGTTTTCACGGTTTCTTTAATCGGTGTAGCAGAAACCACCTGTGCATACTGCGGGCCGCGATCTAATACGTTGAGACTGGCAACGGCAGCCACACCTAACGCAGCCGCGACGCCAATCCCTATACCCGCCAACATTGATTTATTCACGGGACTTCCTCCTTTGTTGCTATTGGTAACAATTTTGCAATGGAGACAAGGCTTCGCCAATAAGATAAAGGATCAAAAAAGGGGCGTTGAGAGGAGATATATTGTATTTAGGAGAACTCTTAAGCACTCAATCTATGATGAGCAGCATGATATGCTAAAAACTCCCTCCGGAGGACCCGGAGGGAGTGAAAGATTAGTGCAGCTTAAGACGCGGACGGATCACACGGTTGATTCTGCCCACCAGCATCATCAGCCCGGTTTTGAAGTAGCCGTGCAGCGCAATCTGGTGCATACGGTACAGGGAGATATACACGAAGCGGGCAATGCGCCCTTCTACCATCATTGAGCCACGCATCAGGTTGCCCATCAGGCTGCCGACGGTAGAGAAGTTTGACAGCGATACCAGAGAACCGTGGTCTTTATAGACATAGCCTTTCAATGGCTTGCCTTTGTACTGCGCCAGAATGTTGTGCAGCACCAGGCTTGCCATCTGGTGAGCAGCCTGGGCGCGCGGCGGCACGAATCCACCTTCAGGACGCGCGCAGGAAGCACAGTCACCGATAGCAAAAATTTCAGGATCACGTGTAGTTTGCAGCGTCGGCTCCGTCACCAGCTGGTTAATGCGGTTCGTTTCCAGGCCGCCGATATCTTTCATAAAGTCAGGTGCTTTGATACCCGCTGCCCAGACCATCAGATCCGCTTTGATGTATTCGCCGTCCTTGGTGTGCAAGCCACCTTCGTCTGCGCTGGTCACCATCGTCTGCGTCAGCACCCGCACGCCCAGTTTGGTGAGCTCATTGTGCGCCGCACCGGAAATACGTGGCGGCAGCGCAGGCAGAATGCGCTCACCGGCTTCAACCAGCGTGACGTTCAGCGCTTCGTTGGTTAACCCTTTGTAACCGTAGCTGTGCAGCTGTTTCACCGCATTGTGCAGTTCCGCAGACAGCTCTACGCCCGTCGCACCACCGCCGACAATGGCGATATTAACTTTACCGTTCGTACCCAAATTGCTGGTGTACTTCAGGAACAGGTTTAGCATTTCCTGATGGAAACGACGTGCCTGGTGCGGGTTATCGAGGAAAATACAGTGCTCTTTCACGCCTGGCGTGTTGAAGTCGTTGGAGGTACTACCCAGCGCCATGACCAGCGTGTCATACGCCAATTTACGCTCAGGAACCAGCAGCTCCCCTTTTTCATCGCGCAGCTCTGCCAGGGTGATGGTTTTGCTTTCACGGTTGATATCCACCACCGAGCCCAGCTGGAACTGGAAATGATGGTTGCGCGCGTGCGCCAGATAGCTGAGCGCATCCACACCCTCATCCAGAGAACCGGTTGCCACTTCGTGCAGCAACGGTTTCCACAGGTGGCTGTGGTTACGATCTACCAGCGTAATTTTGGCTTTTTTACCGCGACCCAGCTTCTTGCCCAGCTGTGTAGCCAGCTCCAGCCCGCCAGCACCACCGCCTACAATCACTATCTTTTTCAATGGCGTAGTCAACGTGACCCCCTCAAATTATTAACCAATTGTTAATTAAAAGTTATAAAAATAACCCTTAATTAACAACAGGTTACAGCACTGAAACCATTCAGGTGCATTGAGAATACCACGTCAGGCGCATTGGTCATACCAAAATTGATATGCATCAAGTTTTGATGGCTTAAAAGTAGACAATTCTGGTCAAAAAGAAAGCCCGGTACGCTTTCGCGGCCGGGCTTTGGTGCCTGCGGATAAGAGGTTAACCCAGCGTTTTAAACGCTTTGATACGCTGCAGGTGCGGTGAGATGTTTTTGAATTTGTGCGTCTGTTCTTCGTCCCAGACAATTTCATAGTAATGATGCAGCAGTTCAGCAGCCCGATGGCTGTTGAGCGCCTCATCTTTACGTGAAAGGATCACCAGACAGCGGTCGCGGTTTTTCTCACGAAAATTGCTGACGCACTTGGTCGCAATATCGACGTACTCTTCCGGACGGTCAATTTTGCCTTCCATATTCTCGTTCGGGAAAAGGTTAGGATTGAACACCACCTGGCGGATGTCGCACAGGAAGCCAATGCGTTCCGCCCAGTAGCCGCCCAGTCCTACACCGCAAATCAACGGACGGTCATCGACGTTGAGCTGCAACATCTTGTCCACTTCTTTGAGAAGATGTTGCATATCATGCTTCGGATGGCGCGTGCTGTAACTGATCAGCCGAACATCCGGATCAATAAACTGCAGTTGCAACACCTTCTCATGATTACCTGGGCTGTTTGAGTCAAAACCGTGTAAATAGATGATCATTGTCTTCTCACCACGCTACGCCTTCCGGGAGGGTTTACAGGCTGGCTTTATGTGCCTGCCAGCGCTCATTCAGGTCTTCAAGCCGGGCGTTGACCGCCTTCCAGCGGGCCGAATCCATCAACTCCTGACGGCTAAATGAACCTTTATGATACAATTGTGTAACACGCTGTGCATTGATCGGCGACAGGTTATCCAGCACGCTAACGGCACCTTTACGATTATTGCAGACCAGGATCATATCGCAACCTGCATCCAGCGACGCCTGACTGCGTTCCGCATAGCTGCCCATAATCGCGGCCCCTTCCATCGACAAGTCGTCTGAGAAAATCACGCCATTGAACCCCAACTCCTGACGCAGAACGGTTTTCAGCCAGTGCGAAGAGCCGCTGGCAGGACGCGGGTCGACGTCGCTGTAAATCACGTGCGCTGGCATAATGGCGTCCAGCTTGTTATCGGTGATAAGCGAGCGGAACACCGACATATCTTTGGCTCGAATTTCCGCTTCCGGGCGCGGATCGCGCGGAGTTTCTTTGTGCGAGTCCGCGGTCACTGCACCGTGGCCCGGGAAGTGTTTCCCGGTGGTTTTCATTCCCGCATCGTGCATGCCGTCGATAAACCGGGTCGCCATCGCCAGCGCAATACGTGGATCTTCATGATATGAGCGTTCACCAATGGCAGCGCTGATATGTCCCACGTCCAGAACCGGGGCAAAACTAATGTCGATATCCATGGCAATCATTTCACTGGCCATCAGCCAGCCAGCTTCCTGCGCCAGTTTTCCCCCCTCATCTGTACCCAGCAGCGCAGCAAAAGACTGGGCTGCTGGCAGACGGGTAAAACCTTCGCGAAAACGCTGCACGCGTCCACCTTCCTGATCGACGGCCACCACCAGATGATTGCGCGATGCGTCGCGGATCTGGCGCACCAGTTCACGCAGCTGTGCCGGATCGTGATAGTTGCGGGTAAACAGGATCAGACCACCCACCTGCGGATGCGCCAGAATCTCACGCTCTTCCGCATCCAGTTCAAACCCTTCTACATCCAACATGACTGGACCCACACCAACCTCTCTTATCCTTTAGTTTGTAACTGACGCCAGGCATCGTCTGCCAGCGCAATAAATTGTTTGTCTCTGGACTGCTGCAAACGCATTTCAAACCAGCCAGCCATCAGCATCACGACCCATGGTCGCCACCGCCTGACCTGACGCGCAAGCGCTTCAACATCAAAATGTGCCATCCTGGCGTAGTCTCGGACGAGGTTTTGCCGCGCGGCTTCACTCTCTGTCCAGACTGCCGCCAGCTCAAGCGCAACATCGCCGTCTCCGGCATATTCCCAGTCGATAAGCCTGGCTCCTGCTGACGTATGAACAATGTTCCCGATATGAACATCCATATGCAACGGAGAGAGCCGCATAGGCTGTGGCTCACCCGCTTTACGCAGCCGTTTAAGATGTGCAAGCCACATTGGAGTACGTCTGTCTGGCAGGGCTTGCTGCCAGTAGTGCTCAAGCAATGGAAGCAGTGCGATTCGCCACCCCAGACGCGGCTGCTGGTGCAAATGATACAACATAGCCGCAAGCACAGGGGTGTCCGGGAGCTCGCTTTTGACCTCACCCGCCAGATACGCAACAGCCATCCAGCCCTGCCGGAAAAAACAGGGTTCAGGCACAAGATCCGACGGAAGACGCTTCAGGGCACGAAACTGACGACGAAAATGGGAAGCAGGAGCGAAAGGATCATGATTCTGCCGCAGCACCAGTCGTTGTTCACCATGCTCTATAATGCAACTCGCGCCGCCAAGCCCGGAATGGGCCTGCGGCGCGATAAGGCAATACTGGGGAAAATAACGCGTCAGGATCTCTTCACGCGTAAATTCACTGTTGCGTAACGGCACCTTTACCTGACCAGATAATTTCGCCTGTCTGTACCAGCATCAATTGCATCTGCAGAGCTGGTGTATTCACATTCCCGGTGGCGTTAGAGTACAACACGTACTGTGCACCTACGTTACGGGCAATACCGATCGCCTTGCTACGGGTACCGAGACTATCCTGTGGTGACAGGCCCAGTTGCTGTTTAGCCACCGCGAGCTGCTGAGCCGAGACCAGCGTAAACTTACCGTTGTTTGCCAGAGCATTGCGCAGCGTCTCTGTCGCTTCACCCGCGTTCAGTGAACCATTGGTACGGTTGTTCACGCTATCCACCAGCAACACACTGCCTGCCGTCACGCCTTGAGCCTGCAGCATTTTTCCCACCATCGGCTGCATCGCACCGTTCCAGTCATAATGACGCACGCGTGGCGCTGGTTGTGACGTCTGATCCGGATGTTCAATCGGGCCCGGCTGCGACGGGATTGACGGTACAGACGGCACGGTTGGCTCCGGCTGCGTGGGTTGTGTCGGCTGCTCAGTCCCGGGTTTAGCTTCTTCCACAGGCGCAGGCTGCTCAGTACGGGTCACACACCCTGCGAGGAATAAAGCAAAAGCTGTCACGAGCGCATAACGGCTCATATTTTTAATCAAGGTTCACCCCTTACAGATAAAGATAAAGTCTCACCTTATGTGCACCCAGATAGTTGGCGCTGCCATAGAGCGTTACCGACGACCTTGGCGGAATCGTGACGCTGCGCGGCGCCTCCAGCGGGTGCATTTCAAGACCTCTTACGTCATACCAGAAAAAACGGTAATGAACCGTCACAGGCTCATGTCTTTCATTAAAGAGCGTAGAGGAAGCAGAAGAGTTGATTTCACTGATGGTCAACGCAGGTTGTTGCGCCGTGATGCCCGCAGCAAGCACAGAAGATTCCATCACCAGCGTCTGTTCATCACTCACGGGGATCGCCGGACGCGAGCTGCACCCCGCAATCATCACCATCAGTATCAGCGCTGCAATACGCCCTTTAAGCATGTCAAAGACCTTTATGTGCCAGCATCGGTCCCAGAGGACGTCCACCCAGCAGATGCATGTGAATATGATAAACTTCCTGGCCGCCATGACGATTACAGTTCATGATCAGGCGGTAGCCGTCTTCAGCAATCCCTTCCTGTTCAGCAATTTTCGCGGCCACCGTCAGCATACGACCTAACGCCAGTTCGTGCTCGGCTTTTACGTCGTTTACGGTTGGAATCAGAATATTAGGAATGATGAGGATGTGAGTCGGTGCCTGAGGGGAAATGTCCCGGAAAGCCGTCACCAGTTCATCCTGATAGACGATATCCGAAGGAATTTCGCGACGGATAATTTTACTGAAAATCGTTTCTTCAGCCATGACCTTTTCCTTTTGTGTTTAGTCTGACGTGGTGCATCCGCTGTTAACACACTCTCTCAAGGATCGTGTGGCATAACGCAAGAGTATGAGCGAGTTTCTCCTGTCCTTTCAACCTTCTCCCCCGATTTCTTTCCCGAATGTTCATCTGCTGTATGAAGAGTGACCGCTTGCGCGCATTAGAGACGTTTTTTAAGACATATTCCGCACCAATAAAAAAGGCAGCCATTCGGCTGCCTTAGTCTCCCCTGGTCACAACTTAGTGGCCGCGGATGTACTCATCCATTTCGGTTTTCAGGTTATCGGATTTAGTACCGAAGATTGCCTGAACACCAGAACCAGCCACAACAACACCTGCTGCACCCAGTTTTTTCAGGCCAGGCTGGTCTACTTTCGCGACGTCGGCAACGCTCACACGCAGACGGGTGATGCACGCGTCCAGGTTAGTGATGTTCTCTTTACCGCCGAACGCGGCAACCAGTGCCGGAGCCATTTCGCTGGTTGCACCTGCTTTGCTGTCTTCTGTTGCATCTTCACGACCTGGAGTTTTCAGGTCCAGTGCTTTGATCAGCACACGGAAGATGGTGTAGTAAACAACGGCATAGCACGCACCAACGATTGGGAACAGCCACAGTTTGCTGCTGTTACCGGACAGAACGATGAAGTCGATCAGGCCGTGAGAGAAGGACGTACCGTCACGCATACCCAGCAGGATACAGATTGGGAACGCCAGACCCGCCAGAATCGCGTGGATAACGTACAGGATCGGCGCAACGAACATGAAGGAGAACTCGATCGGCTCGGTGATACCGGTCAGGAACGAGGTCAACGCTGCGGAGATCATGATACCGCCCACTTTTGCACGGTTTTCTGGCTTAGCAGAGTGCCAGATAGCAATCGCAGCAGCCGGCAGACCGTACATTTTGAACAGGAAGCCACCTGACAGTTTACCTGCAGTTGGGTCACCCGCCATGTAGCGTGGGATATCACCGTGGAATACCTGGCCTGCCGCGTTGGTGTATTCACCAATCTGCATCTGGAAAGGTACGTTCCAGATGTGGTGCAGACCGAATGGTACCAGGCAGCGTTC
Organism: Enterobacter ludwigii; assembly: GCA_023023105.1. NCBI lineage: Bacteria > Pseudomonadati > Pseudomonadota > Gammaproteobacteria > Enterobacterales > Enterobacteriaceae > Enterobacter > Enterobacter ludwigii. The sequence goes on along the minus strand of CP083824.1, from coordinate 1,756,810 downwards.
AACGAAGCCGTAGATACCGAACGCAACAACTGGGTTCTGGTAGGCCGCCCACTGAGAGAATGCCTGAATCGCGGAACCAATTGGTGGCCAGATGAAGGACAAGATCACGCCAGTGAAAATCGCTGCCAGACCAGAGATGATCGGAACGAAACGCTTGCCCGCGAAGAAGCCCAGATACTCAGGCAGCTTGATGCGATAGAAGCGGTTAAACATATAGGCCGCAATCGCACCGGAGATGATACCGCCCAGAACACCGGTATCAGCCAGGTGTTTCGCAGCGATCTCTTCTGCAGGTAAGTGCAGAACCAGTGGTGCAACCACAGCCATGGTTTTCACCATGATGCCGTAGGCCACAACTGCTGCCAGCGCAGAAACGCCGTCGTTATTAGTGAAGCCCAGAGCCACACCGATCGCGAAGATCAGAGGCATGTTAGCAAAGACAGAACCGCCTGCTTCGGCCATCACATGGGATACTACGGCTGGCAGCCAGCTGAAGTTTGCAGAACCGACACCCAGCAGGATACCTGCGATAGGCAGTACGGATACTGGCAGCATCAGCGATTTACCGACCTTTTGCAGGTTAGCAAATGCATTCTTAAACATAATTGAGAGTGCTCCTGAGTATTTGTGCTTTTTTTACGCTTTCACGCATTGGCCCGGGGGGAGTACCGTGCCGTGGACGGGACATCTAAGCGCCCTTTATTTATTACACAGAGTAAAATAATTCCCTCTGGGTTTGTTTGACGGCTATCACGTTTCAGCTTAAGGCGGTCGAAAAACTTTCAGTTATTTACAAAAAGCATGTCTGGATGTGTCTAAAAACACCCTCACCGCCCCAAATGAGGCGGTGAACTTTACTCGTTTTATTTATTAATTACGAGCCTAAAAAAAACAGGTGTATCAAACAGATTGCAGGCGGGCTGGGTCGATATGGAACAGCGTAGAGAAGTTTTCGGTCGTGATGCGGGCCAGCTCTTCAATACTGACACCTTTAAGCACGGCCATGTACTCAGCTACATCTCTCGTCATGGCTGGCTGGTTCTCTTTACCGCGATGCGGTACCGGTGCCAGATAAGGAGAGTCTGTTTCCACCAGAATGCGATCGAGCGGAACATAACGCGCAGCATCACGGAGCTGCTCTGCATTACGGAACGTCACGATCCCAGAAAACGAAATATAAAACCCCAAATCAAGCAGTTTACCCGCCGTTTCTCTGTCTTCTGTGAAACAGTGTAGTACGCCACCACAATCCGTCACGTTTTCTTCCCGGAGGATCGCCAGCGTATCGGCACGCGCATCGCGGGTATGAACAATGACCGGCTTGTTAAGTTCGCGGCCAATGCGGATATGATGGCGGAAGGACTCCTGCTGGCGAGATTTAGTTTCAGGTGTGTAGAAATAGTCCAGCCCTGTCTCACCCATCGCAACGACACCCTCTTCCGCCGCCAGACGACGTAAGTCCTCAACGTCGTACGCCTCGTCCTGATTCAACGGATGCACGCCGCAGGAGAACACCACGTTATCGCGAACGCCCACCAGCTCACGCATGGAGCGGTAGCCCGGCAGCGTGGTTGCTACCGCAAGACAGAATTTCACATCGCGGGCGGCGGCTTTCGCCAGCACGTCATCCACGTTTTTATGCAGAGATTGATAATCCAGGCCATCAAGATGGCAGTGTGAGTCGACTAAAAACATAATGTCTCTCTCAGAGATGGGAAACAGGCGGTGTGATGCATGGTTGCAGGTAATGTTCAATACGCAGTAACTGGTCGGTCAGTAACAGCTCGCGATTAAGACCAGTGACTGTCAAAAGCTGTTCACGGCTCTGGCAAACCTCATGAAGGATAGCGTGCAGAACCGTACCTGAGAGGCCGTTTGCCAGTGTGTTCACCAGCGGCCACACATCCAGGTTGGTCAGCAGCGTTGCACCTTGCTGGATCTTAAGTGCATCCAGAAGTAAGGAGGCCAGCCAGTGCAGACGTTCAACGGCCTGATCGCTATTCAGTGCAGGCAGTAAACTTAGCCAGTCATGGGTGTTGAGTGAAGCGTCGACTGCCTTACAGAGCGTCTCTCGCTGCGACCAGACATCAGGTTGCAGCAGTGCCAGAGCTGCAGCAGGCGCACCGCTGCTCAGACGCAATGCGGCCAGCGCACCATTTTGTGACATTGTCACCTCTCGCTCCAGCCAGCTTAACGCCCACGATTCCTGAGGCACTGCAAGGTGATGAAGCCGACAACGACTGCGCAGCGTCGCCAGTAATCGTCCCGGGTCACGGCAAGAGAGGAAGAACCACGTTTTTTCCGGCGGCTCTTCCAGGGTTTTCAAGAGTGCGTTCGCTGCCGCCTCAGTAAGCAGTGTGGCGTCTTTAAGCCAGACCACTTTTGCGCCGCCCAGTCGCGCGTGTTCGTACAATTTTTCACTGACTTCACGCACGGCATCAATACCCAGCGTGTTTTTGCCCTTCTCAGGCTCAAGCGTGTAGTAGTCAGGATGCGTGCCCGCCTGCATCAGCTGACAGCCACGGCATTTACCACAGCTCTTGTGCCCTTCCGGTTGCTGGCACATCAGAAAACGGGTGATGGCATAAATCAACGCATCATCCCCCATCCCTGGCAACGCCTGAATCAGTAACGCATGATGCCCCCGACCCGCCTGATAGCTGCCGATCAGCTGTTCAAAGTGTGGGCGCAACCATGGATACCATTTCATGCCTGCTGCTCCCGAAGCCACTGCGTCACGGTTTGCTGAATAGAGCGGGTAACCTCTTCCAGAGATTGGGTCGCATCAATAGTGCGAATAGAACTATCCTGCGCTGCCAGCTCCAGATAACGCGCACGAGTGCGGTTAAAGAAGTCGAGAGATTCCTGCTCAATACGGTCCAGTTCACCGCGCGCACGGGCACGTTTCAGACCCACTTCCGGGGTCACATCCAGATAGAGCGTCAAATCGGGACGAAAATCACCGAGCACGGCATTACGCAGCGTGGCCAGCATCGTCTGGTCAATACCACGCCCACCCCCCTGATACGCCTGAGTCGACAGATCGTGACGGTCGCCGATGACCCACTTGTCCTCGGCCAGGGCGGGTTTGATCACCGTCTCAACCAGCTGAACGCGCGCCGCGTAAAACATCAAAACTTCAGCTTTGTCCGTGATAACTTCATCGCCAACGGATTTAATATCCAGCACCAGGCTACGCAACTTCTCAGCCAGTTGCGTACCGCCCGGCTCGCGGGTAAAGACCATGTCCGCAACGCCGAGCGCGTTGAGTGTATCAACCACCACGTTGCGAGCGGTGGTTTTACCCGCCCCTTCGAGTCCCTCAATGACAATGTATTTACTGCGCATTTTTTTCCTTAAGTGCCTTCAGATAGTCCTGAACAGAGCGATTATGGCTGGCAAGGTTGGTGTTAAAGGTATGCCCCCCTTTTCCATCAGCCACAAAATAGAGATACGGTGTTTTAGCCGGATGTGCGGCCGCACGCAGAGAAGCTTCACTTGGTGTGGCAATCGGGCCTGGCGGTAACCCGCTAATCACGTAGGTATTATACGCCGTTGGCGTCTCAAGATCTTTTCTCGAGATCTTACCCGCATAACTCTCTCCCATGCCGTAGATGACAGTAGGGTCGGTTTGCAGACGCATACCGATGCGCAGACGGTTGATAAACACCGATGCAACCCGATCGCGCTCGGCCGCGACGGCCGTCTCTTTCTCTATGATTGAGGCCATCGTGACAAACTGGTTTTGATCTTTATATGGCAGCCCTTCCATTCGCCCTTCCCAGGCGGAATCCACCGCGGTGACCATTTTTTTATGTGCCCGCTTCAAAATCGCCACATCGGTCGTGCCTGCCGTGTACATCCAGGTGTCTGGCCAGAACCAGCCTTCCACCCATTCCGGGTGTTCAAACTTCAGCGCGTCAGCCACCGTCTGATAGCTATCGTCTTTTAACGTATGTTTGATATACGGCGCGTCACGCAGCTGTTTGAGATAATCGCTCAGGCGCATCCCTTCCACAAAACGCAGAGGGAATTGAGCCTCTTTACCGCTTTCCAGCAGTTGCAGCATGTCTCTGACGGTCATGCCAGGTGTAAAACGATAGGTACCGGCTTTGAAATGCGACAGCTCAGGTTCGATACGCAATAACCACTGGAAGACACGCGGACGGTTAATGATTTTATCGCTGTAAAGCTGTTCACCCAGCGCCAGACGTCCGGTTCCTGCTTTAAGGGTAAATATTGTCTCTTCTTTGATCAGAAGCTTGCTGTCCGCCAGCTGACGAACCTTCCACACTCCGACTCCGCCAGCAATAGCCAGCACAACAACCAGGAGCAGGATAAAGCGCAACATTTTCTTCATGACGTTCTGGTTTGCTCACATAACGGGGCTAAAAAATGATACAGCTCGCGCGATGACCAGCGATGTTGGCCGCAGGCGCGAACAGGTACAACTGGCATTAACGCATTACAGACAACGACCTCTTCTGCTGTTATCAGCGCATTCTCAGCTGCGTTAACTTCGACAACGCGAAAACCAGAGTGTGCCAGTTGCTGTAGACAAAACTGGCGCATAATGCCATTTACGCCAGCCTGATCAAGCTTCGGCGTAAAGACATCGCTGCCCTGCCGCCAGAATAAATTAGCCGCACAGCATTCAGTAATGAACCCTTCGCTGTCAAGGACCAGGGCCTCGTCTGCGTCTGACTGGTCAAGATGAGCACGAATCAAGACCTGCTCAAGACGGTTAAGATGTTTTATTCCGGCTAGCGCAGGGTTTCGCCCAAGGCGTACCGGGCTTAATTCAAGCGTGATACCGTCATGACGCCAACGTTCATAATGTGAAGGATATGCAGAAACGGAGAGGATCCGCACCGGATGCTGGCAGCTCGCGCCACTGTAGCCCCGGCCACCACTACCACGGCTGATGATCACTTTCAGCACGCCGCTGGAGTGCCCTTTTGCCCATTGAGCCATCTCGCCGGCAAGGGTGTCCCAGTCCGTGAAAGGGATCAGCAGTTTTTCACAGGCACCCCGCAATCGTCGGATATGCTCTGCAAGTAAACAGACATCGCCATGATGAATGCGCGCCGTGGTGAAGCAGCCGTCACCAAACTGAGTCGCCCTGTCGCTTGCAGGCAGCGTGTCCTGCTCAAGGCCATTGATTAGAAACATACTGGCTCCTTATGCGTGGTCGTACAGTCTGGCAAGGTGAATAACATCGGACAAGGGGATAAAACCGAATAAAAAAGGTCCGACAAGCGGACCTTTTTATCGCCATCAGGCAGTCAGGCTCAGACCTTTTTAAAAATCAGGGAACCATTCGTACCACCAAAGCCGAAGGAGTTACACAGGGTGTACTCCATGCCACTGACCTGGCGCGCTTCGTGAGGAACGAAGTCCAGATCGCAACCTTCATCCGGGTTATCCAGGTTGATGGTTGGCGGAACAGCCTGATCGCGCAGGGCAAGAATGGAGTAGATAGACTCTACTGCACCCGCCGCGCCCAACAGGTGGCCGGTCATGGACTTCGTGGAGCTCACCAGTACGCGGCTGGCAGACTCGCCGAAGATAGACTTAACAGCCTGAGCTTCCGCTTTATCGCCTGCTGGCGTAGAAGTGCCGTGCGCGTTAACGTAGCCAATCTGTGCCGGGGTAATACCCGCGTCACGAATCGCGTTCTCCATAGCCAGCGCAGCACCTGCGCCGTTCTCTGGAGGCGACGTCATGTGGTAAGCATCGCTACTCATACCAAAGCCAACGACTTCAGCATAAATTTTCGCGCCGCGTTTTTTAGCATGTTCGTACTCTTCCAGCACGAGCATACCCGCACCATCACCCAGTACGAAACCATCACGGTCTTTATCCCACGGACGGCTTGCCGCCTGAGGGTTATCGTTGCGGGTAGACAGCGCACGCGCGGCACCGAAACCACCCACACCCAGCGGGGTACTGGCTTTTTCAGCACCACCCGCAACCATAGCATCTGCATCGCCGTACGCAATGATACGCGCGGCCTGGCCGATGTTATGCACGCCGGACGTACATGCGGTCGCGATAGAAATGCTTGGCCCACGCAGGCCAAACATGATGGTCAGATGACCCGCCACCATGTTAACAATCGTGGACGGAACAAAGAACGGGCTGATCTTACGCGGGCCACCATTCATCAGAGATGTATGGTTTTCCTCAATCAGGCCAAGACCGCCAATTCCGGAGCCAATAGCGGCACCGATACGGGTTGCGTTCTCTTCCGTAATTTCAAGACCAGAATCCTGCATGGCCTGAACGCCAGCGACAATTCCATATTGAATGAAGGCATCCATCTTGCGCTGTTCTTTACGCGAGATGATCTCTTCACAGTTAAAATCCTTTACTAAGCCAGCAAATTTCGTTGCATAGGCGCTAGTATCGAAATGGTCGATTAGGCTGATGCCGCTCTGACCGGCAAGGAGAGCTTTCCAGGTGGACTCTACGGTATTGCCGACAGGAGACAACATGCCAAGTCCGGTCACAACTACACGACGCTTAGACACGTTTGTCCTCCAGGGAGGGATAAAAAAGGGATTCGTGGGACAAAAAAGATAAAACTCAGGCGGTCGAATGACCGCCTGGAGATGTTCACTTACGCCTGGTGACCGTTGATGTAATCAATGGCAGCCTGAACGGTGGTGATTTTCTCAGCTTCTTCGTCCGGAATCTCAGTATCAAACTCTTCTTCCAGAGCCATTACCAGCTCAACGGTGTCAAGAGAATCTGCGCCCAGGTCTTCAACGAAGGAAGCGGAGTTCACAACTTCTTCCTGCTTAACGCCCAGCTGTTCGCCGATAATTTTCTTAACGCGTTCTTCGATAGTGCTCATACTCTTAAATTTCCTATCAAAACTCGCTTTCGCGATGGTTTTCGTAGTGTATAAAATGTTGAAAAATTTGCAACTAAATCCCGGCAGTTCTTACCACGATTTTACGTTATTTTGAGGCCAATCCCTACAATAACGCAAATATTTTTCATCGTGATTAAACCATGTACATCCCGCCGTTGACGTGGAGGGTCTCACCAGTGATGTAACCCGCTTCGTCAGAGGCTAAAAATGCAACCGCACTGGCAATTTCTTTAGGGTCACCTAAGCGACCTGCAGGAACTGCTGCCAGTGTACCCGCACGCTGTTCTTCAGTCAGCGCACGCGTCATGTCCGTTTCAATAAAGCCCGGAGCAACAACGTTCACAGTAATACCGCGAGACGCGACTTCACGCGCCAGCGACTTACTGAAACCAATCAGACCTGCTTTCGCCGCAGCGTAGTTAGCCTGACCAGCATTTCCCATGGTACCAACCACAGAACCGACAGTGATAATACGACCATGACGCTTTTTCATCATAGCGCGCATTACCGCTTTTGACAGACGGAATACAGATGACAGGTTGGTTTCGATAATATCGTTCCACTCGTCGTCTTTCATTCGCATTAACAGGTTATCACGAGTGATCCCGGCATTGTTTACCAGAATATCCACTTCGCCGAACTCTGCGCGAATATTTTCCAGAACAGATTCGATGGATGCAGGTTCAGTCACATTCAGTACCAGACCTTTACCGTTTGCACCCAGATATTCGCTGATGGCCTGAGCGCCATTCTCGCTGGTTGCTGTACCAATCACTTTCGCGCCGCGCGCAACCAGTGTTTCAGCAATTGCACGCCCGATACCGCGGCTTGCACCCGTCACCAGGGCGATTTTTCCTTCAAAACTCATGGTATTCCTCTTTTATTGCGAGAGTGCCGCTGACATCGCTTCTGGCTCGTTAATCGCCGAAGCTGTCAGGGTGTCAACAATACGTTTTGTCAGACCGGTGAGGACTTTACCTGGACCGACTTCATACAGATGCTCAACGCCCTGTGACGCCATAAACTCAACGGTTTTGGTCCACTGTACCGGGCTGTAGAGCTGGCGAATCAACGCGTCACGGATAGCGTCCGGCGCTGTTTCGCATTTCACATCGACGTTATTCACAACGGAAATTGTCGGTGCGTTAAACGTAATTTTTTTCAGCTCAACCGCCAGTTTGTCGGCAGCAGGCTTCATCAGCGCACAGTGTGACGGCACGCTCACTGGCAATGGCAGAGCACGCTTCGCGCCCGCGGCTTTACAGGCAGCACCCGCACGTTCAACCGCTTCTTTATGACCGGCGATAACCACCTGGCCCGGCGAGTTGAAGTTAACCGGAGAAACGACCTGACCTTCGGCTGATTCTTCACAGGCTTTCGCAATGGCGGCATCATCAAGGCCGATGATGGCAGACATGCCACCCGTGCCTTCTGGTACGGCTTCCTGCATGAATTTACCGCGCAGTTCCACCAGACGTACCGCATCAGCAAACGCGATCACACCGGCACACACCAGCGCAGAGTATTCACCCAGGCTGTGACCCGCGAGCAGCGCTGGCGCTTTACCGCCCTGCTGCTGCCAGACACGCCACAGCGCAACGGATGCAGTCAGCAGCGCTGGCTGAGTCTGCCAGGTTTTGTTCAGTTCTTCAGCCGGCCCCTGTTGAGTCAGTGCCCACAGATCATAACCCAGTGCATCTGAAGCTTCACGGAAAGTCTCTTCAATTACCGGATAATTTGCTGCCATTTCAGACAACATCCCTACGGTTTGAGATCCCTGGCCCGGGAATACAAAAGCAAATTGCGTCATTTTTTATTCCTTATCCTAGAAACGAACCAGCGCGGAACCCCAGGTGAACCCACCACCGAAGGCTTCAAGCAAGACCAGTTGGCCCCGTTTAATTCGTCCATCACGTACCGCTTCATCAAATGCGCACGGTACCGATGCCGCAGAGGTGTTGCCGTGACGATCCAGCGTCACCACAACGTTATCCATCGACATGCCCAGCTTTTTAGCGGTCGCGCTGATGATTCGCAGGTTCGCCTGATGCGGCACCAGCCAGTCGAGTGCGGTGCGTTCAAGGTTATTGGCTTCCAGCGTCTCGTCGACAATGTGCGCAAGCTCAGTCACCGCTACCTTGAAGACTTCATTACCCGCCATTGTCAGGTAAATGGAGTTATCCGGGTTAACGCGATCGGCGTTAGGCAGCGTCAGCAATTCACCGTAGCTTCCATCGGCATGCAGATGCGTGGAGATGATGCCCGGCTCTTCGGACTGGCCCAGCAGTACCGCACCCGCACCATCACCAAAAATAATGATCGTACCGCGATCGGTTGGATCGCAGGTACGCGCCAGAACGTCAGCACCAATGACCAGCGCATATTTCACGGCACCGGATTTTACATACTGATCGGCAACGCTCAGCGCATAGGTGAAACCTGCACACGCAGCAGCGACGTCAAACGCCGGACAGCCCTTAATGCCGAGCATGTTTTGCACCTGGCACGCCGCGCTTGGGAAAGCATGCGTGGCTGACGTCGTGGCGACCACGATCAGGCCAATCTCTTCTTTATCGATGCCCGCCATTTCGATAGCACGCTGTGCGGCTTCGTAACCCATGGTGGACACGGTTTCGTCTGGCGCGGCGATACGACGTTCACGGATACCTGTGCGCGTGACAATCCACTCGTCAGACGTATCTACCATTTTTTCCAGATCGGCGTTGGTACGCACTTGTTTTGGCAGGTAGCTGCCGGTACCTAAAATCTTCGTATACATGTACGCTCAGTCACTTTTAGCTAATACAGATTCCAGGCGAGCGGCAATCCGCTGAGGGACTTGTCGCTGCACCGCCTGCACTGCCTGTTCAATCGCGACAGCAAATGCTCGCTGATTGGCGGCGCCATGACTCTTAATCACGATGCCGCGCAATCCTAACAGACAGGCGCCATTATACTGGTCGGGGTTGAGGTGACTGAATCGCCGCGTCAGACTTTTTTGTAACCAACGCTTCAATAAAATCAACCACCAGGCGCTTTTTTTGCCTTCTCCTTGAGATTTCAGCAGAGAAAGAAACATGCGCACGACCCCTTCCATGGTTTTTAACGTTACGTTTCCGGTGAAGCCATCGCACACCAGAACATCCGTTTTACCCGTCAGCAACTCATTGGCTTCGAGATAACCAATATAGTTGATGGAAGGAACCTGTTTGAGCAATTCTGCAGCTTCGCGAATGCTGTCCAGGCCTTTGGTCTCTTCTTCACCAATGTTCAGTAACGCAACACGGGGATTGTTGATCCCGACCACTTCTTCTGCCAGCACCGAACCCATCACGGCAAACTGAGCCAGCATTGTACTATCACAGTCGACATTAGCGCCCAAATCGAGCACCACTGTCTTGCCCTTCTGTTGATGCGGTAATACCGTCACCAGCGCCGGGCGCTCAATACCCTCAATAGGCTTGAGCAACAATTTCGACAGCCCCATCAGCGCACCGGTATTTCCCGCACTGACGCAAGCCTGCGCTCGCCCTTCTTTCACCAGCTCAAGCGCCATCCGCATTGAGCTACCACGGCTATTGCGAATCGCCTGCGAGGGCCGGGCATCACTGGCAATAACTGACTGCGCAGGAATAATCTGCAGACGCGAACGTTGTTCAAAGTCAGCTTTTGCAAGTAATGGCGTGATTGTGTCGGGATTTCCGACTAAAAGAAGTGTGAGTTGCGAATTAGAATTCAGTGCCTGCAATGCTGCAGGCACTGTCACAGAAGGGCCAAAATCTCCCCCCATGACATCTAACGCCAGGGTTAGACGTGTCAAGGTATCGTCGCAGCCTGGTTCGGTAAATTCCCCGTTTGCACGGGGAAATCCTCACTAAGCTTCATCACGCTTGCGCGTGATTACTTAGTGATAACCTTGCGGCCGCGGTAGAAACCGTCAGCGGTGATGTGGTGACGCAGGTGTTTCTCACCAGAAGTCTTGTCTACAGACAGGCTGGTAACTGCAGTCAGCGCGTCATGGGAACGACGCATGCCACGTTTGGAACGGGTTGGTTTATTCTGTTGTACGGCCATGGACCTTACTCCTCAATTACTTACGCTTTAAGCTGGCTAATACGGCAAATGGGTTTGGTTTTTGCGCTTCATCAGGCAGTTCCCCAAAGACCATGTCCGCCTCGGACACTTCACAGTGTTCAGAATCATGCACCGGAACCACTGGCAAGGTGAGGATGATTTCATCTTCAACCAGAGCCAGAAGATCGATTTCACCGAATTCGTTAACCTCAATCGGCTCATACGCTTCCGGGAGTGCTTCAGCCTGTTCGTCAGAACGAACCGGACTGAAACAATACGTTGTGTGAACATGCTGTACAAACGGTTTCCCGCAACGCTGACACTCGAGCGTTACCGTTACCTTTGCATCACCGGTTAAAACGGCGAGACGCTGGTTATCGATAGCGAACGACATGGAGCATTCTACATCACTGTCCACACTGACTACGGATTCGGCAATACGCTCGGCCTGATCGGAAGTATAGATACCTTCGTAATCGAGGCGTTTTTGAGCCGTACGAACCGGATCAAGAGTCAGGGGTAATTTTACCTTTTGCATAGGGCGCGCATATTAACTTTGTAACGTCATATAGTCAAAGAAAAAGGCAACCTGGGCTGCCTTTTGCCAATTATTCGCACACATTGCGGCCTGTAGTTTAAAATGGCTGGCATCGATACGCTATATCTGGTGATAAAAATATGCCAAATCTCGTACTTGCTTCCACTTCTCCCTACCGCCGAATGCTGCTGGAAAAGCTCGGGATCCCGTTTGAATGTGCTGCACCAGACGTTGATGAGACGCCACAGCCTGGCGAATCACCGCGTCATCTGGTGACGCGTCTTGCTAAGGAGAAAGCACAATCGCTCGCCGCATATTATCCTTCGCATTTGATTATAGGCTCCGATCAGGTTTGCGTGCTTGACGGCGTTATCACCGGGAAACCTCATACCGAAGAGAATGCCATTCAGCAGTTGATGAGCGCACGCGGTAATATCGTCACCTTTTATACGGGCCTGGCGCTGTACAACTCTGCCTCTGGCCATCTGCAAACGGAGTGCGAGCCTTTCGATGTGCACTTCCGCCATCTCAGCGAGCAAGAGATTGTGGATTATGTGCGTCGTGAGCGACCGCTGAACTGTGCGGGGAGCTTTAAAAGTGAAGGATTGGGGATTGCGCTGTTCGACAAACTCGAAGGTCGAGACCCGAACACGCTGGTTGGGTTACCGCTGATTGCCTTGTGTCAGATGTTAAGGCGAGAAGCGTGTAATCCGCTGACGTCGTGATAAAACCGTTGCGTCCTGGTGCCCCTCACAGAGAGAGGGCACCAGGCAAAATCAGCCGCGCAGAACTTTCAAACAGCGTTTCAACTGCTCATCCAGCGGTGCTTCAATACGGATGGTTTCGCCCGTATTTGGATGAGTAAACTTCAGCGCTGCCGCATGCAGGAACAGACGAGACAGCCCCGTGCCCGCCAGCTGCTTATCGAACTCCCGATCGCCATAGCGATCATCAAACGCGATAGGATGGCCTGCAAACTGGGTATGCACGCGGATCTGGTGGGTACGACCGGTCACCGGACTGCAGCGCACCAGTGTGGCAAACTCATAGCGCTCTTCAACTTTGAAACGCGTCTCTGACGGTTTCCCTTCCTGGCTCACGCGGACAATACGCTCGCCGCTTTGCAGAATGTTTTTCAGCAATGGCGCCTGCACCACTTTCACATGGGACTGCCACTGACCGCGAACCAGCGCCAGATAATCTTTCTGCATCCCTTTTTCACGCAATTGCTCATGTAAAGAACGCAGTGCAGAGCGTTTTTTCGCCACCAGCAGTACGCCGGACGTGTCACGGTCAAGGCGGTGCACCAGTTCGAGGAAACGCGCCTCCGGACGCAGGGCTCGCAGCCCTTCAATCACGCCGAAGCTCAGACCGCTACCACCATGAACAGCAGTACCTGACGGTTTATTTAGCACCAGAATGTAGTCATCCTCATAAAGGATCACATCGCTCAGGGCCGCGACTTTTTGTAGCTTAGGTGAAACGACCTCTTCTTCACGTTCTGCAACGCGCACTGGCGGAATACGCACTTCATCGCCAGCTTCGAGCTTATACTCAGGTTTCACGCGCTTTTTATTAACCCGCACTTCACCCTTACGCAAGATACGGTAGATCATACTCTTTGGCACACCTTTCAGTTGAGTGCGCAAAAAGTTGTCGATACGTTGCCCCGCTTCATCTTCGGCGATGACAACCATTTTTACGGCTGGAGTCTCTGTTTTCATGGTTGGCGATTCTAAATATCGTCAGCCATTAGCGCCACTCATTTTTCTATGCTTATATTTACTTTTATCCGGCCTGTCCCCCCGTTTCACGCAACCGATTTGGTGGTTATTAAACCAATCACCATTCAGAAGTGAAGAAACTGTGAGTAACCGGGTGATAATTGGTAAAAGTCATCTTGCTATAACCCGGCGAGCAGTGGAATAATGAATCCGTTTTCCGTGTTTAATCCAGGTTTTGTAAGGATGTTGACGGAATGACCAATTTTGTCTGACCGATCATCCACGCAGCAATGGCGTAAGACGTATTGATCTTTCAGGCAGTTAGCGGGCTGCGGGTTGCAGTACTTCCCGGTATAAGGATTGTTCTCTGGAGAGTTCTACCCAGGCAATTCCCCTGATAATTGCGCTGTGTTTCCGTATGAAATACAGGCAACCGACACTCTGCGCCTCTTAAGCGAGCGACAACCGTGAGGTTGGCGACGTGAATAGACACGAGGCCATCGGTTCATACCCCGGAAAGCGTCACCTTGCCCGCAGCTTTGTCGTCAATGTAAGAATAACGAGTAAGTTACGATGAAAAGAATGTTAATCAACGCAACTCAGCAAGAAGAGTTGCGTGTCGCCCTTGTGGATGGGCAGCGCCTGTACGATCTGGATATCGAAAGTCCTGGACACGAACAGAAAAAAGCGAACATTTACAAAGGTAAAATCACCCGCATTGAACCAAGCCTTGAAGCTGCATTTGTCGATTACGGTGCTGAGCGTCACGGTTTTCTCCCTCTGAAAGAAATCGCCCGCGAATATTTCCCTGCAAACTACAACTCCCATGGCCGTCCAAACATCAAAGATGTTCTGCGTGAAGGTCAGGAAGTTATCGTTCAGATTGATAAAGAAGAGCGTGGCAATAAAGGCGCCGCACTGACTACCTTTATCAGCCTGGCAGGGAGCTATCTGGTTCTGATGCCAAACAACCCGCGCGCGGGTGGTATCTCTCGCCGTATCGAAGGTGATGACCGTACCGAGCTGAAAGAAGCGCTGGCTAGTCTCGAATTGCCTGATGGCATGGGGCTTATCGTGCGTACTGCAGGCGTAGGTAAATCAGCCGAAGCATTGCAGTGGGACCTGAGTTTCCGTCTGAAGCACTGGGAAGCCATCCAGAAAGCAGCGGAAAGCCGCCCTGCTCCATTCCTGATCCACCAGGAAAGCAACGTTATCGTGCGTGCCTTCCGTGATTACCTGCGTCAGGACATCGGTGAGATTCTGATCGATAACCCGAAAGTGCTTGAGCTGGCGCGCCAGCACATTGCCGCATTGGGTCGTCCGGATTTCACCAGCAAAATCAAACTGTACACCGGTGAAATCCCGCTGTTCAGCCACTATCAGATTGAATCCCAGATTGAGTCAGCGTTCCAGCGTGAAGTGCGTCTGCCATCCGGTGGTTCTATCGTTATTGATACCACTGAAGCGCTGACAGCTATCGATATCAACTCCGCGCGTGCAACACGCGGCGGCGACATCGAAGAGACTGCCTTCAATACCAACCTTGAAGCCGCTGATGAAATCGCCCGCCAGCTCCGCCTGCGCGACCTGGGTGGTCTGATCGTTATCGACTTCATCGACATGACCCCGGTTCGTCACCAGCGCGCGGTTGAAAACCGTCTGCGTGAGGCGGTGCGTCAGGACCGTGCGCGCATCCAGATTAGCCATATCTCGCGTTTCGGTTTGCTGGAGATGTCCCGTCAGCGTCTGAGCCCGTCACTGGGTGAATCCAGCCATCACGTCTGCCCGCGTTGCTCCGGCACCGGTACCGTGCGTGATAACGAATCTCTGTCCCTCTCTATCCTGCGTCTGATCGAAGAAGAAGCACTGAAAGAGAACACCAAAGAGGTTCACGCCATTGTTCCTGTGCCAATTGCGTCCTACCTGCTGAACGAAAAACGTGCAGCGGTAAGTGCCATCGAAGCACGCCAGGGTGGCGTTCGCTGCATTATCGTGCCAAACGATCAGATGGAAACCCCGCACTATCACGTGCTGCGCGTCCGTAAAGGCGAAGAGACAACCACGCTCAGCTACCTGCTGCCGAAGCTGCATGAAGAAGAGATGGCTCTGCCTTCCGATGAAGAGCCTGCCGAGCGTAAACTGCCAGAGCAGCCTGCGTTAGCGACCTTTATCATGCCTGAAGCACCACCTGAAACGGCGCTGGAAAAACCTGCTGCAAAACCTGCGGCACAGAAATCAGCAGTCACAGTGGAAAAAACCCAACCGGATCAACCAGGTCTTCTGAGCCGCTTCTTTGGCGCATTGAAGAAAATGTTTGCCGGCGAGGAAGCACAGCCAGAGCAGCCGAAAGAAGAGCCAAAAGCGGCCAAGCCTGAGCGTCAGCAGGACCGTCGTAAGCGTCAGAACAATCGCCGCGATCGTAATGACCGCAACGACCGTAATGACCGCAGCGAGCGTCGTGACAACCGTTCAGACAACGGTGAAGGCCGTGAACAACGTGAAGACAACCGTCGCAACCGTCGCGAGAAACAACAGCAAAATGTTGAAGATCGTGAAATTCGCCAGCAGGCGGGCGATGAGTCTGAGAAGAGCAAACAGCGTGACGACCAGCAGCCACGTCGCGAGCGTAACCGTCGTCGTAACGACGAGAAACGTCAGGCGCAGCAGGAAGTCAAAAACCTGAACCGCGAAGAGCCTGTTGAACAGCAGGACGGTGAGCAGGAAGAACGGACTCAGGTTATGCCGCGTCGTAAGCAGCGTCAGCTTGCGCAGAAAGTACGCTTCACCTCCGAAGCTACCGAAGAGTCAACCATTGTCACCGCTGAAACAAGCGAGAACACAACCGGTACCCAACTGGCAAAAGTTGATCTGCCGGCTGTGGTAGAAAACACGGTTGAGCAGGATGAGAACGGTGAAAACCGCGATAATGCCGGTATGCCGCGTCGTTCACGTCGTTCTCCACGCCATCTGCGCGTCAGTGGTCAGCGTCGCCGTCGTTATCGTGATGAGCGTTACCCTGCCCAGTCGCCAATGCCATTAGCCGTGGCATGCGCATCACCTGAAATGGCATCCGGTAAAGTCTGGATCCGCTACCCGGTCGCTCGTCCGGAGCAGGTTGTGGAACAACAGGTGGTGACAGAAGAGTTGATTGCGCCAGTCGCAGCAGTGGAAGAAGCCGTAGCTGAAGCAGCCATCGTGGTTGAACCGCAAGCTATTGAGGTAGAAACCCCGCATGCCGTGACGGTAGAAACCACGCATCCGGAAGTGATTGCCACCCCGGTTGATGCTGCACCGCAGCTGATTGCTGAAGAAGATACCGTAGTGGCAGAAGAGGTCGCGGAAGAAGTACAGCCTGCTGCTGCTGTTGAAGATACCGCTGAAATCGTGGCCGAAACCGTCACTGAAAATGTGGTTCAGGATGTTGAGATTGTCGCTGAACCTGTTCGTGCAGCCGAAGAAGTGAAAGCACCTGAGGTGAAACCGGAGCCGGTTGTGTCTACGCCAGCTTCTGCCCACGTGGCGACAGCTCCTATGACGCGCGCTCCGGCACCTGAGTACGTGCCTGAAACCCCGCGTCACAGTGACTGGGTACGCCCTGCTTTCAATTTCGAAGGCAAAGGCTCAGCAGGTGGTCATAGTGCAACGCATCAGGCGACTGCACCGGCGACTCGCCCGCGCTCTGTCGAGTAACGGCATCAAGTAAAAAGCCGACCTCCGGGTCGGCTTTTTTATTGCTTGTTTACAGGCTTTCTCATTCCGGCAATGTCCGGCATCACTTGCTTCATCATCTCAAGAAAATGACGTAAACGCGCCGGATAGTAACGCGACCAGGGATAAACCAGATGGACTGGCAGAGCCGCAGGTTGCCACTCAGGAAGAAGATGAATCAGGCGCCCTTCCTCAATATCCTCTTTCACCGTCCAGCTGGAGACCATCGCGACACCCAGCCCGGTTAATACCGTATTGCGCGCCACGTACAAACTGTCAGTACTGAGACGCGGCGTAATGGCGATACGCGTTGGTTGTGCCGAGCCGTCAAATAACTCTATATGCCGCTGATAAAAGGTACTGATGGCGATCCAGGGAAGTGCCTGCAAATCCTCTGGCGTTTTGACCTCCGGAAAACGCGCCAGCAGTACCGGGGATGCCACGACGGAGCGCGGCACCTCTGCCAGTTGCACTGATACCGTCGCCGGATCGACCTCAGCACCCACGCGGATCGCGCAATCAATGTTGTCACTCAGGAAATCTACCGACCTGTCATGCAACATCCACTCAACGGACAACTGCGGATAACGATGCAAAAATTCGGTTAATGGCTTCAGAAACTGATCCTGCCCGAAAGCGTGCGGTGCACGCACCCGTAATACCCCCACCGGTTCATCTTCAGCCTGTCCGACTTCATCCTCAAGTGCCAGCCAGCTGTCAATCACGCGCCGGGCGTGTTGATAGCAGCGCTCACCATCGTCAGTAAGTCGGGTCGCATGGGTTGTACGCAGCAGCAAGCGAGCCCCCAGCAGGGTCTCCAGAGACTGCAAACGTCGGCTAACCGTGGCCTGAGTGGTTGAAAGCTGCCTTGCCGCTGCTGATAACGACCCGGTTTCAACGATACGAACAAACGTTCGCATCAATTCCACTCTGTCTAAACGCTCAACTCGTTTCATACACCTCCCTGACATACGTTTAACGTATAAGCGTTTTACCACCAGGCTGGCTACCCTCGCAAGGCAGACTGATAAAAAATAGCCCCACACGACGAATGAGGAACATCTTATGAACACAACGACTTCCCCCCACGCAGCCAGCCGCTGGGTAATTTTCATGCTGGCGCTGGGTGCTGGCTTTAGCGTGGCATCCATCTATTACGCCCAGCCCCTTCTTCCGCTCATGGGTGCCGATCTTCATCTGAGCATTGAAGGCATGGGGTTAGTACCAACCTTAACTCAGGCAGGTTATGCGCTCGGCATTCTGTTCCTGCTTCCACTGGGCGATCGTCATGACCGCAGGACGTTAATTCTGATAAAAAGCGCGGCGCTCGCCCTGTTCCTGCTGGGCTGTAGCCTGACCGGGCAACTCCATTCCCTGTTGCTGGCAAGTTTGCTTATCGGCATGGCCGCCACCATGGCACAAGATATCGTTCCGGCGGCGGCTATTCTCGCGCCGGAAGGGAAGCTGGGGAAAACCGTGGGTACGGTAATGACGGGGCTGCTGATGGGCATCTTGTTGTCGAGAACTGTTAGCGGCGTGGTGGGAGAAGCCTTTGGCTGGCGCGTCATGTACCAACTGGCTGCGGTGAGCATTGCGTTTATCGGGGTGATGATGTGGATTGTACTTCCCCGTTTCGCCATTCACTCCACGCTGAGCTACCCCGCGCTGATGCGTTCTATGGAACATCTGTGGCGTCGTTATCCGGCATTGCGCCGTGCAGCGCTGGCACAGGGTTTTCTCTCGATTGCCTTTAGCGCCTTCTGGTCCACGCTGGCGGTTATGCTTCTGGAGCGTTATCACCTGGGTAGTGCCGTAGCCGGTGGTTTTGGTATTGCGGGTGCAGCAGGTGCATTAGCCGCCCCGCTGGCGGGTGGGCTGGCAGATAAACTGGGAGCCGGAAAAGTCACACAGCTTGGCGCATTACTTGTGACCGTCTCGTTTGCCCTGATGTTCCTGATGCCTGCTTTGGGAATTCACGGGCAGCTGATTCTGATTGCCGTCTCTGCCGTTGGGTTCGATCTGGGTCTGCAGTCCAGTCTGGTGGCCCATCAGAATCTGGTCTACAGCCTTGAACCACAGGCCCGGGGCCGCCTTAATGCTCTGCTCTTTACCGTTATCTTTATCGGCATGGCACTGGGCTCAGCCATAGGCAGTAATATTTACTCGCTGGCGGGCTGGACGGGCGTGGTCGCTCTGGCAACCGTCTGTGGCGTCATTGCGCTGGGGATCCGTCTGGTTGAAAGCGCCCGAGTCGCCTCCACACCAGCAGAAGTTGCATAAAAAAATGCCCAATCCAGACGGATTGGGCAGTAAAACATGCCCAGTTTCAAGACATGTTCTAAGAGGTCAAGATGTTATTTGTTCAGCTGGAACAGAGACATGCCCTGCATATCGCTAAACGCTTTATAAGACGCCTGCAAGGCCGCCTGCTGCATGGTGTAAGAGGAAATCGCTTCGTTCCAGTCTACATCAACCAGGTCACTCATCTGCTTAGTCTGCCCAAGCGCACGATCGTCACCCAGCGTATCGAGTTTTTCCAGCTCGTTCATCTTGGTGCCCACGTCCGCAACAACGGTAAGGATATTGTTCTGGGAGTTTTTGATACCGATTTGCGCATTGGCAATCACCTGGCTTTGCGCAGTGGCAGCAGCCGGATCGTTTTCAATCGGTGTCTTCAACGATGCAATAGCAGAATCAAGGATCTTGAACATATTGGTTTCGCCATATCCACCGCCCGGCAGCTGTTCCGCATTACTGGTAATGCTTTCGAAAATCTGCTGACCTGTATGGCTTATCGCCATATTCCGCGCCGTATCGACCTGCTGAGTGATCGCCTCAGCACCACCGTTGTAATTCCCGGTCGCGGCATCAAACGGTGCGCTTTCGGTTTTGTATCCCGCGAAGATAAAGCGACCATTACCATCCGTCGTGTTGGCCAGGTTCATGAGCTGATCGCGGATCCCCTGAATATCGGTCGCCAGAGAAAGACGGTCATCATCGCTTAATGTCCCGTTCGACGCGTAGACTAATTTCTCACGCACGCTGGATATCGCGGTATTCACCTGGGTTAACACATTATCTTCCAGCGAAACCTTTTGCGTGGCAAAGGTACGCGCTAACGCGAACTGGCTATTTTGTGACTGCGATTGTGACAGAACAATGGCCTGAGAAGCCGCGATAGGATCATCCGACGGACGATTGACGCGCTTACCGGTGGACATTTGCTCACCGTAGTTCAGCCACCTGCTCTGGGAATCAGTGATCCCACGCATGTTCTGCTCATACATCATCTGGGTGCTAATACGCATTGTTCACCTCAACCTTAACGAATGTTGATAATTGCATCGAAGAGCGTACTGGCAGTCTGGAGAACCTGCGCATTAGCCAGGTAATACTGCTGATAACGCTGCAAATTGCCATACTCTTCGTCGAGGTTTACCCCAGAGATGGTCTGCTGTTGTTTAACTAACTGTGTTTCCACATTCGCTTTCGTCTGGCTGCTCACTTTCAGTGACGCCGTTGAGCTACCGACGGTACTGACGAGAGAAGCATACGCATCGTTGAAGGTTTTGTTTCCCCCCACCACTTTGGCATTTTGCAAATCAAGCAGTTTTTGACCGTTACGGTTGTCACTCTCACCGCCGTTCTGCACCGACGCCATCGCCAGTTTAGACTCGTCACTGATTGCCAGATCCATGTTCATGATGACATTGGAAACAGGCTTCACGGTGAAACTGTCTTTGGTGTTTGCTGTGCCGCTCACATTGACGTTAAGACCGTCAAACGACAGATTGCCGCTTGCATCCGGGCTCATCGTAAAGCTGGTTTTATCGGAGGTACGGGTGACCGTCCAGTCGGTGCCATTAAATTGCAGCTTATAGTCTGTCGCCTGGACTTGTTTGCTGTCCGTTACAGAAGCCGTAACAACGGCCGAACCGCCATTCTTGCTATTGGACAGAACCGCCGGAGAACCGAAGTCGAACAGCTTACCGCCCGCATCACCGTTTGCATCAAAACCGGCTTCATGCTGCGTGTTCATTGCATCGGCAAAGGCCAGTGCCATTTGGTTCAGGGTGTTACGGGCTTTATCCAGATCTTCATTACGGAATGTCAGCAAACCGCCTAAAGAGCCGGTCGTAATCATTTTTTCCGGGATCTCAATATTACCCGCAACGTCGTCGACGTAGGCTACGGTCGTACGAGCCGGATCAGCGCTGGACTTAACTGCCGCCAGCTGGTTGGCTTTGCTGCCCTGCACCAGGCTGTAACCGTTGCCGAAAGAGATGTTAAACGTACCGCTATCCTGAACAGAAACTTCCACACCTACGATTTTGTTCAGCTCATTGACGAGCTGATCGCGCTGGTCGAGCAGATCGTTTGGCGATGCACCCGCACCGACACCGGTCAGACGGGAAATCTGATCGTTCAGATTCGCAATCTGTTTGGCGTAGTTGTTGATCTGAGAAACGCTGGTCGAAATCGCGGTATTTACCTGCGTATCCTGATCGCGGAGATACTGATCGTTGGTTTTAAACTGATTGACCAGACCGCCCGCTTTTCCCAGCACCGTCTGGCGTGCAGCGGGATCTTCCGCGTTGCTTACCAGCGTTTGCAGACTCTTGAAGAAGTCCTGCAACGTCGTAGAGAGCGAGTTGGTCGTATCGGACAGCACATCGTCGATTTTTGACATCTGCTGATAGCGCGTCGTCAGGCCGCTGCTCTGCGTTTGCGCGGCACGCAACTGGTTGGTGATGAAAGCGTCATACTCACGCTGGACACCGGAGACATAAACCCCGTTACCCACCCAGCCACCGCCGGTCAGCGTGCTGTTAGACGCGCCCAGCACCGTGGTCTGGCGGGTGTAACCTGCCACGTTATAGCTTGAAATATTATTACTGACGGTATTGAGTGCCGACTGCGCAGCACTGAGGCCACTCATGGCGCTGTTAATCAAACTGGACATGGGGGTTCCTTTTATACGTTCAGACACGAGTCCTGATGAAGGTTATCGGCAACCTCCACCGGGACTTGAGAACTTTCAGAACAGATTTTCAATATCTGTGCTATAGGCTTTGCTGACCTTCTCGCCCATGGATTTCAGCTGCTGGATCATGCTGGTGAGCTTACGCGCATAGTTCGGATCGGTCGCATAACCTGCATTTTGCAGAGCCTGAGCCCCCTGCTCCGCCGTCGCCGCCTGGGTAACGGCGGTATAACGCGGATTTCGGCTCAGCAGGCCGACATAATCGGACAACGCTTCCAGATAAGAGCTGTAAACGCGGAATTTTGCTTTGACCTTCACCGCCGCACCGTTCTCGTATTCGGTGGTCGTGATCTCCGTGGTTGGTCCCTTCCAGCCGGAAGTCGCCTTCACGCCGAAGATGTTAAAGCTCGGCTCGCCGTTTTCCTTGCGGACCTGTCGCTGACCCCAGCCCGATTCCAGCGCGGCCTGTGCCAGAATCAGGTGGTGTGGAACACCGCTCTGTTCACTGGCAAGTCGCGCAGGCAGAGAAAGCTGCGCCAGGAAGTCTTTGCTGTCGCCGGAGAGGGGTTCATCACCGCCCCCCGTTGTTTTCGGGATCGCCTTACGCACCATCTGCGTCAGCGCCTGGTTCTGATAACTGGTCACCGTTTCCAGGTCGAACTTCATCGGCACTTGCTGCGTCTGCTCTTGCGGCTGAATACCTTGCGCGGCGTCGGTCTGTTTCACAATCATGTCAGCCAGACCGAGACCTTTACCGGCAGTCATCTGCTGCGCAATCTGCTGGTCATACATGCTGGTGTACAAACGCGTTGAATCGCTGCTGAACATCCCATCTTTCGGCAGGGTTTCACGCATGCTTTTCAACATCATCTGTACAAACATCCCTTCCACCTGGCGGGCAACCGGGCGGATATTCGCCGCCGGGTCTTTACCTGCTTTGGTTTTCAGTTCGTTGAGCGACTGGGCGTCCCAGGCGGCACTGGTCAACAGTTTGCTATCGGTCAGCATTAGATGATTTCCAGTTTGGCACGCAAACAGCCCGCGCTTTGCATGGATTGCAGGATGGACATCAGATCCATCGGCGTTGCACCCAGGGCGTTCAGAGCACGCACCACGCTGTTCAGGTTGGCGCTGGAGCGAACGCTCTGCAACGACCCGCCGCTCTGGCGCAGATCAATCTGCGTTTGCGGTGTCACCACCGTCTGGCCACCACCAAATGGCGTATTTGGCTGACTCACGTTCGCGGAGCGGTTCACCGTCACGGAGAGGTTACCCTGCGCCACGGCACAACTGTCCAGAGAAACTTCCCGGTTCATCACCACCGAGCCCGTACGGGAGTTAATGATCACCTTCGCATCCTGCACTGGAACATTCACTTCCATATTCTGGATATCTGCCAGCATGCGCACCTGGTTGCTGCTACCCGTTGAGGTACGGATCTGCACGGTGCGCGCATCCAGTGCCGTTGCATTACCGTAACCGCGGCTGCGGTTGATGGTATCGGCAATTTGCTGTGCCATGGTGAAGTCTTCATTATTGAGCTGCAGATTGATGGTGTTGCCTGCGCCAAACTGGGTCGGCAACTCACGCTCAATGATGGCGCCGTTAGTGATACGTCCACCGTTCAACTGGTTCACCTGCACGCTGCTTCCGCCTGCGGATGCACCCGCACCGCCAACCAGAATGTTCCCCTGCGCCAGCGCATAGACCTGGCTGTCAACGCCTTTCAGCGGAGTCATCAGCAGCGTACCGCCGCGCAGGCTTTTGGCGTTACCCATTGAGGAGACCACCACGTCAATGGTCTGCCCCTGACGCGCAAACGCCGGGTAGGACGCGGTAACCATAACGGCGGCCACGTTTTTCAGCTGCATGTTGGTTCCCGCCGGGACCGTAATGCCGAGCTGGGAAAGCATGTTGTTTAAACTCTGAGTGGTGAAAGGCGTCTGGGTGGTCTGGTCACCGGTGCCATCCAGACCGACCACCAGGCCATAGCCAATCAGGGAGTTTTCGCGTACGCCCTGAACGCTGGTGAGATCGCGAATACGGTCAGCCTGGGCAAACGTTGCCACCAGCGCCAGCGCCACGGCGAAGATCGATTTAAACATGGGTCACCTCGCTTACATCGGCGATAAATTAAGGAAGAAGCGCTGCAGCCAACCCATATTTTGCGCTTCGTTGATGTAGCCGTTACCGACGTACTCAATGCGCGCATCCGCCACCTGGGTGGACGGAACGGTGTTGGTGCCGCTGATCGTGCGAGGGTTAACCACGCCCGAGAAACGAATGAATTCAGTGCCCTGGTTGATGGCGATCTGTTTTTCACCCACAACGTGCAAGTTGCCGTTAACCAGAACCTGGTCAACCGTGACCGTCAGCGTGCCGCTGAAGGTGTTGCTGGCGTTCGCGCCGCCTTTACCGTTAAAGGTATTGCCGCCGGACGCGTTCACATCCGCACGCGCGTTGCCGAACAACCCTTCGAGATAGCGTGGCACGGTATCGAAGCCAAAATTAGTTTTGCCATCGCGGCTGGCGTTCGCCGACGAGCTCTTGCTCGCGCTGACGTTTTCCTGCAGCACAATGGTCAATGTATCGCCGACGTTACGCGGGCGGCGATCTTCAAACAGCGGCTGATAGCCGTAATTAATCGGCTGCGCGGTCTGGAAAATGGAGCCGTTTACCACTGGCGCGGGGCCAGGAACGGGTTGGGCAGTCGTCGCACCCTGGACCAAAGGTTTAGACGGGATCCAAGCACACCCGCTGAGGGTGACAGCCAGAACAGTCAGTATCGGATAACGAAACGCCGCGTTTTTTTGCATTGCCTTCATCTTCGAAAACAGGGAGCCGGCGCGGCGTTTACCGCACCGGGCTACACCTTAGAGTTGCGTCAGTTTCTGCAGCATCTGGTCGGTCGTCGACACTGCTTTACTGTTAATTTCATACGCGCGCTGGACCTGGATCATATTCACCAGCTCTTCCGCCACGTTCACGTTGGAGGTTTCAACATAGCCCTGATACAGCAGGCCCGCGCCGTTCAGGCCCGGGGTGCTCTCATTTGGCGTACCGGAGGATTGCGTTTCGGTGTAGAGGTTCTCACCAATGCTTTCCAGACCAGTATCGTTCATGAAGGTGGTCAGGTTGAGCTGCCCGACCTGAACCGGCGCGGCCTGTCCCTGCTGGGTCACGCTGACGACACCGTCACGTCCGATGGTGATGCTCAGGGCGTTCGCCGGGATGGTAATCGCAGGCTGAACCTGGAAACCGCCCGCCGTTACCAGTTGGCCGTTCTGATCGACCTGGAACGAACCGTCGCGGGTATAGGCAGAGGTACCGTCAGGCAGCTGCACCTGGAAGAAGCCCTGGCCTTTGATCGCCACGTCTTTGCTGTTGTTGGTCTGAGACAGATTGCCCTGGCTGTGCAGACGCTCGGTGGCTACCGGACGAACGCCGGTACCGATCTGTAAACCCGACGGCAGCGTCGTCTGTTCAGAAGACTGTGCACCCGGCTGGCGGATGGTTTGATAAAGCAAATCTTCGAAAACGGCGCGCTGACGCTTGAAACCATTGGTGCTCACGTTTGCCAGGTTGTTGGCAATCACGTCCATATTGGTTTGCTGGGCGTCCAGGCCAGTTTTCGCGATCCATAAAGAACTGATCATAAGGAGTCCTGTTAACTCATAGCCAGAAGTTGGTTAGCCTTGCCCGCGTTTTCATCCACGCTGCTGATGATCTTCATCTGCATTTCAAAACGGCGGGCGCTGGCAATCATGTCGCTCATGGCGGCTACCGGCTTAACGTTGCTGCCTTCCAGAACGCCGGACATCACGCGGATGCTCGGATCGGCCTGTAACGTGGCACCACGCGTCGCCTGAGCCGCCTGGGTCAGACGAAACATGCCGTCGTCGCCGCGCTGTACCTCTTTACCTTCCGCCTTAACCAGCTTCAGACGACCGACGGGCGCAACGGTATTAGCCGGATCACCCGGGTTCAGCGCCGAAATGGTGCCGTCCGCGGCGATAGTCAGCTCAGAGCCTTCCGGCACGGTCAGCGGACCCGCTTCCCCCATTACCGGGTGCCCCTGAATCGTTAACTGGCCCGTCGCGCTCACCTGGATATTGCCGTTACGGGTATAACCTTCCCCACCGTCAGCGGTTTGCACCGCCAGCCAGCCGTCCTGCTGCAGGGCAACATCCAGCGGGCGTGACGTGTAATCCATCTGCCCTGGCGTCATATCTGCGCCAGGGGTTGATGCCGTCACCAGCGTACGGGTTGGCAGGGAAAGCCCTTCAACCGGCACCGCGCGCAGCGCATTAAGCTGGGCACGAAAACCCGGTGTCGAGGCGTTTGCCAGGTTACTGGCCGTAACGGCCTGCTGGTTGAGCGTCTGACTTGCCGCGCCCATCGCGGTATATATTGCGTGATCCATTGCGCTTTCCTGTTAGCCGCTTAACGCAGGTTAACCAGCGTGTTGAGGATCTGGTCCTGGGTTTTGATGGTCTGCGCGTTCGACTGATAGTTACGCTGCGCGACGATCATGTTCACCAGTTCTTTACTCATATCCACGTTGGAGGCTTCCAGCGCGCCGTTGGTCAGCTTGCCGAAGTTACCGGTACCCGCGGTACCCAGCAGCGCCACGCCGGAGGACTGGCTGGCAGACCAGACGTTATCGCCTTCCGATTTCAGACCTTCGTTGTTGGCAAAGTTTGCCAGTACGATCTGACCCAGAACCTGAGACTGTTCGTTAGAGTAGCTTCCCACCACGGTGCCATCGCCGTTGATCTGGTAGCTCACCAGGTCGCCAGGCTTGTAGCCGTTCTGATTGGTTGCCACCACGCTGTTCGCACCGGTGTTCTGCTGCATGGAGTTCAGGAAGCTCAGGGAGAAAGTCGCCGCCGTCGCACCGCTGACAGAACCGGTGGTGATGTTGATTGCAGGGGTTGCGTTTGGCGTTGCGCTCAGCACACCCGCAGCGTCGTAGTTATAGACACCCGCCAGGTTACCGTTCGCATCAAAGTTCATCTGCGCCGCTTTCGCTGCTGTAGAACCCGCAACGCTGCCGTCCTGAGTGTAAAGATCCCATTTATTGTTGGCTGTCTTAACGTAGTAGACATACATGTTATGGGCGTTACCCTGGCTGTCGAATACGGTCACGGTCCCTTTTTTGTTGTAGGTATCCGGGTTAGTCGCATCGAACGGGGCAGTTTGAACAGGATCGGTTGAGTTCAGGTTGATCTGCTGCGTCGCGGTGGTGGTCGATTTCGCCGCCATCAGGGTATTCGGGATAGTAATCGCCTGTGGGTTCGCACCGGTCTGAACGGTCGGAGGCGATCCGGCTACCGGATAGCCCGTCAGCTGCATGCCCTGCATGTTAACCAGCGTGCGGTTTTCGTCCAGCTTGAACTGGCCGTTACGGCTGTAGAACACAGAGCCGTTGGAATCAACCATACGGAAGAAACCGTTCTGGCTGATGGCGACGTCCAGACCACGACCGGTGTTGGTGGTGGTGCCGTCGGTAAAGTCCTGAGTGATGCCCGCAACTTTCACGCCCAGGCCAACTTTAGAACCGGCAAACATGTCTGCAAAGGAAGCAGAACCGGATTTAAAACCATAGGTCGCGGAGTTGGCGATGTTGTTGCCAATGACGTCCAGGTTGGTGGCCGCAGCATTCAGGCCGCTGACCGCTTGAGAAAAGGCCATGACTTACTCCTGATAAGTGTTAAGGCTTAGATAATCTGCCGAACTTCGTCGAGTGTGGTGGTACCTGAGGTACCCAAATCCAGTTTGTTGCCGTCGCTTCCTTTAATTACGCCCTGGACCAGCGCGAACTGCAGCGGCTGCGCCACCAGCTGGGTTGTCCCGTTGCTGGCGCTGATTGCCACTTTGTAGGAACCGTTTGGTGCTTTAGTACCGTCGGTCAGGCTGCCATCCCACGTAAAGGTGTGAACGCCCGCCTTCAGCTCGCCAATATCAATGGTACGGACAACTGCGCCAGTGGAATCCGTGATCGTTGCAGTCACCTTCTCAGCCGGCTGCTGGAGCTCAACGCCAAACGGCGTGGTGCTCGTTGTGGTGTTGCCTTCGGTAGTGCTGGTGCCTGCCAGAATCGTGGTTCCCGGGATCATCACCCCGTGGCCAATCAGGCTTGCCGCCTGCAGAGACTGGCTGCTACCAATCTGTCCAGAGACGGAACCGAGGGTGGTGTTCAGTTTCTCAATGCCGCTAACGGTGCTGATCTGCGCAAGCTGCGTGGTCAGTTCGTTGTTCTGCATCGGGTTAGTGGGATCCTGGTTCTTAAGCTGCGCCACCAGCAGCGTCAGAAAGCTGCCCTGAAGATCGGCGGCATTGCTCCCGGTGAGGGAGTTAGAACCCGTCGTACTCTTTGTGTTGTTAACACCCGAGTTCGTAGGATCATTCACATTTACGGCGATGGACATGCATGTCTCCTTTACTGGCCGAGAGTGAGTGTTTTGAGCATCATGCTCTTCACGGTATTAAGCACTTCGACGTTGGCCTGGTAACTACGGGAAGCCGACATGGAGTTCACCATCTCACCCACCACATCCACATTAGGCATTTTCACGTATCCGTTAGCATCCGCGAGTGGGTTGCCAGGCTCATACACCAGCTTATCCGGTGCCTGGCTCTCTACCACATCAGACACTTTCACGCCGCCCGTTGCCGCGCCAGGCGCCGCATCAACCTGGAAGACAACCTGTTTGGCACGATAAGGCTGGCCGTCTGGTCCAGTCACGCTGTCGGCGTTCGCCAGGTTACTGGCAGCCACGTTCAGACGTTTGGACTGCGCGGTTAACGCCGAACCGGCGATATCAAAAATATTCAGCAAGGCCATCTATCAGTTGCCCCCCTGCAGGACGTTCATCATGCCTTTGATTTGTCCGCCGAGTAGGGTCAGTCCCGTCTGGTATTTCAGGCTGTTATCGGCAAACTGCGTACGCTCCCGGTCCATATCCACGGTGTTGCCGTCGAGTGAAGGCTGATCGGGAATGCGATAGAGTAAATCGGTCGTTGGCGCGGTCATCGCCTGAGCAGGAATATGGCGCGAGGATGTCATGGCGAGTGCAACACCCGTTTCTTCGGCACGTCCACGCTCCATCACCTTTTTGAGTTCACTGGAAAAATCAATATCGCGCGCCTGATACCCTGGGGTATCGGCGTTGGCGATGTTGGCGGCTAAAATCTCCTGCCGCTGGGCGCGTAAATTGAGCGCTTCCTGCTGAAAACGTAACGCGGCGTCGAGTTTATCGAGCATGTCTCCTCCGCTGATGGCAAAATTTCAGTTCACAGCTTAAATCTCACCCGGTCTCCCCTATCGACGGAATAAGCGCAAAATGCGTCGCTATTTATTCCGTTGATGCAAAACCACTGCAGGTAGAATTCACTCAATTCTGGAAACGGTGGAACTTGCGATGCAAACGTTAAAACGTGGTCTGGTGGCAACTTTCTTGCTGTTTAGCCCTCTGGTGCAGGCTGAAGGCTTACAGGATCAACTGACGGCTTTTTTCGCTGAAAAGCTGGCGGGTTTTAGCGATGACGTCACTGTTACCGTACGCACGCCACCGAATCTCTACCCTACGTGTGATCAGCCTTCATTCAGCGTGGTGGGGTTCACAAAGCTCTGGGGGAATGTGAACGTGCTGGCACGCTGCGCCAACGAAAAACGCTATTTACAGGTTGCAGTTCAGGCGACGGGCAATTATGTTGTCGCCGCCGTGCCCATTGCGCGCGGCAGCGTGCTGCAGACAAACAGCGTGACGTTAAAACGCGGCCGTCTGGATCAGTTGCCGCCACGCACGATGCTGGAAATTAACCAGGCGCAGGACGCTGTCAGTCTGCGCGACGTCGCCCCAGGCCAGCCGATACAGCTCTCAATGTTGCGCCAGGCATGGCGGATAAAAGCAGGTCAGCAGGTGATGGTGGTGGCCAACGGAGATGGCTTTAGTATCAACAGCGAAGGGAAAGCGTTAAACAATGCTGCGGTGGCACAAAACGTCCGCGTCAGAATGACCTCAGGCCAGGTGGTTAGCGGAACCGTCGATTCTGATGGGAATATTCTGATTAACCTATAATCTTTTTAAAGATTTCGCGCCGCTTGCCGATAAATATTCAACTAATGATGATGTCAGGCGCAAACGCCGCGAACCCTCGATGAGGACAACACTATGAGCATTGATCGTACATCAGCCCTGAAGCCGGTAAGCGCTGTACAACCTCGCGAAACGAATGACACGCCAGCGCAGAAAGCGCGTCTGGAAAAACCGTCAACGTCCAACAGCACCAGCGTGACCCTGAGCGACGCGCAGGCAAAACTGATGCAGCCAGGCAGCAACGATATCAATATGGAACGTGTTGAAGCGCTGAAAACGGCTATTCGTAACGGTGAGCTGAAAATGGATACCAGCAAAATTGCTGATGCCCTGATTCAGGAAGCACAGAGTTTCTTACAGAGTAACTAACCGTATGAGTCGACTGTCAGAAATACTGGATCAAATGACGGTTGTCCTGAACGACCTGAAAACGGTAATGGACGCAGAGCAACAGCATCTCTCTTCCGGTCACATTAACGGTAGCGCGTTGCAGCGTATTACTGAAGATAAAAGTTCGCTTCTGGCAACGCTGGATTATCTGGAGCAACAACGCCGCGCTGAGCAAGATCCTAAGCGCAGTGCAAATGACGATATTGTTGAGCGTTGGCAGACCATTACTGAAAAAACGCGACACCTGCGCGATCTTAACCAGCATAACGGCTGGCTGCTTGAAGGTCAGATAGAGCGTAATCAGCAAGCGCTTGAGGTGTTGAAACCGCATAAAGAAACCGGACTGTACGGTGCGGATGGTCAGACTGCTACTGCACGTATTGCGGGTGTAAAAAAGATTTCGATTTGAAGCAGCAGCAACAAATCATGCAGTGGGGAGCACCATAAGGTGAACTCCCCTTTTGGCGTTTATGCCGTACGACGGGTGAACTCTTTCACCTTGAACCCCAACACGGCGAGCGTGGCAAAGTAAGCCACCACGCCAACCACTACCACGGCCATCAGCCGCATCAGACGGTATGGCATGGTTCCCTGGGACCATTCCGGCATCACGTACATCATGCCGAGCAGCGCGGCAGACATCACCAGCACCGCGACGATCAGACGGACAAGGAAGCGGGACCAGCCCGGCTGCGGCGTGAAAATATCCTGCTTACGCAACTGCCAGTACAACAACCCGGCATTCAGACAGGCGGCCAGACCGATAGACAACGACAAGCCCGCATGCTTCAGCGGACCAATAAACGCGAGGTTCATTAGCTGGGTCATAATCAGCGTCACAATCGCAATTTTCACCGGCGTTTTGATGTCCTGACGCGAATAGAAGCCCGGGGCCAGCACCTTGACGACGATCAGCCCCATCAATCCAACCGAGTAGGCAATCAGGGCACGCTGCGTCATGGCGGCATCAAAGGCGGTGAATTTTCCGTACTGGAAGAGCGAGACCGTCAGCGGTTTGGCCAGAATACCCAGCGCCACCGCGCTTGGCAGCGCCAGCAGGAAGCAGAGACGCAACCCCCAGTCCATCAGCCGGCAGTACTCATCGTGATTGCCGCTGGCAAAGCTCTTCGACAGCGACGGCAGCAGGATTGTCCCCAGCGCCACCCCCAGCACCCCGGACGGAAACTCCATCAGACGGTCGGCGTAGTACATCCAGGAGACCGAGCCGGACACCAGGAAGGAAGCAAAAATGGTATTGATGATAAGCGAGATCTGGCTGACGGAGACGCCAAGGATCGCAGGTCCCATCTGCTTAATAACACGCATTGCACCGGCATCTTTGAGATTGATACGCGGCAGCACCAGCATGCCTATTTTTTTCAGATGCGGCAGCTGATAAGCCAGCTGCAGCACGCCACCCACGGTCACCGCCCATGCCAGCGCCAGTACCGGCGGATTGAAATGCGGTGCGGCAAACAGGGCAAAGCCGATCATGCTGACGTTAAGAAACGTCGGCGCAAATGCCGGAACGGAAAAGCGGTTCCAGGTGTTCAGTATCGCCCCCACCAGCGAGGCCAGCGAGATCAACAGAATATAAGGGAAGGTAATGCGCAGAAGCTGTGAGGTCAGGGCAAATTTATCTGCCGTATCGGCAAAACCAGGCGCAGTCACCATAATCACCCAGGGCGCTGCCAGCATCCCGACGACAGTCACCACAGCCAGGGCCAGCGTCAACAACCCTGAGACATAAGAGACAAATACGCGCGTCGCGTCCTCACCCTGCTTACTTTTATATTCCGCCAGGATCGGAACAAAAGCCTGAGAAAATGCCCCTTCCGCAAAAATACGACGCAACAGGTTTGGCAATTTGAACGCGACGAAAAAGGCGTCCGTAGCCATCCCTGCACCAAAGACCCTTGCCACAATTGCATCGCGCGCAAAACCGAGTACGCGGGAAAACATGGTCATCGAGCTGACGGCTGCCAGCGATTTTAATAAGTTCATTAATGTGAATTTCCACAACCCTACGGATTTGTAAGCCGGGTAAGCGTAAGCGCCACCCGGCGAAACCAACAACCGGCGCTTAGTCTACCCGGATTTCAACGAATTACTATCCGCAGATGTTACAGCGAATTATTCACTCATCGCCTCTCGCCAGAGCCGCTCCACAATGCGTTGCGCCATAATGGCCTGCTCGCCGGAGGTTTCAGGAACCGTCTGATTTTGCACGCAGGTGATAAAGTGGCGGGCACATCCTGCGAACCCGCGCTGCTCCAGGGTGCTCTGCCAGCCAGGCGCCGGAAGCGTCACCACGCCGTTGCCCTTCTCTTCCCGCCACTCACGCATATCGGTGATTTCGTAAAGCGCACCGTCAGTCACCGCCTGAACGGACTCACGCTGACTGCCCGCACGACGATGCATGCTGGTCGTTACCTGCAGATGGTCAATCGCGAAGTGATGTTCGGCATAGACCATCTAACCCTGCTCATTCGTCAGGAGCGTCCCGCTTTGCAGCTGCGCATTACCGTTACTGAGCCACAGCGCCGTGTCCACGACGTGCAGATAGTCATCCAGCAGCGTGAAGCGTAAATCGTTGGGTCCGATACTGTCGGTACGGTGTTTATCCATACGGAGCGAGGCCAGACTGCCGGACTGCGCTTTCAGCTGTTGGTAAAGTGGCGCGAAGCGGCGGTTGAAACCCACCATCAGCGTCAGTTTTTTACGCGCCGCCAGCTCAATCAGCCGTTCCGCGTCCTGGACATTTTCAGCCAGCGGCTTATCCACACATACATGAACCCCTGCATGGAGTAGCTCACTCACCACCTGATAGTGGGTTGCCGTTGAGGTATGAACAAAAACCGCATCGCACTCGTGGGCTAAATCCTGAAGAGAATTGGCATAAGGGATGCGCCACGTTTCGCAGATCCGCTCGGCCTTCTCGCGATTCGGTGACCACGCCCCCTGAAGCGTCCAGTCCGTCGCCGCACCCAATACCGGTAGCCAGGCTTTTTGCGCGATGCCGCCCAGACCCACCACGCCTACGCGTAATTTTTTCATCCTTAGTCTCCCAGGTGTGCCAGCAACGCATCCAGACGCTGTTTCAGTCCTGCGACCTCGTCTTCCAGCGCTGCCACGCGCGTAACCAAATCATCTTGTTCAACACTTACATCGGTTACCAGAGACTTTACTGAAATATCAACTTCGCCGCTGAACAGATGCATATAGCGGCTTTCACGTTTACCTGGCTCGCGCGCCAGACGCACCACATAAGGCCCCTCTTCACGCGAGGCCAGCCCTTCCAGAACCTGCTCTACTTCCTGCATATCCGCAAACTCATGCATGCGGGAAGCACGAGTACGCAGCTCACCCGGCGTTTGCGCCCCGCGCAGCAACAGCGTGGTAATCACCGCGACTTCTGCGGCGCTCAACTTCAGATTGCCAAATTCGGAATTACAGAAACGCTGCTCATATTTCGTCACACGGTTACCGAAGCCGCTGACGGTCCGCAGGTAGTGCCGTTTGACCAACTCATCCAGCACATCCTGAACTTCGTGTTCACTCAGGTTCATGACTGGCTCACGGTTGGTTTTCTGATTGCAGGCCATCGTCACGGCATTGACAGAGAGCGGGTACTGCTCTGGCGTGGTGACCTGTTTTTCGAGTAAGCACCCAATCACGCGCGCTTCGGTACCGCTTAGCTGATATTTCATCTTTTCTCCTTAACGACCTGCAGTCCAGTCCCGGGTGGTTAATGCTGTCAGAATGTGGTCACGCCATTCTCCGTCTATCAACAGATAATCTTTGGCGTAGCCCTCTTTCTCGAACCCTAATCGCGCCAGCAAATTACCGCTACGCTGATTATGCGGCATGTAGTTCGCCATAATGCGATGGATATGTTGCGTGCGCTGCATATAGCGAATAGCCACCGTTAGCGCCTCGTACATTAGCCCCTGTCCCTGCCATTTCTGGCCGATGGAGTAGCCAAGGTAACAGGCGTGAAACGATCCCCGCACCACGTTGGAAAAATTGGCAATCCCAATGATCTCTTTCTCCTCGGGATCCAGCAGCGCAAAATAGAAAGCACTTCCCTGCTTGTGAAATTCCGCAATCATGCTGAGACGAGCCTGCCAGCCAGAAGGGTAACAATGGCTCTCATCCCGAACGGGTTCCCAGGGTTTTAAAAACTGGCGATTCTCGGCGTAATAGTCCGCCAGACGCCAGGCATCACGCTCATGCACCAGACGAACGACCAGCCTGTCCGTTGTCAGACGCACTTTTGGCACATTACTGCGATAGCCAAACATCGATCCCACTCCTTCCCGTCACTTCTGTTTACCCATTAGCTTTACTATACCTGCGCCTGCGCCGTCTGTGAAAACAGTGACATACCATTTTGCCCTCTTTTCACCATTTTCGATGAGAACTCTCTATCAAAGCACCCTTTTGATAAAAAAATATTGTCACGTACAGGGGTGGGAAAAAGCGGAATGACACCGCAGAATGTTAGCGTGCTCACCTTCTTATTTTCCCCGGAGGGAAAATGTCCCGCGTATCACAGGCCAGGAGCCTGGGTAAATATTTCCTGCTCGTCGATAACATGCTGGTCGTGCTCGGCTTTTTTGTCGTATTCCCCCTTATCTCGATTCGTTTTGTCGATCAAATGGGCTGGGCGGCATTGATGGTTGGCATTGCCCTGGGGTTACGCCAGTTTGTCCAGCAGGGTCTCGGTGTCTTTGGTGGCGCCATCGCTGACCGTTTTGGCGCGAAACCAATGATCGTTACCGGTATGCTGCTTCGCGCGGCAGGTTTTGCCACGATGGCGGTCGCTCAGGAGCCCTGGCTGCTGTGGTTCTCCTGCTTCCTTTCCGGTATCGGGGGCACGCTGTTTGATCCGCCACGCACTGCGCTGGTGGTGAAGCTCATTCGTCCGCAGCACAGAGGGCGTTTCTTCTCGATTCTGATGATGCAGGACAGTGCGGGTGCGGTTATCGGCGCGCTGCTGGGAAGCTGGCTGCTGCAGTATGACTTCCGTCTGGTGTGCGCCGCTGGTGCGGTGCTCTTTATTCTGTGCGCGCTGTTTAATGGCCTGTTCCTGCCTGCCTGGAAACTGTCGACGGTCAAAGCCCCCGTCCGGGAAGGCCTCGGTCGTGTGCTGCGCGACAAGCGTTTCGTCACGTACGTGTTAACCCTGACGGGTTACTACATGCTCGCCGTACAGGTGATGCTGATGCTGCCGATCATGGTTAACGACATTGCGGGAACCCCAGCTGCCGTCAAATGGATGTATGCCATCGAAGCCTGCCTGTCGTTGACGCTGCTGTATCCGATTGCCCGCTGGAGCGAACGGCGTTTTCGTCTGGAGCATCGCCTGATGGCCGGGCTGTTCCTGATGACGCTGAGCATGATGCCGATCGGCCTGGTGAACTCCCTTCAGCAACTGTTTACGCTGATTTGCACGTTCTATATTGGTTCTATCATCGCCGAGCCCGCCCGTGAAACGCTGAGCGCTTCGCTTGCGGATGCGCGGGCGCGTGGCAGCTATATGGGGTTCAGCCGGCTGGGGCTGGCGCTTGGCGGCGCATTAGGTTACACCGGCGGCGGTTGGTTATTTGATGCCGGTAAAGCCCTGAATCAACCCGAACTGCCCTGGATGATGCTCGGCGTGGTGGGTTTAATCACACTGCTGGCCCTGTGGTGGCAGTTCAGCCAGAAACGCAGCGCGAGCGGCATGCTCGAGCCTGGCGCGTAGCACTTCCCTTGAGCGGGAGTACACTCCCGCTCCCATTTCTCAGTTTTTTCTGCTGGTTTCTGCAATTTCACACTGACATACTGACGTCACAGGACAGAAGCGCCGATTTTTCGTTGAGGAACACTATGAAGAAAATTGTTTTCGCCGCAGCATTGATTGTCAGCGGTCTGCTGGTTGGCTGTAACCAGCTAACGCAATATACCGTCAGTGAACAGGAAATTAATCAGGCGCTGGAAAAACATAACAATTTCTCTAAAGACATTGGCGTGCCAGGGCTTGCCGACGCACATATCGTCCTTTCCAATCTCACCAGCCAGATTGGACGTGAAGAGCCAAACAAAGTCACTCTGGCAGGAGATGCAGATCTTGATATGTCTTCTCTCTTTGGCAACCAGAAAGCTAACATTAAGCTCAAACTGAAGGCCCTTCCCGTTTTCAATAAAGAGAAAGGCGCGATTTTCCTGCAGGAGATGGAAGTGGTCGATGCTCAGGTTTCCCCGGATAAGATGGCTCCGGTTCTGCAAACTCTGATGCCCTATCTGAACCAGTCGCTGCGTAATTATTTTAATCAGCAGCCTGCGTATGTCTTAAGTGAAGACAAGAGCAAGGGTGAAGCTCTTGCGAAAAAATATGCAAAAGGGATAGAGGTGAAACCGGGAGAAATTGTCATTCCTTTCACCGATTAACCTGAAGGGCGCTGAGGCGCCCTTTTTTTTACGGAAAAGTGTGCAAACGAAAACGTTTCCGCTTATGATTTGTGTCCGGCAAAAACAGCCATCCTAATGACTGATTCCTGACAAGCCGGAGCTTCCATGACTGCACAACCCCAGGTTCTTAAAATCCGCCGCCCAGACGACTGGCATATCCATCTGCGTGATGGCGATATGCTGAAAACCGTCGTGCCCTATACCAGCGAAATTTATGGTCGCGCGATTGTCATGCCTAACCTGGTTCCGCCAGTCACCACCGTCGATGCCGCAATCGCATATCGCCAGCGCATCCTTGATGCCGTTCCCGCAGGGCATGATTTTACCCCATTGATGACCTGCTACCTGACCGACTCACTGGATCCGAACGAAGTAGAGCGCGGTTTTAACGAAGGTGTATTCACTGCGGCAAAACTCTACCCGGCGAATGCCACCACTAACTCCAGCCACGGTGTCACCAGTATTGATGCCATCATGCCGGTGCTGGAACGCATGCAGAAACTGGGCATGCCGCTGCTGGTACATGGTGAAGTCACCCACGCCGAGATTGACATCTTTGACCGTGAAGCCCGCTTTATTGAGACCGTGATGGAACCGCTGCGCCAGCGACTGCCTGCGCTTAAAGTCGTGTTCGAACACATCACCACCAAAGACGCGGCAGAGTATGTGCGTGACGGCAACGATCTTATTGCCGCCACCATCACCCCTCAGCATCTGATGTTTAACCGTAACCACATGCTCGTGGGCGGTGTACGTCCGCACCTGTACTGCCTGCCGATCCTCAAGCGCAACATTCACCAGCAGGCCCTGCGCGAGCTGGTAGCCAGCGGGTTCTCTCGCGCGTTCCTCGGTACCGATTCCGCGCCTCACGCCCGCCATCGTAAAGAGGCAAGCTGCGGCTGCGCGGGCTGCTTCAACGCCCCAACCGCCCTCGCAAGCTACGCGACCGTGTTTGAAGAGATGAACGCACTGCAGCATTTTGAAGCGTTCTGCTCCCTCAACGGCCCGCGCTTCTATGGTCTGCCGGTCAATGACACCTTCATCGAA
Organism: Enterobacter ludwigii; assembly: GCA_023023105.1. Lineage (NCBI taxonomy): Bacteria > Pseudomonadati > Pseudomonadota > Gammaproteobacteria > Enterobacterales > Enterobacteriaceae > Enterobacter > Enterobacter ludwigii. Next base: position 1,718,907 of record CP083824.1, on the reverse strand, counting down.
CTGGAGCGTAAAGCAAGCCAGGTTGAGGAATCCATTGCCCTGACGGATGACACTCTGGTCCCATTCCTGGCGGGCGAAACCGTTCACTGGACAGTAAAACGCTAAATATTCAGTGCCCCTTGTTGTCAAATCGATAATATACCTGTATAAATAAACAGTATATTACACAGGGGGCATTTATGCGTATTGAAGTCACCATAGCCAAAACCACCGTCCTGCCTGTTGGCGCGCTGGATGCGCTGGCAGGGGAATTATCCCGTCGAATTAACAACACCTTTCCCGACAATACCGGTGCCGTAACGGTTCGTTATGCGACAGCAAACAACCTCTCCGTCATTGGTGCTGCGAAAGAAGATAAAGATCGCATCAGCGAAATTCTGCAAGAAACATGGGAAAGCGCTGACGACTGGTTCATCACAGATTAATACTGCTCCCTCATTGTGTTTTTTTGCCGGGTCGCCCCGGCTTTTTTTTCGCCTGAAAATTCTGAAAGTTCAAATTATTCCGATATCTTCTTTAAAAATCGTGAACGAGATGGTGTTTTATTGTTCGAACAATCCTAAAAAGCAGAAAAATGTGTTGCTACCTGTTTATTTTTACCGTCGAAACCCTTATTACTTGGTATACTGAAAAAGCTTCAGAAAAACATGCATTGAACCTCAGAGCCGTTGTCTTCTAACACGCATTAAGGGGGTTATAATGGAAAAGAATAGTGAAGTCATCCAGACCCATCCGCTTGTAGGCTGGGATATCAGTACCGTAGATAGCTACGATGCACTGATGCTGCGTTTGCACTACCAAACCCCGAATCAACTCAACCGTGAAGAAGCGGAAGTTGGACAGACGCTGTGGCTAACAACAGACGTCGCTCGTCAGTTTATTTCTATTTTAGAGGCAGGTATTGCAAAAATAGAATCTGGCGACTATCAGGAAAATGAGTATAAGCGGCACTAAACGAATGCCAACCTTTCACTCAACAGGCACCCTTGCGGTGCCTTATTTATTTCACCCTTGTCTAACCCCGCGTTGTTAATTACTCTGCTCACATAACGTGAGTTTACGAGATGCATATGAGATACGACTTAATCATTATTGGTAGCGGCTCCGTAGGTTCTGCCGCCGGATATTATGCGACACAGGCAGGGCTGAACGTCCTGATGATTGATGCCCACCGCCCTCCTCATACAGAGGGTAGCCATCATGGCGACACCCGACTCATACGCCATGCGTATGGTGAAGGTGAGCGCTATGTTCCGCTGGTGCTCCGCGCACAGGCGCTGTGGGATGACCTGGCGAAACAGACTGAAGATCGCATTTTCGAGCGCACAGGGGTGATCAACCTCGGCCCGGCTAGTTCTGATTTTCTCGCCAACGTCGAACGCAGCGCAAAAGCTTTTAATCTGGACGTTGAGAAGCTGGACGCGACGGGTATTACCGCGCGCTGGCCCGAAATTACCGTCCCGGAAGATTATATCGGCCTCTTTGAAGCCCACTCCGGGGTGCTGCATTGCGAAACGGCGATCAAGACCTGGATCGAGCTTGCCGCGAAGGCAGGCTGCGCGCAGCTGTTCAACTGTCCGGTAGACGCCATCACCCATGACGATAATGGCGTCACGGTAGCGACCCTTGACGGTGAATATTCCGCGGATCGCCTGCTGGTCAGCGCGGGAACCTGGGTTACCCGCCTGCTGCCCGCTCTGCCGATCCAGCCGGTGCGCAAGGTCTTCTCCTGGTTCCAGTCGGATGGTCGTTACAGCGCCCAGAATAAATTCCCGGCCTTCACCGGCGAATTACCCAACGGCGACCAGTTCTACGGCTTCCCGTCAGAAAAAGACGCACTGAAAATCGGTAAACACAACGGGGGCCAGGCTATCTCCTCCCCTGAGGAGCGTAAACCCTTCGGCGCTTACCCACAGGATGGGTCAGAGGCCTTCTCGTTCCTGCGCAATATTCTTCCAGGCATCGGCGGCTTGCTGTATGGCGCGGCCTGTACCTACGACAACACGCCAGATGAAGACTTTATCATTGATACGCTGCCGGGGCATGACAACACTCTGCTCATCACAGGACTGAGCGGCCACGGCTTTAAGTTTGCTTCCGTGCTGGGCGAAATCGCCGCGCAGTTTGCTCAGGGTATCACGCCACAGTTTGATCTGAGCCCCTTCTCACTCTCGCGTTTTAACAGATAATCCCTAACGGGCTCCGGACATTCCTGAGCCCGTTTCATTCATACTGCATTGCGGAGCGTTATGCGCAGGATCGTTAACTTTCTTATGAATAATATTCGCGAGCATTTTATGCTCTATATCTTATTGTGGACACTGTTGGCCATTATTGATTTTGTTTACATTGTATTTTATTGAAAAGCCACGCTGACAATAATTGACATTAATTTAGTTATATTGAAAGTCTCAATTTCATCTTGCACGAAGAGATTGAATTACCTTTTCATTTCTTTTCAAAATCGCTGAAATAAATAAAATAAAAATCAATATACATTTATTTCAGTTGCAATATCACACCTTCCCGTTCATTTTTACCCTTCGGTTAATTTGAAAATGGACATTCTGATGCAATTACGTAACTCACCCCGGCGCTATGGAATAATATCCATAGCTTTGCACTGGATATTTGCTATTGCCGTCTACGCTATGTTCGGACTGGGGCTCTGGATGGTGACACTCAGCTATTATGATGGCTGGTATCATCAGGCACCGGAGTTACATAAAAGCATTGGCGTTCTGTTGATGCTGGGGCTGATAATTCGCGTGATTTGGCGACATATTTCTCCACCGCCCAGCGCACCGAAGACCCACAGTAAATTGACTCGCATTAGTGCCGTTGCCGCGCACGTTGCACTCTACGCGCTGCTCTTCGCCATCCTCATTAGCGGCTATCTCATCTCGACGGCAGACGGCAAACCGATTAGCGTCTTTGGCATTTTTGACGTCCCGGCGACGCTTAGCGACGCGGGCTCTCAGGCTGACACTGCCGGAGTCATTCACCTCTGGCTGGCATGGAGCGTCGTGATCCTGTCTGTACTGCACGGGCTTGCCGCCCTTAAACACCACTTTATTGATAAAGACGATACGCTAAAGCGCATGCTTGGCCGCTCGTCAGTTGACTCTGGAGTATAAAATGAAAAAACACCTGCTGGGTATCGCACTGGGTTCTCTGTTATTTACCACCGGTTCCGCCGTGGCGGCTGATTATAAAATTGATAAAGAGGGCCAACATGCTTTCGTCAATTTCCGTATTCAGCATCTTGGATATAGCTGGCTGTACGGTACCTTTAAGGATTTTGACGGCACGTTCACCTTTGACGAAAAAAATCCCGCGGCCGATAAAGTCAAAGTGACGATTAATACGAACAGCGTCGACACGAACCACGCGGAGCGCGATAAACACCTGCGCAGTGGAGAGTTCCTCAACGTCGCGAAATTCCCGCAGGCGACCTTCACTTCTACTGAGGTGAAGAAAGACGGCGATAAGCTGAATATTACCGGCAACCTGACGCTTAACGGCGTAACCAAACCGGTCACGCTTGATGCTAAATTAATTGGTCAGGGTGACGATCCGTGGGGCGGTAAACGTGCAGGTTTTGAAGCAACGGGTAAAATTCATCTGAAAGATTTCAATATCACAACGGATTTAGGCCCGGCATCTCAGGATGTCGAGCTGGTTATTTCTGTCGAAGGGGTTCAGCAGAAATAATAAATTCGCCCGGCAGGTTTTCACCTTGCCGGGCGTTACCATTATTCCGGGTCGGGGATACCCAGTTTGGTATTCAGGCGACCGCGAGATTTATTGAAAATCTTATTGCCATTTTCCCGTCCAGCCCGACGGCGACGCTGCTCTTCTTCCGGCAGAATGCTCTCTTCACTGCACAGTTCGCTACAGCAGCCGTTAAACTTCTCAGCACAGGTCGGACACTGAATGAACAGCAGATGACAACCGTCATTTTTACAGTTGGTATGGGTATCGCACGGTGCGCCGCACTGGTGGCACTGAGCAATCACGTCCTCAGAAATACGCTCACCCATTCGCTCGTCAAAAACAAAGTTTTTACCGATAAAGCGCACCGGCAAACCCTGCTCACGGGCACGGCGGGCGTACTCGATAATGCCGCCTTCAATGTGCCAGACCTTATTAAACCCGTTGTGTTTCATCCACGCGCTGGCCTTCTCGCAGCGGATGCCACCGGTGCAGTACATAACGATTTTTTTATCTTTATGTTCCTGCATCATCTCAACCGCTTTGGGCAGTTGCTCGCGGAAAGTATCAGCCGGGATTTCCATCGCATTTTCGAAATGCCCCACTTCGTACTCGTAGTGGTTACGCATATCAATGAACACGGCCTCCGGATCGTCCAGCATTGCGTTCACTTCTGCGGCCTTCAGGTAATCACCGACATCCGCCGGATTAAACTCAGGATCGTCAATGCCATCGGCCACGATGCGTTCACGCACCTTCATGCGCAGCACCCAAAACGATTTCCCGTCATCGTCCAGGGCAATGTTCAGGCGTAAGCCATCAAGTGCAGGATCGAAGCGGTAAAGGAAATCACGGAAAGCATTTACTTTACTTTCCGGTACGCTAATCTGCGCGTTGATCCCTTCGTGAGCAAGGTAGACGCGTCCAAAGACATTCAGCGTGGTGAATGCCTGGTAAAGTTCATCGCGAGTCGCTTGCGGATCGTTGATCGTGAAATATTTGTAGAATGAGATGGTTGTGCGCGGTTCGGTTTCAGCCAACATACGCGCTTTTAACATCTCATTCGAAACGCGGTTGTGTAACACTGGCATGGTGTACAAGTCCTGGGATCGTTAGAGAGAATGAAAAATCGGTCGGCATGATATAGCAAACAAAGTTAATTTACATCCACACAATTTACGCTACATTTCACTCGCCCTGGTTAATCAGGCTTAACAATTGCTGTATTCGTGCACGTTTCGAACGCAGATATTTTGGCTATGTCTCAAAAAATGAGACAATAGCGAAACAGGACGTTAGAACACAGGAAAGACATGACCCAGTTACCCAAATTTACCGTCGCCCTTTTGCATCCCCGCTATTGGTTGACCTGGCTTGGCATTGGCTTTTTATGGCTTCTGGTGCAACTTCCCTACCCTGTTATTTTCTGGTTGGGTAAATCTCTGGGCCATATCGCGCAAAAGTTGATGAAGCGTCGTGCCACAATTGCGTACCGCAACCTTGAGTTGTGCTTTCCGCAGATGAGCGAGTCAGAACGACATGACATGGTCTCGAAAAATTTCGAATCTGTCGGTATGGGGCTTATGGAAACCGGTATGGCGTGGTTTTGGCCGGACAAACGTATGGCGCGCTGGAGCGAAGTGACAGGAACCGGCATGGAGCCAGTGCATACGCTGCAGGCGAATCAGACAGGTGTCCTGCTGATTGGCGTGCATTTTCTGACGCTGGAAATCGGGGCGCGAATGTTTGGCATGCAGGCACCGGGTATTGGCGTTTATCGCCCCAACGATAACCCGGTCATCGATTTAATCCAGACCAACGGCCGTATGCGTTCCAACAAAAGCATGATCGACCGTAAAGATCTGAAGGGCATGATACGCGCGCTTAAATCCGGTGAAGTGGTCTGGTACGCCCCTGACCACGACTATGGTCCGCAATCCAGCGTATTTGTCCCCTTCTTTGCTGTTGAAGAAGCCGCCACAACAACCGGCACCTGGATGCTGGCGCGGATGTCTAAAGCCGCGATCGTGCCCTTTGTTCCCCGTCGTAAACCGGATGGGTCTGGTTACGAGCTGATTATGCTGGAACCTGAACTCGCGCCGCCGCTGGATGATGCAGAGACCACTGCTCGCTGGATGAACGGCGTTGTGGAGAAGTGCATCATGCTCGCGCCGGAACAGTATATGTGGTTGCACCGTCGCTTTAAAACGCGGCCACAGGGCACGCCTTCCCGGTATTAACTCGCATGCGGTCTTCATGGCCGCATGCTGTTTTAGCATTTAAAGCTCCTCCTCATTGCAGCAATCATAACCCAGGCGCATAATTAGCAGGCTTATTACTTCATGCCTCAGGTGTTCTGCACCTCATTATGCGGATTGTTATGTCACCCTCAGATGCCCCCATAAACTGGAAACGTAACCTCACAGTTGCATGGTTTGGTTGTTTTCTTACCGGTGCGGCGTTTAGCCTGGTCATGCCTTTCCTGCCTCTCTACGTCGAGCAACTGGGCGTAACGGGCCATAGCGCGCTCAATATGTGGTCTGGCCTGGTGTTCAGCGTCACGTTTCTCTTTTCCGCGATTGCCTCACCCTTCTGGGGCGGCCTTGCCGACCGTAAGGGGCGTAAAATTATGCTGCTACGTTCGGCGCTGGGGATGGCCATCATCATGGCTTTGATGGGTATTGCGCAAAACGTCTGGCAGTTCCTGATTTTACGCGCATTACTGGGCTTGCTCGGTGGATTTATTCCCAATGCGAATGCCCTGATAGCCACCCAAATTCCGCGTCGCAAGAGCGGCTGGGCACTGGGAACGCTTTCAACGGGTGGCGTGAGTGGTGCCTTGCTGGGGCCACTGGCCGGCGGATTGCTGGCGGATAATTACGGCTTGCGGCCCGTCTTTTTCATCACCGCCAGCGTGCTTTTCCTGTGCTTTGTCGTCACGTTGATCTGTATTCGGGAAAACTTCACGCCTGTCGCCAAAAAAGAGATGCTTCACGCAAGGGATGTTCTTACCTCACTTAAAAACCCCAGACTGGTGCTGAGCCTGTTCGTGACGACCCTGATTATTCAGGTAGCTACCGGTTCGATTGCCCCCATTCTGACGCTGTACGTTCGCGACCTGGCCGGTAACGTCAACAATATTGCGTTCATCAGCGGGCTAATTGCTTCCGTTCCCGGCGTGGCGGCGCTACTTAGCGCCCCGAGACTAGGCAAACTGGGGGACCGGGTGGGTCCGGAAAAGATCCTGATCTGCGCGCTGGTGATTTCCGTTCTGCTGCTTATCCCTATGTCGATGGTGCAATCCCCGTGGCAGCTGGGCGTTCTGCGCTTTTTGCTGGGCGCTGCCGACGGGGCGTTACTCCCCGCCGTTCAGACCCTGCTGGTCTACAACTCCACGAATCAGATAGCCGGGCGTATCTTTAGCTATAACCAGTCATTTCGTGACATCGGTAACGTGACCGGGCCGCTTATCGGGGCAGGCATTTCTGCAAGCTTCGGTTTTCGCGCCGTCTTTATCGTGACGGCGGGCGTGGTGCTGTTCAATGCAATTTACTCGTGGTTCAGTTTATCCCGTGCGTTACGACCGGTGGCTGAATAACACGAACGCCTGACAGCTTATTTTCGCATTCATACTTGCAGGATCTTATATTCAGCTATTATTTCCCTGAAACCTTCTGGAAAACAGGGAGACACCAATGACCATGTACGCCACGCTGGAAGAAGCTATTGATGCCGCTCGTGAAGAGTTCCTCGCCGATAACCCCGGCGTTGAAGAAGAAGATGCTGACGTGCAACAACTTAATATCCAAAAATACGTTCTGCAGGATGGGGATATTATGTGGCAGGCCGAATTCTTTGCCGATGAAGGGGAAGAAGGAGAATGTTTGCCGATATTAAGTGGTGAAGGTGCGCAGGCCGTTTTTGACGGCGACTATGATGAAATCGAACTGCAGCAGGAATGGCTGGAGGAGAACACCCTGCACGAGTGGGATGAGGGCGAGTTTCAGCTCGAGCCACCGCTGGATACGGAAGAGGGTCAAACCGCAGCTGATGAGTGGGACGAGCGTTAATTTACGCTATTCGTAAGGGCCGTGGCTGGCATCGATCGGCAGCAGCAGCGTGTCGAAAATCAGCGAAAACGGTAAATCAAGCACGGTAAGATAGCGCCACGCGGAATCACGAACATCCCATTTCACACCCGGGTAGTACTGATTACCGTGGCCCTGCCCTGGAATGGTGCGACTGATGATGCTGCCGCAGCCGCTAAGCAGGCATGCCATCATGACGACGATGATAATTTTCATCTCAAACCTCTAAAAAAATACCGGCGATTAAGCCGGTATTTTATTTGGCGGGTGGCGCTTCGCTACCCACTCTACTTAACAACTTACTTCGCCTTCAACGCCAGCGGGTTCAGTTTCAGTTCTTTATAGTAATTTACCCACGAAGAGTATCTCTCCGGAGCGGACCACACGCGGTAGTGAAGACGCGCCATCGTGACAGGGTCGCTCAACAGGACCAGACGGCGGTCGCGATTGAGTTTTTCCGGGGTCTCGTTCAGCGCCTGCTCAACGTGACGATCGCGGGCAATCTCCAGCACCTGGCTGGCACGATGGCGTGCTGTCGCCATCGCCGTTGCCAGCGCGTTGAACGACGGGTTAAACACGGCGTGCATAAAACCATCATCCAGCGTGCGATTGCGGTTCTGCTCCAGATATTTGTCGGTGTCGACCAGTACCTGCGGCGGGGAATACTCTTCCGGGATCAGGAACAGCTTCCAGCGTTTGGTACGCAGGCCAACCGTTGAGCGGCTGGAGATGACCGATACAAACGGAGACAGAATCAACGAGAAGACAATCGGCGCCAGCCAGAACAGGAAGCGCAGATCCAGCCACGCCATCCCCGCCGCCCACACCAGGCCCAGCAGCAGCTGAGAACCGTGGCGCATAAAGGCTTCACTCCACGGCGTGGAGTCGTCATCACGCTGCGGTGAATTCCAGACCACTTCCCAGCCCAGGAACGCACTGACCACAAACACGGTATGGAACAGCATACGCACCGGCGCCAGCAGTACGGAGAACAGCACTTCCAGCAGGAGTGAAAGGGTCACGCGGCAGAAACCGCCGTACTCTTTCGAGCCTTTGCACCATATCAGGATGATGCTGAGCAGCTTAGGCAGGAACAGCAGCACCATGGTGGAGGCAAACAGCGCAATCGCCAGTTCCGGACGCCACTGCGGCCACACCGGGAACAGCTGGCGCGGTTGCAGGAAGTATTGTGGCTCAGTCAGGGCATGCACCACCTGCAGCGCAGTGGAGAGCGCAAGGAACATAAACCACAGCGGTGCGGAGAGATAAGACATCACGCCCGTCAGGAACACCGCACGGTGAACCGGGTGCATCCCTTTTACCAGGAACAGGCGGAAGTTCATCAGGTTACCATGACACCAGCGGCGGTCACGTTTAAGCTCATCCAGCAGGTTCGGCGGTAGCTCTTCGTACGATCCCGGCAGGTCGTAGGCAATCCAGACGCCCCAGCCAGCACGACGCATCAGCGCCGCTTCTACGAAGTCATGCGACAGAATAGAGCCGGCAAACGAACCTTCACCCGGCAACGGTGCCAGCGCACAGTGTTCAATGAACGGCTTCACGCGGATAATGGCGTTGTGGCCCCAGTAGTGCGATTCGCCCAACTGCCAGAAATGCAGACCCGCAGTAAACAGCGGCCCGTAAACACGGGTGGCGAACTGCTGACAGCGCGCATAGAGCGTGTCCATACCGGATGCTTTCGGCGATGACTGAATAATACCGGCGTTCGGGTTGGCTTCCATCAGACGCACCAGACCGCTCAGGCAGTCACCGCTCATGACGGAGTCAGCATCCAGCACCACCATGTAGCTGTACTGGTTACCCCAGCGACGGCAGAAGTCATCAATGTTGCCGCTTTTACGCTTCACACGACGACGACGGCGGCGGTAGAAGATCTGGCCTTCGCCCTGCACTTCCGCAATCAGTTCCATCCAGGCTTTTTGCTCTGCAACGCAGATATCCGGGTTGTAGCTGTCGCTCAGGATGTAAACGTCGAAATGCTCCGCGTTTCCGGTCGCCTTAACGGACTCCCAGGTCGCACGCAGCCCCGCAAATACGCGGTCAACGTCTTCGTTACAGATAGGCATAATCAGCGCAGTACGGTGCTCAGGATTAAGGGGTTCATCCCCAACCGTTGACGCGGAAATGCTGTATTTGTCACGCCCCATCAGCAGCTGCAGGAAGCCCATCAGTGCGGTCCAGAAACCGGCCGATACCCAGCAGAACAGGACAGCGAACAGCAGGAGGATGCCGCTCTGAAGGATATACGGCAGCAACTGCATAAAGGAGACCCAGAGATCCTGGCCCATCATGTCAGTCGGGTTGATGAACGCCCAGCCCTGGTAAGGCAGAATGGTTTTCATATACCAGGTCGCGACAACCGTCTGTGCCAGCGTCAGAAGCAGCAGGATGTAACGACGGATTGTCCCCACGGTACGCCATTTCTGTTCAGAAGCCTGCTCTTCTTTCGTCAGGCGAGACAGATAGCGCGGCGTTACATCACGTCCACGCAGACGATCCCAGAAGCGGCCAACCGGGTTGGTACGCCACGGATCGGGGAACATCGAGGAACGCGTAGCCTTCGGCATTGCCTGAAGCTGATCGCGTCCTTCGTCGTCTTTAATCAACTGCCCTTCTGCCAGCGAGTCCGGCCATGCCTGCTCCAGACGAGCCTTAACTGACCCCAGCGGCGTATCATCATCCCGGGAAAACTGATGATGTTCACCATCCAGCGCGGTATGAACCGCGCGGATGTCGCTCTTAGGCAGTGCCGCTTTTTCGATATCCGTCAGCGGCATGGCATCAATATATTCAGATGTATTATTCATTGGCAGGTAGCTGGTAGCTCCAGGTTTCACTCAGCGGCTGATCGTCACTGACCAGCGCAGCACGCATTTCAGTGGTCTGCTTCGGATCTTTCACTTTCACACGCAGAGTCAGACGCCAGCCCTTCGTTATCGGGTTGTAACGCACGGTATTCTCAACGATTTCACCGTTATCCCCAATGCTGGCCTGAGCAGCAACGGCGGTATCCGGTGACAGTTTCTTCATATCCTGGCCTGTGAAGTCCACAACAAAGGCCACAGTGCCGTCAGGCTGACGGATAAGATTAGACTGTTTCACATCCCCCGTTGAGCGGCGAGTCTGCACAACATACGCGCTATCAGGCGCATGCAGCTTATCTTCGTCGCGGCTGAAGGTAATGGTGTACTTGAAGTTCATCTCTTTACCGGCTTCCGGCAGCTGATCCGGTGTCCAGTAAGCCACGATGTTATCGTTAGTTTCATCGTTGGTTGGAATTTCAACCAGCTCAACCTTCCCTTTACCCCAGTCACCTTTCGGCGTGACCCAGGCACTTGGACGCAGGTCATAACGATCGTCCAGATCTTCAAAGCGGGAGAACTGACGACCACGTTGCAGGAGGCCAAAACCTTGCGGATTTTCCATCGCAAAACTACTTACGGCCAGATGTTTCGGGTTATTCAGCGGACGCCAGATCCACTCACCGTTACCGGCATGAATAGACAGGCCATTGGAATCGTGCAGTTCCGGGCGGAAGTTCGTTGCCGGTGACGGCTGGTTTGGCCCAAACAGGAACATACTGGTCAGCGGTGCAACACCCAGTTTGCCCACTTTGTCACGCAGGTAAACTTTAGACTGCACGTCAACCACCGTGTCACGACCCGGCATAATCACAAAGCGATAAGCACCGGTTGCACGTGGGGAATCCAGCAGCGCGTAAATGGTCAGACGTTTGTCCGTTGGTTTTGGACGTTCAATCCAGAACTCGCGAAAACGTGGAAACTCTTCACCTGATGGCAGCGCGGTATCAATAGCCAGACCGCGCGCAGAAAGCCCGTATACCTGCCCCGCGCCGATCACACGGAAGTAGCTGGCACCAAGCATACTGACGATTTCATCGTTTTTATCTTTGCTGTTGATCGGGTAAAGCACCTTGAAGCCTGCGAAGCCCAGGTCTTTCACCGTATCTTTGTCGTGTTGCACATCGCCGAAATTAAAATAATCCGGGCTGTACTTGATCTTACGTACAGCCGTTGCCGTCACTTCATTGATGGCAACAGGCGTGTCGAAGTACATACCCTGATGATAAAACTCAAGCTTGAACGGGGTCTTAATAGTGTTCCAGTACGCTTTGTCGTGATTGAACTGGATCTGCTGATAGTCCGCATACTTCATGTCGCGGAAAACGGAGGGCAAGTTACTTTTCGGCGCTTCGTAGCTCTTGCCTGCCATCGATTTTGCCTGTTTTGCGACATCATCGATGTTAAAGGCCAGTGCCGATGAGGTATACAGTGATAACACGACTGCAGCACCTAACCAACGCATTTTCATCATCTGTGGTTTATGTTTCATAATAAGTAAGCACTTCCCCCTTTGTGTGCTTATATCGATCCGATCCATTTTAATGGAAACTCAGGCAATCCGACAACATTATCACTGCTTTGTTCAGCTGCTGGCTCATGGATTAAGCAAATGAAAGAACCCGCGATTCACTTTACGTGCTTATCCTGGAGACAGGGTGTCGGTCTTGGTGTAGGGTTGGCTTCGAATGTAACCATTATGAGTCTTAGGGATAAGACGAAAAGTCTGAGAATGCACAAAGTTATATGAGCTCAACACCAACAGAACGTGAATATTTCCTCGACTCGATCCGGGCATGGCTGATGCTATTGGGGATCCCCTTTCACATCTCACTGATTTACTCCAGCCACACCTGGCATGTTAATAGCCAGATGCCCTCCTGGTGGCTGACGTTGTTTAATGACTTTATTCACGCCTTCCGTATGCAGGTGTTTTTTGTCATATCCGGCTATTTCTCTTACATGCTGTTTCTGCGTTACCCGCTGAAGCGCTGGTGGAAAGTGCGCGTGGAACGCGTAGGTATCCCGATGTTGACCGCCATTCCGCTGTTGACGCTGCCGCAGTTCATTATGTTGCAATACGTCAAAGGCAAGGCGGAGAACTGGCCAAATCTGACGCTGTATGAAAAGTACAACACGCTGGTCTGGGAGCTGGTGTCCCACCTGTGGTTCCTGCTGGTTCTGGTGGTGCTTACGACGGTCAGCGTGTTGATTTTTAGCCGCCTGCGCCGCCATTTGAGTCATAAAGCCGGTACCTTTTTCGCCAATATTACGATGGGCAAACTGACGGTACTCTTTTTGCTGTTAGGGATCGCCTATGCCGCCCTGAGACGTATCCTGTTTATCGTCTATCCGCCGATTTTAAGCGATGGGTTATTTAATTTCGTGGTGATGCAGTCGCTGTTCTACATTCCGTTCTTTTTAATCGGCGCGCTGGCCTTTATTCATCCGAAACTTAAATCACTGTTTACCACTCCATCGCCATGGTGCGCGCTGGGGGCTACCCTCGCGTTTGCGGCTTATCTGCTGAATCAGCGCTACGGTAGCGGCGACGCCTGGATGTATGAAACGGAGAGTGTGATCACCATGCTGCTGGGCTTGTGGATGGTCAATGTGGTATTCGCGCTCGGCCACCGCCTGCTGAACTTTAAGTCCACTCGCGTGACTTACTTCGTTAATGCATCGCTGTTTATTTATCTTGTGCATCATCCCCTGACGCTGTTTTTCGGGGCTTACATCACGCCGCATATTGCATCCAACACGCTGGGTTTCTTTACCGGCCTGGTGTTTGTCGTTGGTGTTGCCATCGTACTCTATGAAATCCATTTGCGGATCCCACTCCTGCGCTTCCTCTTTTCAGGAAAACCAGCCGCGAAAGCGTCATAAAAAACGGCGGCGCACTGAGTGCGCCACCGTTTTTTCAGGCTTCTGATTCCTGCCCACGCTGGGTCAGAAGCCGTTGATAGAGGTGGGTGGTTTCTTCGTCAAAACAGACAAAGATAACTTTCTCCGGCATCGGTTTTAACGACAGATAACGGTAAACGGTTTCGACGGCGATCGTTGCGGCGGCCGCTTTAGGGTAGCCATACACGCCAGTGCTGATGGCCGGAAACGCCATGGTTTTGTAACCGTTGTCGGCGGCAAGCCGCAGACAGTTTCGGTAAGCCTCTTCCAGAAGACTCGCTTCATGCTGGTCGCCACCTTGCCAGACGGGACCTACAGCATGAATAACCGCTTTGGCAGAAAGATTGCCTGCAAGCGTAATCACCGCATGACCAGGAGGGCATTCTCCCTGCTGTTGACGCACGACTTTGCAGGCCTCCAGCAACTGCGGTCCCGCAGCCCGGTGGATAGCACCGTCCACACCACCGCCCCCCATCAAAGATGGATTGGCCGCATTGACGATAACGTCGACGTGCATGGTCGTAATATCGCCATGAATGATTTCAATTTGCGGTTTCATAAAGCCCCTCTGCAACCCGCCTTTTTCTTAAGTGTATCGCAGAGGAGCCAGGGAGAAAAAACTATCAGACAACATCCTCTTCCGCCGCGGAGCGGAAGAGTGAATTAGCGGTACTGGATCTGGACAATCGCGAGCGTTTTTTCAGGATTAAGGTATTTCATGCTGAGAGTGGCGAGGCTGGAATCGGTCACCGTGCCATTAAGTGCCTCTTCATAACTGACCATTCGCGTTTGCATACGGTTATTATCCGGGCATGACATGGCAAACTGTCGCTGTTGCGGCGTGACTTCACAGGGGTCTGCAACAATGGCACCACGAAAATGAATTACCCCACCATTTGCAAGGGTGGCTGAATAAGCGGGGAGAATGAAAGCAGAAGCGATCAAACCCAAGCCTGTAGCAAGCTGAGCTAAATATTTGGTCATTATATACACTCCTCAATGAAAATCGTCCTTGAGGGGTAAACGCGCTTCATTAGAGCAAACGAAGTCTCACGTTGCGGAACATCACTTCTCAGTTCCTGATATCAGCATAGCTCAACGCCACTGGCCCGCCACATTCATAACATATTGATTTTATGAATGATTAAAGCGCTTTCTCAGCTGGCGACCACTGTTGTGATAAATGGAGCGACTTTCCATCAGTAATGGTGACAACGATTTTTACCGTATCCCCCGCGTCAATATTTAAACTCAACCGCATTAAATCAATCGTCTGATTAGCGGGTATAAAAAGTGTATTTTGCTGTCGAGAAGAGCTTTGCCCTCCCTGCCCTTCCCGCACAGAGACAATCTGAACCTGGCAATCGCACGGCTCCGTCAGAGTAACCTGCGGAATAATGGTGGTCATATTTTCCTGCTGTGACGTTTTAAACGTGATTTGGCTGGAAAGCGCGGCGAGGAGAATTAAGGTATTCATGATGAACTCCCGAAAAAAAACAGGGCAGATGCCCTGTTTTTTTGTAGCACAGATTTCAGTATCAGTACTGATGAGCTGTCGCGTGGTTACCAAAACCAATCTGGGTAACGTTGACAGTTGAGTTAGAAGCAGTCTGGTCGACCAATGCACCGTTAAGGCCACCGTACTGGCTAACATTCATAGTAGAATTTTTACTGTTCCACTGATCAAGTGTTGCACTGTTGCCGAAACCGTTCTGGGTCAGGTTAATTTTACTGTCATCAGACCCCTGACCAACATCAGCACCGTTACCGCCACCGGTCTGGCTAATATTCAGAACTGAATTTCTGGCATCTGTCTGCAATGCTACAGCAGAGTTACCGCCACCGTTCTGGTAAATGTTCAGGGTTGAATTTGGACCACCGTATCCGCCATGGCCATGACCCCATTCGCCCTGATCAATCAGACCAGCCATTGCACTACCAGAAACTACGATTGCTGCGAGTGCTGCCACTTTGATAAATTTCATGGTAAACCCCCATCGGATTGATTAAAGTCGTCGCGAAATAGTTAGCGCTGGATGACGCTAATTGCCATTTGCGACTGTTTCTGCACTACAACTGCGGTTTTCTGTGTACCGTACTGCGTAATATTTGCTCTGTTACCCGACCCTTGCTGGATAATTTTCGCACTATTACCATATCCATCTTGCGTAATACCTGCATCGTTCCCGTTGCCGCTTTGATCGATCCAGGCAATATTGTAACTCCCTGATTGATCAACTCTCGCTCTGTTACCTGCCCCATCCTGGGAAACTATTGATAATAGTTTTGAACCGCCCTGGTTGACCTGAGCATCATTAAGAATGCCCCGTTGACCAATAATGGCTGCCTGATTTAAAGATGAAAGACTTAATTCGTTAACCGCGAAATTATATTCAGCATTCGCCATATCTGAATTAGCCGCGGTTACAAATCCAGGCGCACCCAGCAATGTAAACATCATAAATAACGATATGTTTTTCATGTTGTCACCCTGGACCTGGCTATTTAAGAACTCCATAACCATGTAACAATGATATTGTTAAAACGACTCGTGATGTGTTAACGCGTCGTTACGGTGAAGAGTATGTCCGCTGAAACATTTTAAATATCTCACCCACGCGGCTTATTTTTATTTGTCGGATCACCACAAAGTCGTAATTTAAGGAAAAAATTGCTTTAAACAGGACAGCTTATTTTTTTATTAAACATTTCTTTCCGCCAGCTTGTACAACATCGCGAGGGCTGTCCATGCTTGATCCCGCCTTGTTTCAACGGAACGGCAGGATGCCATTTTTCTCATCGCGTGACACGAGGCGAGTTTTCTTAAGACAGAAATTTGTTCATTCCATGACTTAGAAAAAATCGGGAACTCATACCTATCCACAATCAGATAAAAACACAAAATAAGCATTAAAATCAATTTATTATAAATATTTGTATGATTTTTAAAATCTGTGCACACATATTTACATGTACAACTTTCTTATCAAAATGGGGCATTCAATATCGTCAATTATCACAAATTAATATTGATTTTTACATTTAGTTACATGATTAACACTTGCTTTAAACTTCGTAAAAGCTAGATTGAAATTAGATGTACGAAATTGGTTTTATATTTACCTCCCTGTGGGGGTTATGGTCTGATTCTACACACAGCAGTGAAACATCTGTCAGTACTTCTGGTGTCCTCTTTTTACAGGAGGACAGCTGCCAGGTGCCAAAAAAAGTGGGGTTTCATCATGTATAATGAAGTCCATAGTTTACATGGTCATACATTACTGTTGATCACAAAACCTTCTTTGCAAGCGACAGCGTTATTACAACATTTAAAGCAATCTTTATCACTGAACGGGAAATTGCATAATATTCAACGTTCTTTTGATGATATTGCACCTGGCAGCATTATTCTTCTCGATATGATGGAAGCTGATAAAAAGCTTATCCATTACTGGCAGGATATTTTAAGCAGGAAAAACAATAATATCCGCGTGCTATTGTTGAATACGCCTGATGAGTATCCTTTCAGGGATATTGAGAGCTGGCCGCATATCAATGGCGTGTTCTACGTCACGGAAGAAGAGGACCGGGTAGTAGAGGGGCTGCAAGGTATATTGCGCGGAGAGTGTTATTTTTCGCAAAAACTTGCCAGCTACCTCATCACACACTCCGGAAATTATCGCTATAACAGTTCAGAGTCAGCACTGCTAACGCACCGTGAGAAAGAGATCCTGAACAAGTTACGCATTGGTGCTTCAAATATTGAAATCGCCCGTTCGTTATTTATCAGCGAAAATACGGTAAAGACGCACCTTTATAATCTTTTCAAGAAGATAGCTGTGAAAAACCGAACTCAGGCGGTTTCGTGGGCAAACGATAACCTCAGGCGTTAATCACATGAAGCGCACGTTGAGTTGGATCGCCGCAGCGAGTTTCCTGCTCGCAGCCGGGAATCTGCAGGCCGTCGAGGTCGAAGTTCCCGGATTGTTAACAGACCACACTGTCTCATCGATCGGGCACAGTTTTTACCGTGCCTTCAGTGATAAATGGGACAGCACATACACTGGAAATATAACAATCAACGAGCGGCCCAGTGCACGATGGGGAAGCTGGATAACAATAACGGCTAATCAGTCCGTTATTTATCAAACGTTTTTATTCCCGACCAAAATGGATTTCGACAAAAACGTATCCTTAGCACTGGCACAATCAGAAGACGCTATTAATCGCCTGCAAATAGATAAAGCCCTATTAAGCACCAGCGATTTAGCAAAAGACGAGTTCTAACGAACCGATATGCGGAGGCTGTCATGCGTATTGCATATGCAGTTGTTTCGATAATGCTGATCACCCCCATAAGTTGGGCCGGGAACATGACGTTCCAGTTCCGTAACCCTAACTTTGGCGGTAACCCTAACAACGGCGCGTTCCTGCTGAATGAAGCTCAGGCGCAAAACTCCTATAAAGATCCCAGCTTAAAGAATTTTAGCGTTGATACCCCGTCTGCTCTGGACAACTTCACACAGGCTATTCAGTCGCAGATTTTAGGTGGGTTACTGACCAACATTAATACCGGTAAACCTGGTCGAATGGTCACCAACGACTTTATTGTCGATATTGCCAACACGGACGGACAGCTCCAGTTGAATGTTACCGATCGTAAAACTGGAAAAACATCAACAATCCAGGTTTCCGGTTTACAAAGTAATTCAACTAATTTTTAAACAACAGCTAAATAAGGACAATGATCATGCAGCGCTTCCTGATATTTGTTGCAGTGTGCTTATTGAGCGGTTGTTTAACTGCTCCACCTAAAGAAGCTGCAAAACCTACTTTAATGCCTCGGGCCCAAAGTTATCGTGATTTAACACATTTACCGTCACCAACCGGTAAGATATTTGTCTCTGTTTACAACATTCAGGATGAAACCGGGCAATTTAAACCTTACCCGGCAAGTAACTTCTCCACGGCGGTGCCGCAAAGCGCCACTGCCATGCTGGTTACCGCACTCAAGGATTCACACTGGTTTATTCCTCTGGAACGCCAGGGGCTACAGAACCTGTTGAATGAGCGAAAAATTATTCGTGCAGCACAGGAAAATGGCACCGTCGCGGACAATAACCGGACGCCTCTGCAATCTCTGGCAGCCGCGAATGTCATGATTGAAGGTTCGATTATCGGTTACGAAAGTAACGTTAAATCGGGTGGTGTAGGAGCACGTTACTTCGGTATCGGCGCTGATACCCAGTATCAGCTCGACCAAATCGCCGTTAACCTGCGTGTGGTTAACGTCAGTACCGGCGAAGTGCTCTCTTCGGTGAACACCAGCAAAACCATTTTGTCTTATGAAGTACAGGCTGGGGTATTCCGCTTCATCGACTACCAGCGTTTGCTGGAGGGTGAAATTGGCTACACCTCTAACGAACCGGTCATGATGTGCCTGATGTCTGCCATTGAAACCGGCGTTATCTTCTTAATTAACGATGGTATCGATCGCGGGTTGTGGGATTTGCAAAACAAAGCAGATGTGCAGAACCCGATACTGGTGAAATACCGCGATATGTCAGTTCCTCCGGAATCCTGACAGGAAGCGCATAAAAAAGGCGAGATGATTATCTCGCCTTTTTTTATTCACTCACCGCAGTGATGCTTTGCGCTTTTTCCCGCCGCGCCGCCAGCCAAAGACCGCTGTTCTTCATGGCGTAGCCAAACAGCAACCCCAGCGCCAACGAGGGGACAACCAGTTTCCAGTCACCCTGCCCTGCAAAGGTCGCACACGCCCCCATAAAAGTTCCCGGCACGAACGAAAGCAACAGATGTTTTGCCTGGATGCACATCAAAAAAGCAACCACGCCCGTCATGACATACCCCAGCATCTCCAGATGCGGGGCCAGCGCGCTGCCTTTCATAATCACCAGCGCCCAGATAACACCGCTCATCAGGGTGCAGCCTGAAATAAAGAGACCTTTAACCCCCCCCTGCGGGCAGGCGAAATAGGCCGTGCAGCCAAGAAACCCAGCCCAGCTGAGCAGCCCGAGAGACACAGCTACCCATCCCCAAAGCCCTGAGAGAATACCAGTGGTTAATGCGATACAAAGTAATATGTTCATGGTGCGCATCTTAGCAGAAGCGCACCATAGAAATGAGATCACTAGCACATTACGTGCAAGTTGAAATGTATAGTTGCAGAGTTAATGTGATCTAAATCACTCTTCGTGTTCTTCTTCCAGCTCATCCCACATTGCCGCGATGGCGTCTCGAGTCAGCGGAGCCAGCGTTCTCCAGAATGGCGAAGTCGCATGTGCTTCGACTTTGCCAAGAAACGTTCCGACCCATGGCAACAGATACGTTTCGAACAAGGTTTCGATAGCTTCATTCTCATCATCACCTGCGTTGTCTTCGATCCAGGATGCAGCCAACAGCAGCGTACCAATATGGTCGGCTGGTGTATCGCTCAACGGCATACCGCGAGTGGAGAGGAAAGCACGGACTTCCGCTTCTGTCGCCCCTTCCTGCCAGGCAGAACGGTATGGCGAAACGCGGCATTCATCACCCACGAACAGCGCATTGTAGTCGGTCGCTACCTGCTGCATATCGCAGCTTTTTTGCAGACGCTCCAGTAACTCATCCTGTTCCAGCGGCCAGTTCTGCGCCAGTTTACCTTCACGAATTAACGTAAAGAGCGGAACCAACAGCGGGTCTTGCGGCTGGCGATAATAGAGCGTACCCAGCACGCGACAAAGGATGGAGAACTCGTTCATTTTTATTATTCCATTACACAATTAAAGATCGGCAAATTCGTCAATCGGTTCCATGCCGCGCGACTCGAGGAAATCGAGCAGCCGGCGTGGGGTCACGTTCAGGATTTGCGCTTCCGGGAAGTTAACGTCATTAAGCACCTTCAGGCACTCACTAAAATCACCCAGCGTAAACGCGGTATGGGAGTCAGAGCCCAGCGCCACCATACCTCCGGCATCTCGCACGGCAGCGGCCACTTCACGGCAGTTTGCTTCACTGCCCTTACGCGAGTGAACAAAGGAGGAGTTGTTAATCTCCAGCGCCACGCGGTGTTTCGCTGCCGCCTGGGCGACAGCCTGAATATCAATCGGATATTTTGGATTACCCGGGTGGCTAATAATATGCACATTGCCGCTGGCAATGGTGGCAATCATCGCCGCGGTGTTGGTCTCTTTATCCTGGGGAGGGAAAACCGGCTCATGGAAACCGGCGAGGATAAGGTCAAGAGACGTCAGCATCGGACCGGTGCAGTCGATCTCACCGTCGGTATTTTTAATGTTCGCCTCAATACCGCGCAGTATCCCAATGCTGTCCACCAGACGTGGCCAAATCCGCATATTCACAAAATGCCAGTAGTGCGGCGCATCCGCCATGTCCGGGCCATGATCGGTTATCGCGAACAGCTTGATGCCTTTAAGCTTGGCCTGGGCGATATAATCATGGAGATTGCTATACGCGTGGGTGCTGGCGACGGTGTGCATATGCAGGTCAACGGGATACATCTCTCTCTCCTCTGCGGTTTTTCCAAAGGATAGCAGTTATCAGCGGCGAATATTAGCAAAAACCCGGCGAACGCCGGGTTTCTCTCAGTAGCCGCGCTGCCTGTCGACCTGTCCGGTGACTGCATTACCCTTTTCCATTTCGCTGATGGTATGGGATATATACGCCACCGCCTCTGCCGGACGCGTCACGGCAGCCACGTGTGGGGTCATCGCCACGCGCGGATGCGCCCACAGAGGGCTTTCCGCAGGCAGCGGCTCGCGGCTGTAGACATCCAGCATGGCGCCTTTTAGCTTTCCGCTGTCCAGGGCCTTCAGCAGATCGGGCTCGACCAGATGCACCCCGCGCGCCAGGTTCATCAGGTAGCTCTCATCGGCTAACAGGTTGAGCAACGCTTCATTGATGATGCCGACCGTTTCCGCCGTGTTGGGCAGCAGGTTGATGAGCACGCGCGTGCCGTTGAGAAAGTCCGGCAGTTCATCCGTGCCGGCAAAGCTCTTAACGCCTGGATAATCCTTACGGCTGCGGCTCCAGCAGCGCAGCGGAAAGCCCCACGGTGCAAGCGCTTCCGCCACTTTTGAACCCAGCACACCAGCACCGAGGATACCAATGGTAAAATCTTCGCGCTGATAATCAGGCAGCGGTTCCCAGTGGGATTGCTGTTTTAATGCCTGATAGTCATCAAAGCGGCGGAACCAGTGCAGAACCTGGCTCACGGCATACTCCTGCATTTGCTGGCCCATACCGGTGTCTTCGAGGCGGAAAAGAGGAATATCTTCCGGCAGCATTTCCGGGTGAGCCTTCAGCTTGCTCAGAATGGAGTCCACACCGGCGCCCAGGGCAAAGACAGCTTTCAGTTTACGCCCCTGCAGCATTTCTACCGGCGGATGCCAGACCAGCGCGTAGTCAGCATGTTCGTTGTCACCCCGCTTCCACTCGCGAACGCGTGCGCCGGGTAACGCCGCGGTAAGCGCCTTGATCCAGTATGCCGCATCAAACGTGGGGTGATAGAAGAGTATATCCATAGTCATTCCTGCCTTTTATTGCGCTGAATTATTTTGATTTTCAACTGGATTGCCAGCATAACAAATTTATTGCGCGACTGTGCTGCTGATAAAAAAGACGCTTTCAGCACATTTAAGAATCAGGTTGCCTGAAGTTTGTCTAAACACGCTAAATTACTGAAAAAGTGAGTTGACGGCAGTTCGGCTTTTCCTTACATTAGCGCCCGTCCCGACAACAACGGGATGACAATATGGTGAGGTGTCCGAGTGGCTGAAGGAGCACGCCTGGAAAGTGTGTATACGGCAACGTATCGGGGGTTCGAATCCCCCCCTCACCGCCATATTTAAAGAAGAGCTCGCATGAAAATGCGGGCTTTTTTTTCGCATATTGCACGCTGCGGGGGGATGAGAAGCCCCGACCGGGGTTCGACAACTGGCGACAGCCAGTTGGACAGACTGAGAGCGCAGCGAACAGGCTGCCCGCAGGGCGAGCAAAGCGAGTCAATCCCCCCCGGTGCCAAAGGCAACACGGTGCGGTCTGAGCCCTTCACTCTGACCCCCTCCCCAAGGGAGAGGGATAAACTATTCTTCCACCATCTTCGCATATTCTTCGGTCAGAAAATCCACCAGCGTCCTGACAGAAGGTAACAACCCGCGTCTTGATGGATAAACAGCGTGAATCACTTCCCGTCGGGGTTCCCAGGCCTCAAGTACCCGAATCAGTTCACCTGACGCCAGCTGATCCTTCACCATCAAAATCGGCAGCTGCACCACGCCGATGCCAGCCATGGCAGCTTCACGTAGCGCAAGCATATCGGTGGTGATCAATCGAGGGTGATAATGGATCTCCGCTTTAGCACCTCCAGGCCCGGACAGCGCCCATTTATGAATATGTTTCCCCTCGTTCATGCTTAGCCCGGGCCAGGCACTGAGTTCAGACGGGGCTATCGGTTCTCCCATGCGTTGAATCAACGCCGGACTCGCGACCAGACAATGCCCCCTGTCAGCCAGCACCCTTAACACCAGATCGCTGTCATCAAACGGGCGAGGGCGGACGCGGATCGCGATATCCACGCCCTCTCCCACCAGGTCTACCCGTCGATTGGTCGCCTCAAGCTGAAGATTGATGCCGGGATAACGCGCCATAAATCTTGCCAGCATCGGACCAACATGGACATGCAACAGGGTTATCGGGCAGGTGATCCTGACAATGCCGCGCGGTTCTGCCTGCAGTGCCGCCACGGCCTCTTCTGCCGCCTCCGCCTCCACCATCATCGCTTTACAGTGCTGATAGAAGGTCTGCCCGACCTCAGTCACCGTAAATTGCCGGGTTGTTCGGTGGATGAGCCGCACGCCAAGGCGCTCTTCCAACTGCGCGATCCGGCGGCTTAGCCTGGACTTTGGCAGGTCAAGCGCCCTTCCCGCCGCCGCAAAGCCACCGTAATCCACCACCTTCACAAACCAGACGAAGTCATTGAGATCCTGCATAAATCCTCATCGTTCCATTATTAGAACAGTGAATGCCATTTTCACTATCTACCGGGATATTAAACCTGAATATAAGCTAATTGCATCAACAGAACATCAGGAGTTCATCATGAAAAACGTAACAGGTGTTTATACCGCTCCCCGACAGCACTGGGTGGGCGACGGTTTCCCGGTCCGTTCAATGTTCTCTTATCAGACGCACGGGGAGCCTCTCAGCCCGTTCCTGCTGCTGGACTACGCGGGCCCATACACCTTTCCGGCAGATGGTTCGAAACGCGGCGTAGGCCAACATCCTCACCGGGGTTTCGAAACGGTCACTATCGTCTATTCCGGTGAAGTCGAGCATCGTGACTCCACGGGCAAAGGCGGTGTAATTGGCCCCGGCGACGTGCAGTGGATGACGGCAGGTGCAGGCATTTTGCACGAGGAGTTCCACTCCAGCGCGTTCTCGCAGAAAGGAGGAGAACTCAAAATGATGCAGCTTTGGGTCAACCTTCCGGCGAAAGACAAGATGGCGGCACCGGGCTACCAGAGCATCACCAAAAGCGACATTCCAGTCGTAACGCTTTTGGATAACAGCGGCACGCTGAGGGTTATTGCCGGTCGCTACCAGGATGTGACCGGCCCGGCTCACACCTTTTCACCGCTGAATGTCTGGGATATTGCGCTGAATCAGGGAAGCCATTTGACGCTCAATCAGCCAGAAGGCTGGAGCACCGCGCTGGTGGTACTGGAAGGCAACGTCACGGTAAACGGCACGGCTGAAGCGGGTGAAGCGCAACTGGTCGTCTTAAGCCAGCAAGGCGACAAAGTGCATCTGGAAGCCAGTAGCGATGCAAAAGTGCTGCTGATGGCCGGTGAGCCACTGAACGAACCCATTGTGGGCTACGGCCCGTTTGTCATGAACAGTAAAAGCGAAATCAACGAAGCCATTCGTGATTTCAACTCCGGCCGCTTCGGCCAGATCTGAACGTAATAAAGGAGAAGAAAATGTCCACACCTGCAAATTTCAACGGAGCGCGTCCGGTTATTGATGTGAACGATGCGGTGATGTTGCTTATCGATCACCAGAGCGGTCTGTTCCAGACCGTTGGGGATATGCCAATGCCGGAACTGCGTGCCCGTGCGGCAGCGCTGGCAAAGATCGCTACCCTGGCGAAGATCCCGGTGATCACGACAGCGTCCGTTCCCCAGGGGCCGAACGGCCCGCTTATCCCGGAAATCCACGCCAACGCGCCGCATGCGCAGTACGTACCACGTAAAGGAGAGATTAACGCCTGGGATAACCCGGAATTTGTGGCAGCGGTAAAAGCCACCGGTCGCAACACGCTGATTATCGCGGGTACCATCACCAGCGTTTGCATGGCTTTCCCGTCAATTAGTGCGGTTGCTGATGGTTATAAAGTCTTTGCGGTGATCGATGCGTCTGGTACCTACAGCAAAATGGCGCAAGAGATCACCCTGGCTCGTGTCGTCCAGGCTGGCGTAGTGCCAATGGATACAGCGGCAGTCGCCTCAGAAATCCAGCGAACCTGGAACCGTGAAGACGCGGCCAAGTGGGCCGAGGTGTATACCCACATCTTCCCGGCTTATCAGCTGTTGATCGAAAGCTACGGCAAAGCACAGGACGTGGTTAAAAACAGCGAAGTGCTCGATTCACAGCGTTAATCCGGCTCTAAGCGACATGAGCTGATTAAGGCTTAACCGAACAGGCACTAAAGCAGAAAATCTGCTTGACCGTTTTAGCGCAACTCCCTATAGTAGCGCCCCGTTGCCCCCCAAGCGGTCAGGCAGCAAAACAATATGGTGAGGTGTCCGAGTGGCTGAAGGAGCACGCCTGGAAAGTGTGTATACGGCAACGTATCGGGGGTTCGAATCCCCCCCTCACCGCCATATTTAAAGAAGAGCTCGTACGAAAGTACGGGCTTTTTTTTCGCATGTTGCACTCATGCAGGGGGGGATGAGAATCCCCGACCGAGGTTCGACAACTGGCGACAGCCAGTTGGACAGACTGAGAGCGCAGCGAACAGGCTGCCCGCAGGGCGAGCAAAGCGAGTCAATCCCCCCCTCACCGCCATCTTTAAAGAAGAGCTCGTACGAAAGTACGGGCTTTTTTTCGCATGTTGCACTCATGCAGGGGGGGATGAGAATCCCCGACCGGGGTTCGACAACTGGCGACAGCCAGTTGGACAGACTGAGAGCGCAGCGAACAGGCTGCCCGCAGGGCGAGCAAAGCGAGTCAATCCCCCCCTCACCGCCATCTTTAAAGAAGAGCTCGTACGAAAGTACGGGCTTTTTTTTCGCATGTTGCACTCATGCAGGGGGGATGAGAATCCCCGACCGGGGTTCGACAACTGGCGACAGCCAGTTGGACAGACTGAGAGCGCAGCGAACAGGCTGCCCGCAGGGCGAGCAAAGCGAGTCAATCCCCCCCTCACCGCCATATTTAAAGAAGAGCTCGCATGAAAATGCGGGCTTTTTTTTAGCCCCAAAAACAGAGCGAGTTTCAGCTAACTTGCAACCAATCTTAAACAAACATTTCACTCGCCAGACACAGTTTATCACCGCTGATAAACTAGGCGGTATCCCCCCTGGAGAGCGGAAGGTTATTGTCATGCAATATGAAGAACAGCAGCTAATCAACGGCCTTTTCGAACGTCTGAAACAGACCGAACAACAAAACAGCCAACGGGATGCAGATGCAGAGCGTCAGATCGCGGAATTCGTCAGACAGCAGCCTGCGGCCCCCTACTATATGGCGCAATCGATTTTGATTCAGGAAGCGGCGCTGAAACGCCTGCAGGCCCGGGTTCAGGAGCTTGAAAGCGAATTAGCCGCGCAAAAAAGCAAACCCTCGACGGGCGGCAGTTTCCTCGGCGGCCTGTTTGGTGGCGGAAAAAGCAACCCGCAGCCGGACAACAGCTGGAATGCCCAGCAGCAACAGCCACAGGCGCAGGATTATTCACGGGCGACAGCGCCGGCTTCGGCTCCTCGCGGCGGCAGTTTTATGGCAGGCGCGCTGCAAACAGCCGCTGGCGTGGCCGGTGGCGTCGTGCTGGCCGAGATGCTGACCAGTATGTTCCATCAGTCGCGGCCGGAAGAGATCGTGAACATCATCGAAGAACCGACAACGCCCGCCGGTAATGAGTCGTTTATCGGTAATCAATACGGCGACTTTAATAATGTCTCTGACACCCGCTTCCTCAACCAGGACGATCCGTTCGGCAATAATAACGACACCTGGCAGAACAATGATGCAGATGACGACTACAGCGATGATGACGACAGCTTTATTTAACAACGTTAGCTAAAGTGACTTTAAACATATAAGGGAATAGAAAGCACAAAAAACAAAGCCCGGTTTCCCCGGGCTTTGAACACAACAGCAAACTCAGTAGTACGCTTTCAACGTGCGCTGACACAGCGCCGATCGCACGCAGTCCTCTTTGGTGAAGCGGACCACCCCAATCATCTCATCTTCCTCAAAACGTGACATCGCGTCGCTTAGTCCGGATTTCACGCCGGATGGCAGGTCACACTGGGTAATATCGCCGTTAACGATAACCGTCACGTTCTCCCCGAGGCGCGTCAAAAACATCTTCATTTGCGCAGCGGTCACGTTCTGAGCCTCGTCAAGAATGACGACCGCATTTTCAAATGTACGTCCGCGCATATAGGCGAACGGCGCGATTTCCACCTTGCCAATCTCTGGCCGCAGGCAGTACTGCATAAAGGAAGCCCCCAGTCGTTTCACCAGCACGTCATAGACAGGCCTGAAGTATGGGGCAAACTTCTCCGAAATGTCTCCGGGCAAGAAGCCGAGATCTTCATCAGCTTGCAGTACCGGACGGGTGACAATAATCCTCTCCACGTCCTTATGGATCAGCGCTTCCGCCGCTTTGGCTGCACTGATCCAGGTTTTCCCGCATCCGGCTTCACCGGTTGCAAAGATGAGCTGTTTACTCTCGATAGCATTCAGGTAGTGCGCCTGAGCCTCATTGCGCGCCACAATTGGAGAATTGTCACGGCTGTCCCGCGCCATGCCAATTGCTTCTACGCCACTCATCTGCACAAGCGAGGTGACCGATTCTTCTTCACGCTGTTTATGGCTACGTGAATCCCGTCTCAGCACACGTTTTGCTTCGCGACGAGCTTTGATCACTGCTTTTTGTCTTCCCATGGATAGCACCTTGAGTTGTTGGTATTCATCACACGCGCCAGTTTCAGCACGATTATGCGCACGAACATCAGAGGGTTGGCTTCCTTGTAAGCCATTGCTTGCTTTATCGGATGACGATACGGAACAGCTACGCGCACCATTCTGCACGTCGGTCGAACGAGATTCTTGAGGAAGGGGGGAGAATTTAGTGGTGAGGAAATCGCTGCCGGAGTCTGAGCCTCCGCGCCGGGTGCTGCGGTTGTTGTGTTTACCATGTCCAGTACAGGACGCAACCATTCGCGATCTCCATAGTGATTCAGCATCACTGCCGGGAACTACCGCTGTCTTATCTTAATTACATCAGGTGTTATCATAAATGCAACATTTATTTTACCTGATTGCAACTTTTAAGACTGTCCCTACAGTTGAAATCAGTCTCATACAGAAATACTACAGAAATATAACAACAGAATCGTCATATGAAAAAATAATGTCCCTGCGAAC
Organism: Enterobacter ludwigii; assembly: GCA_023023105.1. Lineage (NCBI taxonomy): Bacteria > Pseudomonadati > Pseudomonadota > Gammaproteobacteria > Enterobacterales > Enterobacteriaceae > Enterobacter > Enterobacter ludwigii. The sequence goes on along the minus strand of CP083824.1, from coordinate 1,690,646 downwards.
GTGGCGCAGGGACAGCGATCAGGCCTCAATCAGCCCTTGAGCGAGATACGCGTGTTGATCGCGTACGCCTGGCAGGGCAAAGAAATAGCCGCCGCCGATAGGTTTAATGTACTCTTCCAGCGCTTCTCCATTTAGCCGCTTCTGCACGGTCAGGAAGCCTTTTTCCAGATCGTGCTGATAGCAGACGAACAGCAGCCCCATATCAAGCTGACCGGAGTTGGTTACGCCCAGAGAGTAGCTGTAGCCACGGCGCATCATCAGGCTGGACTGCGTCTCTTTGGTGCGCGGATTAGCCAGACGAATATGGCTGTCCAGCGCAATCACATCGCCATTCGGATCGCCGGCGTAGTCGGGCACATCATGCTCATTCTTCATGCCCAGCGGTGCCCCACTCTGCTTATCACGACCAAAAATCGTCTGCTGCTCTTTGAGCGGTGTGCGGTCCCAGAACTCCACGTGGAACTGAATAATCCGCACGGCCTGATAACTTCCCCCAACGGCCCATGTCGGTTCGCCCTGATCGGCAGTGACCCACACCACCTCCTTCATGAGCGCACCATCGTGGCTGTCCGGGTTGGCCGTACCGTCCTTAAAGCCCAGCAGGTTAACCGGCGTCTCTTTCCCTTTACTGCGGGCAGCATGGTCCGAGATAAACCCTTCCCGCTTCCAGCGCACGCTCAACAGATCCGGCGTGTGCTTGATAATATCCCGAAGGGCGTGGATCACCGTGTCCTGGGTATTGGCGCAAATCTGCAGAAGCAGGTCACCGTGACAAAGAGCAGCGTCCAGCGAGTCATTCGGGAAACGCGTCATTTTCTGCAGCGCTTTTGGCTTCTGTTTTGCCAGTCCATAGCGCGCATCAAACAGCGATTCACCGAGCGAAACGGTCATCGTCAGGTTATCCGGGGCGATAAACGGCCCCAGGATACCGGAGTCCATGGGCGGAAGACGCGGATTTGGCGTTTCCGGTGCCGGCCCGCCTGCGGTGAGAAACGCGATACGTGTCGTCAGCAGACGGAACAGACGCTCCAGATCAGCTTTATCACTCGCCAGTGAGTCAAATGCCACCAGCATCATCGACGCCTGCTGCGGTGTCAGAATGCCCGACTGATGTTCACCGTAAAACGGCTGCGTCTCCATGCGAGCATTAGGGGACAGCGTGCCGGGTGCGCTTTGCGGTTTCGCCGCATGCGCCACCGGACACCCACCAGCCAGCGCAAGAGCGCCCCCCAGCGCCCCGACCCCTTTTAGCAACCGACGACGTGAAGGCTCAACCACCTCGCTTTCGTTATGCTTATTCATCGTGCTTAGTCCAGACCCAGTACGCCACGCAGCAGGGAGAGATCTTCCGCCAGGGCGGTAATCGGGCCTTTAAGCGCGTTGCGGTCGGCATCGGTCAGCTTATCGTAGGTTTCAAAGCCGTCTTTGGTTCGGTACTTCGCCAGAATGGCGTCGACTTTTTTGAAGTTAGCATCCACTTTAGCCAGCAGTTCGCTGTTCTCTTTCTGCAGTTGAGGACGCAGCAGATCGACAATTTTTTGTGAACCGTCAACGTTAGCCTGGAAATCCCACAGATCGGTATGGCTGTAGCGATCTTCTTCACCGCTGATTTTGCTCGCGGCCACTTCTTCAATCAGCCCTGCGGCACCGCCCACCACTTTTGACGGTGGGAAAGCCAGCTCGCTGATGCGCTTTTGCAACTCCAGCACGTCACCGTTCAGTTGCTCAGCGTATTTCTCCATCCCTTTGGTGGAGTTGTCGCCAAACAGGGCTTTCTCCAGACGGTGGAAACCGGTGAATTTCGGATCGGCCGCTTTCTGCTCGAAATCGTCTTCGCGGGCATCAATGCTGCCATCAAGGTCAGAGAACAACTCGGCAATCGGCTCGATACGCTCGTAGTGCTGACGGGTTGGCGCATAGAGGGATTTCGCTTTTTCGATATCACCTGCTTTCACCGCATCGGTAAAGGCTTTGGTACCCGCAACCAGGTCGGCCGTCTCTTTGGAGACATACGCTTTATAGGCGGTAATCGCCTCACCCAGGCTCAGCACCGCCGCACCTTTCGTCGCATCGGCCGTTGCTTCACCTTTGACGATCAGCTTACCTTTAGGGTTAGTCAGCAGACCGCAGGTCATCTCATACTCGCCCGGCTGCAGGTTGGCGGTCATCTTCTGGCTGAAGCCAGGAGCGATATTTTCGCGCTCTTCCACCACCAGTACACCCTTCAGAATTTCCCACTCCAGCGCCTTCTGGCTGTGGTTCTGGATAATAAACTGGGTCTTGCCGCTGTTAACCGTGAGGGTCATCGGCTCACACTGCTTGTCATTGACGGTGACTTTAACCTGAGGAACATCCGCACCCCAGGCGGAGAATGCAGAAGCGAACAGCGCGGCGATGCCTGCGCATAATGCACTACGACGGAACTGAATTGCCATGGCTCTTCCCTTTTAAAGTATGTTGTAACTAAAGCAAATATTATGGTGTAACGCGCGACGCCTGCGTGCCGGAACGCGGCGGCATTGCGAACAGCACCAGCGCCGGAATGAGATAGATAAAGTACATCGCCACTTCGCTGACGCTCGGGGTTTCCTGATAGCCGAAGATGCCTTCGAGCAGGGTGCCGGTCAGTGAATGAGTGGAAAGAACGTTGCTGAGATCAAACGCCACGTCCTGGAAATGGTTCCACAGGCCCGCTTCATGGAAGGCGCGAATCGCCCCTGCCGCCAGCCCTGCCGCCACCAGCAGAATAAACAGACTCGTCCACTTGAAGAAGGCCCCCAGGTTAAGGCGAATGCCGCCCCAGTAGAGCAGGAAACCCAGCACCACAGCCGTAGCAAGGCCCAGCATCGCACCTAACGGCGGCCAAATGCCGACATCCTGCTGAAACGCCGCCAGCAGGAAGAAAACGGACTCCAGGCCTTCACGCGCGACGGCGAAAAAGACCATCATGATCAGCGCCCAGCCGTGGTTATTGCTCTTTTGCAGGGCGTTATCCACCGCCTGCTCCAGCTGTACCTTTACGTTACGGGAGACTTTACGCATCCAGAACACCATCCAGGTGAGGATCACCACCGCGATCACCGCAACGATGCCTTCAAACAGCTCCTGCTCTTTCTGCGGGAATTCACCGGTGGTTTCATTGATCAGGATGCCCAGGCCCAGACAGAGCGCCGCGGCAAGGAACACCCCCACCCACATGACGCCAATCCAGCGTCCACGCCGGGTTCGCTTCAGATAACTGGCGATGAGACTGACGATGAGGGCAGCTTCGAGCCCTTCACGCAACATAATGAGAAATGGAACAAACATGCCGACACCTTAAATGTTTATCGCAGTCAACTGATGCAAAGAAAGGTAAATTCTTGTGATAGTGATTATCATTACGGCGAAGAGAAAAACAAGCGAAATGTGTGTTGTTTTGATGACGAGTTGTAAACGCAAAGTCTGGTAATAGTTGCCGTCGTTATCGTTAAGTTTATAAGTTATAACGAAAATGCCCATTTACGGTTAATCAGGGCTGTGGCTAAATACCTGCCTCAAACACCTGGTGAAAATTAATTATGTTTAAGATTGTCCATTTCCTGCTGGCGCTGGTGATTATTCTTGCGCTGGCCTGGCTGGTGAGTTTCGACCGCCGAAAAGTTCGCATTCGTTTTGTTTTACAGCTGATTGTCATTGAGATTGCTCTGGCGTTCTTTTTCCTGCACGCCGAAAGCGGGTTATTCCTGATTAAATACGTCTCAGGGTTCTTTGAATCACTGCTGAAATTTGCTGCCGAAGGCACCAATTTTGTCTTTGGCGGAATGGGTGAAAAAGGGCTGGCGTTCATTTTCCTCGGCGTACTTTGCCCGATTATTTTTATTTCCGCGCTGATCGGTATTCTGCAACACTGGCGAATTCTGCCGATATTTATTCGGGTGATCGGCACGCTGCTGTCAAAACTGAACGGTATGGGCAAGCTGGAATCCTTTAATGCGGTGAGTTCATTGATCCTCGGCCAGTCTGAAAACTTCATTGCCTACAAAGGCGTGCTGGGCGATCTCTCCTCACGTCGTCTCTTCACGATGGCGGCTACAGCCATGTCGACGGTCTCTTTGTCGATTGTTGGCGCCTATATGACCATGCTCGATGCCAAATTTGTGGTGGCGGCGCTGATTCTGAACATGTTCAGCACTTTTATTATTCTCTCCGTCATCAACCCGGCGCGCCCGGAAGCGGAGCCGGATATCAAACTTGAAAAACTGCATGAATCCCAGAGCTTCTTCGAAATGCTCGGCGAGTATATTCTGGCCGGTTTTAAAGTGGCGATGATTATTCTGGCGATGCTGATTGGCTTTATTGCCCTTATTAGCGCCGTTAACGCCCTCTTCTCCAGCCTGTTTGGCATGAGCTTCCAGCAAATCCTGGGTTATGTATTTTATCCCCTGGCGTGGCTGGTGGGCATTCCTCTGAGCGATGCCTTAAATGCGGGCAGTATTATGGCAACCAAACTGGTGGCGAATGAATTTGTGGCGATGATTGAGCTGCAAAAAATCGCTCATGCGATGTCACCGCGCGGGCTGGGTATTTTGTCCATCTTCCTGGTGTCGTTCGCGAACTTTGCATCCATCGGCATTGTGGCCGGGGCGATTAAAGGCCTGAACGAGCAGCAGGGGAACGTGGTGTCACGTTTTGGTTTGCGTCTGGTGTATGGCGCGACGCTGGTGAGTCTGCTGTCAGCGAGTTTTGCGGGTTTAGTGTTGTAAATGAGAACGGCGGGATATCCCGCCGTTGCGATTAAAACTGCACGCAAACCGGCTGGTCGACACGCATCACCGATTCCTGCGCGAAGCGGGATTTATAAATCCCGCGTAACGCTTCGATGTTCTTTTCACTCTGCGCATCTTTACCGTGGATCAGCATCAATGCTTTACTCGGTTCACGCGCCACTTTCCCGTCGTTCCCTAACCACTGCCCACGCGCATCAAATACCGTCAGACCGTCACGAAAACGCGGTGTAACGTCCTGATCAACAAACTGCTGCCACTCGTTACTGGTGATCTGCGCCCCAGCCGGACGGTTCAGTCCGAAATAGAGCGTTGTTTGCTGCATCTGGTTATCCGCTTTGCAGGTCTCTACCGCCGCGTGTTGCGATGGCGCAGTGCAGCCAGCCAGCATCAGTAATGCCGCTGCCATTACCCCTGTTTTGATTGTCATGCTTCGCTATCCTCATTGTTATAAGCACATGGATATCACAGGAAATTACGGATTTTGGCAAGAAAAAAGCCGGGCAGCGCTAGCGCTTGCCCGGCCTTCAGTGTTCCGAGGAAAAAATTATTCCGGCTGCAGCTTCGTCGGTGGTGCAGAGCGGTAATGCGCATCTGCTTCAGCAAAGCGTTTCTGCATGGAGGCTGACGGCGCTTTACCCAGCAGGCTGAAGACCACAATACCAATGCTACCGAAAATGAAGCCCGGAATGATTTCATACAGGCCCAGCCACGCGAACTGTTTCCAGACGATAACGGTCAGCGCACCGATAATCATTCCCGCCAGCGCGCCGTTACGGGTCATACGTGACCACATGACGGAGAACAGCACGACCGGACCAAATGCCGCACCAAAGCCCGCCCATGCGTAGCTCACGAGGCCCAGCACGCGGTTTTCCGGGTTGGCCGCCAGTGCAATCGCCACCAGCGCCACCAGCAGAACCATAAAGCGCCCTACCCACACCAGCTCTTTCTGGCTTGCACCTTTGCGCAGGAAAGCTTTGTACAGGTCTTCGGTGATGGCACTGGAGCAGACCAGCAGCTGACAGCTCAGGGTAGACATCACCGCCGCCAGGATCGCGGAGAGCAGAATACCGGCAATCCACGGGTTAAACAGAATCTGCGCCAGCTCGATAAACACACGTTCGGCGTTCTGGTTCACCGCGCCCGCCTGTGCCGGGTTATTGTTGAAGTACGCGATACCAAAGAAACCTACCGCACACGCACCCGCCAGACACAGGATCATCCACGTCATACTGATACGACGCGCATGCACGATGGTGTGGTGAGAGTCCGCGGCCATAAAGCGCGCCAGAATATGCGGCTGACCGAAGTAACCCAGACCCCAGCCCATCAGCGACACGATGGCAACGAAGTTCAGCCCTTTCAGCATGTCGACGTTTTCAATGCTCTTCTGTTTGATCACTTCCAGCGAATCGGCAAAGCCGCCAACGGTGAAAATCACAATCACCGGGGTCAGGATCAGGGCGAAGATCATCAGGCTCGCCTGCACGGTGTCTGTCCAGCTTACGGCCAGGAAACCGCCCACGAAGGTATACAGGATGGTCGCCGCAGCACCGGCCCAGAGGGCGGTTTCGTAGCTCATGCCGAAGGTGCTTTCGAACAGACGCGCGCCCGCCACAATGCCGGAGGCACAGTAGATGGTGAAGAACAGCAGAATAACCACCGCAGAGATAATGCGCAGGATGCGGCTGTTATCTTCAAAGCGTCCGGTGAAGTAATCCGGCAGCGTCAGGGCGTTATTATTGGCCTCGGTATGCACACGCAGACGGCCTGCCACCAGTTTCCAGTTGATCCATGCCCCGACAGTCAGGCCGATGGCAATCCAGCTTTCTGAAATACCGGAGATGAAAATCGCGCCTGGTAACCCCATCAGCAGCCAGCCGCTCATGTCTGATGCCCCCGCAGATAACGCGGTCACCATCGGGCCTAAACTACGTCCGCCCAGAATGTAGTCGTCAAAGTTCTTTGTTGAACGCCATGCCAAAAACCCTATAAGGATCATGCCAAAAATATAAACGAGAAATGTCACCAGCATCGGTGTGCTAATAGCCATTCAAATTCTCCAAAAAGTCGAGCGACAACCGTCCGGGCTGCCTTGTTATATGATCACCGGAACGTGGTGAATGTATCTTGTGTTTCCGTTGGGCGCGCTATCCTGCCGTATGCGCACCCCGCTGACAAACGATTTAACACTGCATTTACATCAAATTCATCCCTGGCTTGATACAACTTTCCTATAGGTTGCACTCGCTCACACTTATACGGGTTGCACCTTTTAAAAATGTTAAGCGCCGCATAAAAACAGGCCTGCGATGCAGAAGCCAGCTCTTTTTTCCAGCTAACCATTCATTAACAATCCATTCATTTTCTGGGTTGCAAACCAGGTCACATTTAACACGGTTGCACAAAGTTGCAACATGGTGGATATTTCACGCTAACGACAGAACACTATTAAAGAACAACAGGAGTTTTGGCATGGGTATGACCACCATGGGGGTTAAGCTGGATGACGCAACGCGCGAACGGATTAAGTCCGCAGCCACCCGCATTGACCGCACACCACACTGGCTAATCAAGCAGGCAATTTTTAACTATCTGGAAAGACTGGAGAGTGAAGACGGTCTGCCAGAGCTGCCTGCCCTGCTGGCTGGCGCGGCGAATGAAAGTGAGGAAGCCCCGATCGCGGGCGAAGACAGTCATCAGCCGTTCCTTGAATTTGCCGAGCAGATCCTGCCGCAATCCGTCAGCCGTGCCGCCATCACCGGCGCCTGGCGCCGTGCCGAAACCGACGCCGTTCCGATGCTGCTGGAGCAGGCCCGCCTGCCGGAAGCGATTGCCGCGCAGGCACACAGCCTGGCATATCAATTAGCCGACAAGCTGCGTAACCAGAAAACCGCCACCGGCCGCGCCGGAATGGTTCAGGGTCTGCTGCAGGAATTTTCCCTCTCGTCACAGGAAGGCGTGGCGCTGATGTGCCTCGCGGAAGCGCTGCTGCGTATTCCGGATAAAGCCACCCGTGACGCGCTGATCCGCGACAAGATCAGCAACGGTAACTGGCAGTCACACATTGGCCGCAGCCCGTCGCTGTTCGTTAACGCCGCCACCTGGGGTCTGCTGTTTACCGGCAAGCTGGTCTCGACCCATAACGAAGCCAACCTCTCCCGTTCCCTGAACCGCATCATCGGCAAGAGCGGCGAACCGCTGATCCGCAAGGGCGTGGATATGGCGATGCGCCTGATGGGAGAGCAGTTTGTCACGGGTGAAACCATTGCCGAAGCGCTGGCAAACGCCCGCAAGCTGGAAGATAAAGGTTTCCGCTACTCGTACGACATGCTGGGTGAAGCAGCGCTGACCGCCGCCGACGCGCAGGCCTATATGGTTTCTTACCAGCAGGCGATCCACGCCATTGGTAAAGCGTCAAACGGTCGCGGGATTTATGAAGGCCCGGGCATCTCCATTAAGCTGTCCGCGCTGCACCCGCGCTACAGCCGCGCGCAGTACGACCGGGTGATGGAAGAACTCTACCCACGACTGAAATCGCTGACCCTGCTGGCGCGCCAGTATGATATTGGTATTAACATCGATGCCGAAGAGGCCGACCGTCTGGAGATCTCTCTCGATCTGCTGGAAAAACTGTGCTTCGAGCCAGAGCTGGCGGGCTGGAACGGGATTGGTTTCGTTATTCAGGCCTACCAGAAGCGCTGTCCGTTCGTCATTGATTATCTGATTGACCTGGCAAGCCGCAGCCGTCGCCGCCTGATGATCCGTCTTGTGAAAGGCGCCTACTGGGACAGCGAAATCAAACGCGCCCAGATGGACGGTCTGGAAGGCTATCCGGTCTATACCCGCAAGGTGTACACCGACGTCTCTTATCTCGCCTGTGCGAAAAAGCTGCTCGGCGTGCCGAACCTGATCTATCCGCAGTTCGCTACCCACAATGCCCACACCCTGGCGGCGATCTACAGCCTGGCCGGACAGAACTACTACCCGGGCCAGTATGAATTCCAGTGCCTGCACGGCATGGGTGAACCGCTGTACGAGCAGGTCACCGGTAAAGTGGCGGACGGCAAGTTGAACCGTCCGTGCCGTATCTATGCCCCGGTGGGCACCCACGAAACCCTGCTGGCGTACCTGGTGCGTCGTCTGCTGGAAAACGGCGCGAACACCTCCTTCGTTAACCGCATCGCCGATACCACCCTGCCGCTGGACGAGCTGGTGGCCGACCCGGTACAGGCGGTGGAGAAGATGGCTGCGCAGGAAGGCCAGATTGGCCTGCCGCATCCGAAGATTGCCCTGCCGCGCGAGTTGTACGGCAAAGGCCGCGTGAACTCGGCAGGTCTGGATCTCGCCAACGAACACCGTCTGGCGTCCCTCTCCTCTGCCCTGCTCAACAGCGCGCTGCAGAAATGGCAGGCTAAACCAATGCTGGAGCAACCTGTCGCTGATGGAGAAATGCAGCCAGTGATTAACCCGGCGGAGCCAAAAGATATCGTCGGCTACGTGCGTGAAGCGACTGACGCGGAAGTGGATCAGGCGCTGGACAGCGCAGTGAATAACGCCCCTATCTGGTTCGCCACCCCTCCTGAGGAACGTGCCGCCATTCTCGAACGTGCTGCGGTGCTGATGGAAGATCAGATGCAACAGCTCATCGGCATTCTGGTGCGCGAAGCGGGTAAAACCTTCAGCAACGCCATTGCCGAAGTGCGCGAGGCCGTCGACTTCCTGCACTACTACGCCGGCCAGGTGCGTGATGATTTCGATAATGAAACCCACCGTCCGCTTGGCCCGGTCGTGTGTATTAGCCCGTGGAACTTCCCACTGGCGATCTTCACCGGCCAGATTGCCGCGGCGCTTGCGGCGGGTAACAGCGTGCTGGCAAAACCGGCAGAACAAACCCCGCTGATTGCCGCCCAGGGCATCAACATTCTTCTGGAAGCCGGCGTTCCGGCGGGCGTGGTTCAGCTGCTGCCTGGCCGTGGTGAAACGGTCGGTGCGAAGCTCACCGCCGATAACCGCGTGCGCGGCGTGATGTTCACCGGCTCGACCGAAGTGGCCTCCCTGCTGCAGCGCAACATCGCCACCCGTCTTGACGCGCAGGGTCGTCCGACGCCGCTCATCGCGGAAACCGGCGGCATGAACGCCATGATCGTTGACTCCTCCGCGCTCACCGAGCAGGTGGTGGTTGACGTTCTGGCTTCCGCCTTCGACAGCGCCGGCCAGCGCTGCTCCGCCCTGCGCGTGCTGTGCCTGCAGGATGACGTGGCCGACCACACGCTGAAGATGCTGCGCGGTGCAATGTCCGAATGCCGTATGGGCAATCCGGGCCGTCTCACCACCGATATCGGCCCGGTGATCGACGCAGAAGCCAAAGCCAACATCGAAAACCACATTCAGACCATGCGTGCCAAAGGCCGTCCGGTGTTCCAGGCCGTACGTGAAACCAGCGAAGATGCCCGCGAATGGCGCACCGGTACCTTTGTGCCGCCAACGCTGATTGAACTGGCGAGCTTCGACGAACTGAAAAAAGAGGTCTTCGGTCCGGTGCTCCACGTGGTGCGCTACAACCGTAACAACCTTAACGCGCTGATTGAGCAGATCAACGATTCCGGCTATGGCCTGACGCTGGGTGTCCATACCCGTATTGACGAAACCATCGCCCAGGTGACCGGTAGCGCCAAAGTGGGCAACCTGTACGTGAACCGTAACATGGTTGGCGCGGTCGTGGGCGTGCAGCCGTTCGGCGGCGAAGGCTTGTCCGGTACGGGTCCAAAAGCGGGTGGTCCGCTCTATCTGTACCGTCTGCTGGCGAACCGTCCGGAGAACGCGCTGGGCGTCACCCTGGCACGTCAGGACGCAGACTATCCGGTGGATGCGCAGCTGAAAACCGTGCTGACGCAGCCGCTGGAAGCGCTTATCACGTGGGCGGAAAAACGTCCTGAACTGCGTGCTCTCGCGCAGCAGTATGGCGAGCTGGCGCAGGCAGGTACGCAGCGTCTGCTGCCGGGTCCAACCGGCGAGCGCAACACCTGGACGCTGATGCCGCGTGAGCGCGTGCTGTGCGTGGCGGATAACGAGCAGGATGCGCTGGTGCAGCTGGCTGCTGCCGCGGCGACCGGTTGTGAAGTGCTGTGGCCGGAAGATGCACTGCATCGTGACCTGGCTAAACAGCTGCCGAAAGCAGTCTCGTCCCGCATTCACTTCGCGAAAGCGGATGCATTGCTGACGCAGCCGTTTGACGCCGTTATCTACCACGGTGATTCTGACCAGCTCCGTGAACTGTGCGAGCAGGTTGCAGCCCGCAGCGGGGCGATTGTTTCGGTGCAGGGCTTCGCTCGCGGTGAAACCAACCTGTTGCTGGAGCGTCTGTACGTTGAGCGCTCACTCAGCGTCAACACCGCCGCCGCAGGGGGTAACGCCAGCCTGATGACAATCGGCTAACGCTGTGCTAATAAGGCTCCGGAGACGGAGCCTTATTTTATTGGGGAGTGTATGAAACGAATTCTTATTGCGGGCGCAGTAATGCTGATGAGCGCCAGCGCATTGGCCGATGAGTGCGACAAAGCGACCACTCAGCTTGAACTAAACACCTGTAGCGCGCAGCAGTATCAGGCTGCCGATAAAAAACTCAACCAGACGTACCAGGCCGTCATCAAACGCGCGGCAGCCCCCCAGCGAGATCTGCTGAAAAAGGCGCAGCAGGCCTGGATTGCCCTGCGCGATGCGGACTGCACATTTATCGGTTCGGGTACAGAAGGAGGCAGCGTTCAGCCCATGATCGTTAATCAGTGTCTGGCGGAAAAAACCGTGGAGCGTGAAGCGTTTCTGGCCTCGCTGATGCAGTGTGAAGAGGGCGACTTAAGCTGCCCTCTCCCGCCGGGAAACTAACGCACGCGGATCCCTTCAATGATCATCTGCTGCACATTTTCCAGCGTGCTCTGGAAAAACGCCTCATCCTGGAGCGTTTTTCCGGTCACCGCCTCAACCTGGGCCGCAAAGTCAGCGTAATGCTGAGTGGAGGCCCAAATCATAAAGATCAGATGATGCGGATCGACCGGTGCCAGTTTCCCGCTGGCGACCCATCCGGCAATAATGGCCGATTTATCATCAACCAGCTGCTTTAAATCCCCCGTCAGTTCCGCCTGCAACAGCGGCGCGCCCTGCAGCATCTCCAGACAGAACAGCCTTGATGCCTGCGGGTAATCACGCGACACCTCAAGTTTCAGGCGGATGTACTCCTTAATAGCCACCAGCGGAGCCAGCTCTTCACGGAATGCTTTGAGGGGTGCCAACCAGATATCAAGGATCTGCTGCATCACCGCCACATAGAGCGCCTCTTTCGACGGATAGTAGTAGAGCAGATTGGTTTTGGACACCCCGGACTGCTCCGCCACCTGCTCCAGGCGCGTGCCGTGAATACCAAACTGTGAAAAAGTCTCCAGCGCCGCGCTGAGGATCGCCTGCTTCTTGGCGCTCACGGCCTGCGAACGTTTACCGGGTGTTTTCACTGCGCCTTGTGTCATTCCTGCTCTCCATTTTCTGCATTGCCCTCAGCATAGCAAAACCCCTGTCTCGCCACGACATTCTGCACTCCGATCGCGCATGAGTGCCTGTTTTCTGTGCAATGTTTTTGACCATTTAGTCCACATTTTATCGCATCAAACCACCAACTTCTGGTTAACACATTAATAACACTGCCATTTTCAAAACTGGCACTGCCTTTGCAAAAACACCGTTACACCTGCGACGTAATGAAGAGAGGTTCGTGATGAAAATTGGCGTATTCGTCCCTATCGGCAACAACGGCTGGCTTATCTCGACCACCGCACCGCAATACATGCCGACCTTCGAGCTGAATAAAGCCATCGTGCAGAAAGCGGAGCACTACCATTTCGATTTTGCGCTTTCGATGATCAAGCTGCGCGGCTTTGGCGGCAAAACCGAATTCTGGGATCACAACCTGGAGTCCTTCACTCTGATGGCCGGGCTGGCCGCGGTAACCTCGCGTATTCAGATCTACGCCACCGCCGCCACCCTCACTCTGCCACCTGCAATTGTGGCGCGTATGGCCTCCACCATCGACTCCATCTCCGGCGGGCGCTTTGGCGTCAATCTGGTGACCGGCTGGCAAAAACCAGAGTATGAACAGATGGGACTCTGGCCGGGTGACGATTACTTCTCTCGCCGCTACGACTACCTCACCGAGTATGTGCAGGTGCTGCGCGATCTGTGGGGCACCGGCAAAAGCGATTTCAAAGGTGACTTCTTCACCATGAATGACTGTCGCGTCAGCCCGCAGCCTTCTGTCCCTATGAAAGTCATTTGCGCCGGACAGAGCGACGCGGGGATGGAATTCTCTGCTAAATACGCTGACTTCAACTTCTGCTTCGGAAAAGGCGTAAACACGCCTGCCGCCTTCGCCCCGACCGCCGCACGGATGAAAGAGGCCGCCGACAAAACCGGGCGCGACGTAGGTTCCTACGTGCTGTTTATGGTGATTGCCGACGAGACCGACGACGCCGCTCGCGCCAGATGGGAGCGTTACAAAGATGGCGCAGACGAGGAGGCGCTAAGCTGGCTCACCGAACAGAGCCAGAAGGATACCCGTTCCGGCTCAGATACCAACGTGCGCCAGATGGCCGACCCGACCTCCGCCGTCAATATCAATATGGGTACGCTGGTTGGCTCGTACGCCAGCGTCGCCAGAATGCTGGATGAAGTGGCCGCAGTGCCTGGCGCTGAAGGCGTCCTGCTGACCTTCGATGATTTCCTCACCGGCGTGGAAACCTTCGGCGAGCGCATCCAGCCGCTGATGCAGTGCCGCGCCCATATTCCCGCTATCACAAAGGAGGTCGCGTAATGACAACACTTGCTGCACGTCCGGAAACCATCACGTTTGATGCACAGCAGAGCGCCCTGATTGTGGTGGATATGCAAAACGCCTACGCCAGTCAGGGCGGCTATCTGGATTTGGCGGGGTTCGACGTTTCCGCTACTAAACCGGTGATTGAGAACATTAAAACTGCCGTAGCCGCCGCCCGCGCCGCCGGGATGCTCATCATCTGGTTTCAGAACGGCTGGGACGATCAATACGTGGAGGCTGGAGGCCCTGGCTCGCCCAACTTCCACAAATCGAACGCCCTGAAAACCATGCGCAAACAACCCGAGTTACAGGGCAAGCTGCTGGCAAAAGGCGGATGGGATTACCAGCTGGTGGATGAACTGGTTCCTGAGCCAGGCGATATCGTGCTGCCCAAACCGCGCTACAGCGGCTTTTTCAACACCCCACTCGACAGCCTGCTGCGCAGCCGGGGTATTCGTCACCTGGTCTTCACCGGTATTGCCACCAACGTATGTGTGGAATCCACGCTGCGTGACGGCTTTTTCCTTGAGTATTTCGGTGTCGTGCTGGAAGACGCGACGCATCAGGCCGGGCCAGAATTCGCCCAGAAAGCGGCTCTGTTCAATATCGAAACCTTTTTTGGCTGGGTGAGTAATGTGGCTGATTTCTGCGACGCCCTGAATCCCCCACTCGCCCGTATTGCCTGAGGAGACACATGATGCCGAAATCCGTAATCATCCCCGCTGGCACCAGCACGCCGATTGCTCCGTTTGTTCCCGGCACCCTTGCCGATGGCGTGGTGTATGTCTCCGGCACGCTGCCATTTGATAAAGACAATAACGTGGTGTTTATCAACGACCCAAAGGCGCAAGCGCGCCACGTGCTGGAGACGATCAAAAATGTGATCGAAACAGCGGGTGGCACCATGGAGGATGTGACCTTCAACAGCATCTTTATCACCGACTGGAAAAACTACGCCGCGATTAACGAAATCTACGCGGAGTTCTTCCCCGGTGATAAACCGGCCCGGTTCTGCATTCAGTGCGGGCTGGTGAAGCCGGAGGCGCTCGTTGAGATTGCGTCCGTTGCACACATCGCGAAGTGAGGCCGCCATGAAACTCTCTGTCTCACAGCCCCCGTATGAGGGGGCACCCGTGGTGGTGCTGATTGCCGGACTCGGCGGCAGCGGCAGCTACTGGCTGCCCCAGTTGGCCACACTGGAGAAGGAGTATCAGGTGGTGTGCTATGACCAGCGCGGTACGGGCAATAATCCCACCACCCTGCCGGAAGGTTATAGCCTTGCTGAGATGGCCGACGAGCTGGCGCAGGCGCTGAATGATGCCGGGATCACGCGCTACTGCGTGGTGGGCCATGCGCTGGGAGCGCTGGTGGGTCTGCAGCTGGCGCTCGATAAACCAGAATCGTTGACTGCGCTGGTGTGCGTCAACGGCTGGCTGACCCTGAACGCCCATACCCGCCGCTGCTTTCAGATCCGCGAGCGTCTGCTGCATGCGGGTGGTGCGCAGGCGTGGGTAGAGGCACAGCCGCTGTTCCTCTACCCGGCTGACTGGATGGCCGCCCGCGCGCCGCGTCTTGAGGCAGAAGACGCTCTGGCGCTGGCCCACTTTCAGGGTAAAGCCAACCTGTTGCGCAGGCTGGACGCACTGAAAAAGGCCGACTTCAGCCGCCACGCCGCACGCATTCGCTGCCCGGTACACATTATCTGTTCCGTTGACGACATGCTGGTGCCCTCGGTGTGCTCCACGGAACTGCAGGTAGCGATCCCACACAGCCACAAGGCGGTGATGCGCCAGGGCGGCCATGCCTGCAACGTCACCGAACCTGACATCTTTAACACCCTGCTGCTGAACGGGCTTGCCAGCCTGCTGCACAGCCCTGAACCCGCTTTATAAGGAGTTTTGATGAGCGAAGCCATTAACCCCACCGCGCTGGAGACGTTATTTACTGGCGCGCGCACTCACAACGGCTGGCAGGACATTCCGGTCAGCGACGAGACGCTGCGCGAGATCTACAACCTGATGAAATGGGGACCCACGTCCGCCAATTGCTCCCCGGCGCGGATTGTGTTTGTAAGAAGTGCAGAGGGAAAAGAGAAGCTGCGCCCGGCCCTCTCCAGCGGCAACCTGGAGAAAACCCTCACCGCCCCGGTTACAGCCATTGTGGCCTGGGACGGGGAATTCTACGAGCGCCTGCCCGAACTGTTCCCGCATGGCGATGCCAGAAGCTGGTTTACCTCAAGCCCGGCACTTGCCGAAGAGACCGCCTTTCGCAACAGCTCAATGCAGGCCGCATACCTTATTTTTGCCTGTCGTGCCCTGGGGCTGGATACCGGCCCAATGTCCGGCTTTGACCGACAAAAAGTCGATGAGGCCTTTTTCACCGGCACAACGCTTAAAAGCAATCTGCTGATCAACATTGGCTATGGTGATACGAACAAACTTTACGGACGCCTGCCGCGCCTGGACTTCGACGATGCCTGCGGGCTGGCGTAAGGAGAGATGATGACAACACCGGATAAACAGACCTTTCGCGACGCCATGGCCTGCGTTGGCGCGGCGGTCAACATCATCACCACCGACGGCCCGGCGGGGATGGCAGGCTTCACCGCCAGCGCCGTGTGCAGCGTCACGGATTCACCGCCCACTTTGCTGGTGTGCCTGAACCGTGGCGCATCGGTCTGGCCGACCTTTAGCGCAAACCGCACGCTTTGCGTGAATACCCTGAGCGCCGGGCAAGAGCCGCTATCCAACCTGTTTGGTGGTAAAACCCCCATGGAGGAACGTTTTGCCGCCGCCCGCTGGCAGACGGGCGACACGGGTTGTCCGCGTCTGGAAGCGGCGCTGGCCTCGTTTGACTGCCGTATCAGCCAGGTGGTCAGCGTGGGTACCCACGACATCCTGTTTTGCGACATTGTTTCGATTATTCGCCACCCCGCACCGCAAGGGCTGGTGTGGTTCGACCGCGGCTACCACGCGCTTATGCGACCCGCCTGTTAACCCTCCTTAAGGAGATAGCTCATGGCAATGTTCGGATTTCCCCACTGGCAGTTGAAATCGACCTCCACAGAACCTGGCGTGGTCGCGCCGGATGAAAGGCTCCCTCTCGGGCAAACCCTGGTGATGGGCGTCCAGCACGCGGTCGCGATGTTTGGCGCCACGGTGCTGATGCCGATGCTAATGGGGCTTGACCCCAATCTCTCCATTTTGATGTCAGGTATCGGTACGCTGTTGTTCTTTTTTGTCACCGGCGGGCGCGTCCCCAGCTATCTGGGCTCTAGCGCCGCTTTTGTGGGGGTGCTCATCGCCACTACCGGATTTAACGGCCAGGGGATCAACCCTAACCTGAGCGTGGCCCTCGGCGGCATCATCGCCTGCGGTCTGGTCTACACCCTGATCGGTCTGGTGGTGATGAAGATCGGAACACGCTGGATCGAACGCATGATGCCTCCGGTTGTGACCGGGGCGGTAGTGATGGCGATTGGTCTGAACCTCGCGCCAATTGCGGTCAGAAGTGTTTCCGGCTCGCCGTTTGAAAGCTGGATGGCGGTGATCACCGTGCTCTGTATCGGTCTGGTAGCGGTGTTCACCCGGGGGATGATCCAGCGGCTGCTGATTCTGGTCGGGCTGATTGTCGCCTGCCTGGTCTATGCCCTGCTGGCGAACGTTTTTGGCCTTGGCAAACCGGTCGATTTTACCCAGCTTCATCAGGCTGCCTGGTTCGGCATGCCGCAGATCACCTCTCCCACCTTTAACACCCAGGCGATGATGCTCATCGCGCCCGTGGCGGTGATCCTGGTGGCAGAGAACTTAGGCCACCTGAAAGCAGTGGCGGGGATGACCGGGCGCAGTATGGACCCGTATATGGGCCGCGCATTTGTCGGTGACGGGCTGGCGACTATGCTCTCCGGCTCGGTGGGCGGCAGTGGCGTGACCACCTATGCCGAGAATATCGGCGTGATGGCGGTGACTAAAGTCTATTCGACACTGGTCTTTGTGGCGGCAGCGGTGATGGCCATGCTGCTCGGTTTCTCACCGAAATTCGGGGCTTTGATCCATACCATTCCGTCGCCGGTGATTGGCGGGGCATCCATTGTGGTGTTTGGGCTTATCGCTGTGGCCGGCGCGCGTATCTGGGTACAGCATCGCGTCGATCTCAGCCAGAACAGCAACCTGATTATGGTGGCGGTCACGCTGGTACTGGGCGCGGGCGATTTTGCCCTGACGCTGGGCGGGTTTACGATTGGCGGAATTGGTACGGCAACCTTTGGCGCGATTCTGCTTAACGCCCTGCTGAGCCGCCGGAAAGCGACTGCACCGCAGTGCGAGGTCGTGCATCAGGAGTCGTGAAACCTGTATGTCGGGTAATGGCGATGCCTTACCCGACCTGCATGTTCAGTAAGAACAACAGGATGTAGCGTAATCACTCTTGCTCAAACAGTCGTTCGATAGATTTTGTAGGGAAGAACAGAGAATTGCTGTTATCCCCTTGCAGCGGAATAAAACCTTGCTTCAGATAGAACCTTTTTGCCTGCTCATTAAGCGCATCAACAAAAAGGCCATGCACACCCACAGCCTGTGAAGCCAGGTAAACAACCCGCATAGCATGCGTGACGAGTGTTGTCCCCCATTCATTTCCCTGTAGTGTTTTATGAACAGCTAAACGTCCCAAAGTCACACTGGGTACGTTGATATAGGGGATCCTGCGCTGCTGGGTCTTAGAAGGGAGCATCGCTTTTTCAAAGCAACTTCCAGACAACGTGTAGTAGCCCAGCACGTGTGGATGGTCACGATCTTTTAGCAGATAGCCGCGCAGAATGCGCCCATTGTGCTGGCGCACCAGATGCTCTCTCAGGAAGGCATTTAGCGAGGGCTCACCACAATCGAAATCCTCGAAAGCGTATTCGGTTCCCTCTGAAAACATTTCGATCGTGAGATTTTCCACGACGCTTCACTCCATGTTTTTTAGACGCTTTGCGGCTCGCTTCAGGCGTTCATTCGGCTCGGGTGGATTGTCGATGGCATCCATTACGGCATTCCACGATGCTTCGTTTAATACGAGACGTCGATGCTGATCGATGACTTCTGCAGCACGTTCCGAAGCACTGTTCACCATAAACTGGGTGATCGTTTGATTCGTCATCGCCGCCGCTTCTTCAATCATTGTTTTGTCTTCGTCGGTTAAGCGAAGATCGATACGCTGTTTTTTAAGTGCTGGCATGATTTACTTTTCTATGTACGGTATTTGTCCGTACATATCCTGGAGAAATCTGTGCATTTTTTCAATCAAAACCTTTTTCAACCGTCAAATCACTCACCTCTCTTTGGCGCTTGCGGAGCTTTAGCTCACTCACCAACACCCCAACGACGATAAACGCCGCACCAACCAGCGCCAGCAGCGGTAAACGTTCTCCAGCGAGACGCCCGAAAATCCCGGCCCAGACGGGTTCTCCTGTGTAGATCACCGTCGCCCGCGTCGGGGATACGCTGCGCTGCGCCCAGTTCATGGTGACCTGAATAATGGCGCTAAAGATGCCCAACCCCAGCGCGACCACAATCAACCCGGTGGACATCGGCGGCACAGACTCCCCTGCCGGAACCATCGCCGCAAACGCCACCAGCGATGCCGTAGCGAGCTGCACCACCGTCACGCGCTTAACGTCAACCTTGCCCGCCCAGGCGCTGATCAGAATAATTTCCGCGGCAATGGCAATGGCTCCCACCAGGGTGATGATCTCCCCCGGCCCCAGTGCCAGCAGGTTGTTTTCCGGCCCGGCAAGTAAAATCAGACCAATAAACGCCAGTACGATACCAATACAGGACATCAATCCCGGTAGTCGCCCAAGACACAGCCACTGCAGTAACGGCACCAGCGGTACATACATGGCGGTGATAAACGCCGATTTACTGCTGGATATCGTCTGTAACCCCCACGTTTGCAGGCTGTAGCCCATCGCAATTGCCACCCCGATTGCGATGCCCGCCTTAAGCTCTTTAAGCGTCAGTCCACGCAGCGTTTTAAGCGATATCAGCCCCACGGCAATCGCTGCCGTCGCAAAGCGCAGACCAACAAAAAAGAACGGATCGCTGAGGGTCACCGCGTACTGGACGGCCAGAAAGGTCCCGCCCCAAAACATGGTGATAAGAATGAGGATGGCTTCCTGCGGTTTAACGGAGAATTTGAAGCGTGAGACAGACATGCGGCACCAGAAATTAAACTCAATTCTGTAGTGTGCGTTGCCTTTGGTTACAGTTCAATGTTGCAGAAATAAAAAAACCGCCGGGAAACCCCGGCGGCAGGGGTCCAGCCCGGCATATTACTTGTTACTGCCATGGCTGTTTTTACCCCCTTTTTTGCCAGCCTCTGATGCGCGCTGAGGGTCATTTTTGAAGTTACCCCCGCTGGACTGGCCACCTTTACGACCTGCTTCTGATGCTCTTTCACGGTCTTCAGCGAAATTACCTGAACCACCACGATGGTTTGCCATCTCTAACCTCCAGGATGTGAAACATTAGACATCATATTGCATTCAGTAAAAGAGGATTCTTTCACCTCGCGACACCAGGTGAGTACCTTTATCTGTGTCACGTGAGACTAAGCTTAGTGGAGTGAGGCGATCAGGCAAGTCACAGGTAATATCCTGCAACATGATCTCAGCCTTTCGTATGAGATTGCGTAACGGCCATTAATAAGCCTTTCTTATCGTTTCAAAAATCGACCGCCAAAAAGTTGTTTCATTTTGCTACAAAGCGTTTTCTCATCCATTTTGTTATAAATCAAAGAAATGCCGTTCATTTTTGCAGTATGGCTGTGATGGCATATCTTTAAATGAACGCAGCGATCCGCTGCCAGAAAAAACAAACGAGGAGTGATGCAAAATGGCAAAAGTTCTGGTGCTCTATTATTCCATGTATGGACACATCGAAACCATGGCTCACGCGGTAGCAGAAGGTGCAAACAGGGTGGATGGCGTTGAGGTTGTGGTGAAGCGCGTACCGGAAACCATGCAGGCAGAAGCCTTCGCGAAGGCCGGGGGGAAAACACAAAATGCCCCGGTCGCCACGCCTCAGGAGCTGGCAGATTACGATGCCATTATCTTCGGGACACCTACCCGCTTTGGCAATATGTCCGGCCAGATGCGCACCTTCCTCGATCAAACCGGCGGGTTATGGGCCTCAGGCGCATTGTACGGCAAGCTTGCCAGCGTCTTCAGCTCCACCGGAACCGGTGGCGGCCAGGAACAAACCATCACCTCAACCTGGACGACCCTTGCTCATCACGGAATGGTCATTGTGCCAATTGGCTACGGCGCACAGGAGTTATTTGATGTTTCTCAGGTACGTGGCGGAACACCTTACGGTGCAACCACCATTGCCGGTGGCGATGGCTCCCGACAGCCGAGCAATGAAGAGCTCACTATCGCCCGCTATCAGGGTGAATATGTCGCAGGTCTCGCCAAAAAACTGAACGGCTAACCCAACAGGAGGACAAGTATGCCTACTCAAGAATCAAAAGCCCACCGCGTGGGTGAATGGGCAAGTTTACGCAATACCTCTCCGGAGATTGCCGAAGCCATTTTTGAAGTCGCAAAATATGACGAGAAGCTGGCAGAGCAGATTTGGGAAGAAGGCAGCGATGAAGTGCTAATGCGCGCCTTCGAAAAGACGGACAAAGACGCGCTCTTCTGGGGTGAGCAAACCATCGAACGTAAAAACGTCTGAAACAATCCCCCCGCCAGGGCGGGGGGTATCTTCTATTTCGCCGCGTTGTTGATTACCGCATTGAATTTATCGACCGGACAGAAACCGTTGGCATCAACCGGACATCCCTTCAGTTCCAGCGTCACGCGCTGCGCCGGAGACTGCAGCGACAGCACGCTGGCGTTTCGCAGCTGCTCCGAACTCTGATAGACATACTCAATTTTCATCAGCTCCTGATTGGCATTTTTGTCATGCCAGCGCTGGAAGACAATCTTGCCGCCAATCGGGGTACGTTCGTGCTGGTCGTGCAGTTGATACGGTTTGAAATCCAGCGCGGTGAGCAGCGAAGCAATGTTCGAATCATGCCCCACCAGCACGGTGATTTTTGGCGCTTTGGCCTGATCGGTCACCAGGGCTTTGTCGATATATTTCACCAGCGGTTTCGCCACGTTTTGCGCCACTTCGGTGGAGGTAAACAGCGAATCCTGATAGCCGTTCTTCAGCTTCGACAACACGCGCCACTGCTGGTCGGTTTTGATTTCTCCCCAGGCCACCTTATCGGCCGGGAAACCTTCGTAATACTGCAGCGTAAACGCATCGACCAGCGAGTTACCCACTTTCAACGGTCCGGATACGCCGGGCTCTTTTTCATAGTCTGCGCTGAAGGTATCTTTCGCGTCCGCCAGAGAGCATATTTTCTTCTCTTTGCAGGACGGCGAATCAGCATAATTGGTCATCTGCTCCAGCAGCTTATAGCTTTCTCCGAGCTGCATTTTCTGCCGTTCCGCTTCCATCGCCTTCAGCGCTTTTTCTCGGAACTCAGGCGAGTTATCGGTAATCACCGGATTAAAGGTCGGATCCATGGTGCCCATTTTTTCCTGGTGATGCACAGGGATATCGCATCCAGGGAAGGCCCCCGTGATGAAGAACTGCGCGGTGGCAACGGTACGTTGCAGGCTGTTGGCATAGGCGTAGACGCTATCCGCTGGCGGACATTCTCCCGTCTTCACCATCCCCTGCTCAGCCAGCCATTCCCGCATGTAATGGCCCATGTAGACTTCAAGCACGCCACCTTTGGTGGTGAGCTGACCGCCTGGTACCTCCCATTCCGGCCACTGCTTCGGCGTCGATTGTTCCAGTACGCTGCCGTTATTGGCGAGCGGCGCGCGTAGGTTATGACGACTCATAATTAAAACTTGCTCCAGCTGATACCCTTCCGGCGTCTCTTGCGCCTGCACGCCAAATGTCGCTGAAATGGAACCGGCGATTGCCAGCGCGAGTAGTGCTTTTCTCATCCCTAATTCCTCACTCGTTTTAAATGTCGCGTTTAGTGTGACAGATTCGTGACACTTTTCCGGGAAGCATTTCTCAAACTGATGAATAACAGACTTACCCGGTAGACAGATTAGTTTTATAATAAAACCATACCCCACCGGAGAATTGACTGTGAAACGTACCCGTCTTGAAGAGAGCACCTGCCCTGTAGCCCGTTCGCTGGATATCATCGGCGACTGGTGGTCATTGCTGATTGTTCGCGACGCGTTGCGGGGGATTACGCGCTTCGGTGAGTTCCAGAAAAGCCTCGGTATCGCGAAAAACATGCTGACCACGCGTCTGAAACTGCTGGTCGACGAAGGTATCCTCACGCTCCAGCCGGCATCCGACGGCAGCGCCTGGCAGGAGTATGTCCTGACCGATAAAGGGCGCGCCCTGCAGACGGTACTGGTTGCTCTGTCGCAGTGGGGCAATGAATTTTTGTTTGCTGAAGACGAATTCGGCACCGTGCTGGTCGATACCGAACAGCGTAAACCTCTGCGTAAACTGGCACTTATCGCCGACGATGGCCGCGAATTGACACCTGAAGAGATCGTGCCAAAACTTCCTTCCTGACCCGCTTCGCCAGGCAAAAACAAAAAATCGCCAGCAAAATGGTTGCATTATAAAACCAAATGACAGAGAGTAAATTAAGTTTCATATTGAAACCAAATAACCCACTTTGCTCAGAGGTAACACACGATGACTACGCAACTCACTACCGCCCTGATTACGGGCGCCTCTTCCGGAATTGGCGCTGTTTATGCCGATCGTCTTGCTGCACGTGGTACCAACCTGGTGCTGGTCGCCCGACGTGAAGCACGTCTGCAAACGCTGGCCGCGGATCTTCGTAAGCGCTATGGCGTATCAGTTGATATTCTGGTCGCCGATCTGACCGAGGAAACCGGGATCCGCGCCGTGGAAGAGGAATTGCGCAGCAATACCGCTATCGACACGCTGATTAACAACGCAGGCACGGCGCAGATGGCGCCCTTCCTCTCGGGCGATGTGGCGCAGCATCAGGCGATTAATACCCTTAACACCACGGCATTGATGCGTTTGACGTATGCGATCCTGCCGCGTCTGGCGCAAAACAATCGCGGTACGCTGATCAATATCGCCTCGGTATTGTCCCTGCATGTGCGGGCGGGTAGCGCGCTGTACAGTGCCACCAAGGCGTGGGTGCTTAGCTTTACCCGCGGGCTACAGGAAGAGTTTGCCGACAGCAATGTGCGTATTCAGGCTGTTTTACCTGCCGCCACGGCTACAGAGATCTGGAGTCATTCTGGCGTGACGGTTAACGATCTGCCGGAAGGCTCGGTGATGACGACCGACGATATGGTCGACGCATCGCTGGCGGGTCTGGATCAGGGCGAACTGATCACCATTCCACCGATGCATGACGTCAGCCTGTGGGAACGCTACGAAGTCGCACGTCTTGAGCTGTTTAACAGCGCGCGCACCGGTATTCCTGCACCGCGCTATGTCAAACAGTAGTCTATCGTTTGAGCTGGTCGCCGTATTCACGCATCCAGGCGGCCAGCGGCGAGAGCGCGCCCTGTAGGGTTAACCCCAGTTCAGTTATCTGATACTCCACACGCGGCGGGATCTCCGGGTAAATCGTGCGCGACACCAGCCCGCGCTGCTCGAACAAACGCAATTGTTTCGTTAGCTCTTTTTGCGTAATGGGAGCGGCGGCGCGCAGCAGATCGCCAAAGCGAACCGGTGTATTCAACACAATCAGGCGATAGAGGATCGGGATCGCCCATTTACCCGAAATCAGGTTCACAAACTGGGTCATCGGACACAGATAAACGTCAGATTTTTTTTCGCCGGGAACATCGAGTAATTCCGCCATCGCACACCTCTTGCCTCATTAGTATCCAAACGGTACCTGGTTTCCTTTCGATACTAACGTTTCTATAGTGCTTTCTCCAGAGTCATTTCAGGAGAAGAACATGGGTCGTTTAGCAGGTAAATATACGCTGATTACCGGCGGGACCAGCGGCATAGGCCTTGCCACCGCGCAGGAGTTTATCGCCGAAGGGGCGCACGTGGCCGTCACCGGACGTCATCCGGAAACCCTTGCGGAAGCGCAACGCATTCTGGGCGACAAAGCCTGGGTGATCCCCTCTGATGCGGGAGATATCGCCGCACAAAAAGCGCTAACGGAGACGCTCGCCTCGCGTTGGCCGCGGCTGGATGCCGTCTTTATCAACGCCGGAGACGTGACGCACGGTCTGCTGGAAGAGTGGCAGGAAGATGCCTGGGATCGTCTGATGCGCATCAACCTGAAAGGGCCGTTTTTTTTGATTCAGGCCCTGCTACCGCTGCTCAATAATCCTTCCTCGGTGATCCTTTGTGGGTCCGTGAGCGCGCGTATCGGTCTGCCTACCAGCAGCGTTTATGCGGCAAGCAAGGCGGGCTTACTGTCGCTGGCCCGAACGCTATCAGCAGAGCTGCTGTCGCGCGGCATTCGCGTCAACGGTTTAAGCCCGGGTCCGGTAGAAACCCCGGCGCTCAACAAGCTGGGGTTAAGCGCCGAAGCGCAGAAAGCCTTACAGGGGGATATTGCAAACCTGGTCCCGCTGGGAAGAATGGGGACGCCGAAAGAGCTGGCGAAAGCCGCACTCTATCTGGCCTCCGACGAATCGAGCTACACGCTAGGTACGGAACTGCTGGTCGACGGCGGAACAGGAAACCTGTAGTTCAAAAGGCGCTGATGCCGGTAACAATGCCGACGTACAGCGCCGCCCATACGGCCGCAGAGAACAGACTGACGACGTATACCTTCGCCACGTTAAGCCTGAGCATACCCGCTGCCAGCGGCACGATATAGCGCAGCACCGCCAGAAAACGCGCAGTGAACAGCACCAGCACGCCGTTTTTCTGTAGCTGATGTTGCACCCGTAAAAATTTGCCGGCATGTTTTGCGGTGAAGCGTGCCACCCACCGCGTGTTCCCCATCAACTGACCGATATGGTAATTCAGCACCGAACCCACCGTTGCGCCCATCACCACGGCCAGCCATGCCAGCGCAGGATGCATGCTAGCCTGGCTGACGGTAATGCCCGCCAATAGCATCACCGAGGCAGGCGGCAGCACGGAAGAGATCAGCACCGTCGATTTACTCAGTGCCATGATAAACAACACCGCAAAAAGGTGTGCCGGATAAAGCGCAAAATGATTCAGCAGATTGTCGAGCCATGTCATTTTCCCCTCCTCCATTTTTCTTTTCACTCTCCATTTAAAATGAACAACCTTAAATAAACCTTCAACATTCCATTAATAAGATTCTCCTAAACCATTCTTAAACATTATTTAAAATCCTGAGCGGTAAAATAAAATAAGCGTATTATTTCTTTCGTTTTACAACGATCTCGTTATGGCGAGGCTCCTGTACAAATACACGTTATCGCTCTGGTGGGTTCGAGAGAACCGGCACAGGGTAAAACAGGCACTGTCGAATCAAGGCTTTGTCAGTATAACTTCCCTCGCGGGATACGGTGTACAGTGCTGAAACCAGGACGTGGGGATCTCCTCTTCGACATGCCCTGTCTTGCTCGCCCCTGAGAGATTTTATTATTCAAAGGGAATTCACTATGTCTTACGCTATTCACAACCAAAACCTGGCATTCAATGACAGCGCCATCGCGCAATATATGAATACCGATTTTATTGTCCTCGATATTTCATTATGCGTGGCGCTGGCACGCGAGCAATTCTTTGAGAAATTAAAAGATGATGATATTCCGTCGCATATTTTTATCGAAGATAATGGTCGCCTGGCGGGCATGATTGCGGTGCGCAAATTACTGCAGACCACCGATACGGTACAACCGGTGAGAGCGCTGATGATCTCGCAGTTTCTGCAGGTCAAACCGGAGGATGAACGCGCCGATGTCGCAGGCCTGCTGGCACACGGTGGTGCGGATGTCGTGCCCGTGGTCACCCATGGAAAGCTGGTTGGCTGCCTCACCGAACGCGAAATTGCGCATCTGCTGGAAGATGACGTCACCGAAGATGCTCAGCTTCAGGGGGCGACGCTGCCGCTGGAGAAACCCTATCTGGAAACCAGCGCCTTCAGTCTGTGGAAGAAACGCTCCGTCTGGCTGCTGCTGTTGTTTGTCGCAGAAGCTTATACCAGCTCGGTGATCCAGCATTTTGAAGAGGCGCTGGAATCCGCCATCGCACTGGCGTTCTTTATCCCGCTGCTGATTGGTACCGGTGGTAACAGCGGAACGCAGATCACCTCCACGCTGGTGCGCGCCATGGCGCTGGGGGAAGTGCATCTGCGTGATGTTGGCCGCGTGCTGCGTAAAGAGATGAGCACCTCGCTGATGATAGCCGCCACGCTCGGCCTGGCCGGGTGTATTCGTGCCTGGATGATGGGCATTGGGATGGAAATCACGCTCATCGTCAGTCTGACCCTGGTCTGCATTACGCTGTGGAGTGCGATTGTCTCGTCCGTCATTCCGATGGTGCTTAAGCGCTGTGGCATTGATCCGGCCGTCGTCTCCGCGCCGTTTATCGCCACGCTGATCGACGGTACCGGGCTGATTATCTACTTCAAGATCGCGCAATATACGCTGGGGCTGGAGTAATTTAACGCGCCTTGTCGTCCAGGCTAAGACCGTTAATGTCTGCTTAAGTTATTTCTTCTATAACTCACCTTATAACCCTGTAAGGTGAGTTAAAAATGAAAAACAGCTACGCACGAAGCCAGATAATCATTCACTGGCTGGTCCTACTGGTGATTATCGTCGCCTATGCCACCATGAACCTGAAAGGGTTCGCACCGAAGGGAACACCCGCGCGAACCACTATGGGGCTGATCCACTACACGGCAGGGCTAAGCGTTCTGCTGCTGATGATCCTCAGAGTGGTGCTGAAGCTGCGAAACAGCGATCCGGATATTGTTCCTGCCCCGCCACGCTGGCAGGAGATTGCCTCAAAATCCCTTCACGGATTGATCTACCTGATGTTCATTTCACTTCCTCTGCTGGGCATGGCCTCTCTTTACTTCGGTCAGATTGAGTGGTCGTTTTTCGGGATCGCACTGCCCGTCGCGGCCACACCAGACGTGAACCTGCAACACGGGCTGAAAGAGGTCCATGAGATCGTCGCCAATGCCGGTTATTACCTGATTGGTCTGCACGCTGCCGCTGCGCTGTTTCACCATTACGTCATGCATGACAACACCCTGGAAAGGATGCTGCCCGCATTACGAACCCGGAAAAACACTAAATAGACGCCAGCGATGTGACCGCGAGCCCAAACGCCTCAATCGCCAGCGCGACATCTTCAGCCATCACCGACTCCGCCGGATGGTGGCTGATCCCCCCCTTGCAACGCACGAACAGCATCCCGACCGGCCAGCGCTCCGCCAGGGCGATGGTGTCATGCCCGGCACCGCTGGGCAGGGATAACGAGCGCCCTTGTACCGACTCAACGGCCTCCCCCAGCAGACGCTGCAAACGCGTATCGCACGGCGTGGCGGCGATGCGGTAAAACTCTTCGGCAGCAAAATGCATCCCGCGTCGGGCCGCTATCGACTGCGCCTGCAACAGCAGTTCACCGAGCAGCGCATCAAGCGGCGCATCCTGCGGGCCACGAATATCCAGCGAAAGCGCAACCTCGCCGGGGATCACGTTCACCGCACCGGGAAAACAGCGCAGCTCACCGACCGTCGCGACCAGATTACCGCCGTGTTGCAGAGTGGCGTTTTCAACCTGCATCATCCATTCAGCGGCCGCCGCCAGTGCGTCTTTGCGATGATTCATGGGTACGGTCCCGGCATGGCCGGCTTCACCGATGAAGCGACAATTGAGGCGGCGTGCGCCGTTAATGGCTTCCACCACCCCCAGCGCCAGACCTTCCTGCTCCAGACACGGCCCCTGTTCGATATGCAACTCGAGACATGCGCTGAAATCGTCCTGATGTCGCGCCGCCATTGCCACGCGTGAAGGATCGAGTCCTGCCTGCACCATCGCCTGCGCCACGCTGATGCCACCGGCATCGCACGTCTCCAGCCAGCCCTGCGGCCAGGTTCCCGTCAGACCACGGCTACCTAATAGCGTGATGCCAAAGCGGGTGCCTTCTTCGTCGCCAAAGCCAACAATCTCGATAGCCTGCGCCAGGCGAATCCCCTGCTGATGCAGACTGTCCACCACTTCGATGGCGGTGAGCACCCCAAGCATGCCGTCGTAGCGCCCGGCATTGCGCACGGTGTCCAGGTGCGAACCCAGCAACACCGCCCGGGCGCCCTCTCGCTCGCCTTCGTAACGTCCGCAAATATTACCCACGCTGTCCTGCCAGACGGTCATCCCCGCCTGGCTCATCCACAGCCCAACCAGCTGGTTGGCCTGTAAATGCTGCGCGGAGAGATACACCCGTGTCAGCGCATCCGGGCTTTCGCTGATGGCGGCCAGCGCGTCGGCGCGCGCCATCACCCGTTCTGCCGCCGGGCTCATTCTGGGGTCTCACTGCGATAGTGGTCCCACGCGGCCTGCATCGCCGCGCCCTGCGTAGTGGTAAATTTCAGGTAATTGAGTACCGACTCCAGCGCACTCAGGGTGGTCATCACGCAGTCTTTACGCGCGTTGTAGCCCATAGTGCCAATGCGCCACACTTTGCCGTGCAGCGGGCCAAACGACGTGCCGATTTCAATCCCGAAATCCTCCAGCATCAGCTTGCGCACCCGATCGCCATTCACGCCCTGAGGGATCACCACCCCCAGCACGTTGTTCATCTTGTGCTGCAGGTCGCCGAAGGTTTCCAGCCCCATCGCCTGAATGCCTTTCAGCAGCGCATCGCCGTGCAGCTTGTGGCGAGCGATGCCGTTATCCAGCCCTTCCTGCAGGATCAGACGCGCACATTCGCGGGCGCCAAACAGCGCGGTGGTCGCTTCGGTGTGGTGGTTGAGACGCTCTGGCCCCCAGTAGTCCATCACCATACCGAGATCGAAGTAGTTGGAGTAGATCATCTCCTCGTCGCCGTCGCGGTGGGCGTCGGTACGAATGCCCTCCTCAACGCACTTGCGGCGGCGGATCGCCTCCTCCATTCGCGCGCTAAGGGTGATCGGCGATGTGCCCGACGGACCGCCGAGGCACTTCTGCATCCCTGCCGAGACCGCGTCCAGCCCCCAGGCGTCAGTCTCCAGCGCGTTACCGCCGAGCGATGCGGTGGCATCGGTATAAAACAGCACGTCGTAACGGCGGCAGATGGCACCCAGCTCCGCGAGCGGCTGCAGCATGGTGGTGGATGTATCGCCCTGCACGGTCAGCAGCAGGCGCGGGCGAATGCGTTTGATGGCATCTTCAACCTGGTCTGGGGTGAACACCTCGCCCCAGGGGACTTCGATGGTGTGCACCTCCGCGCGGCAGCGGCGGGCAATTTCGCACAGCAGATGACCGAAGCGGCCAAAGACCGGTACCAGCACTTTGTCCCCTGGACGAATGGCTGACACCAGAATCGCTTCTATCCCCGCGCGGGATGTGCCGTCCACCAGCATCGTCCAGCGGTTTTCGGTGCGGAATACACCGCGATAGAGCGCCATCACCTCGTTCATGTAGTGGGTCATGGCCGGATCGTACTGGCCGATCAGCTGGCTCGACATGGCGCGCAGCACGCGCGGGTCGGCGTTGATCGGGCCTGGACCCATCAGCAGGCGCTGCGGCGGGTTGATTTGCGGAAAGTGTGCGATGTCCATTTTGATGTCCTTCATTAGTTGAGACCGCGTACGGAGGAGATAAATTGCTTCAGTTCTGTGGTCTGCGGGTTGGCGAACAGCGTTTTGCTGTCGCCCTGCTCCCAGACTTTCCCCTGGTGCATAAACACCACGCGGTCGCCCACTTCGCGGGCAAAATTCATTTCATGGGTAACAAGTATCAGCGTCATCCCCTCGGCCGCCAGCTGCTCCAGCACCTTGAGCACTTCGCCCACCAGCTCCGGGTCAAGCGCGGAGGTGATCTCGTCACAGAGTAAAACTTTAGGCGACATCGCCAGGGCGCGGGCAATCGCCACGCGCTGCTGCTGGCCCCCGGAGAGGCTCGACGGGTAGTAATCCAGACGGTCACCCAACCCGACTTTCTCCAGCATGCGCTGCGCCAGCTCCCGACATTCGGCGGCGCTTTTCTTCAGCACCCGACGCGGAGCGAGCATCACGTTTTCCAGCGCCGTCATGTGCGGGAACAGGTTGAAGCTCTGGAACACCATACCGACCGAGCGGCTGATTTCACGCGCCTGGGAATCCCGGTCGGTAATGGTCATGCCGCCGAGTTTAATGCTGCCGTCCTGATACCCTTCCAGACCGTTGATGCAGCGCAGCAACGTGCTTTTCCCCGACCCGCTGCGTCCGATAATCGAAATGACCTGGCCCATGTCGATATCCAGATCGACCCCCTTGAGCACGTGGTTTTCGCCGTAGTACTTCTGCACCTGATTAATGGTGATGAGAGGCATTGAATTTCGTCTCCAGATAGCGGCTGTAGCGGGACAGCGGATAACACAGAATAAAGTAGCCCAGCGCCACCAGCGCAAAGACCTTAAACGGCTGGTACGTGACGTTAGTCAGCATCGTCCCGGCCTTGGTCAGCTCGATAAAGCCGATAATCGACGCCAGCGCAGTACCTTTGATCACCTGCACGGCAAAACCGACCGTTGGGGCGATGCCGATACGTAGCGCCTGCGGGGCGACCACGCGAAACAACGTCTGGCCAAACGTCAGCCCGAGACAGCGCGACGCTTCCCACTGTCCTTTTGGCAGGGCACGAATACTGCCAAACCAGATATCGAGCAAAAACGCGCTGGTGTAAAACGTCAGCGCCAGCGAGGCGGCGGTCCACGGCGAAACGTCGATGCCGAACAGCGCCACGCCAAAGAAGGCCAGGAATAGCTGCATTAGCAGCGGCGTGCCCTGAAACAGCTCGATATAGCCGCGGATGATGCGCCTGACCGTGCGTCCACCCGTGAGGCGCAGCAGCAGGAGCGGCAGCGTCACCACCGCCCCGCCGACAAACGCCACCAGCGACAGCAGCACCGTCCAGCGCCCGGCCAGCAGCAGGTTGCGAATAATGTCCCAGTCGGTAAAGGTGGTCATCATGCCTGCACCCCCAGCCATTTCCGTCCTGCCGCCATCATCAGCTGGCGCAGGGTAATCGACAGCGCTAAGTAAATGCCGGTTGTCACCAGGTAAACCTCAAAGCTCAAAAACGTTCGGGACTGGATGAGGTTGGCGGCGAAGGTCAGCTCTTCATACGAGACCTGCGACACCACCGACGAGCCGAGCATTACGATAATGCACTGGCTCACCAGCGCCGGGTAAATGCGCTGCAGCGAAGGCGGCAACACCACGCGAATAAAGGTCTGCAGGCGGGTGAGCCCCAGCACGCGTCCGGCCTCCCACTGCCCTTTCGGCGTGACCTGAATGCCTGCCCGGATAATCTCGGTGCTGTACGCCCCCAGATTCACCACCATCGCCAGCAGTGCCGCTTCCCCGGCGGTCATTTTCAGCCCCAGATTAGGCAGGCCGAAAACGATA
Source organism: Enterobacter ludwigii (assembly GCA_023023105.1). Lineage (NCBI taxonomy): Bacteria > Pseudomonadati > Pseudomonadota > Gammaproteobacteria > Enterobacterales > Enterobacteriaceae > Enterobacter > Enterobacter ludwigii. Next base: position 1,658,465 of record CP083824.1, on the reverse strand, counting down.
AAAAACAGCTGTACCACAAACGGCGTGTTACGAATAATCTCCACGTAACCGCCCCAGATCCGGCTGAACCACGTCGCCCGCCCGCTGCGAATGGCCGCCCCAAAAATACCGATTGCCAGGCCGCCGAAAGTTGCCATAACGGTCAGTTGAATGGTGACCCACAACCCCGCCAGCAACTCCGGCCAGTGTGGCCAGAGTTCGGAGAAATGAAGTTGCTCTGTCATCGGCCTAGACGCCAAGGTTTGCCGGCAGCGGAGCTTTCAGCCATTGCTCAGACAGGCCGTTCAGCGTGCCGTCTTTGATGCCTTGCTCAATCAACGCATCCACTTTTGCTTTCAGCGCCGGTTCATTCTTTTTCAGCCCAATAAAGCACGGTGAGTCCTTCAGCATAAAGCTCGGTACCGGGGCTTTAGCCGCGTTCTGGCGGGAAATGGCCGCCACCACCAGGTTGCCGGTGGCCACATACTGCACCTGCCCGGAAAGGTAGGCAGACAGCGTGGTGTTGTTGTCTTCATAGCGTTTCACGTCAGCGTCTTTCGGTGCCAGGCTGGTCAGCACCATGTCCTCCACCGCCCCGCGCGTCACGCCGATGGTTTTTCCGCTCAGCGCGGCGGCATCTTTCAGCTCTGCCCCTTTCGGGCCAAACACGCCGAGGAAGAACGGTGCGTAGGCGCGGCTAAAATCGATCACCTTCTCGCGCTCCGGGTTTTTACCGAGGCTTGAAATGACCAGATCCACCTTATCGGTTTGCAGGTACGGCACGCGGTTGGCGCTGGTCACGGGCACCAGCTGTAGCTTGAGCTTCATCTGTTTAGCCAGATAACGCGCCATGTCGATGTCATACCCCTGCGGCTGCAGATCGGTCCCCACCGAGCCAAACGGTGGGAAATCCTGCGGAACGGCGATGCGGATGGTGCCGCGTTTCTCAATATCCTGAAGCTGGTCCGCCTTTGCGGGCAGTTGTGTGAAGAGACATACGGCCCCGGTCAGTGCAATCAACAGTTTTTTCATGGTGCTTCCCCGTAACGTTAGCATGAAACAAAAGATTCTTTGAATGTGATTTTGCAACTAATGTGCCAGATAAAGCGAAGCGGGAAATATTCTTGTAAAGCCTGATAAAACGCAGGCGGGTCGAAAAAACGCGTGTTTTCCCGACCCGCCAGATGCACCATTTAGATGCAAAGCACCAGCCTGATGCCCCATTATCGTTGTTCGAGTTCGTCCAGTTGCTGGTAGAGGGAGGCAATCTCGTGAATGCGCGGACGGCCTTTATCGAGAATCTCATGCAGGAAGGCATTCGCCAGCAGGTTGATCAGGCTGTTGACCGAGGAATAGCTGTCATAGGCCGAAACGCTGTCCAGCGGGGCGCAAAGCTGCCAGCTTGCCAGCGGAAACAGGCTGTGCGCCTGCGGCTCGCACATCAGCAGCACCGGAATTCCGCTTTGCTGAAGCTGCTGCATCAGCGGGCGGACAATACGCGGGCGACGGCGAAAAGCCATCATGATAACCAGGTCGTCAGCGGTTAAATCTACCAGCTCCTCGCTCAGGCTCTGCCCGGGCTGCGGCAGCACCAGCACCTGTCCGCGCGCCTGCAGCAGCTGCTGGCGGAGATGCAAGGCTGCCGGATAGGCGTTACGCATACCAATAATGATAATGCGCCGCGCTTTCACCATGCAGGCCATCGCCTCGGCAAACTGCTGCGCGTCGAGGGCATTGACCCACTGGGTCAGGTTCGCCATCTCCTGTTTATAGTGACGTGCCAGCAGCGTATTACCCTGCACCGCGTCACGGTTATCGGTAAGCGGCATCCCGCTCTGGCGCAGCGTGCGCAGTTCGTCGCGCATGTCCTTATATTTCTCATAGCCCAGACGCTTAAACAGGCGGCTCACGGTGGCTTTCGACACCCCGCTGAGCTGCGCCAGCTCAGCGCTGTTGTAGCTAATCAGGTCGTCAAAGTGATCGAAAATAAAATCCGCCACCCGCTGCTCCTGCGGCGACAGTGACGGGTATTGTGCTTTCAGACGTTCATCCAGTTGTTCCATAGCGCCTCTGTAACTTTTGTTTCATCACTTTTTACCTTTGATTCTACCTTTCATTATACGTGCCAGTTTACTGAAACTTTTCTTTCATAACTGGAACAGCTTTTGCAGCACCTTGTGACTTTCAGAGTTACGAGGACGCTTCATGCAAAGTAATGTCTCCACGCACGGCATGGCCGTTGCGCCCCACCATCTTGCCAGCCAGAGCGCGCTGGCTGTACTGCGCGAAGGCGGCAGCGCGATAGAAGCGATGGTCGCAGCGGCAGCCACCGTTGCCGTGGTTTACCCGCACATGAACGGGCTGGGTGGCGATGGCTTCTGGCTTATCGTGCCGCCGGAAGGCGATCCGATCGCCATTGACGCCAGCGGTGCGGCGGGTTCGCTGGCAACGCTCGCCGCCTACGACGGGCTGGCGCATATTCCCCATCGCGGACCTCAGGCGGCGCTGACCGTCGCCGGAACGGTCAGCGGCTGGGACGAGGCGCTTAAGGTCTCGCGCGAGATGACCGGCAAGGCGCTGCCGCTGGCTCGCCTGCTGGCCGACGCCATTGATTACGCGCAGAATGGCACGCCGGTCACTGCCTCTCAGGCCAGCGCCACGGCCAGTAAATACGAGGAACTGAAAGAGATCCCAGGATTCGCGGAAACCTGGCTGGTGGACGGCAAACCGCCGCAGGTCGGGAGCCGTTTTTACCAGCCCGCCATGGCCTCAACGCTCAAACGCCTGGTAGAGGACGGTCTGGACAGCTTTTACCGCGGCCCGCTGGCAGAGTGCCTGGCGCGGGGAATGGCGAAACTGGGTCTGCCCGTTACGCTGGCCGATTTACACGCGCATGCCGCCCGGCGCACCACGCCGCTGCGCTTGCAGCATCATCAGGGGGAGATCTTTAACCACGCCCCGCCGACGCAGGGGCTGGTCTCGCTGGCGATACTCGGCATCACCGATCGCCTGAATATGGCGAAGGCCGACGACGCCGAAACCATTCACCGCATCGTTGAAGCCACCAAGCTGGCCTTTGGCCTGCGCGATGCCCACATCACCGACCCGCGCGAGCTGAAAACCGATATCCAGAGCCTGCTGGAACCCGCTGCCCTTCAGACGCTTGCCGGACAAATTGACGACAGCCGCGCCGCACCGTGGGGCACCGGAAAAGGCCCCGGCGATACGGTGTGGATGGGCGTGATGGATAACAGCGGGCTTGCCGTGTCGTTTATCCAGAGTATTTATCACGAGTTTGGCAGCGGCGTGGTGCTACCCGATACCGGCATCGTCTGGCAGAACCGGGGCGCCTCTTTCAGCCTCGACCCCGATCATCTTCTGTCGCTTTCCCCTGGCAAACAGCCCTTCCATACCCTCAACCCGGCGGCGGCACGGCTGAACGACGGGCGCGTGATGGTCTACGGTTCGATGGGCGGAGACGGGCAACCACAAACCCAGGCCACGCTCTTTACCCGCTACGTCGTTCAGGGCGTTCCGCTGCAGGAGAGCATCTCCCGCCCGCGCTGGCTGTTGGGACGCACCTGGGGACAAACCTCGGACACGTTAAAACTGGAAGGTCGCTTTACCGCTGAGACGGTTTCTCAGCTCCGGACGCTGGGTCATGAGGTGGAAATATTCCCTGACTTCAGTGAAGCCATGGGCCACGCGGGCGCGATTGTCCGCCACCCGAACGGCCTGTTCGAAGGGGCATTTGACCCGCGCAGCAACGGCGCGGCTGCCGGATTCTGAGGAGAAAACAATGACAACACAACAACCCGACTGGCACGCGTATCTGGCGCAAATGGAAACCGTGCTCGGCGTGACGCTGGACGCCCCCCGTCGCGCCGAGCTGCAATTACAGTTCAGCCGCATTGCCGCCATGGCCGCCCCGCTTATGGCGCTGCCGCTCGACGACCGTCTGGAGATTGCAGGAGTGTATAAAGCATGACGCTACACGAAATGAGTATCAGCGCGATCCAGCAGGCCCTGAGCGCGGGCGAGCTGAGCGCGAGCGAGATTGCCCGCCAGACGCTGGAGGCGATTGCCCGCGTTAACCCGCAGATCAACGCCTGGACCGCCGTAACGGAAGAACGCATGCTGGCCGAGGCCGAAAATATCGACACCCTGCGCCGGGAAAAACGCCCGCTACCGCCGCTGGCAGGCGTGCCCTACGCGGTGAAAAACCTGTTTGACGTTGCCGGACACACCACGCTTGCAGGGGCGGAACTGTTCAGCCAGCGCCCTGCCGCTGCCGCAGACAGCTTTGCGGTGCGTCAGTTGCGCAGTGCCGGCGGGTTGCTGACCGGGATGGTTAATATGGATGCCTACGCCTACGGCTTTACCACTGAAAATAGCCACTACGGCGCGACGCATAACCCGCACGATCTGGCGCGCATTGCGGGGGGATCGTCCGGCGGATCTGCCGCCGCCGTTGCCGCCGGGCTGGTGCACTTTTCGCTCGGAACCGACACCAACGGCTCCATTCGCGTTCCGGCTTCCCTGTGCGGGATATATGGCCTGAAGCCCACTTTTGGCCGCTTATCGCGCTCCGGTAGCCATCCTTTTGTGGCAAGTCTGGACCATATCGGCCCGTTTGCCCGCCGCGTGAGCGATCTGGCGTCGGTATACGACGCGCTGCAAGGGCGGGATACCAGCGACGGTTTTCAGGCAGAAAGCTCGCGCGAACAGACGCGTCCCTTGCTCGATCGCGGGCTTGATGGTCTGCGCTGCGCCGTGCTTGGCGGCTATTTCACCACCTGGTGCGACGCGGACGCCCGCGACGCCGTAGCGCGGGTGGCAAAAGCGCTCGACGTGCAGGATGAACTGCATTTCCCGGATGCCGAACTGGCACGTTCCGCAGCGTTTATCATCAGCGCCTCCGAAGGAGGAAATCAGTACCTGCCCGCGCTTCGCGGCGAGCCTGAACGATTCGAACCACACTCTCGTGAGCGGCTGCTGGCCGGGGCGATGATCCCCTCCGCCTGGTACATCCAGGCCCAGCGTTTTCGCGCGCACGCCCGGCAGGCGTTCAAAACCCTATTCGCCCAGGCTGATATCCTTATCGCCCCGGCAACGCCACGCAGCGCCACGCTGATTGGCGAGCAATTCATGGAAATCAACGGTCAGCAGCTACCCGTTCGCGCCAGCATGGGGATGCTGACGCAGCCGATTTCGTTTCTGGGTTTGCCCGTCACCACCGTTCCGCTACGCACCGCCGTAGGTGCGCCGATTGGCCTGCAGCTGATCGCCGCACCGTTTAACGAGCAGGCCTGCCTGCGCGTGGCGCGGGTTCTGGAAGAGAGAGGAATAACCGATGCCCGTCCGGCGGAGAGTGCAGCATGATGAATCACGATGACATTAACCTCCCGTGGGTGGTTACAGAGGTGACAGCCGCGTTTTACCGCTATGAAGACGCGCTGGTGAGCAACAACATTGCGGTGCTGGATGAGCTGTTCTGGCACGATAAAAACACCGTGCGGCTGGGCGCCGGAGAAAACCTGTACGGCATTGAGGAAATCCGCGCCTTTCGTGCGGCACGTCCGTCCGCCGGGTTGCAGCGGACGTTGCGTCACACGGTGATCACCACCTTTGGTGAGGATTACGCCGTGTGCAGCACCGAGTTTACCCGCGAGGGCACAGAACGCACTGGACGCCAGCAGCAGACGTGGGTGCGGTTTGCCTGTGGGTGGCGGATCGTGGCGGCACAGGTGAGTGTGATGGCGTAAAATAGCTGGCCGGGTAAGGCGTAACCGCCACCCGGCTAAACACGACACATTACTTCTGAAACGGATGCACTTCCCGCCAGTGGTCGGCAATCTGCTGACGGGTACAGACCCACACCCGCTCATGCTGCTGCACATAATCAAGAAAGCGCTGCAACGCGCGAAAACGCCCCGGACGCCCAAGCAGGCGGCAGTGCATTCCGATGGACATCATCTTCGGCGCGCTTTCCCCCTCTTCATACAGCACATCAAAGCTGTCCTTCAGATACGTATAAAACTGCTCGGCGGTGTTAAACCCCTGCGCGGTCGCAAAGCGCATGTCGTTCGCATCCAGCGTGTATGGCACAATCAGGTGTGGTTTACGGGTACCGTCGCCGCACGCCACTTCCGTCCAGAAGGGTAAATCATCGCCATAGTAGTCGCTGTCGTAGTCAAAACCACCGTGCTCCACCACCAGCTGACGCGTGTTAGGGCTGTCGCGTCCGGTGTACCAGCCGGTCGGTGGCTTGCCAAACAGATCGGTCAGCACATGCACCGCTTTCTGCAGATGTTCGCGCTCCTGGCTGATGTCCATATTCTGATAATGGATCCAGCGCCAGCCGTGACTGACCACGTCGTAATCCGCCGCTTTGATCGCCTCAACGATCTCCGGGTGACGCGCCAGCGCCATCGCCACGCCAAAGACCGTCAGCGGCAGAGCGCGCTTTTGAAATTCATTGTGGATCCGCCAGAACCCGGCGCGGCTGCCGTATTCGTAGAGGGAGTCCATGGACATATGTTTATCGGGGTAGCTGGCTGCACCGATGATATCCGACAGGAATTGCTCTGAACCGGCATCCCCGTGCAGAACGTGGTTTTCCGCCCCTTCTTCATAATTGAGCACAAACTGCACGGCGATGCGCGCCTGATTCGGCCACTGCGCGTGCGGCGGAGTACCTGCGTAGCCACGCAGATCCCGCGGGTAATCTTGTTCAAAAAGCGCCATTACGTCTCCCCTCATCTTCAAAATGGATTCAGTGCCTGAAACTGTCCGCTTAACGCTTTTTTCTCCGGGAACGCCAGGTCCCCATGCTTGCTGGTCGATAACCCCAGCGCCACCAGCGACTCCACCATTTTCACCGCCGCGCTGACGCCGTCGATGACCGGCACACGCAGCTCGCGCGTCAGCTCCTGCGCCAGCGTCGCCATACCTCCGCAGCCCAGCACAATGGCCCCGCAGCCATCTTCTTTCAGTGCCTGTATACAACGCGCGCGCACTTTTTCCTGCGCCAGACCGCTGCCGTCTTCCAGCGCCAGCACCGGGAGCTCGATGGCGTGCAGCGCCGCGCAGTGATCCTGAAAGCCATACTGATGCAGCAGGTGACGGGCGATGATCAGCGTGCGCGGCAGCGTGGTGACCACCGAAAAGCGTGTCGCCACCAGCGTGGCCATATGCATGGCGGCTTCAGCAATGCCAACAACTGGCCCCTGCGCCAGCTCGCGCGCCGCCAGCAGGCCCGGATCGCCAAAGCAGGCAATCACGTGACCCGATACGCCCTGCTCTCTGCCTTTTTTGATCTGCTCAAGGACACCAACGGCGGCAATGGCCTCATCAAAATGGCCTTCTATCGACGGCACGCCTGCAGTCGGACAGACCGCGAGGATCTCCGTACCCGGCGAAGCCACCGCCCGGGCCGCCGCGCCGATGGTTTCCGTCATCGCGAGGCTGGTGTTGGGGTTGATCACTTGTATACAGACAGACATTACGACTCCTTGTGACCGGCAAACAGCCGGGCAAAATCAGGCAGGCACTCGCCCGCCCGCTCGAAGCAGAGGCTGGCGACGATATGTTCAAAATGGTGCATCAGGGCATCGCTTAGCGGCTGGAGCGCTTTCTGGCGCAGCAGCTCCACAAGCTGTTCGTGATCGTTACAGCGGCAACCCTGACGCCACGGCGCGCCCCAGGTGGCAATCACCAGCGACGAGCGCTGGCTCAGGCTGGTCACCATCTCCGTCAGCACCTGGTTGCCGGAGATGGCCTGCAGCTGAATGTGAAAATTGGCGGAATGGCGGATTGCCGCCGGGCCGTCGTACGCCTCGTGCGCCTGCTGCTCCTGACGAATAATGGCTTCCAGTGCCGCCAGATGTGGCGGCTGGCAGTGGGCCAGCACGTCCGGCAGGTTGGCGACCTCCAGCAGAGCACGTGTGCGAAAGATATGTTGCGCCTCTTCTACTGTCGGGCTGGAGACATGTGCACCACGTTTGGGCGTTAACGTGACCATTTGCACAGCCGCGAGTCGTTGCAGCACCTTGCGGATGCCCGTGCGGCTCACGCCGAAGACCTCGGCCAGCGCTTCTTCCGGCAACTTACTCCCCGGCAGCAGCTGATGTTCGACAATCGCAGTCATCAACGCCTGAAAGATGGATTCGTCTTTGTCTTGCAGGTCTGGCGCGGCGTGCAGACTGTTTACGTTGTTCATTACCCACTCCACTTTTTACTTTCCGATATCGAATCGTATACATAAAAATAAAATATTGCATACAAGATTTATTATTTTGGCCTGGATCCTGCAACACCCGTTGCACTCCCACTTAACGGGTTTTCATTCACAGGAGCAGGTTTCATGCCAAACAGACAAAATACGCAGCAAGGTACGGCCGCTGATTCCGGTGCGGTTTACAGCCCACGGCTTTGCAATGAGGATCTGGCACCGACGCGTGACCAGAACTGGAGCTGGTACAACATCTTTTCTTTCTGGATGTCGGACGTTCACAGCATGGGGGGCTATGTAGTCGCCGCGAGCTTCTTTACGCTCGGGCTGGCAAGCTGGCAGGTGTTGCTCTGCCTGCTGGTGGGGATTTGCATTGTGCAGCTGTGCGCCAACCTGGTGGCCAAACCGAGCCAGATGGCGGGTGTGCCCTATGCGGTGATCAGCCGTCAGGCATTTGGCGTCTTCGGGGCGAACATTCCGGCGGTGATCCGCGGGCTTATCGCCTTCGCGTGGTACGGCATTCAAACCTATCTGGCCGCCAACGCCCTGATGCTGGTGGCGCTGAAGTTCTGGCCATCGCTCTCTTCGCTCACCGCCGACGCGTTCCTGGGGTTGTCGCACCTGGGCTGGATCTGCTTTGCCATCATGTGGGTATTGCAGGCGATGGTCTTCTGGCACGGCATGAGCGCCATCAAGCGCTTTATTGATATCGCCGGTCCGGCGGTGTACGTGGTGATGCTGGCGCTGGCAGGCTGGATTGTATACAAGACCGGATTGGACGGGATCTCCTTTACCCTTGCCAGCAAATCCCTGAGCGCGGGTGAGCAGACCTGGCAGATGATCACGGCGACCGCGCTGGTGGTCTCTTACTTCTCCGGCCCGCTGCTCAACTTTGGTGATTTCTCGCGTTACGGCAAAAGCATGGGTGAAATTCGCCGTGGAAACCGCTGGGGACTGCCGTTTAACTTCCTGCTGTTCTCCATCGTTACCGTGGTGATTGTCTCCGGCACCCAGTCGCTGTTTGGCCGCATGATCACCGACCCAATTGAAACCGTCAGCCGCGTGGGCAACGATCTGGCCGTGGCAATTGGTCTGCTGACGATGATCACCGCCACCATCGGGATCAACATCGTGGCGAACTTTGTCTCCCCGGCGTTTGATTTCTCTAACTGTTCGCCGCAGAAAATCAGCTTCCGCACCGGAGGGATGATCGCCGCCGTTGGTTCGATCCTGCTCACCCCGTGGAACCTGTTCAACTCTCCGGAGCTTATCCACTACACCCTGGACGTGCTCGGGGCATTTATCGGCCCGCTGTTCGGTATTCTGATTGCGGATTTCTACCTGATTAAGCGCGGGAAAGTCTCTGTGGACGATCTGTTCGACGACACGCCAAAAGGCAAATACTGGTATCGCAACGGCTTTAACCCGAAAGCCATCGCTGCGCTGCTTCCGTCCGTTGGCATAGGGCTGGTGATAAGCTTCATCCCGGCCCTGCACGAAGTGGCGAACTTTAGCTGGTTCATCGGCGTCTTCCTCGGCGGCGTGACCTACCGCTGGCTGGCGCGGGAAGAGCGCGAAGTGGCTGCTGCCCCGCAATTTAACTCCCGCGTGGCGACGCAAAAAGAGTAACCCTTCCTTCTGGCCGCAGGTTTCCTGCGGCCTTCCTCAAGCTGGCACCCTTTTTGCTCATTCTCATGACTCCGCTACGCAAACATAAAGGCAGGAACCATGATGGAATACCAGACAGCGATCCGCGGTGCATTTTTTGATATTGCCCAGGTCTGCGACAGTGCAGACGCTATCGCCCAACACGCACGCTATCTTGAGGACGGACTGCTGTTCATACAGAACGGTAAAATTCTGGCGCAGATGGCGTGGCAGGATGGCGAGCAGTATCTTGATCCTCACAAAGGCTACACCGACCTGCGCGGCAAACTGCTGATGCCCGGTTTTGTCGATACCCACGTCCATTATCCGCAAACGGAGATGATCGGTGCGTTTGGCGAGCAGCTACTGGAGTGGCTGACCACCTATACGTTCCCGGTGGAGAGCCAGTTTTCCGATGAGGTGTATGCGAAAGAGATTGCCGAATTTTTCATTAACCAGCTGGTGAGCCATGGCACCACTACCGCACTGGTGTTTTGTACGCTGCATCCCGAATCGGTCGAGGCGCTGTTTACCGAAGCCCTGCGCCTCAACATGCGCCTTATCGCCGGCAAGGTGATGATGGACAGGAACACCCCGGACTATCTCAGCGAAGACGCGAAACAGAGCTACCGGCAGACGCGTGAGCTGATCCAGCGCTGGCACCACCGGGGACGGTTGGGGTATGCCATTACCCCGCGTTTTGCACCGACGTCTTCACCCGAGCTGCTCGCGGCGGTGAGTTTACTCAGAGAAGAGTTTCCGGATACGTGGATGCAGACCCATCTGAGCGAAAACCCGAATGAAGTAGCCTGGGTGAGCGATCTCTGGCCAGAGCACGAACGTTATCTGGACGTGTATCACCACTACGGCCTGACCGGCGAGCGCAGCGTGTTTGCCCACGGGATCCATCTGCATGAGAGCGAATGGCGCTGCCTGCATGATACCGGCTCCGCTGTCGCATTTTGCCCCACCTCCAATCTGTTTCTCGGTAGCGGGCTGTTTCGCCTGCCCGCCTGCTGGCAGCACAAGGTGCGGATGGGCATCGGCACTGACGTCGGCGCAGGCACCACCTTCAGCATGCTGCGCACCCTGGGGGAAGCCTACAAAGTCGGTCAATTGCAGAGCTACCGACTGCGCGCCAGCGAAGCGTTTTATCACGCCACGCTGGGTGGCGCGCACGCGCTCAGGCTGGACGACAAAATTGGCAACTTCACACCGGGTAAAGAAGCCGATTTCATCGTGATCGACCCTGACGTGACGCCGTTACAACGCCTGCGCAATCGTCGCTGCAAAGATATCTACGAGCAGCTTTTCGTGCTGATGACTCTGGGCGACGAGCGCAATATCAGCGAGACCTGGGTCAACGGCGAGCGGGTCTGGTCAACTGCCCCGGTAGGTTGACCACCCACCAGGCGCAATCACAAACGGCAGATGGAAGTGCTCCTCTGCCGTTCCTCCCGTCACAAAATCAATTTGCGCGCAGGGATAGAGGGTGTCGCGGCCAGTTTCGCGAAACCATTCACCGATCTCCGCCACCAGCCGATAACGGCCTGCGGGCAGAAAGGGAACGAACGTGGTAATGCGCCCCTGCGCGTTGGTCACGTCCGTAGCCAGCGTTTTTCCTTCCTGTTGCAGATAAACCGTCACCCCCTGGGCCGGTTTTCCCGTCGAAATATCCAGAATATGCGTACTTAAGGTGCTCATTCGTTTATGACTCCTTCCAGCCGTAGTAGCGTGATTTCCCGCAGTTGTTCCAGCGCGACACGGACTTCCTGCGCATCGCTGTTCTCCAACCGCGCGTGCAGCGCCTGTAAAATGTCCTCTCCGCTGCGGCCTTTGGCGCGGATCAGAAATACGCGTCCGAAACGGGCTTCATAACGGGCATTACCTTCGCGCAATGCCTGCGCAAGGGCTGCGTCGCGGTCATTCACCGCCCCTTGCTCCTGACGGGACAGCGCTGCCTCGGCCTGCGAACCGGTTAGTTTTTCCCCGATGCGCGGATGCGCGCTCAGGGCTTGCGCTAACGCCGCATCATCCCAGGTTTGCGCCTGTGCCGTGGCCGCGTTGAACAATGCCTCCCGGCTCGGGTAAGGCCGACCGCGAACCAGCGCCTCGGCCCAGGCAGGAATGGCTACGCAGGGGCGTAGCAGCGCAAGTGCATCTTTGTCAGGAAGATGATTGAAGTCGTGCAGTGCGATCATAGTGGCTCCTTTATCACAATCCTTCTGGCTGTTGCACAAATCGCGCCACTTTTACCGCGCCAGCGCACCTTAGCAGTGCAACGTCACCTCTCACAATGCCCTTTTCGCCGCTCTGCAGCCTGGTACGCAAATTGCTCACTCTCATTACACCCTGCAAAAGGAGAGAAGCATGAGAGCAATCGTCATTGGCGCGGGTATTGGCGGCCTGAGCGCCGCCGTCGCGCTGAAGAAAGCGGGCATCGACTGTACCGTGTTTGAAGCCGTAAAAGAGATCAGGCCCGTCGGGGCGGCCATCTCCATCTGGCCTAATGGGGTGAAATGTATGCAGCACCTCGGCATGGGCGACATCATCGAGACCTACGGCGGTCCGATGCGTTTTATGGCCTACAAGGATTACCGACGCGGCGAGACCCTGACCCGCTTTAGCCTTGCCCCGCTGGTTGAGCGTACCGGAGGGCGTCCCTGCCCCGTCTCGCGTACGGAACTTCAACGCGAAATGCTGGACTTCTGGGGGCGCGACAAGGTTCAGTTTGGCAAGCGCGTCGAACATGTCAGTGAAGATGACGCTGGCGTCACGGTGACCTTCACCGATGGCACTACCGCAACCGGGGATTTCCTGATTGCCGCCGACGGCAGCCACTCGGCGGTTCGTCCGTACGTGCTGGGATATACGCCCGAGCGCCGCTATGCGGGCTACGTTAACTGGAACGGGCTGGTGAAGATTGATGAAGAGATAGCTCCCGCTCACCAGTGGACAACCTTCGTGGGCGAAGGCAAACGCGTGTCGCTGATGCCCGTCTCCGGCGGTCGTTTCTACTTCTTTTTTGATGTTCCGCTTCCCCTCGGGCTGGCAGAAGATCGCACGACGGTGCGGGCCGATCTCACCGGTTACTTCCGCGGCTGGGCGCCGCCGGTGCAGAAGCTCATCGCGGCGCTGGATCCTGAAACGACCAACCGCATCGAAATTCACGATATCGAACCGTTCGACAGCCTGGTACGCGGCAAGGTGGCGCTGCTCGGCGATGCCGGGCACAGCACCACGCCGGATATCGGCCAGGGCGGTTGCGCCGCCATGGAGGATGCGGTGGTGCTCGGGGACTGTCTGCGTGAAAACCATAACATCATGCTGGCACTGCGACAGTACGAAGCGCTGCGCTGCGACCGGGTTCGCGACCTGGTGCTAAAAGCCCGCAAACGCTGCGACGTCACCCACGGGAAAGATATGGCGCTGACGCAGGCCTGGTATCAGGAGCTCAAAGAGGAGACCGGAGAGCGCATCATCAAGGGTCTGTGCGACACCATTCAGGGCGGACCATTAGGCTGAACACAAGAGGGATAACGATGAAAAGAGAACCGACTCCACCCGCCCATTGTACCTTTGAGCCAGAGGACTGGCTGCGCCTGGCGAAATGCTGGCATCCGGTCGCCCGAGCCTACGACGTCGGCCCGGCACCGGTCAAAGCGACCCTGCTCGATGAACAGCTGGTGATTTACAGGATTAACGATCGGGTCGTGGTCGCCCGTGACGTTTGTCCTCACCGTGGCGTACCGCTGACGCTCGGCTTTCACGACGAGCACGGGATCATCTGCCCTTACCACGGTTTACGCTTTGGGGAAGACGGGCGCTGTAACCGCATTCCGTCAAGCCCGGACCAACCCGTTCCGGCGAAGCTGAACCTGATTAACTACGCCGTGGAGGAGCGCTTTGGGTTGATCTGGACCTGCCTGGCGTTTGACCCGGACAATCCTGCGCCGCTGCCCACCATGCCGCACTGGGATGACGACGGATTTCAGCAGATCAACTGCCCGGCATTTGAGGTGAACGGTTTCGCCGGTCGCCAGGTGGAGGGCTTTCTGGACGTGGCGCACTTTGCGTGGATCCACACCGATACCTTTGCCGATCCCAATAATCAGCTTGTACCCACCTATCAGCCGCAGGAGACGCCGTTCGGCTTCGTGGCGGATTACTGGAGTTCTGTGAGTAACTATCCCGCCAGCTCGGACGTGCAGGCGCCGGAAGGGTTTCAGTGGCTACGCCATTTTGAAATGCATCTGCCGTTTACCGCCACCCTGACGATTCATTTTCCGGGAGAATCGAGGCTGGTGATCATGAATGCCGCGTCGCCCGTGTCATCACGCGTCACCCGCATGTTCGCCCCTATCGCGCGTAATTTTGACCTGCATATTCCGGTGGAAGATGTGCATGCCTTCAATCTGCGCATTTTTGAAGAGGATCGTTTGATGGTCGAAACCCAGCGCCCGGAAAGCCTGCCGCTGGACCTGACCCTTGAAGCCCATATTCCGGCGGATAAAAGCTCGATTGCCTACCGCCGGGGACTGAAAAAAATGGGTTTTGGCGAGTTTTTCCTGGTCTGATGGAGGCCGATATGTTGAGCGTGATTGTTGACGGGATATGGCGTGAAGGGGATAAAAGTCTCGCCGTCCGGCTGATCGCTGAAAACGGTGAAGCGCTGCCGGAATGGCAGCCGGGGGCGCACATAGACGTGCACCTGTCCTGCGGGGTGGTGCGCCAGTATTCCCTGACCGGGTCATGTCAGGACGAGAGCTATCTTATCTGCGTGGGCCGGGAAACCGCCTCGCGCGGCGGGTCGCGCTATGTGCACGATACGCTGCGTCCCGGACAGAAATTATTGATCTCTGCCCCACGCAACCTGTTTCCGCTTCTTCCGGCAGAACGGGTTTTGCTGCTGGCGGCGGGCATTGGCATTACGCCGCTGTATGCGATGGCCCTGCAGCTGAAGGCGGCCGGAACACCGTTTACGCTGCACTATTACGTCAGAAACCGCGAAAGCGCGGCGTTTGCGCGCGAACTCTCGCCGTTTGCTGAGTGCATCATTCATACCGCCAGCCCGCGCACAGCGCTGGCAGAGCATCTCCCGGCGGCTGAGGAGGGACTTCACGCCTGGATCTGCGGTCCGGCAGGATTCATGGAAAAAGTGCGGGAGGTCGCGACGGCGAAGGGTTGGGAGGACGCCCAACTTCACAGCGAGGCGTTCCAGCCTGTTGCCCCTCTCTCCTGCGGTGAAACGGGTGAGATTTTTACGGTCAAACTGGCCTCCACCGGCGAGCGCTGGCCGGTGCCAGCGGATAAAACTATCGCCCAGGTGTTACAGGCAAACGGCGTGGACGTGCCGCTGTCCTGCGAAATGGGGATCTGCGGCGCCTGCCTGACGCCGGTGATTGACGGCGTGGTGGATCACCGGGATAGCGTGCAGTCGGAAGCGGAAAAAAGCGCGGTAAATCAGCATGTGGCGCTATGCTGTTCGCGGAGTCATTCCGGGGAGCTGGTGATCGGGCTGTAAAACGAAATAAATAGCCTCCGGCATAGCCGGAGGGTTTTCAAACAAGTCGTCCGGATAAGGGGTAATTAATATGACTGGCCTGCTCGCGCGCCAATGTCTCATCGCCCTGTAATCGCGCCGCCAGGGTAAAGGCGAAATCAAATACGTTACCCAGCCCACGGCCACTCAGCAGATTGCCGTCTTCCACCACGTCGGCATCGACGTAAATGCCATCGCTGACGGTTTTCCATAAATCGCCGGAACAGACATAGCGACGCCCCTTGAGCAGTCCGTTGCCGCTCAGCACGCGGGCGGCGGCGGAGCAAATCGGGCAGATATATTTGCCCGCTTCATCATGCCGCCGAATGAAGGCGATCGCCTCCGCACTTTTCCTCATGTTAACGCCGCCTTCCGGGCCGCCCGGTAACACCACGGCGTCAAAGGTCTGATCAACGCTGGCCTTCAGGGTGCTATCCGCCACCATCGAGATGGCGTGATAACTCACCACTTCGCAACTCTCGCCGCAGGCAATCGTCTGAACCGTAATATTCAGGCGGCGCAGGATATCGATAGTGACAATCGCTTCCCCCTCTTCAAAACCGGGGGCTAATAGCACGGCTACGCTTTTCATCTTGCTCTCCATGGCTTAAGGGTTACCAGTACGGATGCCAAATCTGTCGCAGCCGCGCCAGCAGCTCAAGATAGAAATAGTCCCCCCAGCTACAGCACTGATCGACGCCCTTACCGCTGCCCATATGATAAACCGAGTGCTGCAGCAGCCCTTCGGTCGGATCGTCGTCACGAGCAAGGTAGTTATCGGTCAGCGACTGCGCAATGCGCAGCGCCATCTCTTCATAATACGCACGGTTTGCGTCGAGCGTCGGCAGCGCCTTGACCAGCTCCAGCAGGCCGCAGGCGGCAATCGCCGCCGCTGAACTGTCGCGCACGGCGTCGGTACCGAGCAGGGCCAGATCCCAGTGGCAAACATCATCTTCCGGCAGACGGTTGAGGAAGTAATGCGCCAGGCTGCGTGACAGCTCAACCATCTGCTTATCGCCAGTATGCTGATAGCTGAGCAGGAAGCCGTAAATGCCCCACGCCTGGCCGCGCGACCAGCACGAGGTATCGCTGTAGCCCTGATGGGTATTACCAAAGCGCGGCGCACCCGTCTGCACATCCATATACCAGGTGTGATACGTCGAGGCATCTTCACGCACGATATAGTTCGCGGCCTGTCCGGCGTGAGCCGTCGCCGCTTGCGCGTAACGTGGGTCGCCGGTCTGTTCGCTGGCCCAGTACAGCAGCGGCAGGTTCATATTACAGTCGATGATCATTCGCCCCTGCTGCTCCGGATCGTTTAAATCGCCCCATGCCTGAATAATGTTGGCCGTCGGGTTAAAACGCTCCATCAGACGCTCGGCAGCCAGCAGCGCCGACTGGCGAGCGGCTTCGTTGCCGGTGAGCCGCCAGGCGCTGATGCAGGAGAGCGAATAGAGGAACCCGAGATCGTGCGTTGCGGTGTCGATACGCTGCTCAATGCGCCTGGCGAACGACGGTAAATAGCGCTCGGCAGCTTCGCGATAATGCGCTTTGCCGGTCATCTCCCAGGCCAGCCACAGCTGGCCAGACCAAAAGCTGGTGGTCCACTCCACGTTATCGGTACGCGGCCAGACCCCATTCTCACAGGCTTCGCCGGGGAACTTATCGCCGAAGGCGACAATATTGTTGTCGATCTTGCGCGTTACGCGGGTTAAGGCCGCTTCCAGCTTCTGGCTCAGCGCCAGGCGATCGACCTGATGCAGTTCGATTGGCCGCAGCGCTTCGGTGATAACAGATTTGGTCATAACAACTCCTGAATTAATGTTTGGCCGGTTCAACCGGGGCGGTCTCTAAAGCCGGAGCAAAGGGGCGTGAGGAATCGCGCGTCGACTGGCAGCGCGACAGCGTAAAGGCGGAAATCAGCGTAAATATCAGGGCGCAGCAGCCCATCAGCAGATAGGTATGCTCAAAGCCTATCCTGTCGTACAGGTAGCCGGCAGGCGGAGCGACCACAATCGAGCCAACGTAAATCATCGCCTGGTAGCCCAGCAGGTACATCGTGGCGTTAACCCGACGATGGAAATGTTCGGCAATGTATTTGAAGACCGATATCAGCAGCAGCGCGATCTCGACGCCATAAAACGGTTTGATGATGGAGATAACAATCGGGTCGCTGGTCAGTCCGGAGGCGATCAGCCGTGCTCCTACCACGCAGCCGCAGAACAGCAGGCCGCGCTTAGCGCCGTAGTGGTTCACCAGCCACGGGATAAACATCATCATCACGAACTCCATCCCCGACTGGACGGTGCTCAGGTAGCCGTACCAGGCATTTCCCTGCTCTTTGGTAGCGAAGAATGATACGAAGTAGCGCGGGAACTGCTGTTCGGCGATAAACATCATCCACGCCACCCCGGCGACGTAGAGGCTGAACATCCAGAATTTGCGGTTTTTCAGCAGCATCAACACATCGGCAAAAACGATCTTATTGGCGGAGATGACGCTGTTATTGCGCAGTTGCTCATCGCCGATTTTGAGGCTAATCAGCACCAGCAGCATCAGTACCGAGGTACCGCTGCTGAGCAGAAAGTTGGCCAGCGGCGTGAAGTTAAACAACAGCCCGGAGACCGAAGCCGCCATCGCCCAGCCCAGCGAACCCCACATTCTGATGCGGCCAAACTCCAGCCCGTACAGGCGGCTAAAGCGGTCGGCGTAAGATTCAGACGCCGCCACGCCGGCGTACCAGCCCAGGCTCAGATACAGCGCGCCGATGATAATCCCCGCCATCGCATGGCTTTGCAGCAGCGGCTGATACACCAGCGCAAAGAACGGCGCCATCAGCGCAGAAATGGTGCAGACAAAATAGAGCAGCCACTTGCTCATGCCGATTTTGTCCATGATGTAGCCGTACACCGGCTTCAGGACCACCGCGAAGACGCCATTGATGGCGAACACGCTGCCGATGGTGATGCTATCTAGGCCCACTTTCTGGCTCAGCCATAAGGCGTACAGGCCAAAGCTGGATGACCACGTGAAGAAGTAAAGGAAAACAAAGGTACTCATTTTGTACTGTGCGGCGCGTACGGACGATGATGTGCTCATAGCGATGCCTCCTGGGCCAGAACGAGCGTCATTTCTTGTCGTGCCGTCACGAAGCGTACCGCATCATCGCTAATGATGGCCTGTGGACAGCGTTGCGGATCGAAGTCGGCGGCATTTCCCGCCCACACCGCGCTTATCAACACATGCTTACCGGGGTCGAGTTCGCCGCGCAGCAGCGGCACCGCCGCGCGCTCGGCGAACAATAGATTACTGTTTGGCGGCGTCAACACCGTCTCGCCGCGGCGGGCGTGCGGATGCAGACAGAAAATGGCTGATACATCCTGGGGATTGCGTAACCAGCAGGCGCTGTCGCTCTCATGTACCTGCGGCTGCGGGCGGTTCGCCAGGCTAAAGCCACCCTCCGCGCAATCCAGCGCGCGCCGGGTATTGATACGATGGACGCGCAGTTGCCAGTCGCCCAGCGCCAGCAGCCAGCTCTCAATCACCACATCGCGCCACGGCAGCCAGATGCTGTAAATGGTGCCGTCTGCGGTGACCACGTGCTGGCATTCGCGGCGGCCACGCCAGTAGTTATCCTTTTCGGCCAGCAGCAGCATCGAATCGGGCGCGGCGTGGTTCAGGCCGTAGCGCCCGCGTTCGATGGTGAAGCCAAAGCGGGTGGAATAGGCAAATTTGCAGTATTTCGCTTCGGTATTGACGAAGTTGTTTAGCTCCAGCTGGCCGGAAGTCAGCATCCACAAGTGATCGGCCTGACGCACCACCACCTGATCCGCGTGGGCTATCGTGTGCTGTACGGGCAGCGACGGCAGCGGCAGCTCTGCCGCCTGCCAGAAGGCATCGCCCTCATCTAATGCCAGCACCAGCAGGGTCTTCAGGCCCCAGTACGGCGAACCCGGTGCGTTGTAGTCTTCCGCCATCGCCAGGTTCGGGTAGCTGTAACCGACACTCAGTACGCCGTCGCGGTCGAACATCGGCTGCTTCAGCCACCAGCGCAGATGACGCAGAACGATGCCCTTTATGACCCCAGGCGAAAAGACCTCCAGCCCGGCGAAGGCCGCCGCACTCCAGAACGCCGCCTCGGCAAAGCGGTAGGTCAGGCTCCGGCCAAACGGGATCGCCGCGCCGTCTTCGGCGAAGAAATGGATGAAGTCAGAGGAGAAACGCGCGGCCCGGTGACGCAGCGTTGCACAACGCTTTGGATCGACATCGACCATGAGCTTCGCGTAAATCAGGCCATAGAAATGAAAGCCCATTGAGATGTAATAGTCGCGCGGCCGCCCCGGACCATCGGCGTACCAGCCATCGCCGAGATAGTAGTGCTCCATGGCAGCAAAATGATTTTCAAGCACCTGCGAGTTGGCCGGCATGCCGCAATAATGGAAGCCGACCTGCACCAGAATAGGAAAGAAGTGCCAGTTGTTATCGGGGATATCCTGGGTCTCGCACTGCTTTAGCCAGCGCCATAAATTCTCTTTCTCGGTCTCAGAGAAGTGTGCCAGTACGGTATCGCCCGCCAGCGCCAGCAGCAGCCCGTAGGCCGCCATCTCGACGATTCGCTGATCGTAAGGCGCAACGTCGCCCCAGTAATCGGCATGCTGCGGATTGGTACCGTTTTTTATCGCCTGTAAATAAAAGGAGAAGTGTTGCGGCTCACTGCCGCCAGCCAACAACGGCGTTACGCCCCACAGGAGACGGGAAAACGTTTCCATGCTCGCGACCTGCTGGCCGTAGTGAGCGGTAAAGTTCGCTAAATCAATGCGGCTGGCGTCGTTTTTAAAGTAAGGCGCCACTGCGTTTAGCATATCGTTAACCAGCCGTAGCACCTCTTCACGACTTGTCAGTGGATTATCCAGATTAATATTTTCAGGTTGCACAGGGTCCTCCCGCATTACACGAGGGTAGAGATAACTTATTGTTATTAGGCTTTTTAAAGCCACGAGTGCGACGTCCGGATGAAGAGTAACTGCTTTTATTCCCGGCACTGAGTGAGCAGACTCACAAAATTGAACCACCATTTCATTTTTGCTGGATTTTATCGATCGTGAGGAGGATAAATTACAAATGATGGCCTAAAAATTTAAATCTGTTGTCCTGGAGGTAAAATGGGTGAAACGCAGCTGCTGGAACGCATTACGCTCGATCGGCAGGCCATTTCTTTTAACCGCCTGTACGCCAGCAGCGCGATTTACTACCACTGGCATCAATGCGTTGAATTGCTCTACATTTCCAGCGGCTACGGCATCGTGGTGGTGGATAATCAGCACTACACCGCCCGTCCGGGGCGATTATTTATCTTCCCGCCCTTCCGTTTGCACAAAGTGCAGGTCGATCATAGCGATAAAAACCCCTATCACCGCACCACTATGCACATTGAGCAAGCAGTCGTCGAAAGTGCGCTTAGCGACTTCCCGCGCCATCAGGCCAGGTTCGCCGCGCTGGCCGCCAGCAATCTGCCCGCGCAAATCTACGATCTCAGCGAGCACGCGGCGTTTATCGAGAGGATCCTTGAGCAGTTCCAGCGCCTGGAGGGCAACGAGCAGACCGAGGCCTGCGAGGTGGCATTTCTGGTGATGCAGCTCATGGCATTTCTTCCCGAGCAACCTCAGCCCTACCCGCCGCGCCAGCAGACCGTCGCCTCGCGGATTATGAGCTGGATAGAAGCCCACTATACCAGCAAGTTTTCGCTCGACCAGCTAGCGCACGACCTGGGGCTTTCGCGCAGCTATACCTCACGCATTTTCCGCCAGCAGACCGGGGGCAGCATCCACGAATATTTGCTGACCCGGCGGATAAAAAGCAGCTGCGATCTGTTACGGTACAGCGATGAGAGTATTGACACTATTGCCCTGGCCGTCGGGTTTAGCGAGGTGACCTATTTCATCACCTGCTTTAAAAAGATGATGCGTCAGACGCCGCTGCAGTATCGACGTCGTATCCTCAGCACCAGAATGCCCTGTTAAGGGGGGTTGACCGCTGGCCCAAAGCTGGACGCTTTCCGGCTACCTGCCGGGCTGGGGTTTCCTGTACACAAAAAAACCTGCGATACTGCTATCGCAGGTTTTTACTTTTCCGTCATGCCGGAACCGGCAACTCAATGCCGCTTTGCGCCAGTTGCCCCATCTCGCAGTACATTGCGCAGGCCGCACTGACGATAGACATTGCCAGCGCGGCACCGCTCCCTTCGCCAAGACGCATATCAAGATGGATAAACGGCGCCAGCCCAAGGTGCTCCAGCGCACGTCTGGCACCTTTTTCGGCGGAAAAATGAGAGGGAATACAGTAGCTCTTAACTTCTGGTGCAATCTGACAGGCGGCGATGGCCGCGGCATAAGAGAGAAAACCGTCTAACACCACTGGCAATCCGCATGCGCCAGCGCCCAATATCACCCCGGTCATGCCCACCAGGTCATAGCCGCCGACTTTGGCCAGAACATCAACCGCATCGCGCGCATCCGGCTGGTTAATGCGTATCGCCTGACGGACAACGGTTTCCTTATGCTGCACCCGATCCTGCGGCAAATTGGCCCCAATCCCCACCACATCATGCGGATCGCTGTCGGTCAGCACGCTGATGATTGCCGAGGCCGGTGTCGTGTTGGCAATACCCAGCTCGCCAACGCCAAAGATGGAGATCCCCTCCTGAGCGCGTTGTTTAACGAGGCTGGCGCTCGCCAGCAGCAGGTGCTCGGCATCCTGGCGGCTCATCGCCGGCCCCTGGGCGATATTACCGCTGCCACGCGAGAGTTTAAGGCTGAGCATATTGTCGATAGGCTCACCGTCAATACCGATGTCAACGGGCAGCACCGACGTCTGGCTATTGCGGGCCAGCACGCACACCCCGGTCACCCCCTTTTGCATATTGACGGCCTGAAGCCAGGTCACCACTTTCGGCGTCACGGCCACACCTTCATCAAATACGCCATGGTCGGCGCACATGACGATAATCTCTTTTTGCAGATTATCGAGCCTGTCGATTCCCCACATTCCCGAAAGCTGTATAGCCAGGCTCTCCAGCCGACCGAGGCTGTTTGTCGGCTTTATTAAGCCATCAACATGCCGTGAGGCCGCCTGAATCTTCTGTTTATCAAGCGGTCTGATGGCCGCCGCCAGCTCCTTCACTGTCCCCATCCTCACACCCTCATTCCTCAGTTTGCCAAACGTTTCTGCCATTAAATACGCGTAACACCCAATGCCCGGCCCGATTTTCAACGACCGTGTAGGCATCGTGACTGAACGGGAAATGCCACATTGCCGCCACGGGCATCCCTAACCAGGTTGCCAGCAGCAGGCTCAGCACGCCCTGATGCGCCACAATAAGCGTGTCTTCGCGCTGCTGTAGTTGACTCATCTCATCCGCCGCCGCCCTGACGCGCGCGGCGAAATGCGGGAAGGCCTCGCCGCCGTCGGGCGTGGCGTTTTGCCAGTCATCCATCCAGCTCTGCCACGACGCGGGATGTTCTTTTTCGATGTCGCTGAAGTGCCGCATCTCCCATTCACCAAAATCCAGCTCATTAAGACGCGCATCAACATGGATATCATGGGCTGTCGGCACGATAAGCCGCGCCGTTTGCTGCGAACGCTGGAGCGCGCTGACGCGCGTTTGCCCGAACGCGACCCCGGACAGGTACCCGGCAACACGCTGGCTTTGCGCAATGCCCTGCGGCGAGAGCGACAGATCGGTGCTCCCGTAAAACACGCCGCTGATGTTAGCGGTTGTTTGACCGTGTCGGACCAGAAAAATACGCATACATCAGAACCACAGAAGCGCCAGAAGGAAGGCCATTTCGCCGATCTCCTCCATCGCGCCCAGGGTATCCCCCGTCAGCCCGTTCAGTCGGCGGCTTAAAAAGATCTTTACCGCGTTGACGACAATCCAGGTGATGACGCTGGCGACAAGCCCCTGCATCCCCGCCAGCAGCCCCACGAGCGCCACGCCGATGCAGAGGGTGATGACCGTCTCTTTGCCGCTGATATGGCCGAGATAGGCGTTTGCCATCCCTGCACCTTCGCGCGCATAGTGCTGCCGATACATGACCAACACCATTCCCGTTCGCCCGACGATCGGCGCGCACACCAGCAGCGCAAACAGGGTATGAACCGGAAGGTGAGCCAGGGAGATCGCCGCTGCGACCTTGATAAGGATGCAGAATACGATAGCCAGACCGCCGTAGGTCCCCAACCGGCTATCGCGCATAATCTCCAGCATCCGTTCGCGGGTACGGGCAGAAAACACGCCATCACAAGTGTCCGCCAGACCGTCCAGATGAAACCCACCGGTCAGCAGCACCAGCGCCAGTACCCAGGCGACGGCACCGATATAAATCCCCCCGCCGGTCTGGCTCACCGCCAGATAGCCTAAGGCGGCCAAAACCCCAACGATCAGGCCCACCACGGGGAACCAGGGTACGCCACGGCCATACTGTGAAAATTCAACGCCGTCGTTCCACTTTTGCGGCACCGGAATGCGGGTAATAAATCCCAGCGTCGCCCACAACATTTTTAACGGCATTTAATCTTTACCCCAATTCCCGAGACAACCAGCCACACTTCCTGTGCCGCTTGCGCCAGCCTTTGGTTCGCGCGACCGGCAATATCAACAAAATGACGCGCCAGCCGATTCTCGGGCGTGATGCTCATGCCCAGCTCATTGGTCACAATATAAACCGGCGCCGCCGACTGCTGGCAGGCCGCAATCAGGTCGTCCACCTGCTGTTGCAGCACCGCCTCAAGCGCGGAAAAATCGAGGGTCTCCGGCGAAGCGCCGCCGCTGGCGTCATAGAGCAGGTTCGACAACAGAGTGGTGACGCATTCCAGAACCACGCCTTCGCCCGGCTGCACCTGATGGCGAATCACGTCGCCCAGATCGCGATACCCTTCCCAGGTTCGCCAGTGCGCAGGACGCTGTGCGCGGTGCTTGTCAACGCGCAGCGCCATCTCTTCATCGGTAATCACCGACGTCGCGATATACAGCACACGCTCGCACTGCGCCGCCGCCAGCTGTTCGACGTGCGCACTTTTCCCGCTGCGCGCGCCTCCGGTGACTAAAATCATGCCCCCACCTCCTGATGCTCCTGCATTATTTGATAGATCTTTTTAATATCAATGTGTTCTCTCATCGCGCTGGCTAAGAGATCAAACTGTTGCGCTTTGTAGCCCGCGTAATCTACCGCAACGTCTAATGGTGCCAATCCTTTGCGCTGGCGTAAGCCATCCACCATCGCGCGCGTGAAGGCATCGTTATCGAACAACCCGTGGAGATACGTCCCTATCACCTGCCCGTCCGCGCTGATGGCGCCGTCCGCTATGCGCTCGCCCTCTTTTTCCAGAAACAGTGCCGGATAATCGTCGGCTGTCAGACGGGTCTCTCCCATATGAATCTCATAACCCTGCACCTTAATGCCCGCCGCCGACTTAAGCCACGCCGGGAGCGCCGACGCCATCTGCGCCGAAACCTGCGTCGTGGTTTTTCGCTGCGCGAAGCGGGTCACGGTATGGAGCAGACCCAGCCCTGGCTGGGTTCCCATACCAGATTCCACCTCATCGATGATGGTGTCGCCAAGCATCTGGTAGCCGCCGCAAATGCCCATGACGGGTACGTTCTGCTGGTGTGACTGGAGCACAGCGTGCGCCATACCGCTTTCCCGCAGCCAGGCCAGATCCCCCAGCGTATTTTTACTGCCGGGTAGAATCACGAGGTCAGCCCCCGCCAGCTCCTGGGGATAACGGACATAGCGCACGCGAACATCGGGCTGCGCCGCCAGCGCGTTAAAATCGGTGAAATTGGAGATATGCGGTACCTGCACCACGGCGATGTCGATATCGCGCCGCGCGGTTCGCAGGTATTTTCCCTTTTGCAGCGCCACGCCGTCTTCGTCTTCCAGATCGACATCCAGCCACGGCATAACGCCCAGTACCGGCACGCCGGTCAGGTTTTCAATCTGCTCAATACCCGAGTAAAGCAGCGCAACATCGCCACGAAATTTATTGATGATGACCCCTTTCACGCGCGCCCGCTCGTGGTCGTGCAGAAGCGCCAGCGTACCGTAGATGGCGGCAAATACGCCGCCTCTGTCAATATCCGCCACGAGGATCACCGAGCACTGCGCCATTTCGGCCATGCCCATGTTGACGATATCGCGATCGCGCAGGTTGATCTCCGCCGGGCTGCCCGCACCTTCCAGCACCAGCACGTCATACTCCCCGGCCAGGCTGTTATAGACATCGCGGATCTGCTCCCGCAGGCGCGGTTTGTACTCGTGGTAGCTGACCGCGTCCATATCGGTTGCCACCTGCCCCATCAGCACCACCTGCGCTTTACGGTCGCTGGTTGGTTTTAACAATACCGGATTCATCCGTACGTCCGGCGTAATCCCCGCCGCCTGCGCCTGAAGAATCTGCGCGCGCCCCATCTCTTTTCCCTCCGGCGTGATACCGGAATTGAGCGCCATATTCTGCGACTTAAACGGCGCGGTACGCAGGCCATCCTGATAAAAAATCCGGCACAGCCCCGCCACCAGGACGCTTTTGCCGACGTCAGAAGCGGTGCCCTGCAACATAATTGCCTGCGTCATGAGGCCTCCTTCATTGCGTTTTGTTTTCGCATGCGGCTGAAAAATTCATCTTCGGTTTTACACAACGGCAGGCCAAGCTGCGCGTGCAGTTTAACGAGCCAGGGCTGCGTTAATCCGACCCGTTCCATCAGCTCGCCGCGAGCGAAGACCTCACCCGGCGCGCCGTGCGCCAGCACTTCTCCCCGGCGCAGCACGTAAACGGCATCGCTGACTTCGTAAATCAGGTCAATATCATGGCTGGAGATCACCACGTGGTTCCCCTGCGCCACAATGCGCCTGATGATCTCGATCATCTGCGAGCGTCCTGAAGGATCAAGCCCGGCCGTGGGCTCGTCCAGCAGAAGATAGCGTGCCCCCAGCACCAGCGCCCCGGCAATGGCGACCCGCTTCTTTTGCCCATGGCTCAGGCACTGGATCGGCTGCTGGCGAAAACGCTGCGCGTCGACCAGCGTCAGCGCATCGTCGACGCGCCGCGCAATCTCCGGTTCCGCTACGCCCAGGTTACGCAGGCTGAAGGCGATGTCGCTATCGATATCGGTATAGAAGATCTGCTGATCGGGGTCCTGAAACACCGTTGTGACCTGTTGACGGAGCGCCAGCAGTCCGCGCTTGCTGTAGTCCAGCGGCTTCCCCTGCCACAGCACCTCCCCCTGCTGCGGCTTCAGCAGACCGCTCAGGTTCATAAATAACGTCGACTTTCCGCAGCCATTAGCTCCCACTAGCCCGGTGACGGCATGCGTCGAAAAATCCAGCGTCAGCCCTTTGAGTACATGCGTCTCCTGATAGCGAAACCAGAGATCGGCGGTGGTCAGCATGGTGCGATTCCTTACAGGGGAAAATCACCCTGGTAGAGTTTAATATCCAGCGTGGTCGCCATCTGCTGATAGCGAATCAGCACCCGGGTAAACAGCAAACCGACCAGCATCGCCAGCGAGCGATAACTTTTTGGCAGGCTACGATAGCCAAAACGCAGCGTCTGCGCGCGGTGAATCGCCAGCGCTTCGTCTAACAGAATAAAAATAAAGCGCCAGGTCAGCAGAATCTGCTCGGTAAGCAGGCGCGGCACGCGCGCCCGCTTAAGCAGCACAATCAGCTGCGGAAAGGGCAGGTTCAGCACCAGCCAGAAGGTTGCCGCCAGCGCGGTAAGGCTGCGCCAGAAGGTTTCGTTAGCGGCGGTCAGCCCGGAAGCAGTTATCCCCAGCCAGTAGTGCCCCACCGGAACGCTCACCGCCAGCGTATGCGGATCACGGGTGACGCTAAAGAGGATCGTCAGTACCCCGACCAGCAGAAAGCCAAACGGCAGCGACATCCAGCGACACCAGCGCCAGAAGGTCATCCGCAGCAGCCAGCAGGTCAGTCCCGCCGTCAGCGCCAGGACGATCCCCTGCCCCAGCGGCGGCAGCGCAAACGCCAGAGTCATCAGCGCCAGCCAGAGCAGAAACTTGCGTTCCGGCGCAACCTGAGCCCAGCGGCTCTGGTAGCTCAGCCTGTCAAGCCCGGTCATCACGGCGCTGTCTGCCTTTGGTGTAGCCCAAAATATAGAAAATCACCGCTGCGCCAATGGACCCCTGGAGCGTAAACAGCAGACTTTCAATTTCGCCGCTGGCGGGTTCATAGAGTGGCGTGAACCATGGCGTGTAATGCGGTGCCACAACCTGGATTTGATTTTCGGCTTCACCATCCGAGCCACCAAATTCGCCACCGTGATCGATAAAAAATGGCATTACGATCAGGGCGAGCACCATCGCCAACAGCATCAGTGTCTTTTTCATCTCAGTATCCTTGTGCGGTAATCAGCCGACGTTTGGTCAACTGGTCATAAATCATGACGGTTAACAAGCCCTCCGCGATGGCGATGGGGATTTGCGTCAGGCAGAAAATGCCCATGAATTTCACCATCGAGCCCGCAGCACCCGTCGTCGGGTCCGGGAACGCCGCGCCAAGCTGGACCGAGGTGACAAAATAGGTCACCAGATCCGCCAGCATGGCGCACAAAAATACCCCAACGTCACGGCGAAGCCCGGCACGGCAGGCCATCTTCCACACCATGTACCCGACAACCGGCCCAATCACCGCCATCGACATGCCGTTCGCGCCAAGCGTGGTTAACCCGCCGTGCGCCAGCAACAGCGCCTGAAACAGCAGCACGATGGCACCGAGGATGGCGACGACGCCCGGCCCGAACAGAATCACGGCGAGCCCCACGCCGGTCGGATGCGAGCAACTGCCGGTTACCGATGGGATCTTCAGCGCCGACAGCACGAAAATAAACGCCCCGCACAGAGCCAGCAGGATTTTCTGGTGGTTATCCTCCTGCACGATACGACGCAGGCGCACCAGCCCGTACCACAGGCACGGTAAGAAGAGCAGCCACCACGCCAGCGCCCACATCGGCGGTAAAAACCCTTCCATGATATGCATCGCGAACGCCTGCTCCGGCACCACCATCAGCAATAGCGCCGCCGCCAGGCCACTTAATGACAGCTGTTTAAGCTGTTGTTCCAGTTTCATTGC
The DNA here is from genome assembly GCA_023023105.1 of Enterobacter ludwigii. Classification (NCBI taxonomy): domain Bacteria; kingdom Pseudomonadati; phylum Pseudomonadota; class Gammaproteobacteria; order Enterobacterales; family Enterobacteriaceae; genus Enterobacter; species Enterobacter ludwigii. The sequence goes on along the minus strand of CP083824.1, from coordinate 1,629,919 downwards.
GCATACTCCCACTGTTTGTTGACCAGAATGGTCGAGAAATAGGGTAACGGCTGGTCATCAGCAACCTCATCCAGATGCCGCCAGCACAGCTCGCCGGGGAGCGTGGCCTCTGACATCATCAGTGCACAGTCCAGCAGTCCGGCCTGCGTCAGCAGCGCTTTGATGCGCGCAAACCGGCCATAGACCTTCATCAGCACCAGGCTGTCGTGTTGCTGCAGCGCGTGCGCAATCTCCGCTTCCGGCGCGGTACAGGAAATCACCGCCAGCGACTGCTGTTCCATCGCCAGCGGCATTTTTGAACGCGCGGCAATCGCGGCAAACGACGTCACGCCGGGCACAATCTCCAGCCAGTCCGGGCTGCCGATGCGCTGAAGTAAAAACACCCACGTGCTGAACAGCATGGCATCGCCCAGGGTGATAAAACCAACCTGTTTCCCGTCGTTCACCTCACGCACTAACGCGTCGGCCACCTCATCCCACACCGCCTCCTTTTCAGCACTGTCGGCGCTCATGGGAAAGTGACAGCAGCGGATTTCGGTCTGTTCGCCGATAAACGCCCGGACGATAGAAAGCGCCAGGCTATCGCCGCCTTTGCGGCCCGCCGGGGCGTAGAGAATATCCAGCGAACCAAGGATCCGTGAGGCACGCACGGTGATAAGATCCGGCGCGCCCGGTCCGGTACTCAGGGCGTACAGTTTGCCGCTCATGCCGCCTCCTCCAGCGCCATACTCAGCGCCTGCTGTAAATGGGCGACGAACATTGCGCGTACCGCCGGGTTTTCACCCAGCCCGCTCAGCCACGGCGTCGCCGGGATCCCGGCGGCGTTAAACAACGTCTTCCAGGAGTCTTCGTCATCAGAGGCCATATCGTTGATGGCGTGATCGCCGGCCACCAGCATCAGCGGCATCAAATGCACGCCGGTGACGCCTTCTTTACCGAGGCTCTCAATCAGGATGTCGACTTCCGGATAGCTCTCCACCGCGCCGACGCGGGCCGGGAAGCTCTGGGCCATCATCATGTGGTCGAGGCAGGCATAGGCCGCAAAGGCGTGATGGCTGGCACCGTGGCCCATAAACACCACTTTTTCCGTGGCCCCAAGCGTCGGCATTTGCTGTTGCAATGCGCGCATCAGCTGCGCGTAATCGTCGTGGCTGCTCAGTAGCGGTGCCCCCAGCGTCAGGCGGGTAAACAGCGGGCGCAGGCTCTGCACTTCACGGACAATTTTCTCGTACTCATCGCCGTTGATGATGTGCAGAGACTGGATCGCCACGTCCTGATATCCCTGAGCCGCAAGCTTTTTCAGCGCCTGCAGCGGCGTGTCGATCTCAATGCCGTCACGCTGTTTGAGCTTGCGAATGATCATCCCGGAGGTGAATGCCCGAAACAGCTCGCGGTCAGGGCAGCTTTCCGCCAGCGCATGCTCGCACGCCACAATATTCTTCTCGCAGGTATCGTGGTAGCTGGTACCAAAGCTGACCACCAGAAGCGCCTTTTTCATCTCTAACTCCTTAAGCAGCGGCCAGCCAGCGCGCTAAACGCCCGGCGAATGCGGCCTGACTTTCCAGTAATTCCTCTCCCGTCACCAGCGGTGCCGGGCGTGTAATCACGATGCAGGGGATGCCCGCATCCAGACAGGGTTGAACCTTCTCCTGATAGCCACCTTCTGCGCCGGAGGCTTTGGTTATCATCACGTCAGCCCGGCACTGGCGATAAAACGCCGCGTTAAATTCAGCGCTGAAGGGCCCGCACATAGCAAAGATCTCGGTAACGCCAAAGCCAAGTCCGGCGCATTGCTCGATGACCTCGGGCACTGGCAAAACCCGGGCCATCAGCGTTTTCTCCGGCAGACCTGCGCGCCAGCGCGCCAGATCTTTACTGCCGGTGGTCAACAGCACCCGTTCGCCCAGCCGCCGCGCGATGTAGCAGGCCTCTTCAATTCCCGGCACGCTGTAGAGCAGCGGATGCGTCAGCTCGCTGAGCTGTTCGGGGCGCTGATAGCGGCTAAGCAACACCCCCACCGTTTCACAGGCCGTCAGGATGTTGCGGCTGACCACCTCAGCGTAGGGATGCGAAGCGTCAATCACCCAGCGGGTCCTGTTTTCCGCCAGCCAGTCAACCATCTGTTGTGGCTCCAGGCGGCCACAGCGCACCTGACCGTTAATATCGCCCGCCAGCCGCTGCCCGGTGGGTGTTGCCACCGACAGGGTGTAGGCCACGCCCGCCGCATCCAGTTGCTGGCAGATCGCGCGGGCATCGCTGGTGCCGCCCATGACCAGCACGTCGCCATAGTTCACAGCACATAGCCCCGGGGGGTGATCATCAGCCCCTCCTGAACGAAGGTGGCTTTATTTCCGACGATCACCAGGCTTGTCATATCGACCGGTTCAAAGTCCATGTCGCCCAGCGTGGTTAACCACTTCTCCTGCTTTTTACGCCCGGCAGACTTCACTACCCCTACCGGCGTTTGCGGGCTTTTGCTGGCGGACAGCAGCTCAAACGCCCGTGCCAGATGGCCCTCGCGCCCCCGGCTGCGCGGGTTATAGAAACAGATGACGAAGTCCGCTTCTCCCGCGGCGACAATACGTTTTTCGATGACCGGCCACGGCGTCAGCAGATCGCTTAAGCTGATGTGGCAAAAATCGTGCATCAGCGGTGCGCCAAGCAGAGATGCGGCGGCGATACTGGCCGTCATTCCGGGGATCAGGCGAACCTCAACGTCCAGTTTCTGTTTGCTGACCAACTCCAGCACCAGCCCCGCCATCCCATAAATACCGGCGTCGCCGCTGCTGATAAGCGCGACGTTATGCCCGGCCTGCGCCAGCTCGATCGCCGCCTGACAGCGTTCAATCTCTTTGCACATACCGGTTTTGATCACCTGTTTGTCGCCGGTGAAGGCCTTCACCAGATGGGTATAGGTTTTGTAGCCAACGATGATTTCTGCCGCCTGCAGCGCGTCTACAGCTTCCATGGTCATCATGGCCTGCGAGCCAGGGCCGATTCCAATTACGGTTAACATCAGTGTGAAACTCCCAAAGTGATAGTGACGCCCTGTTCGCGCAGGGTTTCTCCTCGTAGTTGCCCATGGCTCAGCAGCCACGCTGCCGGACCCGAGACGCTTCCCACGCCTACCGTCTGGCGTACAAACGATGAGGCCGGAAAGCGATGTTCGTGCTCACGCAGCGCGTCAGCGGTAAAGGTTTCAAACGGCACACCCCAGCAAGCGGCAAGCTGGAGCAAGCCCGCTTCGTCTTTTTTAAGGGAGACGCTGCCAATCGCTTTTAGGGCCAGCGGGTCGAGCCGTTGCGCCTCGAACTGACGCGCCAGCAGGGTTGCCAGCAGCGGAAACGGTGTGTCGCGTCGACAGCCGATACCCGCCACGACCCGCTGAGGGACCAGCTTCCAGTGCGGCAATGGCAGTTCCGGCAGCGTGTTTCGCAGCGTAATACACACCAGCGCATCCAGTTCCGGCAGGTAATGCAGGTCGCTCACGGTGATAAACCCGCGCCGATCGCACCGGCTGACGTCGTCGTCGAGTTCCGCATCCCACCACAGCCCTACCCGCTGGTGGCTCACCAGCATCTGGTTGACGATTTTTACCGTCGTTCGGAAATCGCTCATTCGGGCATTCAGCTGGAAGGCAAGGGTATCCAGCGCGGCCATCTCGTTGACGTCCGTGGCGGTGGTAATCACCGGGTCAGCCCCCAGTATTCCCGCCAGGTAGTGGGTCAGTGCATTCGCCCCGCCAGCATGGCCGGAAAGCAGGCTAATCACGTGCTGCCCGCGTTCATCGATCACCACCACCGCCGGGTCGATCAGTTTGTCGTGGATTAACGGTGCCAGGACGCGCACCGCAATGCCGGTTGCGCCGATAAAAATCAGCGACGGGTAGTGCATGAACGCCTCGCGAACCGCCGGGGCAAAGCCGCCGTCGAAGGGAACAAAGCCCTCTTCCTGCAAACGCTCGCTGGTAAAGCAGGTTACCGGCAGCATCGCCGCCAGCCGCTTCGCCAGCCGCACGCCGCCCGGGGTCAGGCAAAAAAGCGCGATGGACTCAGGCTTTACGGTATTCATGGCTAAAATCCGCGGCATAGAGTTTTGAGTAGTGATACTCCTCGCCCAGGAATTTCCCGACCAGAATGAGCGCCGTTTTGCGGATCCCCGCCTCGCGTACCTTGTCGGCGATGTCCGCCAGCGTGCCGCGTACGGTCTGGCTTTCCGGCCAGGTCGCTTTATAAATGACGGCAACGGGCGTGGTGTCTGGATAACCGCCTTCAATCAGGCGTTCCGCCACCCGATGAATACGCTGGACCGAAAGATAAATCGCCATTGAGGTCTGATGGCTGGCAAATGACTCCAGCTGTTCACGCGCCGGCACCGGCGTACGACCTTCGAGGCGGGTAATAATCAGGCTCTGCGAGACTTCAGGCACGGTGTACTCCACCCCAAGCTCCGCCGCAGCGCCGAGGAAGGCGCTGACGCCGGGCACCACCTGCCAGGCGATTCCGCGTTTGGTCAACTCTTCACCCTGTTCCCGGACGGAGCCGTAGAGGGAGACATCACCGGTCTGTAAACGCACCACCGTCTTTCCGGCCTTCACGCCCGCCGCCATCAGGTCAATGATCTGTTCTAAATGGAGTTCCGCGCTGTCGTGGCATTCCGCCCCCTGCGGGCAGTATGCCAACAGTTCGGTATTGATCAGCGAACCGGCATAGATGACCACCTGCGCCTGCTGCAGCAGCTTGTATCCCTTGAGCGTAATGAGCTCTCGATCGCCGGGACCAGCACCGACAAACCACACGCAACGGGAATCAAACGTCTCAGACATGGTGTTCTTCCTTCTGACAGGCGATAACAAAAACGGGATTGTTCGGTTTGAAATAGTGGCCGCTGCCAAGCGGGGCCAGTGCGGAGACCTGCATTTGCAGGCAATCAATGTCCTGCGCGCCGATCTCCTGCAGATGGGCCAGCGCGGTATTGAGGTTTTCCATCAGGATAAACGTCATCACCAGACGTCCGCCTGGATGTAGCTGGCGCAGGGACCAGTCAATAAGCGAGGTCAGATGGCCACCGCTGCCGCCCATAAATACCGCATCGGCCTTATCCGCCACCGGCAACGGCGCTACGCCCGGCAAAATAGCGATATTGTGACAGGCAAAATGCTGGCGATTTTCTGCAAGCAGCTGCAGAGCTGCAGGGTTACGTTCAATGGCCGTCACGCGCAGCGAGGGAAACTGCAGCGCCGCCTCTATCGACACACTTCCGGTCCCCGCGCCGACATCAATCAGGTGGCTGGCGCGGTGCAGCGCAAGCTTTGCGATGGCAAGGGCGCGTACCGCCTCTTTGGTCATCGGCACCGTTTCGCCGCGCAAAAACAGTTCATCTTTCATCGAGGATCACCACTGCATTCATTTCATAGTCGGCACTAACCACACTGACGGGCAGCCAGTGGATCCGTTCGTTTTCCATCGCCAGGTTTTCACCAATCACCATCCAGCGATGGCCCTTACCGCGTGCCACCAGCTGCGCGGCAATCTCTTTCGGCCCGCACTGGCTATCGGTGACCATCGCCACTTTGCGATGCCGTGCAAGCTCATCAACATTTACGCTGCGACCATGGCTGCTGGTGAGCCACATCTCATTCATATCAATGCCCGCCTGCGCGCACAGGTACTGCACCGCGCTGATACCGGGAATAATGCGCACGCGCGCCATACCGAAATGCGCCACCATCCGCGATCCGATGCCGTAAAACAGCGGATCGCCGGAGGCGACAATCACCACCTTTTTCTCCTGACGCGCCTCAACCCAGGCCAGCAGCGCCGGAATGTTGGCGCCCAGGACAAACGTCTCGCCGCAAAACGCCGGGAACTGCAGCAGATGACGTTTTCCGCCGACCAGCGCATCGGCACACTCAATGGCTTCACGCGCAGCGGGCGTCATCAGATGCAATCCCGCAGGCCCCATTCCCACGACCGTTAACATTGCAGCTCCCGGGCAATCGCCTCGACCGGACGGTTGCTACCCAGCACCTGGTTATCAAAGGAAAACAGAATGGCGTCACAGGTCGGCGGAGTTTTGGTAAAGCGCAACATCTGCATCACGCGCAGGCAGATACGTTTGGCGAGGTGGCCGTAAATAGGCTGAAAACCCCAGGTTTCGATATGCTCCATCGCCGCCTCGGTGGTATCGCAATCGCTGACAAGGGTCAGTAACTCCAGCGGCGCGCCGAGCAGCGCCAGATGCGCCACCAGCGTTTCCATGCGCGCATCGGCGATATGGCTGTGGGTGTGGAATATCCCGGCGGCAATTTTGATGAGCTTGCCGGGATGGCCGACCAGCACTATCTGGCGAAACCCCACCCGCACCGCCTCTTCGATCATGTAGCCGACAAAGTTGCTCATGGTGACCACGACATCTTGATCAATGCCCATCTGCTCGCGCACAAAACGCTCGCCATGATTGCCCGGCACCAGCACGACCCGCTCCAGCCCCGCCGCGCGTTTAATCTCCAGCTCCAGAGAGAGCGAGCGTTTCCAGCTCTCCTCTGACATCGGTGTGACAATACCGGTGGTGCCGATGATCGAAATCCCGCCCAGGATCCCGAGGCGTGAGTTGTAGGTTTTCTGCGCCCGCGCTTCGCCTTCAGGGGCGAAGATTTCCACGTTGGCCCCGCGCGTCGGGCCAATCGCCTCGCGCACTGCGGACTCAATGGTGTGACGCGGCGTGCGGTTGATCGCCGCGCTGCCGATGGGCAGGCCGATGCCTTTGCGCGTCACGGTCCCCACGCCCTCGCCGCCCGAAAGCGTAATCTCGCCGCTGTCGTTGAGCATCACGCGGGCGAAAATCAGCATGCCGTGTGTGGCGTCGACGTCATCCCCCCCGTCTTTGCGGATGGCCGCAATCGCCTGCTGCCCTTCAATGTGCGGCGATTCCACGTTCAGACACAGCGTGACGCCGGAGGGGGTCACAATGGAGATCTGATGAATAAGATGCTGGCGCAGCACCATCAGTGCGGCGACTTTCGCTGCCGCGGTCGCGCAGGAACCGGTGGTGAAGCCTTTACGTAACGCCTTCCCGTTATGCCATACCGGGGCATCGAAGGTTGAATCGCTCATCGCGCCCCCTGCAGGTAATAGAGCATGGCGTTCACAATCGCCGCAGCCACATTGCTGCCGCCTTTGCGCCCAAGGGCCGCAATCGCGGGCAAATTGCTGTGCGTCAGCGCCTCTTTCGATTCCGCCGCCCCCACAAAACCCACCGGAACACCCACCACGCCGCTGACGGCAACATCATGCTCAAGCAGGCGAAACAGCGCCGTGGGCGCATTGCCAAAGACGAAGATCTTCTCGCTCTCTTCCGTCACGGCGATATCCACGGCCGCCATCGAGCGGGTGATTCCCTGGGCCTTTGCCTGCGCCACCACCCGCGGGTCGCTGATATAGCAGCGACATTCGCCCCCGAACGTGGCCAGCAGCGTTTTGTTGATCCCGGAGAGCGCCATCGTGGTATCGGTATAGATAACGGACGGGCGACGGAGCGCCGCGCAAAGTTGCTCCAGCGCGTCATCTGAAAACCAGAGAATATCCAGCCAGTCGAAATCTGCGGTGGTATGGATCACCCGCTTGACGATCGCCTCATGCAGCGGGCTGGCAAACCGGTATTCCGGCCGCGTTTCGCGAATGATTTCGCCAATGATGTCGAAACTTTTGGCTTCAATCGCCTGGGGTTGCTGGATGTATTGCATTGTCTCTTGTCCTCAGGCCGCGCCAGCCATCAGCCAGCGTGCTGCGATACACAGCGCCAGCGCCAGGGTGGAGGAAACCCACATCAGTCGAATCGTTCGGGAAATGTCGTCTACCGCAATCGGGCGCAGCGCGTCGCCAATCCACGGCTTTTCTACGCGCTGACCAAAATAGTCGTTGGGTCCGCCAAGCCGGATGCCCAGCGCGCCGGCGACCGTCGCTTCTGCCCACGCGCAGTTGGGGCTGCTGTGGTTGTAGCGGTCGCGCCAGCCGACGCGCAGCGCGCGGGAGAAATCGTCACGGCATAGCCACGCCGCGATGCTCAGCAGAAGCCAGCTCAGACGAGCGGGGATATAGTTCGCCAGGTCATCCATACGGGCGCTGACCATGCCGATCGCACGGTATTTTTCGTGCTTGTAGCCCACCATTGAATCGAGGGTATTCACCGCCTTATAGGCCATCGCCAGTGGCGCACCGCCCAGCATGAGGAAAAACAGTGGGGCGATAACGCCATCGACTGTGTTCTCCGCGACGGTCTCCACCACCGCCCGGTTGATCTGTTCCGGCTGAAGTTGAGACGTATCGCGTCCCACTATCCAGGAGAGTTTTTCGCGGCTTTCATCAAGGTCGCCCGCTCGCAGAGGGCGTTCAACGTCCCGTGCAGCATTTGCCAGGCAGCGCCCGGCCAGCACGGTAAACATCATCCACACTTCAATCGCCCAGCCCAGCCAGGGATGAACCATCCGTCCGAGCGCCAGTACGCCCCAGGATATGCCCCAGGTCAGCCCCACTACCGCCAGCCACATGACGCCGCCGCCAACGCGTAGCGCCGTATCGCTATGACAGCAGCGGCGAATACTCCGCTGCATCGCATTGATCAGGTTGCCTATCCAGCGCACCGGATGCGGCCAGTTTTGCGGGTCGCCGATGATGACGTCGAGCAGCCACGCGACGCACCAGGCCAGCAGGGTCATAGCGCCCCCCTCGCCGCCGTCAGCCAGCGGTTGAGCATCATGGGGCGTTGGGCAAAGTGGAGGTGCAGATAGCTTGCGAACGTGTTGCCAACCTGCCAGCCGCCCGCCCACTCCTGCATCGTTACGCCATCGCGTACTTTGCGACACGCCAGTACCGCGGGGGTTTGGGGAGAGAAGTCGGAATAGTGAAATTCATGCCCACGCAGCACCTCTCCGCTATCGGCCAGCAGCGTGGGCTGGCGCGCCTGCGCCTCACAATAGCCAAAACGGGTCAGCCGTTTACCCATCCTGCTGTGGCCGGGGATAACATTGGCCATCCGGTGGGTGCCCCCCTCGCTATCTTCGAGCGTGCTGCCGAGATACATCAGCCCACCACATTCGGCGTAAATCGCCACGCCTCGCCGGTGCGCCTCCCGCAGGCTGGCCAGCATCGTGGTGTTTTCCGCAAGCCGTGCCGCGTACAGCTCCGGGTAACCGCCCCCAAGCCAGACCATCTGGCAGTCAGGTAAATGGGTATCGCGCAGCGGGCTAAAGCGGATAATGTCGACCCCGGTACGTTCGAGCAGCGTGATGTTATCCGCGTAATAGAAGTTGAAGGCCTCGTCATCGGCCATCGCGAGCGTCAACCCGCGCCCGGCGTCCCCGTCAGGGAGCGCGGGCCAGGAGCCCTGCGGCAGCGACGCCATCTGGCTGAGCGAGAGAAGTTGCCCGATGTCCAGCGTACGTTCGAGAATGGCGGAAAAATTCTGCCAGGTCTGCAGGTCCGCGACCGACTCCCGGGCGGTGACCAGTCCCAGATGGCGCTCGGGCAAACCGACGCCTTCAACGCGGGGGACATAACCCAGGACGGGTGCCGTGCAGTAGTGTTCAATTGCCGTTTTGAGCAACTGATAATGTGATTCGCTGTTGACGCGATTGACAATCACCCCGGCAATATTGAGGGTGGGATCAAATCGCTGAAAGCCCATTACCGTGGCGGCAATTGAAGTCGAGACCGCCTTGCCATCCACCAGCAGAATCACCGGGCAGCCCAGCTGTTTTGCCATCGCGGCGGTGCTGCAATAGTTCGGGTCGGTGCCGTAGCCGTCATACAGCCCCATCACACCTTCAATCACCGCGATATCCGCCTGCTGCATATGCTCGCAGAACAGCGCGTTGAGTATCGGCTCAGGAAGCATGAAGCTGTCGAGGTTGCGGGAGGATGTACCGCTGACTTTGGTATGCCAGCCGGTATCAAGATAGTCAGGGCCCACTTTATATGGCTGGACGCTTAACCCACGCTGTTTTAACAGACTCAACAGGCCTAGCGTCACCGTGGTTTTACCACACCCGCTTCCGGTACCTGCAAGAACAAACGTGTACTGCTTTGCCGCCATGGCCCTGATCCTGTCCAGGGTGGTCGGGAGGTATAGATACACGTAACCCCAGTCTTTCGACTGTATGATGCATCAGTACAACCCACTTCCCACCGAAGTTGTTGAACGTTCCCGACAGGCAGGTCTTCTGGCTTAGCGTCCTCCTCGCCCGTCCTTCCCAATCTCACGATCAGTGGTCATTACGGGGTCGTCAGCATCACAGCAGCGGGGGCTGCGGGGGATTATCACCCCCTTCCCTACCACAAATGTGGCAAACCGGTCGGCTTACATAATGAGAAAATAGCGCGTTATAAAACAGCAATGCTATTTACGGCGTTTCACTTCATCTTAGGCAAATACTTAACCGTAATGAAATACACGCTGAGTCAAACGTGGCGCCAGAATAATTGACGCCTTCCTCAATAACTCAACGTTTTATCACAAAAAATTAAAAGCAAAGATAATTACGCTTAAAATCTCAATATTTATTGCGCTATGACAAGTTATTGCACCACTTGATATTTTTTCATTTTATCGTGATCAAAATTCATTAAGGCATTAAAACCTTGCTATCACATAATATTGCTATTCAACGTAAGTTCGTGTGGCTTTATTGATGCGTTTCGTATTCAGCAGAATCGCAGAATAATATGTAGATTATCCAGACGGGAATTTGCGGTATATCAAGGTACGAGGGAGATCCTCATGACACTATGCTTCAGAATTTGCAGACCAGAAAGGTGGAAACGTGGCTGTTGCGCAATGCCCCGCGTCGTGCGGTGAGCTTATCCAGGGCTGGATTTTGGGTAGTGAGAAACTGGTCTCCTGCCCTGTCGAATGGTACAGCACGGTTGAGGTGAGCTACGGCTCAGCCCTGGCGGATGAACGCCCGCTGTCGCGCGCGATGGTCGAGCGGTTATTGCAGCACTGGCACTACCCGGCGCAGTTGAGCCAGGATATCCGCATTGATGTGCATTCGACCATCCCGATTGCCAAAGGGATGGCCAGCAGCACCGCAGATATTGCCGCCACCGCCGTCGCCACCGCCCACCATCTGGGGCATCAGCTTGACGAAAGCACGCTGGCAACGCTTTGCGTTTCGCTCGAACCCACCGACAGTACCGTGTTTCGCCAGTTGACCCTTTTTGATCATAACGACGCTTCCACGCAGATTTCATGTGACGCCCAGCCCAATCTCGATCTGCTTGTTCTCGAAAGTCCGCAAACGCTGCGCACGGCAGATTACCACCGCATCCCGCGTCAGGCGGGGTTACATGCCGGTGCGCCAGCGCTGAAACGCGCATGGGAAAAAGTACAGGAATCCTGTATGACGCAAAACCCTTACCGGATGGGAGAAGCGGCAACCCTCAGCGCCATCGCCAGCCAGACGCTGTTGCCTAAACCGGATTTTGACGCACTGCTCTCACTGGTGGAGGAGTGCGGTATCTACGGGGTGAACGTGGCGCACAGCGGCAGCGTCGTGGGGCTGATGCTGGACAGAAATAAAGACGATGTCGATTATGTGAAATGGCTGTTAGCGAAAAAACAGCTCACCCGCCACTGGCCTGAACAACACCTGCTGCGGATGGTAAAAGGCGGCGTGACGCTACTCTGACAGCAACTTGTGCTGAATGAACCACTCGACCTGCTGCTTAACCTCTTGCTCGTGTTCCTGCGCTAAAGCCTGTTGCAGCGGAACATGCCGGAAAAACGCGTCCCAAAATGCACGCTTGCGCTCCCGGTCACTGCACGCGCTATTTACCCTTTCACGCAGCACCCCCGCCAGCCGCACGCTTTCCCGCATGCCAGGGGGAAGATGGGCTGCGACATGCGCTTTGAGGATCTTGCTGTACACCGGCGCATTGCCCCCGCAGCTCAGCGCAATAATGATCGGCGAATGGTCAATAATAGCCGGCGAGATAAAGGTGGCAGCAGAAGGGTCGTCTGCGACATTGCAAAACAGACGCTCCGCGCTGGCGGCCCTGGCAACCTGACGGTTCACCTGCGGATCGCTGGTTGCGGCAATGACCAGCCAGCATGACTGCAGATACTGCGGCGCAAACGTCGCCGGGACCCACTCGATGTCACCGCACGCGTGCAGGCTGGCGAGTTCCGGCGTCAGGGAGGGCGCAACCAGACGCAGCTCAGCCCCGGCAGCCAGCAGCCCCTTTGCCTTATGCGTCGCCACCTGCCCGCCACCGACGATCAGGCAGAGCTTACCCTTCAGATTGCAAAAAATCGGGAAATAGTCCATCGCCTAGCCTTGTAAAACGTCAGTCAGCGCGGCAATAAACCGACGGTTCTCCGCTTCAGTACGCACGGCAATCCGATAGTAGTCGCGATCGAGCCCTGGATAGTTTTCGCAGTGGCGAATAAGGATATGGTGACCAAGCAGTGCCGCTTTCAGGTCGAAACCCTGACGCAGGCAGCGGAAGAAAATAAAGTTGGCCTGCGGCTCCCAGACCACCAGCGATGAAAAACGCGTCATCGCCTGCCACAGGAAATCCCGCTCCCGGGCGATAAAGGCGTGGCTGCGAGCAATATAGTCTTCATCCAACAGCAAATGTTGCCCCACAAGCGCCGAGAAGGCATTCACGGACCAGGGCTCGCGGGTGCGTTTCAGCTGGCGAATAGTCTGCGTATTTCCGCTCAGCAGATACCCAAGGCGCAGTCCGGGAATAGCAAAAAATTTGGTCAGAGAACGCAGCAGGTAAAGATAACGTGACTCAGCCAGCCGTGGCGCCAGCGTGGAGCCTTGCGGCAGAAAATCGATGAACGCTTCATCCACAATCAGCGAAATCTCCAGCGTTTCGCACAGCGAGGCCAGCCGATCGAGAAGACCGGTATCAGGCATGAGTCCGGTAGGGTTATTCGGCGTTGCGATGAACAGGCAATCGGGCCTGTGCGCGCGAACGGCGTCCAGTATGGAGAAATCCACCTGGAACCCGTTCTGCTCACTCAGCGCATAGTCGATTATCTCGCAACCCTGCTGCTGTAATGCCCGGCGATATTCGGCAAACCCCGGCACCAGCAGCATCGCCCGGCGAGGGGCAAGCGTTCGCACCAGGCCATAGATCAGCTCCGTTTCGCCATTCCCGGCAATCGTCTGGTCGTAGTCACACCGACTGGCGCTGGCCAGCGCCTGATGAAGATGGCGGTATTCAACGTCCGGGTACTGCGTGATGATATCCAGATGGGACACAATGAGCGACCTGACGCGCTCGGGCAGGCCTAACGGATTGATGTTCGCGCTAAAATCCAACAGCAACTCGGGAGCGATCCCCAACTGCAGCCCCGTTTCCAGGACATTACCACCATGCTCACTCATTCGTTTCACTCGGCCATTTCGAAAATGTCAGGATAACATCAGACAACAACCTGATTCAGCGCGATATGCGATGCAGAAAACGCCAGTATCTCCTGCAGGTTGACCACCTCACCGACGACAATCAGCGCAGGAGCATGCAGTTTTTGACGCTCAACCTCGAGGTGGATATCGGTCAGCGTACCTTTGGCAATCTGCTGACGAGACTGGCTGGCATACATCACTACCGCCACCGGCGTCTCAGCGGACATGCCTCCCTCAATGAGCTGCTGGCAGATTTCCGTCAGCCGGGTCATTCCCATCAGAACGATCAGCGTTCCGTTGATTTGCGCCAGCGCATGCCAGTTTTGCGGGTCGTTCCCCTGGCACATATGACCGGTCACAATATGAAAACTGGAGGCGTAATGACGGTGCGTGACCGGGATCCCGGCATAGGCCAATCCGCCAATCGCGGAGCTGATCCCCGGCACGACTTCGAACGCCAGGCCGTCTTTTGCCAGCTGCTCGGCCTCTTCCCCCCCGCGGCCAAAAACGTAGGGGTCACCGCCTTTCAGACGCACCACCTGCCGCCCTTCCCCGGCGTGCTTGACCAGCAAGGCATTGATTTGTTCCTGAGGTACCGGATGATGACTTGGGGTTTTACCGACATCAATAATCAGACAGCTTGCCGGAGCCTGAGCCAGAAGCTCAGGGTTAACCAGGCGATCGTGAACAATCACCTCCGCATGGCGGATACAGTGCAGACCTTTTACCGTAATTAAAGACGCATCGCCAGGCCCTGCCCCTACAAGCCAAACCTTCCCTTTACTCATCGTTATATCCTCAGATTAAATATTCAAAGACGTAAGAAAGCGGGTAATTAAAATTAGCGCTGAATTATACCCACCTCCAGATGCCAAAAATTTGATGTATTTATCACTCTCCCTTAATTGTATGAATGGCGGGTAATGGTGCCAACTTACTGATTTAGTGTATGATGGTGTTTTTGAGGTGCTCCAGTGGCTTCTGTTTCTATCAGCTGTCCCTCCTGTTCAGCTACTGAAGGCGTGGTGCGTAACGGTAAAAGTACTGCCGGACATCAGCGCTATCTCTGCTCTCACTGCCGTAAAACATGGCAGCTACAGTTCACTTACACCGCTTCTCAACCCGGTACGCATCAGAAAATCATTGATATGGCCATGAATGGCGTCGGATGTCGCGCCAGTGCACGCATTATGGGCGTTGGCCTCAACACGATTTTACGACACTTAAAAAACTCAGGCCGCAGTCGGTAAACTCACGCATACAACCGGGCAGTGACGTCATTGTTTGCGCGGAAATGGACGAACAGTGGGGTTACGTCGGCGCTAAATCACGCCAGCGCTGGTTGTTTTACGCGTATGACAGGATACGGAGGACGGTTGTGGCGCACGTATTCGGTGAACGCACGTTGGCCACGCTGGAGCGTCTTCTGGGCCTGCTGTCGGCCTTTGAGGTCGTGGTATGGATGACGGATGGCTGGCCGCTGTATGAATCACGCCTGAAGGGAGAACTGCACGTTATCAGCAAGCGATATACGCAGCGCATTGAGCGGCATAACCTGAATCTGAGGCAGCATCTGGCAAGGCTGGGCAGGAAGTCACTGTCGTTCTCAAAATCGGTGGAGCTGCATGACAAAGTCATCGGGCATTATCTGAACATAAAACACTATCAGTAAGTTGGAGTCATTACCTGAATGGCGTTTATGACCAATATCAATAAAACAGTAAATACCTTCTCACCAATGTCTGCATGGCAATAGACCTCCACTTATAAAAGTCAAAAAAAATATATTTACCACCCACAACAATAAAACAGGCGCTCGATCACAAATATTACAATGTTTTTGTTATCAACGTTTACAGATAAATATCAAACCCAAAACCAACAACATCCAATAGATTGAATTTCAATGACTTTCCATGACACATCATAACCATCATCATTTTTGGAAGGATTTTTTGAAAATAGATCAATTGCTTCCTTTTCGTCTTCAAAAGACACTCCAACACCATTAACAGACCGAATATCCATTAACTATTTTTAATACCCATAATATTTTTACAATCAGCCCTACAGAGGATTACCCATGAAGAAATCAACACTTGTCATTGGCGTCATTGGTGCTGACTGCCATGCGGTAGGCAATAAAGTTCTGGACCGTGTTTTTACTTCCCATAATTTTCACGTAATCAATCTTGGTGTGATGGTGAGCCAGGATGAATATATTGATGCGGCCATCGAAACCGGGGCTGATGCTATTGTCGTTTCATCCATCTACGGCCATGGCGATATCGACTGTCTGGGGCTGCGTGAGCGCTGCATCGAACGCGGTATCGGCGACATCCTGCTTTTTGTGGGCGGTAATCTGGTCGTGGGTAAGCACGATTTTGCCGACGTCGAAGCCAAATTCAAAGAGATGGGTTTCAACCGCGTTTTCGCCCCAAGCCACGACCTGGAAGACGTCTGTCAGCTGATGGCGAACGATATACAGCAGCGTCAGCGCGTTGAAGAGCTTTGTCTCGAAGAGGGCTTCTGATGCAAATCGTCTCAGTCGACATTGGTTCGACGTGGACCAAAGCAGCACTCTTCACGCCGGAGGGTGATGCGCTAACGTTGGTCAACCATGTTCTGACCCCGACGACGACCCACCACCTGGCGGAAGGGTTCTTTACCAGCCTGAACCAGGTGCTAAACGTTGCCGATGCGCGACCTTTGCTGAACAGCGGGGACGTTACGCTGAAATACTCCTCGTCGGCAAAAGGTGGGCTCGCCGTTGCCGCAATGGGTCTGGTGCCGTCGATCACCCTGGAATCGGCCAAAGTCACCGCCCATTCAGCAGGTGCCAAAATCGCCCAGTACTACTCCTACAAACTGAACCGCCACGATATTCGGGCGCTGGAGGATTCTCCACCGGACATTCTGCTGTTCACAGGCGGTACGGATGGCGGAGAAGAGAGCTACGGTCTTGCCAATGCCCGCGCGCTGGCCGCATCAACGCTGGATTGCGCCATTATCTACGCTGGAAACCGCGATATTCAGGACGACGTGCAGGCTATTCTTGGCCACAAAGATCTGATTACGGTCGACAACGTTTTGCCTGACCTCGATCACCCGAATCCGTATGCCGCCCGCAAGGCCATCTGCGATGTCTTTCTGTCCCGCATTGTGAAGGGAAAAGGGCTGGACGTTATCGTCGGGGAAACCGGCGAAGAGCCGATGCCAACACCGTGGACCGTCTACGAGCTGGTGAAAGCGATCAGCGACGTCGACAGCGCGTGGAAAGAATTCATGCTGATCGACATGGGCGGTGCCACCACCGACGTCTATTCCGCCAGCGCCAACATGCTCTCCCCGGATACCGTTCTGCACGGCGTGCCTGAGCCGTTTGTGAAACGCACCGTCGAGGGAGACCTCGGTATGCGCGTCTCGGCGGTGGTGGTCGGCGAAAGTACACACGAACTGGTGAACGCGGTGTTTGCCCATCAGCCTCAGCGCAAGGAAGCGTTTTATCGCTATCTGCGCCATCTGGTCGCACATCCGGATTATCTGCCTGTCACCGAAGAAGAAAAACATTTCGACACGCTGCTGGCCGGGCTATGCGTTGGGTACGCCAGCGAGCGCCACGCTGGCACCAAAAAACAGGTCTGTACCTGCGTAGGTAACGTCGATTTGCAGGTGGGGCGCGATCTGACCACCGTGCGCAAAGTGGTCGGCTCCGGGGGATGGCTCTCCCGCGCCAGTCAGTTTGATGTTCACCGCTGGCTGAAGTACCGCGAGCTGGACGACAGCAGCAGACGCGTGCTTTTACCCGGGCAGTTTGATTATTACCGCGATGCAAAAGGTCTGCTTCCTCTGCTGGCGAATGTCGCCAGGCTGGACCCGCAGGCGGCGGCTCGCACCAGTATTCATTGTTTAACCCTATAAAACCTAAGGCAGCAACGAATGGAACTTCGAAATAAAAAGCTAACCCATGACGAATTCATGACTGAGCGGCGACAGGTCTTACAAACCTGGCATACCGGCAAGGACGTTGAGAACTTCGAAGATGGCGTGAAGTACCAGCAAACCATTCCTGAGCAAAAACGCTTTTCTCACGCACTACTGAAGGCCGACCAGGAAGGTAAAACCCTGAGCCAGCCGCGCGCAGGCGTAGCGCTCATGGATGAACATATCGCCCTGCTCAAAACGCTGCAGGAAGATTGCGATTTGCTGCCCAGCACCATTGATGCCTACACCCGTCTGAATCGCTATGAAGAGGCAGCGGTAGGTATCCAAAAATCCATCGAAGCGGGCACCTCCAAACTTAACGGCTTACCGGTCGTTAACCACGGCGTCGCCGCCTGCCGTCGCATGACTGAAGCGCTGGAGAAACCGATTCAGGTACGTCACGGCACGCCAGATGCGCGCCTGCTGGCGGAGATCGCAATGGCCAGCGGCTTTACCAGCTACGAAGGCGGCGGTATCTCGTACAACATCCCGTACGCTAAGCGCGTCACTCTGGAAAAATCCATCCGCGACTGGCAGTACTGCGACCGCCTGATGGGCCTGTACGAAGAGAACGGCATCCGTATCAACCGCGAACCGTTTGGCCCGCTGACCGGCACCCTGATCCCGCCGTTTGTGTCCCACTCGGTGGCGATTATCGAAGGTCTGCTGGCGCTGGAACAGGGCGTGAAGTCAATCACCGTCGGCTACGGCCAGGTCGGTAGCCTGACGCAGGATATCGCCGCCATTCAGGCTCTACGCGAACTCTCCCACGAATATTTCCATAACCACGGCTTTGACGATTACGAGCTGAGTACCGTCTTCCACCAGTGGATGGGCGGCTTCCCGGAAGATGAGTCAAAAGCGTTTGCCATTATCTCCTGGGGTGCAGCGGTTGCCGGTATGTCCGGAGCGACCAAAGTGATCACCAAGAGCCCGCACGAAGCGTTCGGTATTCCGACCGCTGCCGCAAACGCCCAGGGGCTGAAGGCCTCGCGTCAGATGCTCAACATGGTCAGCGATCAGAAATTCCCACCGTGCGCCGCCGTTGAGCAGGAAGTCGAGCTCATTAAGAGCGAAGTCCGCGCCGTGCTGAAAAAAGTCTTCGAGCTGGGCAACGGCGATGTCGCGCGCGGAACGGTGCTGGCGTTTGAAGCTGGCGTGCTGGACGTACCGTTTGCTCCCGCCTCCTGCAACGCGGGCAAAATCCTGCCGGTGCGTGATAACGCCGGTGCGATTCGCGTGCTGGAAGCCGGCGCGGTTCCGCTGCCGAAAGATATTCTCGCCCTGCATCACGATTACGTCGCCGAGCGCGCGCGTTTTGAAGGACGTAAGCCCTCATTCCAGATGGTTGTTGATGACATCAACGCGGTATCCCACAGTAAATTAATAGGAAGACCATAATGAAAATTAAACAGGCCCTTTTCACCGCAGGCTACTCCTCATTCTATTTCGACGATCAGCAGGCCATCAAAAACGGTGCCGGGCATGACGGGTTTATCTATACCGGCGCTCCGGTAACGCCTGGATTTACGTCTGTTCGTCAGGCGGGTGAATGCGTATCCGTACAGCTGATTCTGGAAAACGGCGCGGTGGCGGTGGGCGATTGTGCAGCGGTGCAATATTCAGGTGCAGGCGGTCGCGATCCGCTGTTCCTGGCTGAACACTTCATTCCATTCCTTAACGATCACATCAAACCGCTGCTGGAAGGCCGTGACGTTGACAGGTTCCTGACGAACGCCCGCTTCTTTGACGAACTGCGTATAGATGGCCATCTGCTGCATACCGCCGTGCGTTATGGCCTGTCGCAGGCGCTGCTCGACGCGGCAGCCCTGGCGACCGGTCGTCTGAAAACGGAAGTCGTTTGTGACGAGTGGCAACTGCCGTGCGTCCCGGAAGCCATCCCATTATTTGGTCAGAGCGGTGACGACCGCTATATCGCCGTCGACAAAATGATCCTCAAAGGCGTTGATGTACTGCCGCATGCGCTTATCAACAACGTGGAAGAGAAGCTGGGCCTGAAAGGGGAAAAACTGCGTGAGTATGTACGCTGGTTATCCGACCGCATCTTAAGCCTGCGCACCAGCCCGCGCTATCGCCCGACGCTGCACATTGACGTGTACGGCACTATCGGTCTGATTTTCGATATGGACCCGGTCCGTTGCGCCGCGTATATCGCCAGCCTCGAAAAAGAGGCCCAGGGCCTGCCGTTGTACATTGAGGGGCCGGTGGATGCGGGTAACAAGCCGGACCAAATCCGCCTGCTGACCGCCATCACCCACGAGCTGATGCACCTGGGTTCCGGCGTGAAAATCGTTGCCGATGAGTGGTGTAACACCTATCAGGACATTGTGGATTTCACCGATGCGGGCAGCTGCCACATGGTGCAGATCAAAACCCCGGACCTTGGCGGTATTCACAACATCGTTGATGCGGTGCTGTATTGCAACAAACACGGCATGGAAGCCTATCAGGGCGGTACCTGTAACGAAACGGAAATCAGCGCCCGCACCTGCGTGCACGTGGCCCTCGCCGCTCGCCCGATGCGCATGCTGATCAAACCGGGCATGGGCTTCGATGAAGGTCTTAACATCGTGTTTAACGAAATGAACCGCACCATCGCACTGTTGCAAACTAAGGATTAAAAGATGGCACGTACATTTAAGATCTTATCGCCAACGGCAATCCTGGGCTATGGCTTCCCGGAAGAGAGTTTTCGTAAAGCTATGGAAGAATCGCCGGATCTTATTGCGGTTGACGCGGGCTCTTCCGACCCTGGCCCCCACTACCTGGGGGCAGGTAAACCTTTCACCGACCGGGCGGGGGTAAAACGCGATCTGCGCTATATGATCGTGGCTGGCGTTAAGCACAATATTCCGGTGGTGATCGGTACCGCAGGTGGCTCCGGTGCCGCGCCGCATCTGGAGTGGTGCCGGCAGATAATCCTCGAAATTGCTCAGGAAGAGAAACTCTCATTCTCTATGGCGCTGATCCCCTCGGATGTCGATAAAGCCACTGTGCATCAGGCGCTGGACAACGGGAAAATCACTGCCCTGGATTTCGTCCCGGAGCTGACCCACGAGGCCATCGAGGAGAGCACCTATATTGTCGCGCAGATGGGTATCGAGCCTTTCCAGCGGGCTCTTGCGGCCGGGGCGCAGGTGGTGCTGGGCGGACGGGCATACGATCCGGCCTGCTTTGCCGCACTGCCTATCATGCAGGGCTTCGATGAAGGTCTGGCGCTGCATTGCGGTAAGATCCTTGAGTGCGCGGCGATTGCTGCTACGCCGGGATCTGGCTCCGACTGCGCGATGGGCATCATTGACGATAACGGCTTTACGCTGAAAACGTTTAATCCGAAGCGTAAATTCACCGAAACGTCGGCCGCGGCGCACACCCTGTATGAGAAATCCGACCCGTATTTCCTGCCGGGACCGGGCGGCGTTCTGAACCTGAAAGGGTGCAGCTTCAAAGCGGTCAACGAGGGCGAAGTGTACGTCAGCGGTTCCCGCCACGAAGAAACGCCGTATGCGCTGAAGCTGGAAGGCGCCCGCCGGGTTGGCTTCCGCTGCCTGACCATTGCCGGTACGCGCGACCCGATCATGATTGCCGGGATCGATAACATCCTCGAAGAGGTGCAGGTCAGCGTGAAGCGCAACCTCTCGCTGAATGACGACAGCATCCGCATGACGTTCCACCTGTACGGAAAGAACGGCGTGATGGGCAACCATGAGCCGATGCAGTCCGCCGGGCACGAGCTGGGTATTTTGCTGGACGTGGTGGCCCCCACCCAGGATATCGCCAACAGCGTCTGTTCGCTGGTGCGCTCTACCCTGCTGCACTACGGCTATGAAAACCGGATCGCCACAGCGGGCAACCTCGCGTTCCCGTTCTCCCCTTCCGATATTCAGAGCGGCCCGGTGTATGAGTTCTCAATCTACCACCTGATCGAAGCGAGCGACGCGCTGCGTTTTGATTTCCACCTCGAACAGGTCACGCCAGAAGGAGTTCAGTTATGAAACACAGTATTTGCTCACTGGCGCAGGTCATTCGTTCTAAAAATGCGGGGCCGTATGAGCTGGTTCTGGATATTTTATTTAAAACGCGTGAAGACTATCAGCGGGTAAAAGCCTCGGAGCAATTAACGCCACAGCTTATTGCCCGTTTATATAACGTTAAGCCTGACTTTATACATCGCATTATCTGGTTCGACCCGGCCAATGCGGTCAAAATTGTCATGCCTCGCGATATTATCTCCGGCAACGTCGGTGACAATGATGTTTATGGTGCCCAGCAGCATGCGCCGTTATTAAGTATTGAGTTTGAGCTGTAACACTACAAATACAACAACGTCCATTGGGATATAGATATTTGCTGTATCACTGTATTCCAGATAATTCATGCGGTTGGTCACAACAAACGTGCGTCTGAGCGGTTCGTCATGGCTCAGACGCACGCGACCCTACACATTAACCAACCTTTATCCGATGGAGTAAACATGAAAAAAATAAGCTTAACGAAAATGATCATATTAGGTTTGATACTCGGCATGATAGCCGGGGTGGTCATTAATAATATGGCATCAGCAGATACAGCAAAATCGTATTCACAAGATATTTCTATTTTCACCACTATATTCTTACGTATGGTGAAAATGATTATCGCCCCACTGGTCATTTCAACCCTGGTGGTCGGCATAGCCAAAATGGGTGATGCTAAAACACTCGGCCGTATATTCTCCAAAACCTTTTTCCTTTTTATTTGTGCCTCGCTGCTGTCGATCGCGCTGGGGCTGGTTATCGTCAATATCTTCCAGCCTGGCGCAGGCATTAACTTTGTCGCCCATGACGCCGGGGCCGTTGCGGCCGTTCAGTCCGAGCCGTTCACGCTGAAAGTGTTTATCTCTCACGCGGTACCGACCAGCATCGTTGATGCTATGGCCCGCAACGAGATCCTGCAAATCGTGGTGTTCTCGATTTTCCTCGGCTGCAGCCTGGCGGCCATTGGCGAGAAAGCCGAGCCCATCATTAAGGTGCTCGACTCTCTGGTGCATGTGATGCTGAAGCTGACGGGCTACGTCATGCTGTTTGCACCGCTGACCGTGTTTGCCGCGATCTCCGGACTGATTGCCGAACGCGGTCTGGGTGTGATGGTCAGCGCAGGTATTTTCATGGGCGAGTTCTACATGACGCTCGGCCTGCTGTGGGCGATTCTGATTGGCCTGTCCACGATGATTGTCGGTCCGTGCATCAGTCGTCTGACAAAAGCGATCCTCGAACCTGCGCTGCTGGCCTTTACGACCTCAAGTTCAGAAGCGGCTTTCCCGGGCACGCTGAACAAACTGGAAAAATTCGGCGTCTCCTCCAGGATTGCCAGCTTTGTCCTGCCCATCGGCTACTCCTTTAACCTGGTCGGCTCAATGGCCTACTGTTCGTTTGCTACCGTGTTTATCGCCCAGGCGTGCAACATCGAACTGAGCATTGGCGAGCAGATTACCATGCTGCTGATCCTGATGCTGACCTCGAAAGGGATGGCGGGCGTGCCGCGTGCATCGATGGTGGTTATTGCCGCCACGCTCAACCAGTTCAACATTCCGGAAGCGGGCCTGATTTTGCTGATGGGCGTCGATCCGTTCCTCGACATGGGCCGTTCCGCCACCAACGTAATGAGTAACGCGATGGGTGCCGCCATCGTCGGGCGCTGGGAAGGCGAACACTTCGGCGTCGGCTGCCGCGGCAAGGTTCCGGCCAAAGAAAGTACCACTTCAGATACAGAAATCGCCATGTATTGATTACAAAGGCCAACCGTCGTTGGCCTTTTATCTTCCGATTTACAGGATAGCCCCATGAAGATAAATATTTTCGGCGTCAGCCTCTTATCCTTCAGCCTGTTATTTAGCGCCGCCGCGCTGGCGCAACCCGCCCCGGACTACGCGCAGCTGCTTGAGCAGGCTCACCAAAAATTTAAAGGTAATCATGAGGGGAAAGTCGCCGATTACATCCCTGCCCTGGCGACCTATAGCCCCAACAATTTCGCCATCACACTTGCCACGGTCGACGGCAACATTTACCAGGTTGGCGATGTAAAAAAAGCGTTCCCAATGGAGTCGCTGAGTAAAGTGTTCACCCTGGCGCTGGCGATGGAGCAGCGTGGTCCGCAGGAGGTGCTGGATAAACTCGGTGCCAGTGCGACCGGTCTGCCCTTCAACTCCGGCTTAGCGGTTGAGCTGACCAAAGGTGCGCCGGAAAACCCGCTGGTAAATGCGGGGGCGATGAGCACGGTAAGCCTGATCGAGGCGAAAGATAAGACCGACCGCTGGAACAAAATTCTCAATAACCTGAATTCGTGGGCCGATGCCTCGCTGACCGTCAACGAACCGGTGTTCAAATCAGAAATGGAGACCAATCAGCATAACCAGGCGCTGGCGATGCTGATGGCGTCCTACAACAGCTTTTATGGCGATACCCGGGAAGCTGTCGAAATCTATACCCGCCAGTGTTCCGTAGATATCACCGTTGAGCAGCTCGCCAAAATGGGCGCAGTGCTGGCGAACAAAGGCAAATCACCTTTCAACGGTAAGCAATTGCTGAATGAACGCTACGTACCGCAGGTTCTGGCGGAAATGGCGATTGCCGGGCTGTACGACGGTAGTGGCAAATGGCTGTACACCGTTGGGATCCCGGCGAAGAGCGGTGTCGGCGGCGGCATGGTTGCCATCGTGCCCGGGCAATACGCCATCGCGGTCTATTCGCCACCGCTGGATGCCGCCGGGAATAGCGTCCGCGCCCAGCAGACGATTGCGTACGTCGCTGAGGCGACGCAGGCCAATCTCTTTTTAGCCCATTGACCCAACCGGCTGTGATTTTGTAAGCCGGGCGTGGCAGCTGCGCCAGCGCCCGGCAAAAACGACCACAAAGAGAGAAGTATTATGTCTAAACCATTTGTCTGGCAGGAATTGTTTGTTCAAAGTAACGATACGACGGAATATGAACTCCTCAGCACGCAACACGTTACGGTGACGGAGTTAGAGGGCGAGGAGGTCATTAAGATGGCGCCTGAGGCATTGACCCTGCTGGCCCAGCAGGCCTTTTATGAAGCCTCATTTTTCCTGCGCGCCGGACATTTAACGCAGATAGCCAGCATCCTGCACGACCCGCAGGCCAGCAGTAACGATAAGTATGTCGCCCTGCAGCTGCTGCGTAACGCCGAGGTATCGGCAAAAGGCGTTCTGCCAAACTGTCAGGATACCGGCACGGCCACCGTCGTGGCGAGCAAAGGCCAGCACGTCTGGACCGGCGGTGATGATGCCGAAGCGCTGAGCAAGGGAATTTACGCCACCTTTAGCGAGTGTAACCTGCGCTACTCGCAAAACGCACCGCTGGACATGTATACCGAGGTCAACACCCAAACCAACCTGCCGGCGCAGATAGACATCAGCGCCACGCCGGGGAGCGAATATCGCTTCCTGTTTGTCAATAAAGGCGGCGGTTCGGCTAACAAAGCCGCGCTGTTCCAGGAAACGAAATCCATTCTGCAGCCGGAGAAGCTCACCGCGTTCCTGATCGAGAAGATGAAGTCGCTCGGTACCGCGGCCTGTCCACCGTATCACATTGCCTTTGTGGTCGGCGGTCTCTCTGCAGACCAGGCGCTGAAGGTGGCGAAGCTGGCTTCAACAAAATATTATGACAACCTGCCCACCAGCGGGAACGAGCTGGGCCAGGCGTTCCGCGATACGGCGCTGGAAGCTACGCTGCTCAACGCCAGCCGCGAATTCGGCATCGGCGCCCAGTTTGGCGGCAAGTACTTCGCGCACGATATCCGCGTCATCCGTCTGCCGCGCCACGGCGGTTCCTGTCCTGTCGCCATGGCACTCTCCTGCTCAGCCGACCGCAATATCAAAGCGAAAATCAACAAACACGGTATCTGGCTGGAGAAGCTGGAACATAACCCAGGGAAATATATCCCGGAGGCCAGCCGTGATGAAAACGACGCCCGAGCCGTACAGATTAACCTGAACCGCCCGCTGCGTGAGATCCTGCGCGATATGTCCGCCCTGCCGATCGGCACCCGGCTGTCGTTAAGCGGCCCGATTGTGGTCGCCCGCGACATCGCCCACGCAAAAATCAAAGCGCGGCTGGATAACGGCGAGCCGATGCCTGAGTACATGAAAAACCATATCGTCTATTACGCCGGGCCGGCGAAAACACCGGAGAATCAGGCCTGCGGCTCCCTCGGCCCAACCACCGGCGGGCGCATGGACGGCTATGTCGATGCGTTCCAGGCCGCGGGCGGAAGCCTGATCATGCTTTCCAAAGGTAACCGCAGCCAGCAGGTCACCGATGCCTGCCATAAACACGGTGGCTTCAACCTCGGCAGTATCGGGGGTGCGGCGGCTCTGCTGGCACAGCAGTTCGTGAAAAGCCTGCGCTGCCTGGAGTATCCCGAACTGGGCATGGAGGCGGTATGGATGATGGAGGTCGAAAATCTGCCCGCCTTTGTGCTGGTGGACGACAAAGGGAATAATTTCTTCAGCCAGTTTGAGCAGCAGCATCGCTGCGCATCCTGCCCTGCCGGACATTAAGGAGCCATTATGGAAGCGCGAGCTAACGCAGACAGACACCGCCAACGGCAGCAAAAGCGTAAAGAGCAGGTTGATACCCGCGTAGCGGCGGCGACAGAGAAGAGAGGAATTCTGATCGTCTTCACAGGTAACGGAAAAGGCAAGTCCACTGCTGCCTTCGGCACGGCAACGCGTGCCGTCGGACACGGTAAAACCGTTGGCGTCGCGCAGTTTATTAAAGGTCAGTGGGATAATGGCGAATACAACACCCTGCATCCGCTCGGCGTCGAGTTTCACATTATGGGCACCGGCTTTACCTGGGAGACACAAAACCGGGAGACGGATATTGAAGCCGCAACGGCAGTGTGGCAGGAGAGCAAACGCATGCTGGCTGACCCGAGTTACGACCTGGTGGTTCTGGATGAACTCACCTATATGCTGGCTTATCACTATCTGGATACTCAGGAGGTGATCGCGGCGGTTGAGAATCGTCCGGTGCAGCAGACCGTGATCGTCACCGGACGCGGCTGCCACTCGCAATTACTGGCGCTTGCCGACACAGTTAGCGAAATGCGCCCGGTAAAACACGCATTTGACAGCGGTATTCAGGCACAGGAAGGCATTGACTGGTAAGCATGTCGGTACCGGATGGCGCGCTATGCTGTCGCCATCCGGTATTTTTACTCCACCGGAGACACTACTGATTTTTGAAGTAGCCACTCGCGGAAGGTCTGTAACGGCAGGGATTGAGCCTTTTCCTCCCGCCACGTCATGATGAAGCGGTTACCGGTGCGGATGGGAACATCACAGGGGATAACCATCTCGCCACAGTCCAGGTCATGCTGGATGGCGAAGCGGGGAAGCAGCGCGACACCAAGATTCGATCGCACTGCGGCAATCAGCATCGAGAGGAGGTCAAAACGCGGGCCAAGATTCACATCCGGACTGGTAATACCGGAAAGCGCAAACCACTCCTGCCAGCCATTGATGCGAGTGCTTTGGTGTAACAGTGGAAATTCCCTTAGCAGCTCCTCAACCCCCAGTTTCTGCTCCGCACTGGGGAGCAAGCTTCGGCTGCAGACCGGCAGGATCTCCTCTTCAAATAAATAATCGACCTCCGACCACGGAGGACAAAAATCTGCGCGCATAATAGCCGCATCGTATTCACGATTTAAAAAATCGCCGATATTAGCCAGCGAGTGAATGTTGACAATAATATCAGGATTTAATTTATTAAACTCCCATAAATTGGGGATCAGCCAGTGCGTACTGAAGGTAGGATTTACCGCTAACTCCACCACCTGAACGGCAGGCTGCCAGCTCATTATCATATTTGTATCGCGCTCCAGCCTATTAAGCGTCTCTTTCACGATATTCAGATAATGCTTTCCAGCTGCATTTAGAAAAATCCGTTTTTTGGCATGGTTAAATAATGAGGTGTGTAAAAACTCCTCCAGGGCCGTCACCTGTCTGAACACTGCACTCTGCGTTAACGCCAGCTCTTCTGCCGCGCGGGTATAGCTTTCGTGACGCGCCACAACTTCGAACGTCACCAGCAACTCGCTCTTGGGGATTTTTCCTCTCATCATGTCTTCCATTCATGGTGGATAATAGTAATTTTTTGAAGCGAATAAACCCTGCTTCAGAACGATACCGCCATTATATTTTAGTTATGTTCTGTCGGCAGTGATCCACACCATGATTTAATCAGTTTTGCGCGTCAGGCCAAACTATTTGCAGAAAATTAAATGAAACATGAAAAATTATTAAGAACCTGTTCACTTTTATGTCTCACGTAATGGAGACAGCGTCTTATTATACGAAAAACCGTATGGGCATTAAAAATAGTAATAGCCAGGTCTGGACGTTAAAAAAATATAAAACAAAACATTATGCTAAAAATTGAGCAGGTTTTTTGTCCTGTTGACAACACGCTGCGCGCCCTGCAGCTGATACACACTGTGTATGGAAGAACACCGTTCCAGCGCCACATCAGCATGACTGAATCGCATGCTGAAACCGGCTAAAACAAAAAACCCAGGTCGCATAACGACCTGGGTTTCGAATTTGGCGGAAGCGTAGAGATTCGAACTCTAGAACCCTTTCGGGTCGCCGGTTTTCAAGACCGGTGCCTTCAACCGCTCGGCCACGCTTCCAAAGTGAGGCGCACTATAAACATCTATTAGCGCCTTGTAAAGCAGGAATTTTTCTATTTTTACCCGCAGGCGTTTAACTGCGCAAAAAGTCACCCAGGTGCTTACCTCACATCAGTCTCTGCGCCCTTGTACATACCGTAACACAGCAACGCTCATCCGTTTAAATCGCTCTGGTATAGAATGCCACATAAACAGACGGCCTTTTGTTGTGTAATTGTTATAAATCGAAATGACAACAGACTTCAAAAAATTACTGTCATGTAATCTTACTGGTTGATGATGAAAATCAAAAATACGCTTTGCTTACACATCCTGATGGCGACACTGGCCATTTTGTTCCTGTGTGTTCACCCGTTGGTGACAAGCTTCGATCCGCCCCTCGCCTTTCAGCCACTGATTAAATCAATGGCGGGCACACCTAAAGAACAAGCGGAAAAAATAGCCACCATTTCCCATGCCTTAGAAGGGAATGCTATTTTCTTCATCGGTGCATCAGAGGTCGCCACCTCTGAAGATGAACATTACGCTGTATATAATTACTTTAATAAGCAATTGCACAAGCCCGTCGTGGCGTATGGCGATGCGTTTGTCGATGACGAAACGCAATTCTTACTGTTCTCACGTTTTAAAAATAGCCTTAACGCAAACAGTAAAGTTGTTATGCTTCTGGCGCCTGACAGTTTTTACTCAAAAGGTCTGCCTCCTGCTATCTATGCCGATAATTTCCCCGGTTCTATTTTTAATCCGCTGATGAAAGATCCGCAGGCGCGACCGCTGCTGGTTAATTATTTAAAGCATATTGATAGTAAAGACATAAGCCATTTAACCTTTGGCCAAATGCGTGTCTTTGGCTGGCACCCCGATCTGATGTGGGACGAGCTGAGCTTCCAGTTTGCGAACGTCTGCACCCTGATAAAAAACGACTGGCTGGCGCTGCTCAACATCACGCCCCAGACGGTACAGCCCTGGCCGCAGCAGCCAACCACCCACATCGCCCCAGACTGGGATAAAGAACTGGCGAACGCGCGCGAGTTAAATAAAAAACGCCAGCAGAGCGCGGCCACGCTGTGGATGGACAAAACGATTTACGAAGAGGACGGTAAACCGCAACAGTGGGATGACACGCCGGTCGTGCCTGCGCAAATCGCCGCGTTCAGTAAAACCGTTCAGCTGCTGAAAGAACGTCACGTGCAGGTGATTGCTATCGTCGACCCGGTTAATCCCTGGGCACTTTACAATACCGATACCTTCCGCCCGGTTGATAAGCAAATTAAAACCATTCTGGAAAAGAACCAGATCCCTTATTTAGATATGTACGCCATGCCTTATCAGAATGGCTGGAACTGGGATCGTTTGCACCCTTCCGAACTGGCCTGGGTTCCTATGATTCGCTTTATTGCACAGAGTTTTAAATGATGAAAATCGCGATCCGTCTTTTTTTCCTTTATCTCCTGTTGGCAATCACCGTTGTCGCATGGACCTCTGTTGATGACAGCATGAGCATGCAGCTGCATTTTGAATATCAAAAGTTCTGAGGCCGAATGATGTATAGCTCAGGAATGTTTTTTGTCTATTTGTTTTCATCCGCCCTGGTGTTTGCGGCGGTTAACCGCGTATTACGCCATCGTCTGACCTGGTTATCAGCATTCTCCATACTGACAGCATTAGGTTGGGGCTATATTTTTCAGGGTGATTACCTTGTTCCCGTAGCCGTTTTTTTCAGTTTTTACGTTTTCGCCACGTTAAAAGCCAAAGGATGGTTAAAAACGTGGCAGGCGGTCGTTTTAACATTATTGCCGTTGTTCCTGGTGAAATTACACTTAAATAATCACTGGGGCATGATTGGCCTCTCTTTTATGACGTTCCGCGCAATTGATGTATTGCTCTATCGCAGTAAAAAAGAAGGCCAGAATTTCCTGCATTATTTCTGCTATCTCTTTATGCCTTTTATTATCCTGGCTGGCCCTATGTACCGCTGGCGGACATGGATGAATGATGTCAGCAAGCCCGTGTTTGCACTTAACCGTGAACAGTTTTTAGTCGCGTTAGAGCAAATCATTACCGGCATTATCCAGAAGTTCCTGTTTGCCATGCTGATCGATTCGCTTGTCGTGCAGCCCTGGAGCCATAAGCCATTTACGCTGACCGTGGGCGTGGTGATGTCGATTGCCTATAGCGCCTACCTCTACTTTGATTTTGCAGGTTACAGCAATATGGCCATCGGCGCAGGCCGCCTGTTCGGGCTGAATATTCCGGCAAACTTCAATATGCCGCTTCTTGCGAAAAACCCGCAGGATTTCTGGCGTCGCTTCCACATCAGCCTGTCTGAATGGCTGCGTGATGTGGTCTTTATGCCCGTCTATATGAACCTGATGAAGGTCAATTTTTTCCGCCAGAACAAAACGCTGGCGCAAAATATCGGTATTTTTTGCACCCTGTTCTGTATGGGGGCATGGAATGGCCTGGAACGCCATTACGTCATTAGCGGCGCGCTGTTTGGCGCAATTTCTGTTGCTCATAACATGCTGCTGTGGTCAGCCAAACGCAGCCCGGCATTGAACCGCGGCTTGCAGTATCCGGCTGTTGCGTTTTTGGGGCGAATTCTGACGCTGGGAAGCGCCGCGGGCTCCCTTTACATCTTTAGTGGAATGTCACCTCTATGAAAAATCACTCTGATCTTCAGGAACTGCAGGATTTCTTACGTGCAGCATTGTTCGATCCTGCCTCTCCGCAGCAGCTGGCCATCACCGGCAGCGACGAAGCCTTAAGCTGGTTGCAACTTTCCTCCGCCGTGGCGGACTGGGCGCAGCGTTATCGACGCTGCCAGCCTGGCGACGGCACACCGGTGGTACTGTACGGTCATCAGCAGGCTGAGTTCGCGGTGGCTATTTATAGCTGCCTGCTGCACAACATTCCGTACATCCCGGTGGACTGTATTTATCCGCAGGAACGACTGCGTGAGATCTGCCATCTGGCCAGTGCCCCTTACTACTATGACGTGGCAACAAAGCAGTTCATTGCCACCGGCGAGGCGGGCAAGGTTCTGGAGGAGCAGGATCTGGCCTATATCATGTTTACCTCAGGCAGCACCGGCAAGCCTAAAGGGGTGCAGATTGGGCGTGAAAGCGTGTGGCACTTCATGAAGTGGGTCAGCCAGGACTTTTCACTGCCGGAAAAACCGGTCCTGATGAACCACGCGGTGTTCAGCTTTGATCTCTCCCTGATCCCTTTGCTGGCAAATCTGGCAATGGGCGGACATATCGTGCTGAATGCCAAAGACGATATTCAGAAAGAGAACTGGCTGGAGCGACTGAAAATCAACGCCGTTTCAGCCTGGGTTTCCACCCCCTCTTTTGCATACCAGCAGCTGCTTTCACCGCAGTTCAACAGCGAATATTTGCCTGCACTGAACGTCTTTATCTTTATTGGTGAAGTGTTAAATAAAGCGCTGGTTAAACAGTTACGCCGCCGTTTCCCGCAGGCCAAAATCATTAACTCCTATGGCCCAACGGAAGCGACCATCGCGACAACCGTGGTCGAGATAACGGATGAGATCCTCAACAGCGACAGAGCCGTGCTGCCGGTTGGGGTCATAATGCCCGACAGCAGAATGGAAATTTCCGCCGAGGGCGAGCTGATTATCTGGGGTAAAAACGTCATGCGCGGCTACCTCGGTCTCCCTCAGGAGAACGCAGCAAAATTATTGCGTCGGGAGAGTGAAATGTTCCGCGGTTACCGGACAGGCGATCTGGGCTATGAAGATGGGCTCATCTATTGCCAGGGCCGCAACGATAGCCAGGTCAAGCTGAATGGCTACCGTATTGAAATCAACGAGATTGAAAACCGCCTGCTGGCTATGTCCGGCATCAACGAAGCCGTGGTACTGCCGCTGATGAAATCCTGCGGCAGCGTGCTGCGCATTGCCGCATTCTGCGTGACGGATATGGCGCCGGAGGCGATCAAAACCTCGCTGTCGAAGGTAGTTCCACCCTATATGGTGCCTTCACAAATTATCGTAAAAGACGCTTTGCCGCTGAATCCTAACGGCAAAATTGACCGCAAGTTGCTGGACGCTTACGCCCGCACAAATTAATAACTCCAGGAAAAATTATGGAACAAGAAATTCTCGCCCTGTTCGAAAAAGTGTTATCCCGCAAGGTGGGCTTTCACGATGAACTGATTGAATCCGACATTCTCGACTCCATTCTGGCGGTCGACATGGTACTGGAAGTGCAGGACGTTTACGGCTGTATGATCCCTCCAACAGACGTCGCAACGGTGCTGAAAACCCCGGCGGATCTGGCCCGCTATATTGAAGAAAACCGCTAAACGCCCCTGACGTTAACGTTGTTCTGAAGGCTCTGGAGGGTTGCTCCAGGGCCATCATTCGCTCCCTCCTCTGGCCTCCAGGCAAAATGAATGCCTTTCACAGAAATGAAACCTACTGCTTTTATTTTCTCCTACACTTTAGGAGTACTGTCGGTACGGAAAACATAAAAAGCCAACTTAATTAAGACATTATGATTCGCTTTGCACTCGGCATGCGATCGTGTTGTCTATAACAGAGGAGTCTGCTGTATGGCATTCGTAACCACGAAAGACGGCGTCAACATTTACTACAAAGACTGGGGCCCAAAAGAGGCTCAACCCATTGTTTTCCACCACGGCTGGCCGTTGAGTGCCGATGACTGGGATAACCAGATGCTCTTCTTCCTTGCAGAAGGCTATCGCGTTATCGCTATCGATCGTCGTGGTCATGGGCGTTCGGACCAGGTGAGTGAAGGTCACGATATGGATCATTATGCGGCAGATGCGTCAGCCGTGGTTGAAAGCCTGGATCTGCACAATGCCGTGCACGTCGGTCACTCCACCGGCGGCGGCCAGGTCGCCCGCTATGTCGCCCGGTACGGTCAACCGCAGGGCCGCGTCGCCAAAGCGGTACTCGTCAGCGCCGTGCCACCTCTGATGGTAAAAACGGAGACGAACCCCGGCGGAACGCCCATCGAGGTTTTCGACGGCTTCCGCAAAGCGCTGGCGGCTAACCGCGCTCAGTTTTACCTCGACGTCGCCAGCGGTCCTTTCTACGGTTTTAATCGGGACGGGGCAGACGTTTCGCAGGGTACGATCCAGAACTGGTGGCGTCAGGGAATGATCGGAAGCGCCAGGGCCCACTATGAGGGAATTAAGGCGTTTTCTGAGACCGACCAGACGGAAGATTTAAAAACCATCACGGTCCCCGTTCTGGTGATGCAGGGCGACGACGATCAGGTCGTGCCCTATAAAAATGCAGCCCTTCTGCAGGACAAGCTGCTGGCGAACAGCGTGCTGAAAATTTATCCGGGCTTCCCGCACGGGATGCATACCACCCATGCGGACACCATCAACGCTGATATTCTGGCCTTTATTCGCTCTTAAACGTCACGTTCAACGCCCCCCAAAGGTGGCGTTGTTTATTTCGCTTAGCGATTATCCAACTCGGCCCGGACGTTGTTCAGCCCGGTGGTATTGATGCGGTAAGGCTGCCCGTTCACGGAACGGATCAGCTTTTTAGTGCGAAGTTTTTTAAAGACGTTAAGCGTGCAGTCGCTCAGCACCAGTCCTTCACGGGTATAGCACTCAACGGAAGTAACGCGGCCTGAACTGTCGCGGACGTGCACAATACGTCCACCTTTGGCGAGAACGTGTAAGGTACGTTGTTCCTGACGGGATAAATTCATACTGGAAAACCTGTGTAATCATCATGCGTAAAAACGAGCCCACACCCACAGGTGCGTGCGTAAGGTTTAAGCGCAGCGATAATCAGTCCGTCCTGAGAAGGGCGGGAAACTGATTATCTGATGAACACATTCTCCAGCATCAAAGCCTCGGTAAGAGATGAAAAAATATTTACGAGATGAATGATAACGTCTGGTTTTTACCGGGAAATAACGAGGTTTTAAAAGTGTGAGCAGGATCGTTCAATCAAAAAGAAAAACCCCAGGTCAACGAGTAACCTGGGGTTTATATCTGGCGGAAGCGCAGAGATTCGAACTCTGGAACCCTTTCGGGTCGCCGGTTTTCAAGACCGGTGCCTTCAACCGCTCGGCCACACTTCCTAAGTGAGGCGAACTATAAACACCTCACCGTGTGCTGTAAAGAGTACAGCCATTCGTTCGCTGTAAAAATAGTCAAAATGTGTTTAATCGGTTGAACTGACGACACATCGACGATTTTATCAGCACTGGCTTAATGTTTTTTGATGTACATGTCTTTAGTGAAATAGTACCCCAGCTTATCCGGCGTAAATCCCCCTACCCAGGGTTTCACCAGGTGCGTACGGACGTAGTGATAAACCGGAATAGCCGGCACATCGCGTCCCAGTAAATCTTCCGCCTGCTGGTAGAATTTGCCGCGCTCAGCCGTGGTTTTGGCTTTTGCAGCGTTAACCAGGGCCTGATCGTATTCCGGGTTGCTGTACTGACTGGTGTTTTCGCTGTCACCGGTACGGAAGTTGTTCAGGAACGTCGCCGCATCGTCGTAATCGGCAATCCACGCGTAGCGCACCGCATCAAAGTTGTGGGTGTGCATGGTATCCAGCATGGTTTTCCACTCCTGATTTTGCAGCTTCGCGTCCACGCCGAGATTTTTCTTCCACATGGAGCTGGCCGCAATGGCGATGCGCTGGTGCGATTCAGAGGTGTTGTAGAGCAGGTTGAAGCTCAGCGGATGGCTGGCGTTATACCCGGCCTCGTTCAGCAGCTTTTTCGCCTCAGCGATGCGCTTGTCCAGCGGCCAACTGGCGTAATCCGGATTCTGTAGCTTAACACCGCCAATATCGGGCTGGCTGATGAGCCACGCCGGGCGCTGCCCCTGCCCTAATACTTTCCCGGCAATAATGTCTTTATCCAGCGCCATGTTCAGCGCCTTACGCACGCGTGCGTCGTTGAACGGCGGCCGGGTGGTATTGAATTCATAGTAATAGGTCGCCAACTGCGGAGAGACATCCAGTTGAGTGCCCAGGGTTTTCTTGAGCTGAGCGAACTGGTTGATCGGCACCGTATATACAATATCAATTTCGCCCGCTTTATAGCGGTTTACATCCGAGGCCTCAGACGTGATGGGCAGATAGGTTACTTTGTTGATGACAGTGTGTGCGTTATCCCAGTAGCGCGGGTTGCGCTCCGCCACGATGCGTTCATTGACCACCCACTGCGACAGCTTATACGCCCCGCTGCTGACGAAATGCTCCGGTTTGGTCCACTTGTCGCCGAACTGACCAATCAGCACTTTATCCACTGGCACCAGCGACGGGTGCGCCAGCATCGCGAGGAAAGCCGCGTTTGGCTGCGTGAGCGTCACCTCCAGCGTCGTGTCATTGATTGCTTTTACGCCCAGCGTATCCGGCGCTTTTTTTCCCTGGGCGATATCGGCCGCGTTAGCGATATGCATGTTCCCCGGGTAACTGGCATACGGTGAAGCGGTTTTCGGGTCGATCAGGCGCTGCCAGCTCCAGACCACATCATCTGCGGTAATGGCCGTGCCGTCGCTCCAGGTGATGCCCGGGCGCAAATGGAACGTCCAGACGGTATTGTCCTTGTTCTCCCATTTTTCCGCCAGTCGGGGCTGGACTTCGCCTGTCGGGGAGACGCTTACCAGTCCTTCGAATAAATCACTGATAATATTGAATTCGACATCGCTTTCGACTTTATGCGGGTCGAGCGAAGCCGGTTCACTGCCATTATTCCTGACCAGTTCCTGTTTCTCTGCCAGTTGGGTTCCTGCTGGCACGTTAGCCGCCCAGGATGCCGTGCTGGCGCACAGAATCCCGGCGGTTAGCAAAGAGAGCGTAAAGTGAGTGCGTGTTTGTGGTTTCATGTCCTTCGCCTTATTGTCTGTTTATGACGATCCGGAGATAACTCTTAGCGTTCTAATGGTAATAACGCAATATTTTTCAGTAACCTATAAGAGGTTGATCTGATAAATACTTGCAAACCGCTGTTCATACTGGTGAAACGGACTTCTGCAGATGAAATAACCACCTCAAGCGCTAACGTACTGAGTAAAGATGGGTAAAACCACTTTGAGAGTGGCGCGCCGTTTCCTATTCTTTCCGTTAATTACATCTGTCATAAGAGAGTGACTCATGGATCGTATAATTACTTCCTCACGCGACCGCACATCGCTACTCAGTACCCACAAGGTGCTGCGCAATACCTATTTCATGCTTAGCCTGACGCTGGCGTTTTCAGCGATCACTGCAACCGCCAGCACCGTGCTGATGCTGCCGTCTCCGGGGCTGATCCTGACGCTGGTGGGCATGTATGGTCTGATGTTCCTGACCTACAAAACCGCTGACAAACCCGTCGGTATTCTGTCCGCGTTTGCCTTCACCGGCTTCCTGGGCTACATCCTGGGGCCGATGCTGAACGCGTATCTGTCTGCCGGAATGGGTGACCTTATCGGCATGGCGCTGGGCGGTACCGCGCTGGTGTTCTTCTGCTGCTCAGCCTACGTGCTGACCACCCGTAAGGACATGTCCTTCCTCGGCGGCATGCTGATGGCGGGTGTCGTGGTGGTGCTGGTGGGTATGGTGGCAAACATCTTCCTGCAGCTGCCGGCCCTGCATCTGGCGATTAGCGCCGTGTTTATTCTGATTTCTTCAGGCGCGATCCTGTTTGAAACCAGCAACATCATTCGCGGCGGTGAGACAAACTACATCCGCGCTACCGTGAGCCTGTATGTGTCGCTGTACAACATCTTCGTCAGCCTGCTGAGCATCCTGGGCTTCGCCAGCCGCGATTAAGCCACAGCGCTGTGAACCTGGCCCCGCTTATGCGGGGCTTTGTTTTTTGGTACACTGTTGCGGTTTTTGACTGACGTGTGAATGATTATGCTGAGTTTTGAAGGCAAAGAGATTGAGACCGATAACGACGGTTATCTGAAAGAGAGCAGCCAGTGGAGCGAAGCGCTGGCGGAAGTGATTGCAGAGAAAGAAGCCATCACCCTCTCCCCCGAACACTGGGAAGTGGTGCGTTTTGTCCGCGAGTTCTATCTTGAATTCAACACCTCTCCGGCTATCCGCATGCTGGTCAAAGCCATGGCCAATAAGTTCGGCGAAGAGAAAGGCAACAGCCGCTATCTCTATCGCCTGTTCCCTAAAGGCCCGGCAAAGCAGGCCACCAAAATTGCCGGCCTGCCAAAACCGGTGAAGTGTATTTAGTAGCGAATACCGAAATTAACGTATTCCCGACCGGGTTGATGCGGTTCTGTTAACACCTTATCAACCCGCGCGCTGCGCGGACCGCCCGCTTTCAGCCACGCCACCAGCTTATCGACCTGCTCCGCTTCGCCGCAGGCCACCACCTCAACGCTGCCGTCATCCATGTTTCGCGCGTATCCCGTTAGCCCAAGCTCAATCGCTTCGCGCTGGGTGCTGTAGCGGAAGCCGACGCCCTGAACGACACCGTGAACCCAGGCGATGGTGCAGACTTTTGCCATTTTGCTTCTCCTTAACGTAGCGTTTTCGGTAAACAGCCATAGTGTTGCCGGAAACGGGCGGTGAAACGAGAACTGGAAAGATACCCACATTGTAATGCGATTTCGCCAATCGGTAATCGGGTTGACTGTAACTGTGACAGCGCAACGGCCATCCTCACCTCCTCCACAATCTGGCGAAAGCTCTGCGACTCTTCACGTAACCGTCTGCGAAGCGTCGGCACGCTCAAGGCCAGACGGCTGGCGATGTCCTGCGCGGTCCAGGCTCTGGCGGGCGACAGCATAATGAACTGCCGCACCTGTTCGGTCAGGTTAATATTTCGCTCAATAAGCAGCGGACCTGCCACGCCATCATGCAGCAAGGCAAGTAAAAGACCAAAGGCCTGATGCTTTTGTAGCGCCTCTGGTAAATCCTGACGCACGGCATGCAGCAGGTTATCCCACATAAACGCCAGCCCCTCGCTCAGTGGGGCACAGAGCGAATGTAGCGTCGTGCGCGGCCAGGATTTCAGATAATGCGCTTTAAACTCGGCAACGATCTCCGGAGACAACATCAGCAAGTCCGATCGAAACATGCCGTTCGCGGGCTGATTGATAATCTCCATCACCGTATTAGCAGGGATAATGATGAGCTCATCCCGTGTCGCCACCAGCCGGTTGTCATCCTGAACAATTACCTTACTGCCGTGCGTAATATGACAAATAGCCGGAAAAAAGAGTTTGACCTGATGCAGGCGATGCATTTTGCTGGCACTCACTTCACCCGCCGTGAGATGTTTATGTCGAAAATGGAACTCCTGCACTCCGCCATCCTTATCTACTGTAGGTCGCTGTTAACTCAGCCTTTGCCAGCACGTGACTATTGATCATAAAGCCGACCAGCGCGCCGCTGGCATTTTTGTCGACGGGCAGTTTATCCACGTCCAGGGCCCAGACGGTAATCTGATAGCGATGAGGCTTATCCCCTGCGGGTGGACATGCACCGCCGAAACCAGAATAGCCGAAATCATTACGTCCCTGCACAACGCCGGCAGGTAATTTCTCGCCGTTCGGGTTACCGGCATCAGCGGGCAGCGTCATTGTCTTCGCCGGGATATTGGCTACGGTCCAGTGCCACCAGCCGCTACCGGTGGGCGCATCCGGATCATATACCGTGACGGCAAAGCTTTTCGTCGCGGCGGGCGGATTTTTCCATGCCAGCTGTGGAGAGCTATTTCCACCGTGGCAGCCAAATCCCTCAAACACCTGCTGTTGCGCCAACCGGCGTTCGCCAGAGATATCCTGGCTGGTAATGCGGAAAGGCGTTGCTGCTAAAACCTGAAAACTCATTGCCGCCAGAGCGGTTATTGCGATTGCACTGCGCTTTTTCATGGGGGTTTCCTTTGCTGAACCGGAAGCCCTAAGGTAAAGCATGCGACAATGCCGTAATGTGCTTAAGCGATTTGATTTTGTGCCGAAACGCTCAACGGTATCCGCAGATGATTGCGCCTTGCTGAATGTGCTACTCTACGCGCCATTTCCTGAAATCGACAGAACAGCAAATTATGAGCGTACGTTTAGTGTTAGCCAAAGGGCGCGAGAAGTCATTACTGCGCCGTCATCCCTGGGTCTTTTCCGGCGCGGTTGCCCGTATGGAAGGTAAAGCCAGCCTCGGTGAAACCATTGATATCGTTGACCATCAGGGGAAATGGTTAGCGCGAGGTGCTTACTCGCCTGCGTCCCAGATCCGTGCCCGCGTCTGGACCTTCGATAAAGATGAAACCATCGACATCGACTTCTTCGTTCGCCGTCTGCAGCAGGCGCAGCAGTGGCGCGACTGGCTGGCAAAACGCGACGGACTGGACAGCTACCGCCTGATTGCCGGTGAGTCCGACGGCCTGCCGGGCGTCACCATTGACCGCTTTGGTCACTTCCTGGTGCTACAACTTCTGAGTGCTGGTGCTGAATATCAACGTGCGGCGTTGATTAGCGCGCTGCAAACGCTGTTCCCGGAATGCGCCATTTACGACCGCAGCGATGTGGCGGTGCGCAAAAAAGAGGGCATGGAGCTGACCCAGGGTCCAGTGACAGGCGAGCTGCCGCCTGCCCTGCTGCCGATTGAAGAGCACGGCATGAAGCTGCTGGTGGATATTCAGGGCGGCCACAAAACGGGTTACTACCTCGACCAGCGCGACAGCCGTCTGGCGACGCGTCAGTACGTTGCCAATAAACGCGTGCTGAACTGCTTCTCCTATACCGGTGGTTTTGCCGTTTCAGCGCTGATGGGTGGCTGTGCTCAGGTGGTGAGCGTGGACACTTCGCAGGAAGCGCTGGACGTGGCAAAGCAGAACGTTGAGCTGAACAAGCTGGATGTGAGCAAAGCTGAATTTATTCGCGATGATGTCTTCAAACTGCTGCGTAAGTATCGCGATCAGGGCGAGAAATTCGACGTTATCGTCATGGACCCCCCTAAGTTTGTGGAAAACAAAAGCCAGCTGATGGGCGCATGCCGCGGGTATAAAGATATCAACATGCTGGCCATTCAGCTGCTGAACCCGGGCGGCGTGCTGCTTACGTTCTCCTGCTCTGGCTTGATGACCACAGATTTATTTCAGAAAATCATCGCCGATGCCGCAATAGATGCTGGCCGTGATGTACAATTTATAGAGCAGTTCCGTCAGGCAGCCGATCACCCGGTGATTGCTACCTACCCGGAAGGGCTCTAT
This sequence comes from Enterobacter ludwigii, assembly GCA_023023105.1. Classification (NCBI taxonomy): domain Bacteria; kingdom Pseudomonadati; phylum Pseudomonadota; class Gammaproteobacteria; order Enterobacterales; family Enterobacteriaceae; genus Enterobacter; species Enterobacter ludwigii. The sequence goes on along the minus strand of CP083824.1, from coordinate 1,589,623 downwards.
CTGAAAGGGTTTGCCTGTCGCGTCATGTAACTTGAAAAGAGAAATATTGCCCGCACATAACGTGTAAGTCGTATTTCCCGGGAGGTGACTATGATTGCCAGCAAATTCGGTATCGGCCAGCAGGTCCGCCACACTTTGCTAGGGTATTTGGGTGTGGTCGTGGATATCGACCCGGAGTATTCTCTTGATGAACCGTCTGCAGACGAGCTGGCGGTAAACGCCGAGCTTCGCGCTGCGCCCTGGTATCATGTGGTGATGGAAGGTGACGATGGACAACCCGTTCACACCTATCTTGCTGAAGCGCAGCTGAGTAGCGAACTACAGGAAGAACATCCGGAGCAACCCACGATGGATGAACTTGCTCAGACTATCCGCAAACAGTTACAGGCTCCACGCCTGCGGAACTAAGCGTGTAAGAAAGCCCGATTATCGGGCTTTTTTTTATTACTTCGCCAGCCCCAGACGGGGGATTTCAATCGCCGGGCAGCAGTCCATCACCACGTTCAAACCAGCCTCGCGAGCCAGCACAGCAGCCTGCTCGTTAATAACCCCTAACTGCATCCACAGCGTTTTCGCGCCGATAGCGATGGCCTCTTGCGCCACTTCCCACGCCGCCTCAGAATTGCGGAAAACATCAACCATATCCACTTTCTCAGGTACGTCGTTTAGGGTGGCGTATCCTTGCTGGCCCAGTAAGCTTTTACCGGCCACCTTCGGTGACACCGGGATAACGTGATAACCCTGATCGAGAAGGTATTTCATGACCCGATAGCTTGGACGATCCGGTTTATCGCTCGCGCCCACCAGCGCAATGGTGCGCGTGGAGGTCAAAATCTCGGCAATATCGTTCTCTCTCATGGTTTGTCTCCTGGTTTTTTTCAAAGTGTACGCCAAAGCGCACATCTCAACCATCCATCCCATACAGATGTATGAGGGCAAAACCGTGAAATATGTCTATATGTTAGTAAAGATGATTTTCGAAAGATTTAGATACATTAATGCAACATCAGTATTTCTGACAGGAGCCTTCTATGAAAACCGGAATTGCCACTGCTGTGATTGCATTAGTGATGCCGGTTTGCGTCTTTGCGACCACGCTCCGGCTCTCTACCGACATTGATCTGCTGGTTCTGGACGGAAAAAAAGTCTCCAGCTCATTATTACGCGGCGCAGACAGCATCGAGCTAGATAACGGGCCTCATCAGCTGGTCTTCCGGGTAGAAAAGTCGATCGGCCTTGCTAATCATGAACAACGGATGTACATCTCCCCGCCGCTGATCGTCAGTTTTAATACCCGTCAAATCAGTCAGGTGAACATCACCCTGCCCCGCCTTGAAACGGAGAAAGAGTCTGCGGCCTTTGACACCTCGCCACGCGTTGAGCTGCTGGATGGCGATGCGATGCCCATTCCGGTGAAGCTTGATATTCTGGCGTTGACAACATCCCCTAAAGGGCCGGATTATGAGGCCGCAACCCAGACCTATAACAAAGCAGGTAAACGCGCATCGCTTCCCCAGTTTGCCACTATGATGGCAGACGACAGTACGCTGTTATCCGGTGTATCTGAACTGGATGTCATTCCTCCTCAGTCCCAAACCCTGACGGAACAACGCCTTAAATTCTGGTTCCAGCAGGCCGATCCGGATACGCGAGCCCGCTTTTTACAATGGGCGAAGCAACAACCTTCATCATAAGCCACATTTTTTTCGCCTTTCTCTTGCAGCGTCAGACAGTTCCCGTCATCGTGTAGCCAGTTAACCTGATGGATACGATTATGGAACTGACAACACGCACGCTACCTGAACGCAAACACATTGCGCTGGTTGCGCACGACCACTGTAAACAAATGCTGCTTAACTGGGTTCGCCGCCATCAGTCTTTGCTGGAAAAGCACACCCTCTCGGCGACCGGTACAACCGGTAACCTGATCCAGCGCGAAACGGGTCTTGAGGTCAATGCCATGCTGAGCGGCCCGATGGGTGGCGATCAGCAGGTAGGTGCCCAGATTTCTGAGGGGAAAATTGATGTGCTGATTTTCTTCTGGGATCCGCTGAATGCGGTTCCGCATGACCCGGACGTGAAGGCACTGCTGCGCCTTGCCACCGTCTGGAATATTCCAGTGGCGACTAACCTTTCAACGGCGGATTTTATCATCGAATCGCCGCAGTTTAACTCGCCGGTTGATATCCTTATTCCGGACTATCAGCGTTATCTGTCTGAAAGATTAAAGTAAATTTTAAGCCGGGTGGCGGCTACGCCTTACCCGGCTCACAAAAACAAGCCTGGCGACGTTACGGCTTGCGCACCACCGGCACATCAATATTCTTCAGAATATCAACAAACACCGACGGCTCTTCTTTATTGAACAGCAGCCACACGCGGTGACGCGCGCGGGTGATGGCCACATACAGCAAACGCCGCTCTTCGGCATCCGGAAAATCTTCCGGCATCGGCAGTAAAGCCTGCTCCATGACTGACTCACGAGCCGGAGCCGGAAAACCGTCGCTACCGTCTTTCAGCCCTATAACAATCACATAGTCGGCCTGCTGGCCTTTACTGGCGTGGATCGTCATAAATTCAAGCTGCAGTTTCGGCCAGCGCGTGGCCGCTTTCTCCAGCGCTGCGGGTTTCAGATGATGGTAGCGGGCCAGCACCAGAATACGTTCATCGGGCTTCGCATAGCCGCTGAGCTTGTCCAGTAGCGGTTCAAGTTGGTCATCCGCCAGCAGGGTGACCGCTTTTTTATCTCCTGGCCGCAGGCTATTAAGCGGCTTGGCCAGCTGATGCGGGTTCTGCTGGATAAAGCGATTGGCGATTTCACCAATACGGGAATTGAAGCGGTAGGTGGTATCCAGATCGCTACGATCGCCTTCGCCAAAATAGTGATGAAACGCGGTGGTTAGCGAAAGCTGCGCGCCGCTAAAGCGGTAGATGGCTTGCCAGTCATCCCCTACGGCAAACAGAGAGGTATGTTTATTTTGCGCCCGTAACGCCGAAAGCAATGCTGCGCGTTGCGGTGAGATATCCTGGAATTCATCCACCAGAATATGTTTCCACGGGCTGACAAAGCGCCCCTTCTGAAGAAGGATAATGGCCTGATGGATAAGGCCAGAGAAATCGACAGCATTTTCCGCCTTCAGAGCAGTTTTCCAGGCTTTTAGCATCGGAGCCATCAGTTTAACCCGCTTTGAAAACAGATCGCGGATCTCCTCCGGCGCACTTTCAATCATTTCAGCCTGCGATCCGCCGTGCATTCGCATCAGGCTTACCCAGCGGTCAAGTCTCGAGCCCAGTCGACGCGCCAGTTTTTCATCCTGCCAGAAACTGCCCTCAGGCACCTCCCAGTTGAGTTCTTCCTCCAGCCACTGACGCCATCCTTTCGCCTGCGCCTTTTTCTCACTGCACTGCTGGCGCCATGTTTTGATAAACAAAGCCTGACGCGCCTGCGTGTCGTTTTCGAGTTTACTCACTGCAGGCACTTTTTTGCTGCCCTGCTGAATGATGTACAACGCCAGAGCATGGAAGGTTCTGGCCGTAATATCCCGGGTGTGCAGGCGCTCCTGGATACGCTCGTCCATCTCCTCGGCAGCTTTGCGGCCAAAAGCCAGAAGCAGAATTTGTTCAGCGACGGCTTCCCCGGTTGTCAGCAGCCAGCCCGCGCGCGCCACCAGCACCGATGTTTTACCGCTCCCGGCCCCTGCGAGCACCAGCAAGGACTGCTCACCATTAACCACCGCGCGCGCCTGGGCCGGGTTGAGCGGAGAAGACTCCACCGTACTGAAAAAGTCGGCGTATTGGGTGAGCATGGCGTCCGTCCAGGCCTGATTATGGGCGAGCCGGCTTTTATCCTTATCATTCAGCCAGGCCTGGCACTGACGCCAGGCATCGCGGCAATTGTCGAACTCATCGAGACGCGTCACGGATACCGGCAGCGCGGAGAGCGCCTGCCTGATTTTTTGCTGTAACCCGGCGGTCTGCTGGCGGGTAAGCCATGTTTGCTGCGCGTTGCTTTGCGCAATATCATCCAGCACCTGCTGCAGTACCTGGGCGGCAATCACGCTCATGTCCTGGCTCCACTGCTGCCAGAGCGCGTTCAGATGATGATGGAAACGCTGGGTCTCCACCCACTCGGTGCCGTGAAGACGCACGACTTTATCGTCAGGCAGAACGAACTCCAGTTCCCCCCACACCAGCCCACGTTTGCAGTGGATAGCCAGAAGTTGATTAAACGGAATAAGGTATTCATGGCGTTCTCCGGAGACTTTCACCCCGGCATTGAGGAGAACAACCCTGTCATAGGGGTGTTGCGCCAGGCGTTTGCCTAATGAAGTTGCTTTCAGTTCCATGTCCCGCCAAATCCACAAAGAGATAATTTACCTGACAGTTTAACTGCCAGTTTTAAGGTGCTCCAGCCTAAAAAAACGTTACAATCATTAGGCGTTAATTTTATCGAAAGGAAGTGAGGATTTATGCGTACCGTTCTGAATGTGTTGAATTTTGTACTGGGGGGTTTTGCCACCACCCTTTCCTGGCTTTTTGCCACGCTGGTGAGCATCGTCCTGATTTTCACACTCCCTCTGACCCGCTCATGCTGGGAAATCACCAAACTATCCTTCATCCCGTATGGAAATGAAGCCATCCACGTTGACGAGCTGAATCCCGAGAGCAAAAACGCGTTGATGAATACGGGCGGCACCCTGCTCAACATTCTGTGGCTGATATTCTTCGGCTGGTGGCTGTGCATCATGCATATTTTTGCGGGTATTGCCCAGTGCATCACGATTATTGGTATTCCGGTCGGGATCGCGAACTTTAAAATCGCCGCGATCGCCCTTTGGCCCGTCGGGCGCAGGGTTGTTCCGGTTGAAGTGGCTCAGGCAGCACGTGAAGCAAACGCTCGTCGTCGTTTTCAGTAAATAAGGACTGGCCGCGCTTATGCTAAGCCCACTGCTTCGCCGTTATACCTGGAACAGCACCTGGCTTTATAACGTCAGGATTTTTATCGCGCTTTGCGGCACGGTAGCTCTGCCGTGGTGGTTGAATGATGTCAAGCTCACCATTCCGCTCACGCTGGGGGTGGTTGCGGGGGCGCTGGCGGATCTGGACGATCGTCTGGCCGGACGTTTGCGTAACCTGGTGATTACGCTGGTCTGTTTTTTTATTGCGTCCGCTTCCGTTGAGTTGCTCTTTCCGTGGCCCTGGCTGTTTGCCCTGGGTCTTACGCTCTCAACCAGTGGCTTTATTTTGCTGGGCGGCCTTGGGCAGCGCTATGCCACCATCGCGTTTGGTGCATTGCTGATCGCCATTTACACCATGCTGGGCGTTTCCCTGTACGACCAGTGGTACCAGCAGCCGGTTCTGCTGTTGCTGGGTGCCATCTGGTATAACCTGCTAACGCTAACCGGTCATCTGATCTTCCCGGTACGCCCTCTGCAGGATAACCTTGCCCGCAGCTATGAACAGTTAGCTCACTATCTGGAGCTAAAATCCCGGCTTTTCGACCCGGATATCGAGGAAGAAAGCCAGGCCCCGCTCTACGATCTGGCTCTGGCAAACGGCCAACTGGTTGCCACCCTTAACCAGACCAAAGCGTCACTGCTTACCCGTCTGCGCGGCGATCGCGGCCAGCGTGGGACGCGAAGAACCTTACACTACTACTTTGCCGCCCAGGATATACATGAGCGTGCCAGCTCCTCGCATGTTCAGTATGCCGCCCTGCGAGAAAAGTTTCGGTACAGCGACGTGATGTTCCGCTTCCAGCGTCTGCTGTCCATGCAGTCCCAGGCATGCCAGCAGCTCGCACGCTCTATTCTGCTGCGCACGCCTTATCAACATGACCCCCGTTTTGAACGTGTGTTTAGCCATCTTGATGCGGCAATTGACCGCGTTCAGGCCAGCGGGACGTCACCGGAACATATTAAAGCGCTGGGATATCTGCTGAATAACCTGCGGGCGATAGATGCTCAACTGGCGACCATTGAGTCAGAACAGGCGATGGCGCTACCCGGGAGTGATGCGGAAAATCAGCTTGCGGATGACAGCGTCCACAGCTTTAGCGATATGTGGCTGCGGCTGAGCCGAAACTTTACCCCAGAGTCGGCTCTCTTCCGTCACGCGGTGAGAATGTCGCTGGTATTGTGCGTCGGTTATGCCTTTATCCAGATAACCGGGTTGCAACATGGCTACTGGATCCTGCTGACCAGCCTGTTCGTTTGCCAGCCGAACTACAATGCCACCCGGCACCGCCTTGCGCTGCGTATTCTCGGCACGCTGGTCGGCGTCGCCATTGGGCTGCCGGTCCTCTATTTCGTGCCGTCCATTGAAGGCCAACTGATCCTGATCGTGATCACCGGTGTGTTGTTCTTCGCCTTTCGCAATGTGCAGTACGCCCATGCCACCATGTTCATCACGCTGCTGGTTCTGCTCTGCTTTAACCTGCTGGGTGAAGGGTTTGAAGTCGCGCTGCCCCGCGTGATTGACACCCTGATTGGCTGTGCGATCGCCTGGGCGGCTGTCAGCTTTATCTGGCCAGACTGGCGTTTCCGTAATTTGCCACGCGTGTTAGACAGGGCTATGAATGCCAACTGCCGGTATCTTGATGCCATCCTTGAACAATACCATCAGGGCCGCGATAACCGTCTGGCTTACCGGATCGCACGCCGGGATGCGCACAACAGCGATGCTGAACTAGCCTCGGTTGTCTCTAATATGTCAACAGAGCCTCGTGCCACCGCAGAGATTCGTGAGACAGCGTTCCGCCTGCTCTGTCTGAATCATACCTTTACCAGCTATATTTCTACGCTGGGTGCCCACCGTGAGAAACTCACCAACCCGGGTATCCTCGCCTTGCTGGATGACGCAGTCTGTTATGTCGACGACGCACTTCATCACCGGCCAGCGGATGAACCCCGTGTTCAACAGGCTCTGGATGAACTGGCTCAACGTATTGCCCATCTGGATCCCGGAAACGACAGCAAAGCGCCACTGGTTCTTCAGCAAATTGGTCTGCTTATCGCTCTGCTGCCAGAAATTTGCCGACTGCAACAGCAAATCGCTACCTGGAGGAGTGATTCTCCTGTGGCTCAGGCAGCGCATTAAACCACTCCGTCAGCTCCCGGCGTATTCCCGCCGGGAGTGCCGCTTCATGAAGTCCCTCAATGGCACCTTCCAGCGCGAAAAGCACTTTAATACTGAGTGCTTTATTTTTTGCCCGCATCTTCAGCCAGCTCGCTTTCGCACCCAGCGTCCGAAGCGTTTCTTCATCGGTAATACCCGCTTCAAAAAGCAAGACTTCAAGCTGAAACGTCAGGTTCGGGAGATCCTTAAGCCGATTTCGTTGATGACGCTGAGAGCGTTCTTTTCTTGCCGCTCTCAGTGCGAACGAGGAGAGCTGAAGCAGCCGCTCTCTGTCCTGCCACAATCCGTCATCCACGCGATAATAGTTCAGAAGCACCGGACGCCCCCGTTTCATGAGTGTCAAAAACGAGGCGGCATTCTTTACACAGTATTTCGCACTTTCCTCACAGGCGCGGAGGTAGAGTTCTCCCTCTGACACCATGGCAAAGACCGCATCATCCACTGCCAGGGTATAGCCTCCAAACAGTGCCCGATGTTGAATGTCCCCCAGCGGAGACAGATATTCCTGGGATTTATAGATCCGTTCATAAGATATCTTTTTCATGATATTTCCTTATAAATCAAAAATTAACAACGATGTTTCTTACTAGCGGATCCGTTAGCAGGAAAATAGGCAACTTATCGCTGTTGGGCAAGATGATTTTTCAAGGGGCATCAATATTGAATGAATTTTGCGAGTCGCTTTCCGAAAATGAGGTTGATCTTTATGCATACAGGGGTTACTGTATATCCATACAGTAACTACAGGGCTGGAATGAATATGCACACTTCAGGCTATGCAAATCGCTCAACCTTTCTCTCTTCTACCGCTGGCAACGTTGCGCAGAGCACCGTCGGCAGTGCTTCGACAGGGCTTATTAGCGAAGTGGTTTATCGTGAGGACCAGCCTCTGTTAACTCAACTGCTGCTGCTGCCGTTATTACAACAGCTTGGACAGCAGTCCCGCTGGCAGCTTTGGCTGACGCCACAGCAAAAACTGAGCCGGGAATGGGTTCAGTCCGCTGGCCTTCCGCTGGCAAAGGTCATGCAAATTAATCAACTCTCGCCGTGTGATACCGTTGAGTCGATGATCCGCGCATTACGCACGGGAAATTACAGTGTGGTGATTGGATGGTTACCGGAAGAATTGACGGAAGAGGAACATTTTCGTCTGACTGAAGCGGCTGAAGAAGGTAATGCGATCGGGTTTATCATGCGCCCGGTTCATCCAGATTCTTATCGCAGAGGACAACTTTCTGGGCTAAAAATTCACTCAAATTTGTATCATTGAGTGAAATTAAGATTTTTCCTGGAATTTTTTTTGACCACAAGATGTGCTTTTAGTTCCCGGCCTCAAAATTGCGGCAAGGCTTGTCTGGTGCGGTTCTCCTTAATTTTATTGCACAAAATTCGCGCAAAAAATGTTAAATAATAGGTATACGGAACTTTTTTTTTCATATGCCTGACGGACTTCACACTTGTAAGTTTTCAGCTACGTTGTAGACTTTACATCGCCAGGGGTGCTCGGCCTAAGCCGAAGATATCGGTAGATTTATATTTGACCACGCCCCCCGGTGAAGGATTTAACCGTGATTCTCTCCAGAGACTTTCATGGCGAATTTTGGATGATAACGAGGCGCAAAAAATGAAAAAGACAGCTATCGCGATTGCAGTGGCACTGGCTGGCTTCGCTACCGTAGCGCAGGCCGCTCCGAAAGATAATACCTGGTATGCAGGTGGTAAACTGGGTTGGTCTCAGTTCCACGACACCGGCTGGTACAACAGCAAACTGAACAACGATGGCCCGACTCACGAGAGCCAGCTTGGTGCAGGTGCGTTCGGTGGCTATCAGGTTAACCCGTATGTTGGTTTTGAAATGGGTTACGACTGGTTAGGTCGTATGCCATACAAAGGCGACACCGTAAACGGCGCTTTCAAAGCACAGGGCGTTCAGCTGACCGCTAAACTGGGTTACCCAGTAACTGACGATCTGGACGTGTACACCCGTCTGGGCGGCATGGTATGGCGCGCTGACTCCAGCAACAACCAGATTGGCAGCGACCATGACACCGGTGTTTCCCCAGTATTCGCTGGTGGCGTTGAGTGGGCTATGACCCGTGACATCGCTACCCGTCTGGAATATCAGTGGGTTAACAACATCGGCGACGCTGGCACCGTTGGTGTTCGTCCAGACAACGGCATGCTGAGCGTAGGTGTTTCCTACCGTTTCGGCCAGCAGGAAGAAGCAGCACCAGTTGTTGCTCCAGCGCCGGCTCCAGCTCCAGAAGTACAGACCAAACACTTCACTCTGAAGTCTGACGTTCTGTTCAACTTCAACAAAGCAACTCTGAAACCAGAAGGCCAGCAGGCACTGGATCAGCTGTACTCTCAGCTGAGCAACCTGGATCCTAAAGATGGTTCTGTAGTGGTTCTGGGCTTCACCGACCGTATCGGTTCTGACGCTTACAACCAGAAACTGTCTGAGAAACGTGCTCAGTCTGTTGTTGATTACCTGATCTCTAAAGGTATCCCAGCTAACAAGATCTCCCCACGTGGTATGGGCAAATCTAACCCAGTTACTGGCAACACCTGTGACAACGTGAAAGCTCGCCCTGCACTGATCGACTGCCTGGCTCCAGATCGTCGCGTTGAGATCGAAGTTAAAGGCATCAAAGACGTTGTAACTCAGCCAGCGGCATAAGTTATCGTCTTATAAAAAAACCCCGCAATGCGGGGTTTTTTATTATCTGAAGAAAACAAAAGTCTATTTTTTGCCCAACAATGCCTGAAGGTCGTTCTTCAACGTCGACATCTGGTTGGCGTACTTCTCTTTATGCTCCGCATCCTCAATCAATTGCACAATCGTTTCCGACAGCGTTTTACCACGCCGTTGTGCCAGCCCCGCCAGGCGCTGCCAGACCACGAACTCAAGGTCGATTGATTTTTTGCGAGTGTGTTGATGCTCCGCATTAAAATGTCGTTTGCGTCGCGCGCGGATAGTTTGCTTCATTCGGTTCAACAACGCAGGATTGATGTGCTTCTCAATCCAGCCGTTAACCTGTACCGGTTCATTTTCGAGGGTCAGCAAAATATCCACGGCTTCTTGCGCAGCGCTGGCTTCGATGTAGCAGGTGATCAACTCCCCTTCACGGTGCTTTTTGACCAGGTACTTCCATTTCCAGCCGCTTTCGAGATTTTCCAGTTGTTGATATTTCATTGCGATCTCAGTGTTACCACGTAACTCTGTTCAGAATATCAGTTTTTTAGCAATCTGCTGAAAAGAAATCATATATGTGAGTGAATGCAGGCAATCCCCCTGTCGAAATCCCCAATCCTGCTTGGGTAGTCCCCCTCGCTTACGGTATACTCCACGCTTTTACATCTGACTAAAAAACATCAACTTTGACCATTACGAAACTTGCATGGCGTGACCTTGTTCCGGATACCGAGAGCTATCAGGAACTGTTTGCACAGCCAGATCTCGCAAAAGAACACGAATTCATCCTTAGCGATACGCAACCACGTTTGCATTATGCGCTGGAGCAGGTGTTAAGCCCATGGGCAACGGCGCCTTTCATGTTGCTTAAAGCCCCGGAAGAAGCGGAGTACCTGACGCTTGTCGGGGACGCCATGCGCCAGTTGCAGTCGGAAACGAATGCCCTCTTTGGCGGCGAATATCGTATCGCGGGACATGATGTCACTTTCGAACCGGCAGTTCAGGCGGATGGCCGTTTTGCCGCTAAAGGCGAAGTGATTACCGCTAACTGGGTCGAGGCGGAACAACTCTTTGGTTGTCTGCGCCAGTTTAATGGTGAACTTTCGCTGCAACCGGGGTTGGTACATCGCGCAAATGGCGGTGTACTTATCATCTCACTGCGTACCCTACTCTCGCAGCCGCTGTTGTGGATGCGTCTGAAAACGATTGTGAACCAGCAACGTTTTGACTGGGTCGGCTACGATGAGTCCCGTCCTCTGCCTGTCTCTGTTCCCTCTATGCCTCTGTCGTTGACCGTCGTGCTGACGGGTGACCGCGAATCTCTGGCAGACTTCCAGGAGATGGAACCGGAACTGGCTGAGCAGGCGGTCTACAGCGAGTACGAAGACAACATCCAGATTGCCGATGCCGACGATATGGCGCAGTGGTGCCAGTGGGTAATGGCTGTAGCTGAACGCTTTTCGCTGCCAACACCTGCGGCTGACGCGTGGCCAGGCTTGATTCGCGAAGCGGTGCGATATACCGGTGACCAGGAAACGCTGCCCCTCTGTCCGCTCTGGATCGGCAAACAGCTGCGTGAAGTGGGGGTGATCAGCGGTAACGGTGCGTTCACCGGAGAACAGCTCACACAGATGCTGGCTCAGCGTGAGTGGCGAGAAGGCTATCTTGCTGACCGTATGCAGGATGAAATTCTGCTGGAACAAATTCTGGTCGAGACAGAAGGCGAACGCGTCGGACAGATTAACGCCCTGTCGGTGATTGAATTTCCGGGCCATCCTCGCGCAATCGGCGAACCGTCCCGTATCAGCTGCGTTGTCCATATTGGCGATGGTGAGTTCACCGATATCGAACGGAAAGCCGAGCTGGGCGGAAACATTCACGCGAAAGGCATGATGATCATGCAGGCGTTTTTGATGTCAGAGCTGCAGCTCGAGCAACAGATCCCCTTCTCCGCCTCGCTGACGTTTGAGCAGTCCTACAGCGAAGTCGATGGTGATAGCGCCTCTATGGCAGAACTGTGCGCCCTAATCAGCGCCCTGGCCGAAGTGCCCATCAATCAGAACATCGCGATCACCGGCTCGGTGGACCAATTCGGTCGTGCCCAGCCAGTGGGAGGCCTCAATGAAAAAATTGAAGGCTTCTTCTCTATCTGTCAGCAGCGCGGTTTAAATGGCAAACAGGGTGTGATTATTCCTGCTCCCAATGCACGCCATTTGAGCCTCAGTCAGGATATTCTGGATGCGGTGGAGCAAGAGCAATTCGCCATCTGGGCCATCGAAGGGATTGAGGATGCACTACCCTTACTGACAAACCTGATATGGGATGGCGAAGGGCAAACCAACCTGATGCAGACTATTCAGGAGCGTATTGCTCAGGCGACACAGCAGGATGCTCGTCATCGTTATCCATGGCCGTTACGCTGGTTAGGCTGGTTTGGTTCGAACTGATCGGACTTGTTCAGCGTACACGTGTTAGCTATCCTGCGTCCTTCACTAAAATAAGGCTTACTGAGAACATGGTAGATAAACGCGAATCCTATACAAAAGAAGATCTTCTTGCCTCTGGTCGCGGTGAACTGTTTGGTGCGAAAGGCCCACAGTTACCGGCCCCGAACATGCTGATGATGGACCGTGTCGTGAAAATGACCGAAACCGGCGGCAACTTCGATAAGGGTTACGTAGAAGCAGAACTCGATATCAACCCGGATCTGTGGTTCTTCGGTTGCCACTTTATTGGCGATCCGGTAATGCCTGGCTGTCTGGGCCTGGATGCAATGTGGCAGCTGGTTGGCTTCTATCTGGGCTGGCTGGGTGGCGAAGGTAAAGGCCGCGCACTGGGTGTTGGCGAAGTGAAATTCACCGGTCAGGTTCTGCCTACTGCGAAGAAAGTGACCTATCGTATTCACTTCAAACGCATTGTTAACCGTCGCCTGATTATGGGCCTGGCGGATGGCGAAGTGCTGGTCGATGGTCGCCTGATCTATAGCGCGAGCGACCTGAAAGTGGGTCTGTTCCAGGACACTTCCGCGTTCTGATATTGCTTTTCGCAATCTCAAAAAGGCGAAACCTCCGCATTGCGGAGGTTTCTTTTTTTAAAGAGACGTTATCAGGCTATGAGTGCCCTGTCGCCGATGGCTTCTCGCCAGCCTCCAAGCCATTGTGACCTTTGGTTTATCGTCTGATAAGGACACATTTCTTTAGAACGTCCAGCGATGCCGGCCTGATAACCACGTTGATGAGCCCGTTCCAGGCGATCTCGTTTCTGTCTCTTCATGCCTCGTTTCCCTCATTCTTTTGTCTGGTGGAAAGAAAACAGTGTCTGCACAAATGCACAGGCACAGATAACGAATACCCCGAATTAGTCGCAGCGTCAATGTTCAAAATTCATACGGGTGTCATATTTGTGAGCTAGCTGGAAGATCATTTGTACAAAAATTGTGACCCGGCACAAGTAACAACCTGAAGTGAAAACGAAAAAAAAACCGCAATCAGTGGCAGACCGATTGCGGTTTTTGACGATGAATTTTACTTATGGCAGCCGGGAAATTTCCCTGGCGATACTGGCCGACTCCTGTGCCCAACCCTGAGCCAGGACTTTCACCATTTCGTCATAGCCATCTTTCTGCTGCTTCAGCTCCAGATGGAAAGGACGCTTAATCAGCTGCCCCTGATGATTCAGCAGCCACTCACCGCTGATCACCACCGCACCGTCATAACGGCCGTGGAAGCCTGTTACGGTGACGTTCAGCGTATCTTGATCGTTACCCAGCGGCTGCGAAGCGACAACCCAGCCCGGAAGCTGGCTGCCCAGATTGGCCACCAGCGTGTTGCGCAGTTGCTGATCCAGCGGGCTGGCCCACAGGTTGTTTGTCGCAATCACGTATTTCACATCGCTGGTTTGGTAGACCACACCGTTACCTGCCAGATAATCTGGCACGGCAACCTGCTCAACCCAGAGCTGACGATTTCCCTGACTGGCCGTACTTTGCCCGCTATTCTGCGTACTAACAGGCAACTGGTAGTAGCTTTTATTCTCTACACCTGAACTGCACGCCGTTAATAGCAGAGCGCCAACCATCAATAGCCACTTATTCATTCTTTTGCCCTCTTAGGCTCAGGATCCTTTTTATCTTTCGCTTCGAACACCAGCGCGTTGCTCTTCTCATTGAGCGTCTTCAGAACAGGCTGCAGTTCACGTAAGACCTGATCAAGGCGCTGCATATCAGCCACCATCTTGTTGTAAGCCGCAGAACCAGGCTGGAAGCCCTGCATACTGCGGTTCAGCTCACGCAACGTTTTCTGCATATCCTGCGGCAGTTGCTGCATGCTCTGGCTCGCTGTGATCTTGTTGATGTTATCCAGCGTGGTTTGCAGACGGCGCATCGTTGCCTGGCTCTCGCTCAGAGAGTTTGTCGCGGCTTCAATCATCGGATTCAGTGGCAGATTGTTAATCTTATCCAGCGTTTCCATCAGGCGCTGCTGGATCTGCGCCAGGCCGCTGCTCACCGTTGGGATAATCTTGTAGCCACCGAATTCACGGATACCGGTAATCGGCGGAGCTTTCGGGTAGAAGTCCATATCCACATACAGAGCACCTGTCACCAGGTTACCGGTTTTCAGCGACCCGCGCAGACCGCGTTCCATCAGTTGAGAGATGTGCGTGCCAATATCCTGATTTTCGCCAATCTGATTGACCAGACGCTCTGGCTCAATGCGGATCAGCACCGGGATGCGGTAATCATCATCCAGCACCTGCTGAAGTCCCGGAACGAAGAACGGAACTTGCCCAACCGTACCAAGACGAATGCCGCGGAACTCAACCGGTGCACCCGGCTGCAGGCCGCGGACGGAATCTTTGAAGAACATCAGGAAATCAACGTGGCTGGTATACAGCGCATCCTGGATGCTTTTTTGATCGTCAAAGAGTCTGAAAGCCGTGTTTTCTGTAACCGGCTGCCCCAAATCCAGGCCTTCCGGTACGTCAAAACTCACGCCACCGCCAAACAGCGTGGTCAGAGACCCCATTTCAACGCGCATACCCGCAGAGGTCAGATCCACCGCGATCCCGCTGTCTTTCCAGAAACGGACGTTACTGGTGACCAGCCGATCGTTCGGTGCATTGATAAACAGTTGATAGCTGATCGCGCGTTTCTGCGGATCAAAGGTACTTTTCTCAACCGACCCGACGCGATAACCGCGGAACAGCACGGGATCGCCCGCCGTAAGCTGACCCGCTTTTTTACTGTCGAGGATCACGCGGATACCCTTGGCATCAGGCGGCGCAAGCGGTGGTGAATCCAGAAGCTGGTATTTTCCCGGCTGGCTACCCTTCGTACCGGGCTGCAGTTCAATATAGGCCCCGGAGAGCAGCGTCCCTAAACCGCTAATCCCTTCACGTCCTACCTGAGGCTTAACCACCCAGAAAACGGAATCGCCATGCAGCAGTTTTTCCATGCCAGCATTAAGGCGCGCCTTAATTTCCACATGGGTTAAATCATCGGTCAGGGTTGCGCTTTCAACCACACCCACATCCACGCTGCGGCTCTTGATGGTCGTTTTACCGCCCTCAATCCCCTCGGCATTGGTGGTAATCAGCGTCACTTCCGGCCCCTGATGGCTGTAGTGATAAAACAGGATCCATGCCCCGATCAGCGCCGTCACGATGGGGAAAATCCACACCGGTGACCAGTTCTTGACCTTCTGCACTTTCGCCTCTCCACTCTTATTTTCCATGCTCTTACTCTTCCTCATGGCTTGATTCAGGCTCACGATCCCACGATAAACGAGGGTCGAAGGTCATGGCCGCAAACATAGTCATAATCACGACCAGTGCAAACATTAAAGCCCCCATCGCGGGATAAATACTCATCAATCCGCCCATCCGCACCAGTGCAGAGAGAACGGCAATAACAAACACGTCAATCATTGACCAGCGTCCGACAAACTCGACCACTTCATAAATCAGGTGCATGCGTTCGCTGTCGCGTTTACCGTGACCTTTCGCATCCCAACAGAGCCAGGCGATCGCGATCATTTTCAGGGTTGGCACCATAATACTGGCGATAAAGATTACACCGGCAACCGGATACGAACCTTCACCCCACAGCAATATCACCCCGGCCAGGATCGTCGAGGGCATTTTGTCGCCCAGCAGATCGGTGATCATAATCGGCAAGATATTAGCTGGCAGATACAGCATGACAGAGGTCACCAGTAGTGCCATCGTCCACTGCAGGCTGTTTTTACGCCGCACGTGCCCTTTGGTTTCGCAGCGCGGACAAACGTCGAGATCGGCGGGCAGCACGGCGGTACAGCACGGACACGAACGTAGCCCCTGACGAATACCGGGCACCCCGACCTTTACCGTCTGCGCAAGCGTCGGCGCTGGTGCGATATCGTCCCACGCCCAGCGCCTGTCCACACACTGGAAGGCGCGCAGCTGCAGGACGCAGTACAGACACCAGGGGATAAAGCTGCTGCCAATCCCCACGTCGCCATACGCCATCAGCTTCACGAAACTGACCAGAATCCCCGCCAGAAAGATCTCGGCCATCCCCCAGCTTTTAAGCTGAAAAAGGATACGCGCGAGTTTGATTTTCAGTGACGACGGCATCCTGACACGGTTCACCAGCAGCAGGATAACGACCAGGCAAAAAGCCGGGACTATCTGGACGAAGAGCAGAAAAAAGGTGCCGAGGCTGGCGTAATCTTCTGAGAACATCACGCCCGGGATTTCGAGCAAATCGACCTGGCTGGTAATTCCGCCCACCTTCATATAGATGAACGGGAAGAGATTGGAGAGCAGCAGCATGAATAATGCTGCCAGAGCGTAAGCAGTGGGACGCTGCCGCGGTGCGTCCCACTCGGTTGTCAACGTTGCGCCGCAACGTGGACACAGCGCTTTATGTCCGTGACCAAGCTCTGGCAACGCCACGAGCATGTCGCATTGCGAGCATAATATATGCCTGTCGGCATGGTGCTGGTCACACATATGTTATCCCTGTTTATGCGCCGTTTTTCAGAGACTCAAGGTACTCCCAGCGCTCAAATGCTTCTTCCAGGGCCTTTTCAGCCGCGGACAGTTCAGCCAGTATTTTCTGAGTATAGTCGTGCGATTGGGTAAAGAATGTCGCATCAGCAACCTGAGCTTGCAGATTTTCAAGCGCGGCCTCCAGCTCTTCCAGACGCTGAGGTAGCCCCTCCAGTTCGCGCTGCAGGTTATAGCTTAGTTTAGCCGAGCTTTTCTTGACAGTTTCTGCTTTTGTTACAGCAGGTTCAGAACTTATTTTGGACTTTGACTGTTTCTGCGCCAGAGACTGCGACTGCTGCCCTTTTGCATCGTGATAACCGCCGACATACTGACCAATTCGCCCTTCACCTTCGAAGATCCAGCACTCGGTCACGGTGTTATCCACGAATTGACGATCGTGGCTAACCAGCATCACCGTCCCCTGATAACCGTCGATCAGTTCCTCCAGCAATTCCAGGGTTTCGACATCCAGGTCGTTCGTAGGTTCATCGAGAATCAACAGGTTACTTGGCTTCAGGAACAGACGTGCCAGCAGAAGACGATTGCGCTCACCGCCTGACAGCGCGCGTACCGGCGTCATCGCACGTTTCGGATGGAACAGGAAGTCCTGCAGGTAGCCCAGCACATGGCGCGGCTTGCCGTTTACCATCACCTCTTGCTTACCTTCAGCGAGGTTATCCATCACCGTTCTGTCCGGATCCAGCTCTGCGCGGTGCTGATCGAAGTAGGCCACTTCAAGCTTGGTGCCGCAGTGGATACGACCGCTGTCAGCCTGCAATTGACCCAGCATCAGTTTCAACAGCGTGGTTTTGCCGCAACCGTTCGGACCAATCAGTGCAATTTTGTCCCCACGCTGAACCTGTGCCGAGAAGTCTTTCACCAGCACTTTACCGTCGACCTGATAGTTAACGTTTTCCATTTCGAAGACAATCTTGCCGGAACGGGACGCCTCTTCCACCTGCATTTTGGCGCTGCCCATCACTTCTCGGCGCTCGCTACGCTCACGGCGCATCGCCTTCAGCGCACGAACGCGACCTTCGTTACGTGTACGACGGGCTTTGATGCCCTGACGGATCCAGACTTCTTCCTGTGCCAGCTTGCGGTCGAACTCCGCATTCTGCAGCTCTTCCACGCGCAGGTTTTCTTCTTTTTCCAGCAGATAGGTATCGTAATCGCCAGGATAGGTCACCAGCTTACCGCGATCGAGATCGACAATGCGCGTCGCCATATTGCGAATAAACGAACGGTCGTGAGAGATAAAGATGATGGTGCCACTGAAGGTTTTCAGGAACCCTTCCAGCCAGTCAATCGCTTCGATATCCAGGTGGTTCGTCGGTTCGTCCAGCAGCAGCACCTTCGGTCCGCTGACCAGCGCACGACCCAGTGCCGCTTTACGCAGCCAGCCGCCGGAGAGCGCTGACAGCTCCATATCGGCTTCCAGACCGAGCTGTGCCAGCACTTCATTAATACGGTTTTCCAGCTGCCACAGACCGTGGTGATCGAGCATCTCCTGCACTTTCGCCAGTTCGTTGAGGTTCTTATCGCTCGGGTCAGTCATCACCAGATGTGAAATCTCGTGATAACGCTTCAGGTATTCAGCCTGCTCAGAAATACCTTCAGCCACGAAATCGTAAACGCTGCCGGTCACATGACGCGGCGGGTCCTGCTGCAGGCGAGAAACGATAAGATCCTGCTCGTAAACAATACGCCCGTCATCCAGACCCTGTTCACGGTTGAGGATTTTCATCAACGTGGATTTGCCCGCGCCATTACGGCCCACCAGACAGACACGCTCGTTATCTTCGATGTGCAGTTCTGCATTATCGAGAAGCGGTGAGTCGCTGAAAGAGAGCCACGCGCCGTGCATACTAATTAAAGACATTTATTTTTCCTTTCAGGCCGCGGTAATCAACCAGCAGTTATGGATTTGACGGTTACGGGCGAAATCCTGAGACAGCGTTTTTTGGCTGATTTCTTGTGCTTTCAGTCCCAGGGCTGCTAAGCCGTCATGATCCATACGGAAGCCGCGTTTGTTGTTCGAGAACATAATCGTGCCGCCTCTACGCAGCAGGCGCTTCAGGTCGGTCATCAGGCGCAGGTGATCGCGCTGCACATCAAAGCTATCTTCCATACGCTTGGAGTTAGAGAAGGTCGGCGGATCGATAAAGATCAGATCGAACTGCTCGTCGGTATCACGCAGCCAACCCAGCACGTCGGCCTGCATCAGGCGATGCTGACGCCCAGTTAAACCGTTAAGGCGCAGGTTGCGCTCCGCCCACTCCAGATAGGTGCGGGACATATCCACCGTGGTCGTGCTCCGCGCGCCGCCCAGACCCGCATGCACGCTGGCGCTGCCGGTATAGGAGAACAGGTTGAGGAAATCTTTGCCCTTGCTCATCTGTCCGAGCATGCGGCGGGCGATACGGTGGTCAAGGAACAGACCGGTATCAAGGTAGTCAGTCAGGTTAACCCACAGACGAGCGTTGTACTCGCCCACTTCAATGAAGTCGCCCTTTTCACCCATTTTCTGATACTGGTTTTTGCCTTTCTGACGTTCGCGGGTTTTCAGCACCAGCTTGTTTGGCGCAATACCCAGCACGGCGATGGTTGCCGCAATGACGTCCAGCATACGCTGACGCGCTTTTTGCGCATCAATGGTTTTCGGTGGCGCGTATTCCTGAATCACCACCCAGTCCGCATAGCGGTCTACCGCCACGTTGTATTCCGGCAGATCGGCATCGTACAGGCGGTAGCATTCAATACCTTCCTGCTTCGCCCATTTCTCGAATTTCTTCAGATTCTTGCGCAGACGGTTGGCGTAATCTTCCGCCACGCCCGACGGTTTGCTGTCCGCCGCTTTCTCAGCCAGATGGTAGTTCTTCTGCACGCAGTCCAGCGGGCCGTTTTTCGCCTTAAACTGGCGATCGGCACGCAGCTGCAGGCAACTCAGCAATTCAGGTGAAGCACTGAACAGGGAGAGATTCCAGCCGCCAAAGTAATCTTTCATATTGCGGCCCAACAGGCTGTGCAGGGCAATCAGCGCCGGTTCGCTGTCCAGACGCTCACCGTATGGCGGGTTACTGATAACGGTACCGTACGGACCTTTTGGCAACGGGTTGGTCAGGTTCGCCACGTCTTTCACCTCGAAGGTGACCAGCTCGCCGATACCGGCGCGACGGGCGTTGCTGCGGGCACGTTCAATGACGCGCGGGTCGCTGTCCGAACCATAGAAATGGGAGGTATATTCCGCCAGGCCCTTACGCGCACGGGTCTGCGCATCATCTTTGACCTCTTTCCACAGTGCTTCATCGTGCTGTGCCCAGCCCTTGAAGCCCCAGTGACCACGGTGCAGGCCTGGGGCACGGTCGGTGGCCAGCATGGCAGCTTCAATCAGCAATGTACCAGAACCACACATCGGGTCCAGCAGCGGGGTACCCGGCAGCCAGCCAGAGCGCATCACAATGGCTGCGGCAAGGGTTTCTTTGATTGGTGCCATACCGGTACGATCGCGGTAGCCGCGCAGGTGGAGGCCTGCGCCGCTCAGATCCAGAGAGATGCTCGCGGTGTCGCCGTTCAGCCAGACGTTAATACGCAGATCCGGATTTTCGCGATCGACGTTTGGACGTTCCTTATTTTTACGGGTGAAGCAATCAACAATGGCGTCTTTAACGCGCAGGGCACCGTACTGGCTGTTGCGGATCTCATCATTCACGCCGTTGAAATGCACCGCAAAGGTGGCATTCGGAGTGAAGATCTCTGTCCAGTCGATCATCTGTACGCCGGTATAGAGGTCAAGGTCGCTATAGACCTTGCACTCTTTCATCGGCAGCATGATGCGCGACGCCAGACGGCTCCACATCAGGCTCTGGTAAATAAGCCGCGTGTCGCCCTCAAAATGGACACCACCCTGAACTACCTGGCACTCTTGCGCGCCCAGGGCTTCCAGTTCAGTTTTTAACAGCTCTTCCAGCCCACGGGCCGTACTGGCAAACAGAGAATTCATATCGTCACTTTTACTCTTAGAAAATTGTCGCGCATTATAGCTAATATGGCGTGTATGTCATAAAGTTGAAGGCTTATTTTCATTCGAGGGAGTGTGCAGTGGCGACGTTAT
The DNA here is from genome assembly GCA_023023105.1 of Enterobacter ludwigii. Taxonomy (NCBI): domain Bacteria; kingdom Pseudomonadati; phylum Pseudomonadota; class Gammaproteobacteria; order Enterobacterales; family Enterobacteriaceae; genus Enterobacter; species Enterobacter ludwigii. The sequence goes on along the minus strand of CP083824.1, from coordinate 1,568,648 downwards.
CCAGGCTTTTTATTCATCCGGTGAAATCCATGCGCGGCATCGGCATTTCTCACGCACTTGCCGACATGAGCGGATTTGCCTTCGATCGTATCTTTATGATCACCGAGCCTGACGGTACGTTCATTACTGCACGCCAGTTCCCGCAGATGGTTCGCTTTATCCCTTCCCCCCTTCATGACGGTTTGCATCTTACCGCGCCGGATGGTTCCAGCGTGGTGATCCGCTTTGCTGATTTTGCGCCTGTGGATGCGCCAACAGAAGTGTGGGGCAATCATTTTACCGCGCGTATTGCCGCTGACGAGATTAACCGCTGGCTTAGCGGCTTCTTCTCGCGCGATGTGCAGTTACGTTGGGTAGGCCCGTCGCTGACGCGCCGCGTGAAGCGTCATGACGCAGTTCCGCTCTCATTTGCGGATGGGTTTCCTTTCCTGCTGACCAGTGAAGCCTCCCTGCGCGACCTGCAGCACCGTTGTAAAGCCAGCGTTCAGATGGAGCAGTTTCGCCCCAATCTGGTGGTAACCGGTACAAAAGCCTGGGAAGAAGACACCTGGAAAGTGATTCGCATCGGCAGTGTGATTTTCGATGTCGCTAAGCCATGCAGTCGTTGTATCTTCACCACCGTAAGCCCTGAGAAAGGCCAGAAGCACCCTTCCGGTGAGCCGCTGAAAACCCTGCAATCCTTCCGCACTGCACAGGACAATGGCGACGTGGATTTTGGCCTGAACCTGATCCCCCGTTCCAGCGGCGTGATCCGTGTCGGTGACGAGGTAGAAATTCTTGCCCGTGGACCCGCAAGAGTTTATGGCTCCGGTCAGGAAGACGAGTTTGTCGAGGTCGAGACGCAGGTCAGTTCATCAGTGGATATTCACTGGCAGGGCAACATCATCCGGGGAAATAATCAGCAGGTTTTACTTGAACAGCTGGAACAAGCAGGGATCCGCATACCGTATTCCTGCCGCGCGGGGATCTGTGGCTGCTGTCGAATCAAGCTGGTTGAGGGTGAAGTCAGTGCGCTGAAAAAATCCGCAATAGCCGACGACGGGACAATTCTGTGCTGTAGCTGCATCCCGACAACTTCAGTACAACTGGAAGCTTAAACAGCCTGTTCCAGGCTGAAAGAATCCACTCGAAGTTGGGGTTTCAGCCTGTCGTTCATGACCTTGATGGCATCCCCAAGTTGCATCGTCCGCCCGGCAATTGTCACGCCGGGCTGAGCCAGCAGACAGAGCGCGGCATTTTCGCCCGGCTCAACCACCAGCAGACTCACCTCTTCGGCGCTATCACTCAGGTTGACGCTGGCCGCGTCGCCCGTCGCCGGTGTCCAGCTCATACCATGCGGCAGGAAATGCCAGCTTTTTGGCATTTGTGGTTTCAGGAAACGGATAGCCACCAGCGCATTTAATACCAGTTCGGCACGCTGCTCTTTAGAGAGCACCAGATCGCGACATTTTTCTTCAAAGGAGAAATAAAGCGCAGCATCGTCAACACAGAATCCTGACGGAGAAAAAGCGTCCGGGGTTAACATTCGGCGGGCAAAACGAGAACGAAACAACATACCATTGGCTAAATCGAGCATCATACGGTCATGCTCGTCGCAAAAATACCAGCGCCAGTTATCGTCAGGTTTAATTCGCATGTTTCTCTCCCGTCCCAAACGTCCTGTACTAAAAATGTCCTGCTCGTCGCTTCGTTTTTAACACCATTTAATAAAAGACTATAATGTCTAAATAAGCAACAATGACGGAATATAAAACAACCAGGGCCGGAAATAAAGCCCTGGTTGTCTGATTAAGAGAAAAGATTAGATATGAGTGACGATTTCTTTAATCAGCGGTGGTCCTTTAAAAATAAAGCCGGAATAGATTTGCACCAGTGACGCACCTGCTGCCATCTTCTCGCGTGCAGCAATCACAGAGTCGATACCACCGACGCCGATAATCGGTAAACGACCTTTTAATTCCGCTGACAATGCACGAATAATTTCGGTGCTTTTTAATTGTACCGGACGTCCACTTAACCCACCCGCTTCGTCACAGTTTTTCATTCCCTGAACCAGGGAGCGATCGAGTGTGGTATTGGTCGCAATCACACCATCAATATTATGGCGAACTAAACTGTCGGCAACCTGGATCAATTCTTCGACAGAAAGATCCGGAGCGATCTTAACCGCGACGGGAACATATTTATGGTGGATCGACTGCAGCTCATTTTGTTTATTTTTAATGGCACTCAGAAGATCGTCCAGCGCTTCACCATATTGCAAAGAACGCAGTCCCGGGGTATTGGGTGAGGAAATATTCACCGCAATATAACCAGCATAGGCGTAGACTTTTTCCATACAAATCAGATAGTCATCTTTACCTTGCTCTACCGGCGTGTCTTTATTTTTGCCAATATTGATACCTAATACGCCATCAAAATGGGCTTTTTTTACATTCTCAACGAGGTGATCGACACCGAGGTTATTAAAGCCCATGCGGTTGATCAAGCCTTCAGCTTCGACCAGGCGGAACAGACGCGGCTTGTCATTTCCCGGTTGTGGGCGCGGCGTGACGGTACCGATTTCGATAGAGCCAAAGCCCATCGCGCCCAGGGCATCAATGCACTCGCCATTTTTGTCCAGACCTGCCGCAAGACCCAGCGGGTTTTTAAAGGTCAATCCCATGCATTGCACAGGTTTTTCCGGCACATTTTGACGCACCAGAGCGACCAGCGGCGTTCCTGTAATACGACGTAATTGCTGGAATGTAAATTCATGAGCGCGCTCAGGGTCGAGCTGGAAAAGGGCTTTACGAACGAAGGGGTAGTACATGAACTCTCCTGGATTCCCGGTGTGCAAACCGGGAGGGGATTATGGGCGATCCGACGCCGAAAGGGAATTGACCTGCGGCAAAAAATCAGCGTAAAACGCAATCGTTTACCTCCCGGCTCATTTCTTATTCACTTTTTCGCATTTAAATTGCAGATAAATCATTTAGTGGAATAACCGCTTAGTGTCACACTCCTGAAAATTGTTATGAATGTTAGATAAAAGCAAACAATTGGTTATAAGGAGAACGTATGCGCGTCATTACTCTGGCCGGAAGTCCACGATTCCCTTCACGCTCCAGCGCCCTGCTGGAATATGCCCGTGAAAAACTTAATGCCCTGGATGTGGAAGTGTGCCACTGGAACCTGCATAACTTCGAACCTGAAGATTTGCTCTATGCCCGTTTTGACAGCCCGGCGCTTCACACCCTGACGGAGCAGCTTAAAGGCGCTGATGGGTTAATCGTGGCGACCCCCATTTATAAAGCCTCTTTTTCCGGGGCACTGAAAACCCTGCTTGACCTGCTCCCTGAACGTGCGCTGGATGGCAAAGTGGTGCTGCCTCTGGCAACGGGCGGTACGGTGGCGCATTTACTGGCGGTGGATTATGCCCTGAAGCCGGTGCTGAACGCCCTGAAAGCACAGGAGATCCTCCACGGTGTGTTCGCGGACGACTCCCAGGTCATCGACTATCAACATAAACCGCACTTTACACCGAATCTGCAAACCCGCCTCGATAACGCCCTGGAAACCTTCTGGCATGCCCTGCATCGCAGGGATATCCAGGCACCTGCTTTTGGTCATCCGCAAGGAGTTGCACATGTTTAAAACCTTAACCCATATTGGACTAGCCGGACTGATGGCGCTGACGTCGCTGGCCCATGCCGGACAAACGGCACCTGAAAGCTTACGCATTGGCTACCAGAAAGGCAGCGTCAGCATGGTGCTGGCAAAAAGCCACCAGCTTCTGGAAAAACGCTTCCCGGACACAAAATTCTCCTGGGTTGAGTTCCCGGCTGGTCCTCAGATGCTGGAAGCGCTGAACGTGGGCAGTATTGATCTGGGCAGTACAGGCGATATCCCGCCGATATTCGCCCAGGCCGCGGGAGCAGACCTGCTCTATGTAGGTGTTGAACCGCCCAAACCGAAGGCCGAAGTGATTCTGGTACCTGAAAATAGCGACATTAAAAACGTCGCCGACCTTAAAGGGCATAAAGTTGCTTTCCAGAAAGGCTCCAGCTCACACAACCTGCTGCTGCGTGCTCTGCAAGAGGCCGGACTCAAGTTTACCGACATTCAGCCCGTTTACCTGACGCCTGCCGACGCGCGCGCCGCGTTCCAGCAGAAGAACGTTGATGCCTGGGCCATCTGGGATCCGTACTATTCCGCCGCATTACTGCAGGGCGGTGTACGGGTGCTAAAAGATGGCACCACGCTTAAACAGACCGGCTCGTTCTATCTGGCTGCTCGCCCTTATGCGGAAAAGAACGGCGCCTTTGTGCAAGAGGTTCTTGATACCTTTACTCAGGCGGATGCACTGACTCAAAGCCAGCGTCAGGAGAGCATTGCCCTGCTGGCGAAAACCATGGGCTTACCTGAGCCGGTGATCGCGAGCTATCTCAACCACCGTCCACCGACCACCATCACGCCCGTAGACGCGCACGTCGCCGCACTTCAGCAACAAACGGCTGACCTCTTCTATCAAAACCACCTGGTGCCAAAACAGGTCACTATTCGCGAACGTATCTGGCAGCCCGCCGGTAAAGAAGGAACAAAATCATGAGTCTGAATCTTTTCTGGTTTTTACCCACCCATGGTGATGGCCACTATCTTGGTACGGAAGAGGGGTCACGCCCGGTTGACCATGGCTACCTGCAGCAGATTGCACAGGCAGCGGACAGAATTGGTTTCACTGGCGTACTGATCCCGACCGGACGCTCGTGTGAAGATGCCTGGCTGGTCGCCGCGTCGATGATCCCGGTCACCCAGCGTCTGAAGTTTCTGGTGGCCTTGCGTCCGAGCGTGGTCTCCCCCACCGTGGCGGCGCGTCAGGCGGCAACCCTGGACAGACTGTCCAATGGCCGCGCCCTGTTTAACCTTGTTACGGGCAGCGATCCGCAGGAGCTGGCGGGCGACGGCGTGTTCCTCGATCACACTGAGCGCTATGAAGCCTCCGCCGAATTCACCCGCGTCTGGCGACGTCTGCTGGAAGGTGAAACCGTGACGTTCGAAGGTAAACATATTCATGTTCGCGACGCGAAACTCTACTTCCCGTCCGTCCAACAGCCACGCCCTCCTCTCTATTTTGGCGGGTCATCGGACGTGGCGCAGGACCTGGCGGCAGAGCAGGTTGATCTCTATCTGACCTGGGGCGAACCACCAGAGCTGGTGAAAGAAAAAATAGCCCAGGTACGCGCTAAAGCGGCCGCCTATGGCCGCAAGGTACGCTTCGGTATTCGCCTGCATGTCATTGTGCGCGAGACCAACCAGGAAGCCTGGCAGGCAGCCGACCGTCTGATTTCCCATCTGGACGATGAGACCATCGAGAAAGCACAGGCTGCGTTTGCCAAAACCGACTCCGTCGGGCAGCACCGAATGGCGTCCCTGCACAACGGCAAGCGCGAGAATCTTGAGATCAGCCCAAACCTGTGGGCAGGCGTTGGCCTGGTACGCGGCGGTGCGGGCACGGCGCTGGTCGGCGACGGTGCGACCGTGGCAGCCCGTATTAATGAATACGCTGACCTGGGCATCGACAGCTTTATTCTCTCCGGTTATCCGCATCTCGAAGAGGCGTACAAAGTGGGCGAGCTGTTGTTCCCGCATCTGGATGTCGCCATCCCGGAAATTCCTCAGCCGCAACCGCTCCAGCTTCAGGGCGAAGCCGTGGCGAATGAATTTATTCCACGAAAAGCCGCACAAAGCTAAGGAGTGACCATGTCTGCCATCTCACAAAAATGGCTCCTGCGCGCCGCGCCGTGGTTTTTGCCCGTCGGTATCGTGGCCGTCTGGCAGCTCGCGTCGTCCACCGGCTGGCTGTCGAGCCGCATTCTGCCCGCACCTATGGGCGTTATCGAAGCGTTCTGGTCGCTGAGCGTCAGCGGAGAGCTGTGGCAACATCTGGCGATCAGCTCCTGGCGCGCCGTGATTGGGTTTTCCATCGGCGGCAGCATCGGCCTGATTCTGGGTTTGATCAGCGGTCTTTCACGCTGGGGCGAGCGGCTGCTGGATACCTCCATTCAGATGCTGCGCAACGTGCCGCATCTGGCGCTGATCCCGCTGGTGATTTTGTGGTTTGGTATTGATGAGAGCGCCAAAATATTTCTCGTCGCGCTGGGCACCCTGTTCCCGATTTACATCAATACCTGGCACGGGATCCGTAACATCGATCGCGGTCTGGTCGAGATGGCGCGCAGCTATGGTTTATCGGGTTTCGCCCTCTTTACCCACGTGATTCTGCCTGGCGCTTTGCCCTCCATTATGGTGGGGGTGCGTTTTGCGCTCGGCTTGATGTGGCTAACGCTGATTGTGGCAGAGACCATTTCGGCCAACTCCGGCATTGGCTATCTGGCGATGAACGCTCGCGAATTCCTGCAAACGGACGTGGTGGTAGTCGCGATCATCCTTTATGCCCTGCTCGGCAAACTCGCCGACGTCAGCGCCCAGTGTCTGGAACGCAGCTGGCTGCGCTGGAACCCGGCCTATACCCTTCAGGAGTCGAAAGCATGAATACAGCACGACTGAACCAGGGGACGCCGTTACTGCTGAACGGCGTGACCAAACGCTACGGCGAAAACACCATTCTGAATGCGCTGGATCTGCACATTCCTGCCGGACAATTCGTAGCCGTTGTCGGGCGCAGCGGCGGCGGTAAGAGCACGCTGTTGCGCCTGTTAGCCGGACTGGAGGCCCCCAACGATGGAGAAATTCTTGCTGGTACAACGCCGCTGGCGAATATTCAGAACGATACCCGCATGATGTTTCAGGATGCACGCCTGCTCCCCTGGAAAACGGTAATTGATAACGTCGGGCTGGGGCTTAAAGGCAACTGGCGAGATGAGGCCCGCCAGGCACTTGCCGCCGTAGGGCTGGAAAATCGTGCGGATGAATGGCCTGCGGCGCTGTCAGGTGGGCAGAAGCAGCGCGTAGCGCTGGCGCGGGCGTTAATCCATCGTCCGGGCCTGTTGTTGCTTGATGAGCCACTCGGCGCACTCGACGCCCTGACGCGGATCGAAATGCAGGATTTGATTGGAGCCCTGTGGCAGAAGCACTGCTTTACGGTGCTGCTGGTGACGCATGACGTGTCTGAAGCGGTAGCGATGGCCGATCGCGTGCTGTTAATAGAAGAAGGGAAAATGGGTCTGGATCTGACGGTGGATATTGCGCGCCCTCGTCGCGTAGGTTCGGCAAGACTGGCGGAGCTGGAGGCAGAAGTGCTGGATCGGGTGATGAAGCGCGGGGGCACGGAGTTACAGCGAGCTAAGGCTAATGCCTGATGCCCTCACCCTGACCCTCTCCCGCAGGGAGAGGGAGGGTTATCTTTTATTACGCTAACGCTTTAGCAATCTTCTCGTACAGATCGCCAGACAGGTTTTCCAGTCCTTTCAGCTGCTCAAGCGCGGCACGCATTTTCGCCTGGCGCTTAGCATCGTAGCGCTTCAGACGGATAAGCGGCTCGATCAGACGTGATGCCACCTGCGGGTTACGGCTGTTCAGCTCGGTCAGCATTTCAACCATGAACTCATAACCGCTGCCGTCTTCGGCGTGGAACGCGGCCGGGTTGCTGCTGGCAAACGCGCCAATCAGGGAACGTACGCGGTTCGGGTTGCTCATGGTAAACGAACGGTGCTTCAGCAGGCTGCGTACTTTGCTGAGCGCGTCTTGCGCCGGGCTGGTCGCCTGCAGGATGAACCATTTGTCCATCACCAGGCCATCCTGATGCCACTTGTCGTCATACTCCTGCATCAGCGCATCACGGCACGGCAGTTCGGCGGCGACGCTTGCAGCCAGGGCAGCCAGCGCGTCAGTCATGTTATCCGCTTCATGATACTGCTTGCTTACCAGCGTGTTCGCCAACTCAGCCTCACCAAACGCCAGATAGCGCAGGCAGGTATTACGCAGAGAACGCTTACCGATGTCCGCGTGCTCTACGCGATAAGTATCAAGTTTATTGGCGTTATAAATCGCCAGGAACTCATCGGCCAGTTCTGCAGCCAGCGTACGGGTCAACGCTTCACGCACCGCGACGATGGCAATTGGGTCGATGATGTCAAACAACTCGGCGATTTCAGTCACTGACGGCAGGGTCAGAATTTCAGCCGCCAGCGCCGGGTCAATCTTCTCATCCAGCAGGACCGCGCGGAACGCGTCAGCCACATGGGCAGGCAGCGACAGCGGCTGGCCCTGCTGATGACGGTTTACGTTGAGCTTAATGTAGGTCGCCAGCAGACTTTGCGCGGCATCCCAACGGGAGAAGTCGTTGCGCGCGTGACGCATCAGGAACGTCAACTGCTGATCGCTCCATTTATACTCCAGTTTCACTGGTGCAGAGAACTCACACAGCAGCGCAGGGACCGGCTGGAAGTAAACGTTGTCGAAGATGAAGGTCTGCTCTGCCTGGGTCACATTCAGCACGTGGTGTACCGGGTGGCCGCCCTTCTGGAGAGGAATGACTTTGCCTTCGTTATCATACAGTTCAATGCTGAACGGAATGTGAAGCGGATGTTTCTCTTCCTGCTCCGCTGTCGGCGGCGTGCGCTGGCTGATGGTCAGGGTGTACTGCTCGGTTTCCGGGTTGTAATCGTCTTTGACGGTGACAATCGGCGTACCGGCCTGGCTGTACCAGAGGCGGAAGTGAGAGAGATCCACATTGGAAGCATCTTCCATCGCCTGCACAAAATCGTCGCAAGTGGCCGCGCTGCCGTCATGACGCTCGAAGTAGAGCTGCATGCCTTTCTGGAAGTTCTCTTCACCCAGCAGAGTGTGGATCATGCGGATAATTTCAGAACCTTTTTCATACACCGTCAGGGTGTAGAAGTTGTTCATCTCAATGACTTTATCCGGGCGGATCGGGTGCGCCATTGGGCTGGCATCTTCCGCAAACTGCAGGCCGCGCATCGTACGCACGTTGTTGATGCGGTTAACCGCACGAGAACCCAGATCGGAGCTTAACTCCTGGTCACGGAAGACGGTCAGTCCCTCTTTCAGACTCAACTGGAACCAGTCGCGGCAGGTGACGCGGTTACCCGTCCAGTTGTGGAAATATTCGTGACCGATAACGCGTTCAATATCGAGATAATCTTTATCGGTAGCGGTATCGGTGCGCGCCAGCACGTATTTGGAGTTAAAGATGTTAAGACCCTTATTCTCCATCGCGCCCATGTTGAAGAAATCGACAGCCACGATCATATAGATGTCGAGATCATATTCGAGACCAAAGCGCTCTTCGTCCCACTTCATGGAGTTGATAAGCGACGTCATCGCCCACGGTGCACGGTCCAGGTTGCCACGGTCAACAAACAGCTCTAGTGCCACTTCGCGGCCGGAGCGTGTTTTAAAGGTATCACGCAACACGTCGAAATCACCCGCCACCAGCGCAAACAGATAGCATGGTTTCGGGAACGGATCCTGCCATTGCACCCAGTGACGGCCGTTCTCCAGTTCGCCTTCGCCCACACGGTTACCGTTGGAGAGCAGGAATGGGTAGAGCGTTTTATCGGCGATAATTTTCGTTGTGAAGCGTGCCAGCACATCCGGGCGATCGAGATACCAGGTGATGTGACGGAAACCTTCCGCTTCACACTGAGTGCACAGCGCCACACCAGACTGGTAAAGTCCTTCCAGCGCCGTGTTGGCGGCAGGGCTGATTTCATTCACGATGCGCAGCGTAAAGTGTTCCGGCAGGTTGTCGATCACCAGCTGGTTGTTTTCTTCTTTATAGTCAGACCAGGCTTCATCATTAATATGCAGGGAGACCAGCGTCAGGTCTTCACCATCAAGACGCAGTGGCACGGCAGTCGCACTGTGGCGCGTCACCTGGCTTACCGCCGTCACAACGGTTTTAGTGGCATCCAGGTCAAAAGTCAGATCGATATCGCTAATCAGGTATTCCGGCGCACGGTAGTCGTGGCGGTATTTGGCTTGTGGCTGTTGTGTCATAGAAAACCTTATGCATCGTTTGTCGAGTAACGTTTCAATATATTCCTGTTGTGTAAAACGCGCTACGCAGAATGTTCATCTTTTCAGGTACAAAACCCTTTTTTGCTACATTTATATAACACGGGGCACAAAATGCCCTCGACCATAAAACGCGCTTATGTTGTGATCGGGGTTCAATAAATCACTAAACAAGGTATACTCCGGAGTTGTTTATTGTACTAAACGCTCCTGTGAGAGGATGCTACTGCGCACCTATGACTCAATTCGTTTCTCCTGTTCTGCATACGTTGCTGGATACTGACGCGTATAAACTGCATATGCAGCAAGCCGTTTTCCACCATTACTATGACGTTCATGTCGCGGCCGAATTCCGCTGCCGTGGCGACGACTTGCTCGGTATCTACGCAGACGCTATTCGTGAACAGGTCGATGCTATGCAGCATCTGACGTTGCAGGACGATGAATATCAGTGGCTTTCAGGCCTGCCTTTCTTCAAAGCTGACTACCTGAACTGGCTGCGCGACTTCCGCTATAAGCCAGAGCAGGTCACTGTACTTAACGATAATGGTAAGCTGGATATTCGTCTCGAAGGCCCGTGGCGTGAAGTGATCATGTGGGAAGTGCCGCTTCTGGCGGTGATCAGTGAACTGGCCCACCGCAATCGCTCGCCGGAAACCGGTGTTGAACAGGCGGTCGCAGCGCTGGAAACCAAGCTCGCGGGCTTCACCACGCTGACGGAAGGGCTGGATATGTCCCGCTTCCGCCTGATGGACTTTGGCACCCGTCGCCGTTTCTCTCGCGACGTTCAGGAGGCCATCGTTAAGCGTCTGCAGCAGGAACCGTGGTTTGTGGGCACCAGCAACTACGATCTGGCCCGTCGCCTTAATCTCACGCCTATGGGCACCCAGGCACATGAATGGTTCCAGGCGCATCAGCAGATAAGCCCAGACCTGGCGAACAGCCAGCGCGCGGCGCTGGCCGCATGGCTAGAGGAGTACCCAAATCAACTGGGGATCGCCCTCACCGACTGTATTACGATGGATGCCTTCCTGCGCGATTTTGGTCCCGAGTTCGCTGAGCGTTACCAGGGGTTACGCCATGATTCCGGTGATCCGGTTGAATGGGGTGAGAAAGCCATTGCCCACTATGAAAAGCTGGGTATTGATCCAATGAGCAAGGTTCTGGTCTTCTCCGATAATCTTGACCTGCCGAAAGCGGTTGAGCTCTATCGCCAGTTCAACACCCGGGTTAACCTGAGCTTCGGGATTGGTACCCGTTTGACCTGTGACATCCCTCAGGTGAAACCACTGAACATCGTCATAAAATTGGTGGAATGTAACGGCAAGCCGGTGGCGAAGCTCTCCGATAGCCCGGGTAAAACCATCTGCCATGACAAAGCGTTTGTCCGCGCATTGCGCAAAGCGTTCGATCTCCCGCAGATTAAAAAAGCCAGCTAAACGCTTACGGGAGCCTTCATGGCTCCCGACTTCTTATTTATTTCTCAATTCTTCCCTTTTGACTGCGAAATTTACTTGTCTGATGGCAGATGGCAGGTAACATAGATATCCCCCCATAAGGGTGGACAAGTGTCTATTTTTTCCGACTATTAACAGAGAGAATATTATGAGCGTTGTGCCTGTAGCCGACGTACTCCAGGGCCGTGTCGCCGTTGACCAGGAAGTCACCGTGCGCGGATGGGTGCGTACCCGCCGAGATTCTAAAGCTGGCATCTCCTTCCTTGCCGTCTATGACGGTTCCTGCTTTGATCCTGTACAGGCCGTCATTAATAATTCTCTGCCCAATTACAATGATGACGTTCTGCATCTGACGACGGGTTGTTCCGTTATCGTTACCGGCGTGGTTGTGGCATCACCGGGCCAGGGCCAGAGTTTCGAAATTCAGGCTTCTGCCATTGAAGTCACCGGCTGGGTTGAAGATCCGGATACCTATCCGATGGCGGCTAAACGTCACAGCATTGAGTATCTGCGCGAAGTCGCTCACCTGCGCCCACGTACCAACCTGATTGGTGCAGTGGCGCGTGTGCGTCATACGCTGGCGCAGGCGCTGCATCGTTTCTTCGATGAGCAGGGTTATTTCTGGGTGTCTACCCCGCTGATTACTGCTTCTGACACAGAAGGTGCAGGTGAAATGTTCCGTGTTTCGACGCTGGACATGGAAAACCTGCCGCGTACGCCAGAAGGTAAAGTGGACTATGACAAAGACTTCTTCGGCAAAGAGGCTTTCCTGACCGTATCCGGTCAGCTCAACGGCGAAACCTACGCCTGCGCGCTGTCTAAAATCTACACCTTTGGCCCAACCTTCCGCGCCGAAAACTCCAACACCAGCCGTCACCTGGCAGAATTCTGGATGCTGGAGCCTGAAGTGGCGTTCGCCAACCTGGACGATGTTGCCGGCCTGGCGGAAGCGATGCTGAAGTATGTCTTCAAAGCGGTGCTGGAAGAGCGTCCTGACGACATGAAATTCTTCGCCGAGCGCGTAGACAGCGATGCTGTAGCGCGTCTGGAGCGTTTCGTTTCCGCTGACTTTGCACAGGTGGATTACACCGACGCGGTAGCAATCCTTGAGAAATGCGGCGAGAAGTTCGAGAACCCGGTTTACTGGGGCGTTGACCTGGCGTCTGAGCATGAACGCTATCTGGCCGAGAAACATTTCAAAGCACCGGTTGTCGTGAAAAACTACCCGAAAGACATTAAGGCCTTCTATATGCGCCTTAACGAAGACGGTAAAACCGTTGCAGCGATGGACGTACTGGCGCCGGGCATTGGTGAAATCATCGGCGGTTCTCAGCGTGAAGAGCGTCTCGACGTACTTGACGCACGCATGGAAGAGATGGGTCTCAATCCGGCTGACTACAGCTGGTACCGCGATCTGCGTCGTTACGGTACCGTACCGCACGCTGGTTTTGGTCTGGGCTTCGAGCGTCTGATTGCCTACGTGACCGGTGTTCAGAACGTACGTGACGTGATTCCTTTCCCACGTACTCCACGTAACGCCAGCTTCTAATCGATAAAAGACTAAAATGGCCAGCGAATGCTGGCCATTATTTTATTCTGCATTGTCAGTTTACGTCAGCGTAAAGTCAGCATTTTTAAACCATCACCCCGTCACAACCGCTACCTGTTACGTATTGTTTCCGTGAAATATCCAGCCACAAAAAACAAACTCCATTCTTATTGCGATTATTACATCCTCAAGCAATAGCACAAATTTCAACCATTTTTTTAGCCATCCGGATGTCTTTTTTGCATCATAAGAAAAAACAAGTCGTTTAGCCTCTGTTTATATGAATTGCCTTTATCCAAATTAATCATAAGGAATTCATATATATAGGATAAACACTGCCGCTTAATTCGCCAGGGAGTTCTGAAGTTTGAGATGGTTCACAAAGTTCCGAAAAATACATATTTAGTTACACATATTTTCTTTCGGTTACTTAATCTTGAGAATTGTAGCACTTTCAGGCTAGCGAAACGCTTCGGTGAATGGAAAGATGCCTGTCAGATACATAAAGACACCAAACTCTCATCAATAGTTCCGGAAATATTTATTGACAGAATTTATTGACGGCAGTGGCGAGTGTCATAAAAAAACCAATGAGGGTAATAAATAATGATGAAGCGCAATATTCTGGCAGTGGTTATCCCTGCTCTGCTGGTAGCTGGTGCAGCTAACGCTGCAGAAATCTACAACAAAAACGCTAACAAGCTGGACTTCTACGGTAAAGCTGTAGGTGAACACATCTGGACCACCAACGGTGACACCAGCAACGAAGATACCACCTACGCCCGTATCGGCTTCAAAGGTGAAACCCAGATCAACGATCAGATCACTGGTTACGGTCAGTGGGAATACAACATGGACGCGTCCAACGCAGAAGGTTCTCAGGGTACTAAAACCCGTCTGGCATTTGCTGGTCTGAACTTCGGTGACGCGGGCTCTCTGGACTACGGCCGTAACTATGGCGCTATCTATGACGCGGCAGCATATACCGATATGCTGGTTGAATGGGGTGGCGACTCTTGGGTTGCGACTGATAACTTCATGAACGGTCGTGCTTCTGGCCTGCTGACCTACCGTAACAAGAACTTCTTCGGTCTGGTTGATGGCCTGAGCTTCGCCCTTCAGTATCAGGGTAAAAACGAGCGCAGCAACGCTGTCGCTGCAACTTACACCGCCGATGGTCAGTTGATCAACGTGGGTCGTGGTGGTAACGGCGCTAAAGGTAACGGTGATGGCTTCAGCTCCTCTGTTCAGTACGAACTGGGCGAAGGCTTCGCACTGGCAGCGGGTTATGAAACTGCTGACCGCACCAACGAGCAGGTTGCTGCTGGCAACTCCGCTGATTGGGCAAGCGCCGGCGGCGATCGTGCAGAAGCATGGTCTACTGCAGCGAAATACGATGCGAACAACATCTACGCAGCAGTTCAGTATGCTGAAACCACTAACATGACTCGTGAAGCTGATAACAACTTCGCTAACAAAACCCAGAACATCGAAGCTGTTGTTCAGTACCAATTCGACTTCGGTCTGCGTCCATCCCTGGGCTACGTCCAGTCTAAAGGTAAGGACCTGAAAGCACGTGGAACCTTCAACGGTGGCGATGCTGACCTGGTGAAATACATCGAACTCGGTACCTGGTACTACTTCAACAAGAACATGAACGTGTACGCTGCGTACAAATTCAACCTGCTGAACGACAACGATTACTCTGAATCTGCCAAACTGGCAACAGACGATCAGGCAGCAGTTGGTATCGTTTACCAGTTCTAATCAGTACACCACTTTGTTATATGCTTAATGAACAGGGCTTCGGCCCTGTTTTTTTATGCCTGACAGAAAATAATGGCGACTTTTGAAAAGCCGCACGCTTTTCGTCGCAAACGGTTGGCATTTTGTAAATCTACCGTTAACCTGATAGCGGATTTCACTTCTGTAATCACAATGGAACTTCGTCATGTTTGAGAACATTACCGCCGCTCCTGCCGACCCTATTCTGGGCCTGGCCGATCTGTTTCGTGCCGACGACCGCCCTGGCAAAATCAACCTGGGTATTGGTGTATATAAAGATGAAACCGGCAAAACTCCGGTACTGACCAGCGTTAAGAAAGCTGAGCAGTATCTGCTGGAAAACGAAACCACCAAAAACTACCTCGGTATTGATGGTATC
The DNA here is from genome assembly GCA_023023105.1 of Enterobacter ludwigii. Lineage (NCBI taxonomy): Bacteria > Pseudomonadati > Pseudomonadota > Gammaproteobacteria > Enterobacterales > Enterobacteriaceae > Enterobacter > Enterobacter ludwigii. Next base: position 1,553,497 of record CP083824.1, on the reverse strand, counting down.
CCTGAATTTGGTCGCTGCACCCAGGAGCTGCTGTTCGGTAAAGGTAGCGCAATTGTGAGTGACAAACGTGCCCGTACAGCACAGACCCCTGGCGGTACCGGTGCGCTGCGCGTGGCGGCGGATTTCCTTGCGAAAAACACCTCTGTTAAGCGTGTCTGGGTAAGCAACCCAAGCTGGCCGAACCACAAGAGCGTCTTTAACTCTGCGGGTCTGGAAGTGCGTGAATACGCTTACTACGACGCAGCAAACCACTCTCTCGACTTTGACGGTCTGCTGGCGAGCCTGAGCGAAGCACAGGCAGGTGACGTGGTGCTGTTCCACGGTTGCTGCCATAACCCAACCGGTATCGATCCGACGCTTGAGCAGTGGGAACACCTGGCGAAGCTGTCCGTTGAAAAAGGCTGGCTACCGCTGTTTGACTTTGCCTACCAGGGCTTCGCCCGTGGTCTGGAAGAAGATGCAGAAGGCCTGCGCGCGTTCGCAGCCGTGCATCAGGAGCTGATTGTCGCAAGCTCTTATTCCAAGAACTTCGGTCTGTACAATGAGCGTGTGGGTGCTTGTACGCTGGTCGCGGCAAACGACGAGACCGTCGATCGTGCGTTCAGCCAGATGAAATCGGTTATTCGCGCGAACTACTCTAACCCACCAGCACACGGTGCGTCTGTTGTTGCCACTATCCTGAGCAACGATGCGCTGCGCGCCATCTGGGAACAAGAACTGAATGACATGCGTCAGCGTATTCAGCGCATGCGCCTGCTGTTTGTGAACACCCTGGCTGAGAAAGGCGCGGACCGCGACTTCAGCTTTATCATCAAACAGAACGGCATGTTCTCGTTCAGCGGCCTGACCAAAGAGCAGGTTCTGCGTCTGCGTGAAGAGTTTGGCGTGTACGCCGTGGCGTCTGGCCGCGTGAACGTTGCAGGCATGACGCCTGACAACATGGCGCCACTGTGCGAAGCGATTGTCGCCGTACTGTAATTTGCGCCCATAAAAAAGCCTGCGTTATGCAGGCTTTTTTTATTCTGGTTACCAGACAGGCATTTCATCCTGAAGGAACGGGTTATGGAGTCGTTCATAGCCCAGCGTTGACATCGGACCGTGTCCAGGGATAAACGTAACGTCATCACCCAGCGGCAATAACTTTTGTTTAATCGACTGAATCAGTTGCCCATGGTCACCACGCGGAAAATCGCTGCGTCCTACGCCACCTTTGAAAATCACATCGCCGGAAATCAGCAGACGAGACTGGTCATCAAAGAAGACGATATGGCCTGGCGTATGCCCAGGACAATGCAACACCTGTAAAGTCACATTCCCTACGTTAACGCGCTCTCCCTCGTTCAGCCAGCGATCGGGCGTCAGAGGTTGACACTCATCAAGGCCAAACATGCGACTTTGGGCTGGCAAACCCTGCAGCCAGAACTCATCTTCTTTTTCCGGACCGATCACCGGCACACCATAGTGCTGTGCCAGTTCCGCCGCTGCGCCGACATGGTCAAGGTGACCATGCGTCAGTAATATCTGCATCAGCGTCACACCGCTATCTGCAACTTCCTGTTTGATCTTCTCAGCGTCGCCGCCGGGATCGACAAGCGCGGCCAGTTTGGTTTGTTCACACCAGATTAATGAACAATTCTGGGAGAACGCCGTAACCGGAATAATACGATAGTTCATACTGCTCCTGTGTTTCGTTATTACCAGTGCCGAACCGGACCGGTATCAATATGTACAAAGTTGCTGCTGGGGTAATATCCTACACCACCTGCGCGCATAGATAACGCAGCTTTGCGAATATTGGCTAACGAAACGCCCTCAATATGGAAATCCATTGCCTGTCCCTTCGTGTGATAGCTTTTTTTGGCTACCCCGCGACTGTGGGCACGCAGTTCATTATTGGTATCAATAGAGCGATAACCAGAAATAAGCTGCACCGGCTTGCTGGTACCCAGCAGGCCCTGAAGGCGGAAAAGCTGATCAAACAGTCCTGGATCGATGGCTTTTATTTTATTCGCGCGGTAATCACGGAAAAAGTGGTTAAGTCTTGCTAATTCATCCTGAATATAGCCTCTGCCATCGAAGAATTCCGCTTTTAACGACTCACCGGTATGGAGATTGTTGAGCGTTAAAACTCGCGGACGAGGTGTCGAGAGGGTGGCAAATGCTGGCGTCGGCAAGATGGCCGCTGCGCCGAGCGCAACACCACCTAACGCCAGCAGTTTGCGGCGATTAGCGTCAAATTTGTCCATGATAATCAGGTCTACAGGTCAATGTTTATCGTAATATGCTTAGCGCACGAAGGGCACCTTAACTGGCAAAACAGGGTACGTCAAGGCGCCCAACCCCAGTGAATACGCGGCTTACAGCGATATTGCCCCTTATTCACCATAACTTACGACAATCATTTCTCCCGAACTACTTCATTTACCTGATTAATTGTTCAGCTTTTGGCAAAATTTGTGCGCCGGATCGCGCGGTGAGATCATAATTGTAAATATCTGTACGATACTGAGTACGCCCGTCTTCGCCAACAAACGCGGTCAGATAGTAAAGATTGACCGGAATATTGTGTCGAATATTAACGTACCGCGTATCCCCCTGTTTCAGGGCGTCAGAAATACGCGTATCGTTCCAGCCCGCATCCTGCAACAGCATATTGGCAAGCTCTGAGGCTTTGTTCACGCGCACACAGCCAGAACTCAGGGCGCGAGTATCTTTCTGGAACAGGTTGTGGTTCGGCGTATCGTGCAGATAGATAGCTTCTGAACTCGGCATATTGAATTTGTAGCGTCCCAACGAGTTATGCGCCCCTGGAGCCTGCTGGAAGCGGAACGGCAGATTTGAAGCCGTGATCGTCGACCAGTCGACCATATACGGATCGATGGCCTCTTTGCTGTTCCATCCCCGCATGACCGTATAGCCATGACGTTCCAGATAACCCGGATCGTTCCAGACTTTAGGCAGAATATCTTTGCGTGCCAGGGTCGGCGGTACGTTCCACGGTGGGTTAACCACCACGTTATTCAGCGCACTGCTCATCATCGGTGTTTTACGATCGGGACGTCCGACAATCACGCGCGACGCCAGTACTTCACTACCGTTCTGATAATAGACCAGCGAATACGCAGGAATGTTAACCATGATCCCGGTAGAGAGCGTTCCCGGCAGTAAGCGCAAACGCTGGATATTCAGCGCCAGCACCCCTGCCCGCTGCGCAGGTGATACGTTCAGCCAGTCACGCGTCGTCTGGCCGATGACGCCATCGGCCCCCAGCCCCTGAGCGGCCTGGAATTGTTTAACTGCCGCAACCAGTTCGCGATCGTAAACCGCCGGTTTGTCGCTCACGACCACCGCTTTCTTCTCTTTCACAGAAGCTGATGGACTGACCACGACGTTTTGCGGATCATCGCCGGGCAGTGCAATCTTTGGCCCACCGTCCAGAATACCGGAACGCTTTAAGATCTCACGCAGGGCAGGAACATCGCTGCTCCACTGCCCCGGACGCAGTGTCGCACTGCCACGCATTTGCGGCCACGGACGTGATTCGCCCACCAGTTCAAGAAGCGACTGGTGCAGGGTGGCATATTGCGGATGCGCTGGCGCAAGACTGGCTATAAAGCGGGGTAGATCGCCATTATCGAGGGCTAACTGCCACTGATTAATCACCGACAGCGCCGGCGTCGCCAGCTTATAAGGCTTATCACTGTACAACCAGCGGTTGCCATTGACCGGAATACCTGCCACAAACTGCAGGTAGCCCATCATTGCATCAGAAAGCACCACGTCCCGCGCTTGCCCGGTAACGGCAGGATCGGTTAACAGCTCAACCCACGCAGTAAACTGCGGCTGGAACCCGGCAATGGCCACTTCCGCAAGCTGTTGCTGAAAGGCGCGTACTGCGTCACGGTTGTCCCACATCGGTTTCATATCGCGGGCAGCATAGAGCAGCGTGAGCTGATTGATATAGATAGGTGTGTACCCTGAAGGCAGCCCAGCGTGTAGCTGCTGGCGGAGAGAGTCGACGTCAATGCCTTCGGGCAACGGCTTAATACCGGCCATAATAGCCGTTGCAGGTGACTGTTCCAGCGGTTGAGACAACGACGTTGGCTGTGCGCCTGTCGTTGCGGAGCTGTCAGTCGGCACAATTTCAGGCTCATCGGCCTGAGCGGTTAACAGCGGAGCAAACATCACTGCCAGGCATAAGCTGAGCGCAGACAGCTGACGACCACATTTTTTCTTTAGCAACATCCCTTGCCCCCTGTTTTCACGACATGCCCATCACGGTGGGGCTTTCTTCTATTATAGGTAGACGGCAAATCAGTTGCCTTACCTTATGTAAAGAAGTTTAAAGATAACGCAGCCCTAAGCACAAGTTAAGTTTAAAAAAAAAGCGGCGCCAATGCGCCGCTCCCGATCAGAAGACGCTTCAGGAAGCGTCCGCCGTGGTTTCCGGTAATGACTCTGGCGGCTGAGGGGCGAAGCCTCGCAGCCCAACAACGTGAACGTGTTCGCTGTTCTGGAACACCTTACGCACCAGCTTATAGGTGGTCCCTTTTTCAGGACTGATGTTTTCCGGTGCCGCAATGATGAGCTGCATATCAAGACGCTCGCAAAGCTCAAACAGCGTAGCAATAGAGCGGGCATCAAGGCGCGCCGCTTCATCCAGGAACAGCAGTCGACATGGGGAGATGTCTTTGCCGCGCAGGCGGCGTGCTTCATCTTCCCAGCTCTGTACCACCATCACCAGAATGGACATCCCGGTACCGATCGCTTCACCCGTAGAGAGCGCCCCCGATTCCGCACGCAGCCAGCCGTCGGAACCACGGTTAACCTCAACTTCCATTTCCAGATAGTTACGGTAATCCAGCAGCTCTTCACCGATGGTTTGCGGCGTGCGTTGTCCCATATCAATCTGCGGGTTCAGACGCTGATACAGCTTCGCCAGGGCTTCAGAGAAGGTCAGACGGTTGCTATTGAACAGATCCTGATGCTGTTCGTGCTGCTCTGAGAGCACTTCCAGCAGCGTCGAGTGGGCTTCACGCACATTGACGTTAAGACGCACGCTGTTTACCTGGCCAAACGACACGCTCTGCAGGCCCTGGTTCAACTGACGAATACGGTTCTGCTCACGCTGAATGGTTTTGCGGATGATATTCGCCACGCTGCGAGAGCTGATCGCCAGCTTCTGCTCACGTGAGGTCAGTTCTTCCGTCAGACGACCCAGCTCAATTTCCATCTGTTCGATGGCTTCGACCGGATCGTCGGTACGAATGATATCCTGACGAATACGTTCACGCAGGTGCTGATAAACGGCCACAAAGAACTGAATTTTACGCTCAGGACGTTTCGGATCCTCTGACATGCGCAGTACATCGCGCAGGTGCTCGTTGTCCGCGACCGCCAGACGCAGCGCACCCAACGCCTTATCCGACATAGAGCGCAGTTCATCGGCAGAGAGATACGCCAGCTCGCGACGGTGCAGACGTCGCTCAACGTTGTTGTCTTTCACCATCCGCATTACTGCGCACCAGCCCGCCTTCGCGGTCACGACCTGCTCGCGCATTTCATGGTAGTCACGTTCCAGTTTACGCAGGCGACGCGTCAGGTTATCCATTTCTGCTTCGCAGAAGGTCAGCGCTTTTTCCAGCTGATTGCGGCGTGCGCGGTTATTACTGAGCTGGGAATGCAGTTCGTCACGGCGTATACGCGCCCGCTCTTCTGCCCCGCTGTCGGCACGAACGCCGATGTCCTGAAGCTCTTTCTGCAGGTCGTTTAACAGCTCTTTCTTGGTGTCGAAGGAGCTTTTCAGCGAGGCCAGCACCTGGTTGTACTGGTTCAGCTGTGCCGAGTGGCTGCGCATCGCTTCGCGAGCACGCGTACGTTCCGCTTCAGCCTGCTCAAGACGCTGACGCAGCTTTTCATTCAGGTCGCTGTTGCCGCTCAGCATTTCAGCCGAGTCGGAGTAGCCGAAATGTGCACGACGCTGCACGACTTCCGTCAGGGCAAATGCCTGCTGACGCGCTTCGCGCTGCACCTGTTGCGACCAGGCATAGTCTTCTTTTAACTGCTCAAACTGTTCCGGGTCACTCTGCAGAACAGAGACAACCGACTCCAGCTTCGCCAGTTGATTACCATGCTGCTGAATGAAACGCGCAGCTTCCTGGGCTTCATCCAGACGTTCCTGGATCTCATCCACACGGTCGGCCAGGGTTTCATCCGCCAGCAGATTCAGGCGTGGCAAAATGCGGTTAAGAGCAGCAACGCCCTCTTTCGCTTGTTCGAACTGAACACGGCTCTGCTGGTTGTCATTTTCATGACTGGCAATGGCGCGTTCCAGTTCACCACGACGGGTATTGAGCTTACGGATTTCCGCTTCCGGGTCAGCATCAAACGCCACGCCCAGGTGGCTGCCGATAAAGCGGCTAAATGCCTGGTGCAGGCGCTGGGTTTTCTGCACGTCAAACGACAACGTCGCAAAACGTTCAGACAACGTTTCTCGCTCGGCGTGCAAACTTTCAATGCGGCTTTCACGTGCAGCGCGACCAAACAGAGGCAGCTCAGGGAAGCGGGAATAACGCCACTGACGGTCAGCGATTTTCACCACCACCGCTTTTTCCAGCTCGTCGACACTGAATACGCTGTCATCGAACGACTGCGGATCCCCTTCGATCAGGTAGAGATCTTCCGGGCAATCTTCCAGACCAGCAAGCTGCTCGGAAACCAGCGACAAATCCGGCACCACAATCGCGTTACGCGATGGGCCATAAAGTGCTGAGAAGTACGGGGCATCGTCCAGTCCGACATCGTCATAAATTTCGGACAACAGCACACCGCCGAAACGTTCAGCCAGGGTATTCAGACGCGGATCTTCCGCACCACCCGGCTGGCTTAAACGTTCAATCTCTTCATCAACGTCACGCTTACGCGCGCCCACTTCATCACGCTCAACAATGGCCTCGCGCTCGCGCTCCAGCAGTTGCTGCAGGTATTCGGTCACTTCCTGGCTGGATGTAAACTCTTCGCCGCACTGCTCGCTGAGCTGGTTCAGGCTGCTTTGCGCCGCCAGCCAGACAGGCGCACGCTGCAACAGAGTTTGAGAACGAGACTGAAGCTGCTCCATCTCCTGACGCAGGGTCATACGCTGTTCGCTGGCGCTGGAGACGGTGTCGGAGAGTGCGGCGATACGCGCTTCCAGCTCCTGATGCAGAGCCTCGAGATCGTCGATATCGTAATTTTTACCCTGACGCTTGCAGAACTCCGCCAGCAGACGCTCCGCTTCCTGTTGCTCGCGCAAGCGCTGTTCCAGCTCGTTCAGACGCATACGCAGTGGCTGCATCTGCTCGGCCAGATGTCGCTGGTTCACGCCGTCGCGCAGCAATTCGCGGGCGATGTCCCATGCTTCATTGCGCGCCAGCGGACCGTTAATCGCCACCACCAACTGATAAGCTTGTTCAAACTGGCTGTGTGCCGTTTGCGCGACGCTCATTTTCTGTTCGAGAGAGAGCAGCTTCTCGGTTGCTTCCTGCTCTTTAGCCTGGAAGGTATCCAGCCACTCATCAGCGCTTTCTGGTGTCAGATCAGGCAGGTGGCACAGCTCTTTTGCACGCTGTAACGCCTGCAATGCCTGGGTGTATTGAATTGCACGCGTCTGCTGCACATCCAGCGCCTGCTGATAATCAGCAAGCTGGCTTTTCAGCTCATCGACTTCCAGTTCGGCGGCTTCAGCGCGGGCTTCATTCTCTTCCTGCATGTCGGCAGCTTCAGCCACCACTTCATTCTGTTCTTCGAGACGAATTTGCAGCTCATCGAGGTCCGCTTCGTAGCGTTCGATTTTCTCCTGCTGGCGCAGTGCGGTCTGCACCAGATTCAGGTGATCGCTGGCGGCCTGGTAATCCGCTTCCAGATCGCCCTCAGCACCGGTGTGCTCGCCCAGCTCGCGCGCCATTTCGACGTGCTTGTACTGCTCGGCCACCAGCTGTTTACGGGAGGTAAACAGCTCGCGACGGTACTCTAATGCCTGATCGAGATGCACGCGGCGCTCGTTGGCGTGACGCATGTAGTCCGCAGCCACGTAGTTAGTAGCTTCGCTGATCAGGTGTTTAAACAGGTCGCGGTCAGACTGGGTAACGCGAATCGCTTCCAGCGTCATGCGGTTTTCACGCAGCGCGGCTTCCATATCCTGGAAGGCTTTACGCACGCCGCTGTTTTCCGGCAGCAGGTAGTCACGCAGGGAGCGGGTAATGGCGCTGGAGATACCGCCGTACAGCGACGCTTCGATCAGGCGATAGTATTTGCTACGGTCTGACGCCGTGCGCAGACGACGCGCCACCACGCCCAGATCGAACATCAGCGAGTGGTAGTCGGTAATCGAGTTGAACTGCTTGAACTGCACGCCTTCGATGGCTTCGAGCTTGTCTTTCAGCTCCTGCAGCGTCAGCACGCGCGCCTGGCGCTCGTTCAGGGTTTCCGTTAGCAGCGCCGTCGGCTGCATAGATGTTGGCAGCCCCTGGATCGCAAATGGTTTGATATCCACTTTACGGTCGCGACCCGCGACCTGCTGCAGACGTACGCCCACCACCACACGCTGATGACGGGAGTTAATGACGTCCAGCACCGAATAGCAGACGCCAGCCTTCAGCTTACCGTGCAGACCTTTATCACGGGAGCCGCTTGTTGCCCCCGCTTCGGTGGTGTTACGGAAGTGAAGCAGCGTCAGATCGGGAATCAGCGCCGTAACAAACGCCGCCATGGTGGTGGATTTACCCGCACCGTTACCGCCGGAGAGCGTCGTGACCAACTCATCCAGATCGAACGTTCGGGCGAAGAAGCCGTTCCAGTTAATCAGCGTTAGTGAGCGAAATTTACCGCGTTCAATCATTACTCTTCCTCCCCGCTATCCGGCAGATTCTCTTCATGCTCATCATTGAGCTGCAAATGGTTTTCCACCGGCATCGCTTCACCATCGCGGATCATGCGAAGCTGCGCCTCACGCGCGTCATCGCCCGCACGCACATCGGCGCCGAAGCGGAAGACAGATTCCGTGATGCGGAATTTGCTACTGTCGTGGCCCATAAACCAGACCATACCCAGACGACGCAGACGGTTCAGGGAAGAACGAACCTTTTCCTGTAATTTCTGACGATCGAGATCCGAACCCGTGGAGCGGTTGTTCACCAGCTTAAGCAGCTTGCTCTCATCTGCCAGCGTCAACAGCTCGTCGTAAAGTTCCTGCTGGGTGAAGATCCCTTCATTCGCCAGACGTTCCGGGCTGAGATAGAGATAGCAAAGAATTTTGCCGACCATCATATCCAGCTCGGAGAGCACGGAGCGCGGAATCAGCGTCGTGGAGCGTGGACGCAGGTAGAAAAACCCTTCCGGTGCGCGGATAAGCTCCACGTTATAGCGTGCATAAAACTCTTCCAGGTACTCCTGGAAGTCCATCAAAAAGGCGTGATTATCCAGCTCGTCTAAGCCAATGTGACGACCGGCACGCAGCTGGCTGTCCAGCGCCGGAAATAACGGATTCGCCAGCGCCTGTGCCAGCTTAACTGGCATCACTTGTTCAATATTTGTCAATGACATGCGCCTGTACCTTGGCTCCGTAATCGTTAATTGGCTGCCACTTCGGCGGCAGTCCGGTGAAATCTGCTTGTGCGACACCCAGGCGCACCGCCTGGTCTACCACAATGCGGGCAACATCGAAGTGGCGTGCACGAGGATATTGCGCCAGATAGTCGCGCACCACGAGACCAAGATCCAGCGGCACTTGTCTGGTTTTGTAGACAGCGAGCTGTTCTTCGATCATGGCCGCAAGTTGCTCACGAATTTCGTTGAATTCTTCGTATTCCAGATCCGGTGGCAGTTCACCGGTCACCTCTTCGTCACGCAGCGCCATCTCTTCGTCGCGCATATCCAGCAGACGATCGGCATTGGCGTAGGTCAGCGCCCACGGCGCATCGAAATAGGTTTGCACAGACTGACGCAGACGCTGGGCAAAGACGCGGTTTTTATCCATATCAATCGCGGTACGGATAAATTTATGCACATGGCGGTCGTAGCCGATCCACAGGTCGATCGACTGCTGTCCCCAGCTAATAATGCGATCGAGTTTACTCTGCAAATCAAAGACCAGACGGTCGACAAAATGCAGATCGTCATGTGCCATGGTCGCATCCTGAATGCGTAGCAGGTTGGCCTGGAGCTTATCCCCTGCGGCCTCCAGCGTATCCTGCAGTTCACGCAGCGTGCCGGAGGTTTCCGACAGCAACAGTTCGCAGCTGGAGATAGCCGCGCGCCAGTCTTTGTTCAGCAACTGCGCAATATCGTCTTTCACCTGCTGCTGCTGTTCGTCCATCAGACGCTGAGTCAGATCGATACTGTCGAAAATCTCCGCTACCGAGTATTTCAGCGGTGCGTAAACATTGCGGTGCCAGTGGAATTCGTCACCGTTTTCATCCGCCGCGTCGGCAGCACGCTTAAGTTCACCCGCAACAATCGAGAGCTGCATGGAAAGACGCAGCGTGGAAAATTCACGCTGGCGAATGTAGTAATCGGTGATGCCGATGCCCAGTGGCGTCAGGCGATAGATGGCGTTTCCTTCCGCCTGCTCGCTGGTAAAGCGGTTCAGCAGACGTTGACGCACCATATCGTTGATTGCGTTGTTGGCACGCACGCTAATGGTTTCGCTGGTTTGCTCAAACGCATCACTGACATGGCGGAACGCATCCACCAGTTCACCCTCGCTCACTTCACCATCCAGCCGTTCGCCGTTCAGCGTGGCAACCGCCAGCAGGAAAGAGAGTCTGTCTACCGGCAGCGAGATGGAGAAATCGTTTTTCCTGGCCCAGGCAACCAGTTCGGGGACTGTCTGGGAAAATTCACTCATAGGTTATCCTTGCATCTGCGGCTTGTGCGCGGTGACGTGAATATAGCGGCCAAGGCTGATAAAAGGCTCCTGACGGCAATACCGCGTTTCTAATTCTGTTAAGGTGTCAAAACAGTCACGCTGTTTGTGTTTTTCACGCAGATAATCATGAAACACCCTGACGCCCGTCTTCCCAACGATCTGCCAGCCAATCTCTTCCAGCCAGCCGTACACCTGCTGTGGATCGCGCGGATAGTCCGGGGAAAGCGTGCGCTTTTTCTTTTTCGGCATCCCGACCTGAACATAGTCGAAATTACCTGCAACCATGTTATGCATCAGGAAGCCGTTAGCATTGTAGAACATCAGCGACAGCGTGCCGCCCGGGCGTAACATCGACCACAGGGTTTGTAATACGCTTTGCGGATCGGCAACCCACTCCAGCACCGCATGAAACAATATCAGATCAACCTGGGTTTCCAAATGCTGTGAGATATCCTGAGCGGCGCATTGTATAAAATGCATGTTGTCGCTCACACCTTTCTCTTCTGCTGCACGCGTCGCACGGGCGACCATTTCAGCAGAAAGATCGCAAAGCGTGACGTGATGACCGCGCTCGGCCATTTTTATCGCCGTCTGCCCTTCACCGCCTCCGGCGTCCAGCACACGCAACGTTTGACCGCCAAAGGTGGCAAGAATGTTGTCCAGATCCTGCCAGAGGATCGTCTGACGTAACTGCCCTTTCGTGGTGCCATAAATGTTGCGCGAAAACTTTTCCGCGATGTCATCAAAATTGCGATCCCGCATTGGGAGAGTTCCACTCGCTAACTGCAAAACCGCTATTTTGTCACACCCGCGCGGAGAATGAACCTCTCTGGTGTAATATCACGGGTAATCACCTGCTATATGGTCAAAAAAGGAACCAAAAAGGATGCTTTTTACCCTTAAGAAATACATTGGAGGGATGATGCTTCCCCTTCCTCTGTTGCTCATCATCATCGCGCTGGGGCTGGCGCTGGTGTGGTTCAGTCGCTTTCAGAGAAGCGGCAAAACGCTTATCACGCTTGGCTGGTTTGTCTTGCTGCTGTTGAGCCTGCAGCCGATCGCGGATGGCCTGTTACGCCCAATCGAAAATAAGTACCCGACATGGCAGGGAAATCAGAAAGTAGCGTACATCGTGGTGCTGGGTGGCGGATATACCTGGGACCCTGACTGGGCACCCAGCTCAAACCTGATCAACAATAGCTTGCCACGGTTAAACGAAGGTATTCGCCTGTGGCTTGCGAACCCGGGATCAAAAATGATCTTCACCGGCGCGGCGGCCAAAACAAACCCGGTGAGTACGGCTGAAGCAGGTGCCAGAGTCGCGGAATCACTCGGCGTGCCACGATCCGCTATCATCACTCTGGACAGCCCAAAAGATACCGAAGAAGAGGCGGCAGCAGTGAAGCAGGCGATTGGCGATGTCCCGTTCTTACTGGTGACCTCCGCCTCACACCTGCCACGAGCGATGATTTTCTTTGAAAAACAAGGTCTGCACCCGCTTCCCGCACCGGCAAACCAGATGGCCATTGATGCGCCGCTCAACCCATGGGAACGGGCAATCCCGTCCCCGGCGTGGCTGATGCATAGCGATCGCGTCGGCTATGAGACGCTCGGTCGCCTCTGGCAGTGGCTGAAAGGTTCCTCAGGCAAGCCAGGGCAAGAGTGATTTTGTCGCCAGATCGAAGTTTGCGCGATTAAAACGCCCGGTATTGACCAATTGCGCGACTTCGTCCCAAAGCAGATAAAGCCAGCGTCGCCAGAGAAACGCTTCTGCAACGGGCGCGCGTTGAAGGTAGTGCCAAAGTAAACCTTCCGCCGCCCCGCTGTCGCTGAGCCTGAATAACTCATATTCGCGCGGAGCCCAGAGCATGATCCCCGGCCCGACCATCGCCAGAAGCTGATCGCTGCGGGAATCTTTCAGCATGCTGCGCAGGGTAAAATTACCGTGGATCAGCACGCAGTTATCATTAAAGCCTTCAAACAGCGCCGGTAAGCACTCGCGGGTGCGAAACAGAATACGTTTATCCTGCATCGTTAAACCGGTGTTATTGAACTGGTTAAGCGTCCCCCACAGCACTTCAACCCGCTGGCGATACCACAGCGGCCACAGGTTTTCCTGGGTGCTGTCGACCGGACCGACAAGACCGCGGCTATCCTGACGGTGCCAGGCCAGCAGTCCCTCGACAATCTGGTCCTTCAGCTGTTCCCAGCGCTCCGGCGTACGCGCCGGTGCTTCAACAGGCACGCCCCGCAAACGCTCGATCAGCAATACATCCGGGCCGGGATGTTCCTCATGGGTCATCACGCCGTACACCGTTGGCATACGGACGGTCCCCTCCCGTGCCAGCATCGACATTTTCCACGCAAGCTGCCTGGCAACCCCGGGCGAGGTAAAACTTCTGGCCATCAGTGGCATTGGGTTACCCTGACTGTCATATAACGACCAGAGCGCGGTATCGGCCTTTTCACTCACGCACTCAACCCGGCTTAACTTCTCGCCCAGCAGATGGCTAAGTTCGGCACGCAGCTGTTCCATATGAGATTACCCCCATCAAGACTACTGCTTTTATAATGAGCGCGCAGAATGAAGATGTCACCCGGAAGAGATCAATTATGGAAAAGAAAGGGAAAAAATAGCAGGGAGAGAACATCCCCCCGAAAGGAGGGATGAAGGCAATATTAACGCAGTTCGGCGCGAACGCGCTCAAGATCTTCCGGTGTATCAACGCCCGTTCCAGGCACTTCCATGGCAACAGCAACGTGGATTTTTTCACCGTACCAGAGCACACGAAGCTGCTCCAGCATTTCAATATGTTCCAACGGGCTGGGTGCCCAGGTGACATATCGACGAATAAAGCCGGCGCGATAGCCGTAAATCCCCAGATGGCGCAGGAATGAATCACCGATAGTCTCTTTAGAGAGCGCAAAGCGATCGCGATCCCACGGAATCGTGGCGCGGGAGAAATAGAGCGCATAACCTTCGGTATCCATCACCACCTTCACCGCATTCGGGTTGAATGCTTCTTCAGCGTGGTGAATGGGTACTGCGAGTGTGGCCATACCGACCTGACGTTGTGCCAGGTTTTCCGCCACCTGACGGATAATAACCGCCGGGATCATCGGCTCGTCGCCCTGGACGTTAACGATGACCGTATCGTCACTAAAACCGCATTTTTCAACCACTTCCGCCAGACGTTCAGTGCCGGACTGGTGATCGGCACGGGTCATGCACACCTCTCCGCCGACTGCCTCGACCGCGCGGGCGACGTCCGGATGATCGGTAGCAACGATAACGCGATCGGCACCCGATTCACGTGCACGCTCCAGGACATGCACAATCATCGGCTTGCCGTTGATATCCACCAGTGGTTTACCCGGCAGTCGCGTTGACGCATAACGCGCAGGAATAATGACAACAAAACTCATGGCTTGCTCTCTTCTGCCACCAGGGAGCGGGCTTCGTTTTCCAGCAAAACCGGAATGCCGTCACGCAGCGGGAAAGCCAGGCTGTCCAGCTTGCAAATCAGCTCTTGTTTGTCCTGGCTATAGTAGAGTTTGCCGTTGCACACCGGGCAGGCAATAATTTCAAGTAAACGGTGATCCATAGTTCCTCCGTATGGGTAATCATTAAAGCTTACCACATTCCCTTTTCAGAGAGTGCCTGTTTCCCAGCCACTTCGGCAGGTTGTAAACAGTCCGTCAGGTACCCGCCCCAGCGTCACGTTGCTGGCCCCCTGCCAGCGAGCAAAATCGCTTATAGCGGACGCTAACCCTTTTTCCAGACTCGCTGACACTCTGATCCCCTCTTCCAGATAGAGCGCGATGACCTCAAGCGTATCGGTTTTACGGTGCATTTTGGCGTCCATGCGCCCGACAAGCTGCCCCTTGTGCAGCAGAGGCAGAACAAAGTAACCATACTGGCGCTTCGGGGCTGGAGTGTAGCACTCCAGTCGGTAAGTAAAACCGAACAGTTGCTCGGCTCTTTTTCTGTCCCAAACCACCGGATCGAAAGGAGACAGCACCGCGCTATGTGTTGCCTGAAGTTTTCCTTCCTGAGCCTGAGGCAGAAGCGGAAGTAGCTCCGAATGCAGCCACATTTCTCCCAGTGTTTCCACTGTGACTGGAACGACTCGCTGTTCGCGCTGCCATATTTCCAGCAATGGTTTCAGCGCGGGCTGGCGCAGGCGGTAATAATCTGCCAGCCACTGTGGGCGGAAAATACCCAGACTGCGGGCACTGTTTTCCAGCATGACATCCTCAGCCGCTTCCTGAGTCAATAAGTCACGCTCATCGTCCCAGTGAGGCATCACACGATGGGTCAGGTCGTATACACGCTGAAAATTACGCCGTTCAATCACCATGACCTGGCCTGACGTAAACAGTCCTTCAAGATGGCGTTTGTGCGGCTTCCACTCCCACCAGCCGCTCGTACCTTTTCGCGGATGCTCAAAATCGGCAGAACGTACAGGTCCGTTTTCCTGAATGTGGCGGATGAGTTGCTCAATCTCAGTTGCATGTTCCAGCATCCACTCTTGCCGGTACTTCCAGCCCATCTTCTCCGGAGCAAGCATCCGGTGACGAACCAGGGCAAAATCACTGCGAGGCAGGAAACAGGCTTCGTGCGCCCAGTACTCCATTAACTCCCCTTTGCTGAGAGCCTCATCCAGCCATTGCGAGGGATAATTCCCCAGACGGCTAAACAGCACCAGATAAGGGCTACGGGCCACGATGTTAATGGTGTCGATTTGAAGTAGCGACATGCGCTGGATGGTAGAGAGGATATCGGCAGATTGCGCGCGGCGACGGGGTTTTTTGAGTAACCCCTGCGCAGCAAGGTGCAAATTACGTGCGGCTGAAAGCGAGAGTTGCGGTAAAGACATGCGTTTTCCTGTCAGTCAAAGCGCCACCAGAACCGCGTAAGCCTTCACTTCACCAACGCGATCAGTTCCTTGAGTAATTGTTCCGGCTGCTCGCCGCTGAGTTCAGCGTCAACCGGCAGGTACCACCAGTTTTCTTTTGCAAAGGCACGGCATTTCACCGCATCTTTTTCGGTCATGATCAGCGTCTGTCCCGGCATAGTCAGGGCATCGACCTGCTCTTCCACCAGCGCCTGGTGGTCCGCCAGCGGCACACATTTTTCAAGCTGTGCGCCACACTGTTCCAGCGTCGTGAAGAAACGTGGAGGATGGCCAATACCGGCCATCGCCACCAGGGCGGGAAGTTGTGCAACTTCCCGGCGTTCCCCGGTCTGCAAATTCACCGCCAGACCAGGATGGAGATGCATAGGGATTTCACCCGCTTTTGCCACACCACCATTCACAATGACCGCATCTACGGATTTCAGACGTGAAGCGCGTTCGCGCATCGGCCCGGCCGGCAGCCACCAGCCATTGCCAAAACGACGAACGCCATCAATAACCACAATCTCTTTGTCACGCGCCAGAGCATAATGCTGCATACCATCATCAGTGATGATGATTTGTACCGCATGTTCTGCAAGCAGTGCCTGTACGGCGTCGCTGCGCACAGGAGAAACCGCAACCGGAGTGCCGGTACGCTGGTAAATTAAAACCGGTTCATCACCCGCTTCAGCAGTCGATGTTTCATCCGTCAGCAGCAGTGGGTAATGCGTTGCCTTGCCGCCATACCCGCGCGACACTACGCCGGGGCGTATACCGCGTTTTTGCAACTGTTCCACCAGCCAGATAACGACCGGTGTTTTACCGTTGCCACCCGCGGTGAGGTTACCGACAACCACTACCGGAACCGGCGCGCGCCATGCGCGTTTGAGCCCCAGACGATAAAGAAGACGAATGACACCGCTCACCAGGCCATAAAGCCAGGAGAACGGCAGAAGCAGTAGCCACAGCGGCGATTCACCGGACCAGATGCGTGCAATCATGCGCCAAACTGCATCTTATGAAGCTGGGCGTAAACACCACGGTGCTCCAGCAAATCAGTATGGCTTCCGCGTTCAACAATGACGCCATCTTCAACCACCACGATTTCATCAGCCTGCTCGATAGTCGACAGACGGTGTGCAATCACCAGCGATGTACGGTTCTTTTGCAGTTCATCCAGGGCTGACTGAATCGCGCGTTCCGATTCCGTATCCAGCGCCGAGGTCGCTTCATCAAGGATCAGAATTGGGCTATCGCGCAGCAGCGCACGCGCAATGGCGATACGTTGACGCTGCCCACCGGAGAGTAGCACCCCGTTCTCACCGATTATGGTATCCAGTCCGTTATCCATCTTGTTGATAAAGTCCATTGCGTACGCCATACGCGCGGCGTTTTCAATCTGCTCGCGGCTGTATTCATCAGTGCGTGCATAAGCAATGTTGTTTGCAACAGTATCGTTGAACAGATGCACGTTCTGTGAGACCAGCGCAACCTGGTTACGCAGCGACTGCAGGGTGTACTCTCGCAGGTCATGGCCATCCAACAGAATCTCACCTTCGTTAATATCGTAGAAACGGGTGATCAGGCTGGCAATGGTCGATTTACCTGAACCGGAACGACCAACCAGTGCAACGGTTTTCCCCGCCGGAATGGTCAGGTTGATGTTGCGCAGGGCCGGAGTTTCACGGCCAGGATAGGCGAAAGTGACATTGCGGAATTCGACATCGCCACGGGCGCGCTCAATCACGCGTGTACCTTCATCTTTCTCCTGCTCGGAATCCAGAATGCTGAAGAGAGTCTGACAAGCAGCCATCCCACGCTGGAACTGGGCATTGACGTTTGTCAGCGATTTCAGTGGACGCATCAGAGCAATCATCGAGGAGAAGACCACGGTGATAGTACCCGCCGTCAGCGTCTCCATCACGCTAGGGAAACTTGCCGCATACAGGACGAATGCCAGTGCCAGAGAGGCAATCAGCTGAATAACAGGGTCAGAGATTGAAGAGGCCGAAACCATTTTCATCCCCTGCAGGCGCATTTTGTTGCTGACTTTGTCAAAGCGGTGGGTTTCGACTTCCTGACCGCCGAAAATCAACACCTCTTTATGTCCTTTCAGCATCTGTTCTGCACTGGTCGTCACCTGCCCCATGGTGTTCTGCATATTCTTACTGATATTGCGGAAACGTTTTGAGACGACGCGAATCGCAATAGAAACCACCGGTGCCAGAACGATAAGGATGATCGACAGCTGCCAGCTGTAATAGAACATCATCGCGAACAGGCCGATAATCGACGCGCCCTCACGCACAACGGTAATCAGTGCACTTGATGACGAGGAAGCAACCTGTTCTGAGTCGTAGGTAATGCGGGACAGCAGCGTCCCGGTCGACTGCTTGTCAAAGAACGAGACCGGCATGCCCATCATGTGACTGAACAGGCGGCGACGCATAGTCATAACCACTTTTCCCGATACCCAGGAAATACAGTAGCTGGAGATATAGCTGGTGATGCCGCGTAAGATCATCAGTCCGATAACCACCAGAGGCATCCATAGCAACACTGAGCGATCCGTTTTACCAAAACCGTCGTCCAGTAACGGTTTGAGAAGCGATAGCATAAAAGTATCGCTGGCTGCGTTGAGGATTAACGCTACACCCGCCACGATCAAGCCTGGTTTAAAGGGCGCAATCATCGGCCAGAGTCGGCGGAAGGTTTGCCACGTGGAGAGATCTTTGTCGTTATGCATTCAAAAAACCAGCATTTGTTGAAATAGCCGCATATTCTACCCGTTATCTACGGGCGCGCCAAACCACTGATGATACCAACGTGGTAAAAATTGCTCTCGCAAGCGCAGGATTTGCCAGCGATGTTGCGAAAATGTCACCGATATTTGTCCAGAATGGGGGGTATCGTGCCAGATATATCCCTCTTTTCGATAACGTCGAACCACTTTCGCCGACGGAAATCGCCATGCGTTATAGCGTGCCGCCGAATCCAGGGCAATTTGCCCTTCTACCCGTTGAACCAGTGGCAATGAAGAAGACGTCTTACTGCCATGATGAGGTACCTGTATGAGTGTAGACGTCACATTACGCCAGTAATGGCTGAGCATTGCCTGTTCCGCTTGCGCTTCAATGTCCCCTGTCAGCAGAACACTCTGCTCGCCGTCGTCAATTTTTACCACACAGGAGTGGTTGTTTCCTTGAGCAGGATAATTTTCAGGTGGCCAATGGACGGCGAAGGTCAACCCCTGCCAAATCCATCTCTGCCCACGAAAACAGGGATGATGTCCCGCCCGGCGTAATGGACTTCTTATCCACAAATCAGGCCATGTTTTTTGCAGCGATATCAGCCCTCCCGCATGGTCAAGATGCTCGTGACTGAGAATTACGCCTTCTGGTCGCAGGTGATGCCAGCGGAGCCACGGAATAATTAACCGCTGCGCACTATCGCCACCTGGCCAGGCGAGCCCGGTATCATAGAGAATCGCTTTTCCCTGTCTTTCAATAACCATTGCCAGGCCCTGCCCCACATCCAGCATATGTAACGTCCAGCTATCGCTTTTTGCCGTTCGCCAGAGGGGAAATGTGAGTATGACACTTCCAGCCAGGCAAACGGCAGGAACACTGTTCCAGGCACGAAACCGCCAGCCAACAATGATAAGCCAGGGGAGTAATGTGAGGAACTGCCAGCGTTGATCCACATTTTGCCAGCCATAAGGCAGGCGCATCAGCAGCCAGAACAATACCGCCAGAGACTTTTCGGCTGCAAACCAGATGGTACTTTCCAGGGCCGTCAGTGGAAGCAGATGAAGCAGCATACCGAGCAGGATCAGCGGGACAGAGACCAATGTCACCAGGGGAACGGCAAAGAGATTCGCAACCAGGGAAGAGATGCTGAAGCCATGGAAAATCAGGACCTGCAAAGGCATGAGCAACAGCAGCATTCCTATCTGAAGATAAAGCAGATTCAGTAGTGGCCGCATCCAGTGAGCCCTGTGTCCGTGAGGAAGAGGCAACCACTGAAACCAGAAAATCAGTGCGGTAACCGCAAAGGCTGACAAAAGCAGACTCTGTGAAAGCACAGCTAATGGATCGATTAGCAGGATTGCCGCAACACAGCAAAACCAGATCTCCCAGGGGGACCATTGACGGGCGGCGATCCGCAACGCCGCCAGCATAGTAATGGCGGTAACCGTTCGCAATGCCGGGGGTTGCAGACCAGTAAGCCAGGCATAGAAGGCAGCAAAAACCACCCCAGCCAGCAGAGGCATCTGCCAGCGGATCCAGTGGCAGGGTAATAAAAACTGGAACCCACGTGCGAGTAGCCAGGCGATGGATGCTGCCATCGCGATATGCAGTCCTGAAATTGCCATCAGATGGAGTGTGCCGGTTTCCCGCATCAGGTCTTTTATTTCCTGGGGTACGTCCAGACGTTCTCCCATCCCCAATCCAAGGATAACAGCCCCCCATTGATAAGAAGAAAGCCGGTTTTGCAGTGACATCAGGTATTGAGCACGCAGGCTACAGCGTCCATCGACGAGTTCCGCATGGGTGAAGCGCCCACTCAGTGTTTGATGTTGGGCAAACGAGCTTCGCTGAAGATCGTAGCCCCCGTCATTTAATTCTCCATGTACAGGCCTAAGTCTGAGCGTCATGGCCCAGCGCTGGCCGGCACAAACCTTTTGCGGCAGTGCATTGCCATACAATGTTACGCCAGCCGATGTCCACCCGCGTTGGCCATCGACGCTGATAATCTTTCCCTGATGCATTGTTGAACCATCAGTGGCGGTGATCTCTACCTCAGCATGTACAGCATCTGACGTTAAATGTTGCATTGGCCAGACGCTCTCTTGAGCGGAAAGAATTCCCCATACGCAAAATAATAAACCGATCCCCACATATTTCAGTCGTACGCGCCGCTGCGCGGCCAGCCCTATTCCGCCAACAATCATTATCCACACGAAATAGCGTGGTGGCAGTTCAGGTAACCAGAGTAACGGAGTTATCGCCAGAATGGCACAGACGCTAATAGCGGGAATTCTCATGACTACCTCCCTGTCTCAGGAAAGGCAGTATGCAGGCAGGCAGGGTGAGCCGTCAGTTGAGAAAAATGCGTTTTACAGCAAGCGCTGTATTGATTTTATTGGTTTGCAGAAAGCGAAATGAAAAATGCGCGGTTTCTTCAGAATTGAAACGATAAAGACAAAAAAAGCACCCGCAGGTGCTTTCTTTCGAACCCAGTTTAACCCGATGGCTAAACTCAGTTACCGTAAATATTGGCGCGGTCGCGCAGTTCTTTACCCGGCTTAAAGTGTGGAACGTACTTACCTTCCAGCTCGACTTTATCACCCGTTTTCGGGTTACGCCCGGTGCGTGGAGCACGATAGTGCAGAGAAAAACTACCGAAACCGCGGATTTCAATGCGCTCGCCCTGGGCAAGAGTGGAGGCCATATGCTCCAGCATCTCTTTTACGGCATCTTCCACTGCCTTGGCAGGGATATGCGGTTGCTGACTGGCAAGTCTTTCAATCAATTCTGACTTGGTCATGATTCCTCCGGTTCCTTTCAAACCAATTAGCTGAACAGCTCATTAAACAAGGGCGGCCGTAGCCGCCCTTTGTTATTGATTACAGGACGAATCCTGCAATCTGTCAAGTTTGCTCCTCATCCTTCACGCTGTAAATGCGTTACAGCTCAAATGATGCTGAGAACTTGATATTACTCGCCTTTAGCTGCTTTGAAAGCTTCAGCCATTGCGTTGTTAGAGAAGTTTGCATCTTCCTGTTTGTTAACAGTTGCGATTGCATCTTTCTCATCAGCTTCGTCTTTAGCACGAACAGACAGGCTGATTGCACGGTTCTTACGGTCAACACCGGTGAACTTAGCTTCAACGTCGTCGCCTACGTTCAGAACCAGAGTGGCATCTTCAACGCGGTCACGGGAAGCTTCAGAAGCGCGCAGGTAACCTTCAACGCCGTCAGCCAGTTCTACGGTTGCGCCTTTAGCGTCAACTGCAGTCACTTTACCGTTTACGATTGCGCCTTTCTTGTTCAGTGCAACCCAGTTGTTGAACGGATCTTCTGCGAGCTGTTTAACGCCCAGGGAGATACGCTCACGCTCTGCGTCAACCTGCAGAACAACTGCAGCGATTTCGTCGCCTTTTTTGTATTCACGAACTGCTTCTTCGCCTGCAACGTTCCAGGAGATGTCAGACAGGTGAACCAGGCCATCGATGCCGCCGTCCAGGCCGATGAAGATACCGAAGTCAGTGATAGACTTGATTTTACCTTCAACACGGTCACCCTTGTTGTGGGTTTCCGCGAACTGCTGCCATGGGTTGTTTTTGCACTGTTTCAGGCCCAGGGAGATACGACGACGTTCTTCGTCGATATCCAGAACCATCACTTCCACTACATCACCAACGTTAACAACTTTGGATGGGTGGATGTTTTTGTTGGTCCAGTCCATTTCGGAAACGTGCACCAGACCTTCAACGCCTTCTTCGATTTCAACGAAGCAGCCGTAGTCAGTCAGGTTAGTAACACGACCAGTCAGTTTAGTACCTTCTGGGTAACGCTTAGCGATAGCTACCCATGGATCTTCGCCCAGCTGTTTCAGGCCGAGGGATACACGAGTACGCTCGCGGTCGAACTTCAGCACTTTAACAGTGATTTCGTCGCCCACGTTCACGATTTCGCTTGGGTGCTTAACGCGTTTCCACGCCATGTCGGTGATGTGCAGCAGGCCATCAACGCCGCCCAGGTCAACGAATGCGCCGTAGTCAGTGAGGTTCTTAACGATACCTTTGACTTCCATGCCTTCCTGCAGGTTTTCCAGCAGCTGATCGCGTTCTGCGCTGTTTTCGGACTCGATAACAGCACGACGGGAAACAACAACGTTGTTACGCTTCTGGTCCAGCTTGATTACTTTGAACTCAAGCTCTTTGCCTTCCAGGTGCAGGGTGTCACGGACTGGACGAACGTCTACCAGAGAACCTGGCAGGAACGCACGAATACCATTCAGCTCAACAGTGAAGCCGCCTTTAACTTTGCCGTTGATAACACCGACCACAGTTTCAGCTTCTTCGTAAGCTTTTTCCAGCGTGATCCATGC
Organism: Enterobacter ludwigii; assembly: GCA_023023105.1. Taxonomy (NCBI): domain Bacteria; kingdom Pseudomonadati; phylum Pseudomonadota; class Gammaproteobacteria; order Enterobacterales; family Enterobacteriaceae; genus Enterobacter; species Enterobacter ludwigii. The sequence goes on along the minus strand of CP083824.1, from coordinate 1,530,578 downwards.
TTCGTGACGTTTAGCTTTCTCACGAGAGAGCAGGGTTTCACCGAAGCCGTCTTCTACTGCGTCCAGAGCAACGTCAACTTCGTCACCAACCTGGATTTCCAGCTCGCCCTGGGCGTTTTTGAACTGCTCTGCCGGAATGGCGGACTCAGATTTCAGACCGGCGTCAACCAGTACTACGTCTTTGTCGATAGCAACAACAACACCGCGAACGATGGAACCCGGACGGGTTTCGATTTCTTTTAAGGATTCTTCAAACAGTTGAGCAAAAGATTCAGTCATGTTTAATCTTCAGGTTAATATTAACGTCCACCTGGCTCCGTGCCGGATGGGGTTGTTTCACATACCCGCCGTCAATCCATTGCAGCGGGGGTACTGCTAAATCGGTCGCGATTACGCGAGTGCCAGTTTTTGGCGCGCATATTGTAGCGCTTTTTCAATCACTTGCTCAATAGTTAAACTGGTTGAATCCAGAACTAATGCATCTTCTGCAGGAACAAGTGGGGCGACGGCGCGGTTACGATCGCGGTCATCACGCTCTTTTATCTCGGATAAAAGGCGATCAAAGTTAACACTAAACCCCTTCTCCTGCAACTGAAGCATGCGGCGTTGAGCGCGTTCTTCAGAAGAGGCGTCAAGGAAAATTTTCACGGGTGCATCAGGGAATACCACGGTTCCCATATCGCGTCCGTCGGCGATCAGACCCGGGGCTTCACGGAAAGCGCGCTGACGGCGCAACAACGCCTCGCGAACGCGCGGAAATGCTGCAACCTGAGAGGCCGCATTCGCGACTTCCTGAGTACGAATTTCGCCACTTACGTCTTCCCCTTCCAGGATGACTTCCAGGTTGCCATCGGTCGAAATAAAACGTACATCAAGATGCGCAGCCAGCGGTACCAGCGCTTCTTCAGACGCAACATCCACATGGTGATGCAGCGCTGCCAGAGCCAGCACGCGATAGATTGCTCCCGAATCTAAAAGATGCCATTGCAATGCTTCCGCCATCGCTTTGCACAGAGTACCTTTCCCTGCACCACTCGGCCCATCAATGGTGATTACCGGGGCAACTGCCGTCATCTTTTTCTCCTTAAATAAGGCATACCGTTTACATGAACGCCGCGCATTATACGCGCCAACGTGCGCAACTGTTACCTTTGCGTGCAAATTACGGAATGATTGAAGCAGAGTGTAGAAGAAATGAACGGAAGTGTTCGTCAGGAAACGTAAGGAAATGCCGCATCAGATGATGCGGCAAAACGTTATCAGGCCAGCGTGCTAATGCGCGCCAGTTGCTCAAAGTAGTCCGGGAAGGTTTTCGCGGTACATTTCGGGTCAAGAATGGTGACAGGCGTATCTGACAGCGCCACCAGCGAGAAGCACATCGCCATACGGTGATCGTTGTAGGTTCCGATTTCCGCAAACTGCAGTTTTGCCGGAGGGGTCACGCGAATATAGTCTTCGCCCTCTTCCACCTCGGCACCGACTTTTCGCAACTCTGTCGCCATTGCGAACAGGCGGTCCGTCTCTTTTACGCGCCAGTTGTAGATGTTACGCAGCGTGGTGGTTCCTTTGGCAAACAGCGCCGCCGTGGCAATGGTCATCGCCGCATCCGGGATATGGTTCATGTCCATGTCGATGGCGTTCAGCTCGCCGTGGGTACAGGAGATGAAGTCCTCGCCCCAGGTGACAATAGCGCCCATTTTTTCCAGCACGTCCGCAAAACGGATATCGCCCTGCACGCTGTTTCGGCCAATACCGGTCACTTTTACGGTGCCGCCTTTAATTGCTCCAGCGGCCAGGAAATAGGATGCAGAGGAAGCATCACCTTCAACAAGGTAGCTACCCGGGGATTGATATTGCTGTGCTCCACGCACCACGAAGCGCTGATAAGACTGGTTCTCCACCTCAACACCGAAGGTTTTCATCAGGTGCAGAGTGATATCAATATACGGTTTGGAAACCAGATCGCCCTTAATGGTGATAACCGTGTCCTGCGGTGCCAGCGGTGCAGTCATCAGCAGTGCCGTCAGGAACTGGCTGGAGACGCTGCCGTCAACCTCAACGCTTCCGCCGGTAAAACCTCCGCGCAGACGCAGCGGTGGGTAGTTTTCCTGCTCCAGATACTCAATCTGCGCGCCGCCCTGACGCAGCGCATCCACCAGATGACCAATCGGGCGCTCTTTCATGCGCGGCTCGCCGGTCAGCACAATATTGTTGCTGCCCAGACACAGGGCTGCCGCCAGCGGACGCATTGCGGTACCGGCGTTCCCCAGAAACAGCTCCAGCTCTTCACCAGAGCGCAGTGCACCGCCGTTGCCAGTCACTTCACAACGCGTGCGGTCGTCAGACAACGTGTATTGAACTCCCAACGCTTTCAGCGCATTGAGCATGTGGCGTACGTCATCGCTATCCAGCAGATTTGTGAGGACAGTGGTGCCGTTTGCCAGAGCTGCCAGCAGCAGAGCGCGGTTCGAGACACTTTTTGAACCAGGCAGATTAATGGTGCCATCTACCCGCGCGATAGGTTGTAACGTCAGGGATTCCATGAAAACTTAACTCTCAAATCAACATAATAAAAACCCCGCAGCAGGGCTACGGGGGTGAAAACAGCGTAATTAACCGTGGCGACGTTCGAAGTCGATCATGAAATCGGTTAGAGCTTTAACGCCTTCCAGCGGCATCGCGTTATAGATGGAGGCACGCATACCACCAACAACACGGTGTCCCTTCAGCGCATGCAGGCCGGCCGCGAAGGACTCTTCCAGGAAGACTTTATCCAGGTTGCTGTCAGCCAGCTGGAACGGCACGTTCATGCGGGAACGATTGGTTTTCGCGACATCGTTACGGTAGAAATCGCTCTTGTCGATGACGCCATACAGCAGTTCAGCTTTCTGCTGGTTAACCTTGTCCATCTGCGCCACACCGCCGTTTTGCTTCAGCCATTTGAACACCAGACCGGAGAGGTACCACGCAAACGTAGGTGGGGTGTTGAACATAGAATCGTTATCGTTCAGCACGGTGTAATCGAGAATCGACGGGCACGATTTATGCGCTTTCCCCAGTAGGTCTTCACGCACGACGACGATAGTCAAACCGGCCGGACCGATATTTTTCTGCGCGCCCGCATAGATAACACCGTAGCGGCTGACATCAATCGGTGCAGACAAAATGGTGGAGGAGAAATCCGCGGCAACCACGACATCGCTGCCGAAGTTTGGCGTCTCGTCGATGGCAATCCCGTCAATGGTTTCGTTCGGGCAGTAGTGCAGATACGCTGCGTTATCAGAAAGCTGCCACTCGCTCATTGGCTTAACAGCGCGCAGACCGTCAACAGTCACTTTGGCGTCGATAACATTTGGCGTGCAGTATTTATGCGCTTCTTTAACGGCACTTGCCGCCCAGTAACCCGCGTCAACATAGTCAGCCGTCGTTTTGTTACCGAGGATATTCAGCGGTACACCTGCAAACTGACCGCGTCCGCCGCCGTGACAGAACAATACTTTGTAGTTCGAGGGAATATTCAGCAGATCGCGAAAATCCTTTTCTGCCTCTTCCGCCACCTGAATAAACTCTTTACCCCGGTGGCTGATTTCCATCACCGACGTACCGAGACCGTTCCAGTCACAAAGTTCCTGTTGGGCCTGTTTAAGCACGTCTGCCGGTAACATTGCCGGACCTGAACTGAAATTAAAGACTTGAGCCATTTCCCCTCACCACGCTAAAAGCCATAAGTTATAACTGTGGATATCGGTTTTATCATTCAGTGACACGCGCCGCAATGTCTAAAACTTATGGCCGGCGAAATGTGTCCCGCGTCACACAAAACAATCTACCGCCTCGCCAGGACAAAACCGACAAAATGGCTGTCAGGTAAGCCGTTTGGCCCGGCTAACCTTCGACCATTCCGGATTTGCGCAGCGGGGGCATAATTGACGATCGCCCGGCTGCATCGCAACCACGTGGCTGCATCGTATGCAAGCATAGTCGCCAGCTTCAGGAACCGTTCTGAAACGTTCGATCAGCATGTCCGGTAAAATACAGAGACCGGGCTTGACGTCCTCGTCAGAATAGTAATAAACGCTGATCTGCCCGTTGGTTTCCATTATTGCCAGACGTACCTGCCCGAGCTGTTCCACGCTATTCAGGCGTAGCTCCATAAAGAATTCAAACTCGGTCATATTGGCACTTTTTACATTTTCCCAGGCCAGCTGGCCGTCCTCGACGATAACAACCGGCTTCCCTTCAAGCAGGTCTTCCAGCTTTTCGCTTTTCGACATCAGCCACATGACAAGACGGTAAATAAGCGCCAGTGAGACAAAGACAATAAACACCGGCACCATCGGCACATCATCATAGAAGGCAACGTCACCCGCCGCTGATCCCAGCGTCAGGATAATCAATACCTCAAAGAGCGACATCTGCCGGACACCACGACGGCCCGTAATCTTGAGAAACAGAAAGACCAGGACGAAGGTATACAGACTGCGCAGAGCGACTTCGCCTAAAAACTCAGGAGGGACTTTATCAAACGCCATCCGATGGAGATCGAAAGCTTTCATTTTTCTATGCCTTACAGTAGGTTACTGGCTATAAGCATAGCTCAGGCATTTATTTTCGCCGAAGATAGCACCTGTCACGCAAAACCCGTATCATTGCGCGCTTTACGTACGATAAAAGTGAACGCCATGACTCAAACATTTATCCCCGGCAAAGACGCCGCCCTGGAAGATTCCATCGCTCGCTTCCAGCAGAAACTGACCGACCTGGGCTTTAACATCGAAGAAGCCTCCTGGCTCAATCCGGTGCCTCATGTCTGGTCCGTGCATATTCGCGATAAAGACTGTGCCCTGTGCTTTACCAACGGTAAAGGTGCGACAAAAAAAGCGGCACTGGCCTCTGCGCTGGGTGAGTATTTTGAGCGTCTGTCCACCAACTATTTCTTCGCTGACTTCTGGCTGGGCGAAACCATCGCTAACGGCCCGTTTGTTCACTATCCAAACGAAAAATGGTTCCCACTGACCGAAGGTGACGAACTGCCGGAAGGTATTCTCGACGCCCGCCTGCGTGCCTTCTACGATCCGGAAAACGAACTGACTGCCAGCATGCTGATCGATCTGCAGTCCGGTAACGACGAGCGCGGGATCTGTGCCCTGCCGTTTACCCGTCAGTCAGATGAGCAAACCGTCTATATTCCGATGAACATCGTCGGCAACCTGTATGTCTCCAACGGTATGTCCGCCGGTAACACTCGCAATGAAGCGCGCGTGCAGGGTCTTTCCGAAGTCTTCGAACGTCACATCAAAAACCGCATTATTGCCGAATCTATCAGCCTGCCTGAAATTCCGGCAGACGTGCTGGCGCGCTACCCGGGTGTGGTGGAATCCATCGCCAAACTGGAAGCAGAAGGTTTCCCAATCTTTGCGTATGACGGCTCGCTGGGCGGTAAATACCCGGTTATCTGCGTCGTGCTGTTTAACCCGACCAACGGCACCTGTTTCGCCTCCTTCGGCGCGCACCCTGACTTCGGCGTGGCGCTAGAACGTACCGTCACCGAACTGCTGCAGGGCCGTAGTCTGAAAGATCTCGACGTGTTCACCCCGCCAACGTTTGACGATGAAGAAGTGGCCGAGCATACCAACCTCGAAACCCACTTCATCGACTCCAGCGGTTTGATCTCCTGGGATATGTTTAAACAAGACGCGGATTATCCGTTCGTGGACTGGAGCTTTGCCGGTACCACTGAAGAAGAGTTCGCCACGCTGATGGCGATCTTCGACGCGGAAGATCAGGAAGTCTATATTGCCGACTACGAACACCTTGGCGTCTACGCCTGCCGTATTCTGGTGCCAGGTATGTCCGACATCTACCCGGCTGAAGATCTGTGGCTGGCGAATAACAGCATGGGCGCGCATCTGCGCGAGACGCTGCTGGCTCTGCCGGGCAGCGAATGGGAGAAAGAAGATTATCTGAACCTGATCGCCCAACTGGACGAAGAAGGTCACGATGACTTCACCCGCGTACGCGAACTCCTGGGTCTGGCTACCGGTAAAGACAACGGCTGGTATACCCTGCGCATCGGTGAGCTGAAAGCCATGCTGGCCCTGGCGGGTGGCGATTTGGATCAGGCCCTGGCCTGGACCGAGTGGACCATGGAATTCAACCAGTCGGTCTTCTCTGCCGAGCGCACCAACTATTACCGCTGCCTGCAAACGCTGTTGTTGCTTGCACAGGAAGAAGATCGCGAGCCGCTGCAATATCTGAATGCCTTCGTACGGATGTACGGTGCTGAGGCGGTAGAAGCGGCCAGTGCGGCCCTGAGTGGCGAAGCGCCGTTCTATGGCCTGCAGGCTGTTGACAGCGATCTGAAAGCCTTCCCGGCGCACCAGTCGCTGCTGAACGCCTATGAAAAACTGCAGAAAGCAAAAGCCGCTTACTGGTCAAAATAAGCGCACATAACATTAGCAGCAGTAGGCGTATTCAATCGTCTGGGCTATATTACGGGGCAATTTCATTGCCCCGTTTTTTATTTTCTTCGGCAATGATTGTTGATTGTAATAATAAAGTTAAACATGGGTAAATATAATAATATTAACCCGGGCTTTACTGTTACTTTTTATGGTAAATACTCCATATTAATTAACTGTTTTAGAGGTGGCCGAACGAAAAAATTCAACTCTTTTCATAACTTTTAAAATTTATTTTTATACGGATAATCAAATACTTACTCCGCATTTGTTGTAAAACCATACACACTGCGGGCCTATAAGCCAGGCGAGATATGATCTATATCAATTTCTCTTCTATAATGCTTTGTTAGTATCTCGTCGCCGACTTAATAAAGAGAGAGTTAGTGTGAAAGCTGACAACCCTTTTGATCTTTTACTCCCTGCTGCGATGGCCAAAGTTGCCGAAGAAGCGGGTGTCTATAAAGCAACGAAACACCCGATGAAGACGTTCTATCTGGCGATCACGGCTGGTGTGTTCATCTCTATCGCTTTCGTCTTCTACATCACTGCCACCACCGGTACTGCTGGAATGCCTTTCGGCATGGCCAAACTGATTGGCGGTATTTGCTTCTCACTGGGTCTGATTCTTTGCGTTATCTGCGGTGCCGACCTCTTCACCTCAACGGTGCTGATTGTCGTAGCGAAAGCCAGCGGAAGAATTACTTGGGGTCAGCTGGCGCGTAACTGGCTTAACGTCTACGTGGGTAACCTGGTTGGCTGTCTGCTCTTTGTTTTGTTGATGTGGCTTTCTGGCGAGTACATGACCGCCAACGGTGGCTGGGGGCTCAACGTCCTGCAAACTGCCGACCACAAAATGCACCACACATTTATCGAAGCCGTTGCTCTTGGCATCCTCGCTAACCTGATGGTCTGCCTGGCTGTATGGATGAGCTATTCGGGTCGCAGCCTGATGGACAAAGCCTTAATAATGGTTCTGCCAGTTGCGATGTTTGTTGCCAGCGGCTTTGAGCACAGTATCGCGAATATGTTCATGATCCCAATGGGCATTGTCATCCGCGACTTTGCAAGCCCGGAGTTCTGGACCGCAGTTGGTTCATCCCCGGAAAGTTTCTCTCACCTGACTATTATGAATTTCATTACTGATAACCTGATCCCTGTCACTATCGGGAACATTATCGGTGGGGGTCTGTTAGTTGGGTTGACATACTGGGTCATTTACCTGCGTGGCGACGATCATCATTGATGGTTTTCTCAGGCAGTAAATAAAAAATCCACTTAAGAAGGTAGGTGTTACATGTCCGAGCTTAATGAAAAGTTAGCCACAGCCTGGGAAGGTTTTGCGAAAGGTGACTGGCAGAATGAAGTAAACGTACGTGACTTCATTCAGAAAAACTATACCCCGTATGAAGGTGACGAATCCTTCCTGGCTGGCGCAACTGACGCGACCACCAAGCTGTGGGACAGCGTAATGGAAGGCGTTAAACTGGAAAACCGCACTCACGCGCCAGTTGATTTCGACACCTCCGTTGCTTCCACCATCACTTCTCACGATGCTGGCTATATCAACAAAGCCCTTGAGAAAATCGTTGGTCTGCAGACTGAAGCACCACTGAAACGTGCAATCATCCCGTTCGGTGGTATTAAAATGGTTGAAGGTTCCTGCAAAGCGTATAACCGCGAGCTGGACCCAATGCTGAAAAAAATCTTCACCGAATACCGTAAAACCCACAACCAGGGCGTATTCGATGTTTACACCAAAGACATTCTGAACTGCCGTAAATCTGGCGTTCTGACCGGTCTGCCAGATGCGTATGGCCGTGGCCGTATCATCGGTGATTACCGTCGCGTTGCGCTGTACGGTATCGACTTCCTGATGAAAGACAAGTACGCACAGTTCGTTTCCCTGCAGTCTGACCTGGAAAACGGCGTAAACCTGGAAGCGACTATCCGTCTGCGTGAAGAAATTGCTGAACAGCACCGCGCGCTGGGTCAGATCAAAGAAATGGCAGCTAAATATGGCTGCGATATCTCTGGTCCTGCGACCAACGCTCAGGAAGCTATCCAGTGGACTTACTTCGGCTACCTGGCCGCGGTTAAGTCTCAGAACGGTGCAGCGATGTCCTTCGGTCGTGTATCCACCTTCCTGGATGCTTACATCGAACGCGACATCAAAGCAGGCAAAATCACCGAGCAAGACGCTCAGGAAATGATTGACCACCTGGTCATGAAACTGCGTATGGTTCGCTTCCTGCGTACCCCAGAATACGATGAGCTGTTCTCCGGTGACCCAATCTGGGCAACTGAATCTATCGGTGGTATGGGCGTTGATGGCCGTACTCTGGTAACCAAAAACAGCTTCCGCTTCCTGAACACCCTGTACACCATGGGTCCTTCTCCGGAGCCGAACATTACTGTTCTGTGGTCTGAAAAACTGCCTCTGAACTTCAAGAAATTCGCCGCTAAAGTGTCTATCGACACCTCTTCTCTGCAGTACGAGAACGATGACCTGATGCGTCCGGACTTCAACAACGACGATTACGCTATCGCTTGCTGCGTAAGCCCAATGGTTGTTGGTAAACAAATGCAGTTCTTCGGTGCGCGTGCAAACCTGGCGAAAACCATGCTGTACGCAATCAACGGCGGCGTTGATGAAAAACTGAAAATGCAGGTTGGTCCTAAGTCTGAGCCAATCAAAGGCGACGTTCTGAACTTCGACGAAGTGATGGACCGCATGGATCACTTCATGGACTGGCTGGCTAAACAGTACGTCACTGCACTGAACGTTATCCACTACATGCACGACAAGTACAGCTACGAAGCCTCTCTGATGGCGCTGCACGACCGTGACGTTATCCGCACCATGGCGTGTGGTATCGCAGGTCTGTCCGTTGCGGCTGACTCCCTGTCTGCAATCAAATATGCGAAAGTTAAACCAATTCGTGACGAAGACGGCCTGGCTGTAGACTTCGAAATCGAAGGCGAATACCCGCAGTTTGGTAACAACGATTCTCGCGTTGATGACATGGCGGTTGACCTGGTAGAACGTTTCATGAAGAAAATTCAGAAACTGACTACTTACCGTAACGCTATCCCGACTCAGTCTGTTCTGACCATCACCTCTAACGTTGTGTATGGTAAGAAAACCGGTAATACCCCAGACGGACGTCGTGCTGGCGCGCCATTCGGCCCAGGTGCTAACCCAATGCACGGTCGTGACCAGAAAGGTGCTGTTGCCTCTCTGACTTCCGTTGCTAAACTGCCGTTTGCTTACGCTAAAGATGGTATCTCTTACACCTTCTCTATCGTTCCAAATGCGCTGGGTAAAGACGACGAAGTGCGTAAAACTAACCTCGCGGGTCTGATGGATGGTTACTTCCACCACGAAGCGTCCATCGAAGGTGGTCAGCACCTGAACGTGAACGTAATGAACCGTGAAATGCTGCTCGACGCGATGGAACACCCTGAGAAATATCCTCAGCTGACCATCCGCGTATCCGGCTACGCAGTACGTTTTAACTCCCTGACTAAAGAACAGCAGCAGGACGTTATCACCCGTACTTTCACTCAGTCCATGTAAGTGGAATTGACTGAAATCACGCGTTAAAAAGCGTACAATAAAGGCTCCACGCAAGTGGGGCCTTTTTAGCACCCTCTCCACCTCAGTCTCTTTTGTCCGCTATCTATACTTAATGGATAACAGCCAAAACAGACTTAACACAGCCGGTTTTGAGCTGTGCATACACAGGCCCCGGACGGGCCGATGCTGGAGATATCACCGCAATGTCAATTATTGGTCGCATTCACTCCTTTGAATCCTGTGGCACTGTCGATGGCCCAGGTATCCGCTTTATCACCTTTTTCCAGGGCTGCCTGATGCGCTGCCTGTACTGCCATAACCGTGACACCTGGGATACACACGGCGGCAAAGAAGTGACCGTTGAAGATTTAATGAAAGAGGTGGTGACCTACCGTCACTTTATGAACGCGTCTGGCGGTGGTGTAACCGCATCCGGCGGTGAAGCCATTCTTCAGGCTGAGTTTGTACGCGACTGGTTCCGTGCCTGCCGCAAGGAAGGTATTCATACCTGTCTCGATACCAACGGCTTTGTACGCCGCTACGATCCGGTTATCGACGAGCTGCTCGAAGTGACCGATCTGGTGATGCTCGATCTCAAACAGATGAACGATGAGATCCACCAGAACCTCGTTGGTGTCTCAAACCACCGGACGCTGGAATTTGCCAAATACATTGCCGATAAAGGCATCAAAACCTGGATCCGCTACGTGGTTGTGCCTGGCTGGTCAGATGATGACGACTCCGCGCATCGTCTCGGGGAATTTACCCGCGACATGGGCAACGTCGAGAAAATCGAGCTTCTGCCTTATCACGAGCTGGGTAAACACAAATGGGTGGCAATGGGCGAAGAGTACAAACTCGATGGCGTGAAGCCGCCGAAGAAAGAGACGATGGAACGCGTCAAAGGCATTCTTGAGCAGTACGGCCATAAGGTGATGTATTAAAGAAAAGCCCGGTGAAAACCGGGTTTTTTTATATTCTATTTAAAGACGCCGTTAATCACGGACGTCACAATGGCTGTACTCAGCGCAATTAAGACCAGATCGTCACCCACTACCCGCCATTCATAGCCAGGATAGGAAGGAAGCTGGCCCAGCATAGAGGCCGGCACGGTTTTCTTCGCAATGCCCGGAGGCAACGGCTTACCGCGCGCCAGGTTTTTCGCGATACCCGGAGGCAGAGACTTATAGCCCGTTAGGCCATAATTCAGCGCCAGATGGCGGGCATGATCGAAACTCACGCGAGCGTCGACATCGTTACCGACATCTTTACTGCTCTTAACGCTCTTATCCGATTTTCCAGGGTTATCCTGACCGTTATTTTGCTTATTGCCATGGTTACCAGAATTTCCATTACCATGACTGCCGCTGTTACCCTGTCCGCCGCCGTTTCCGTGACCATTGCCATTCCCGTTTCCAGGATTAGCCATGACCGGAGCCGTTGCAAACGTTAAAGACAACACTACGGCAAGTGCGGTAGTGGCAAAACGACGAATAGACATGATTGATGCCTTATAGTGGTAGAACTCACATGAATTATCGTCTGACGCAATAAACAAACAATAAGTAAAACTCTTAGTTGTGACAGGGACAAAAAAGCCTGTCATCGACAGGCTTTTAATTAATCAGGCATGAGCCACAGGCGTTGGGTGTTCGCCCGCTTTGCGCAGCAGCATTAAGAGATAAATAAACGATACGCTGGCGATCATGATAAACAATAAATTATCAGAGTAATTCTGCATCAACATCGCGGTAAACGTCGGCCCTAATAAACTGCCGATGGTATAGCTCAGTAACAGCGCCTGGTTCATTGCCACCAGCTGGTGATGTTCTACTTTCTCACAGGCCCAGGCCATCGCGACCGGATAGAGCGTAAAGCCAGCGGCCCCGAGAATAAACAGCGCAGGCGCCATCGCGGCGTTGCTGAGCATGGCTAGACATCCCAGGATCACCACGAAGACCTGAACGCGCAGTACCAGCAGACGACCGAAACGGTCCGCCAGACGGCCAATCGGCCACTGCCCGACGATCCCTGCACTCACCATAACCGCCATCCAGAAGCCAATTCCGGAATCGCTGACGCCCTGATGATTTAGATAGAGCGGCATCAGGCCATAGAGTGAGCCCAGTACAATCCCCGAGATAATGCAGCCGTTAACGCCCAGCCGCGCCTGACGGAGTCTCAGCATCGGCCAGACGTGGGTTGCTTCCTGGTGTTCGCTGTTCTGGTTCACAATGCGCGTAAAGAGCAGCGGCAGGATCGCGGCAAGCACCATACCCGTTACCCACGGCAGAACGCTCATCAGGTCGGTTGGCAGTTTGCTGACCATCAGTTGACCCAGCACGGTGCCCACGTAGTAAACCATCATATAGGCTGCCAGCAGGCGTCCGCGGTTGCGCGACGTACCGCTGCACATCAGCGCACTTTCAACCACCACCCAAATCATCGCGCAGCCTACGCCAGCGATAAAACGCCATGCCATCCAGCTCCAGAAGCCGACCATAAGGCCTAAACCGGCACATCCGGCGGCGAAAATCAGCGAAGCCAGATAATAGCTGCGATTAAAGCCAAAGCGCTTAATCAGGCTCCCGGTGACCAGCGTCCCCAACAGGTTGCCGGTAAAAAAGGACGAGCTGACCATACCCACCTGCCAGGTCGGTAAGTTTTCATGGGCGAGCCACAGCGGGACGAGCGTATTTAACACTGCGATCGCCAGGGTCAACAGAAGTAGGCCACAGAGCAACAGAAGCACTGGCCGGGTATAGGTGGTCATGGGTTAAAAACCGTGAGGAAGTTCAGATTTCGTGCGCATCATGCCACTGGCAAAAACAAAGTCAATCCGCTGATTTCGCCATCACGCACAATATGTTCCCTGTCGATTTAAAAAACTTATCCTGCTAATGCAACGCCTGCTATAGATATTAATTATGTATCTGTTTTTATTTATTAATGAACGAAATTAAAACAAAACGACAGTCGAAAAATTTCATGATCGAAAAAAGAAAAAGCCGGGCACTCAGGCCCGGCTTGATATAACTAAATGCAACGTTAACTGGCAATAGCCATACCCACGGTCATATGCAATCCGTAGAACACACCACGGCCAATCAGTTCACCCGCCAGTACCAGCACAAAAGCCAGCGACAGCAGCGGCAGCGCGGGCTGATATCCTTTAAGCTGAGGAGCGATCCAGAATACCAACGCCGCGACCAGCAGAACGATGCGCCAGGCCATCAGTGAACCGTAGTCCGGCACCAGGGCAGAGGCCTGCTGAATCGAGCTGTGAATGGTTGCCAGTTCGGTTCCCTGCATCAGGGCAACCATTGCACTCACCACCAGCGCCAGCAGCGAAACAGCGGGGAGCAAACGCATTGCCCACCCATCTACGCCCGCTACGCGCAGCAGCAGGTAGCCCAACAGCGGACCACCGATAAACATCGTCAGGAAGAAACTCATCGGCGTCCAGACGCTGTACCAGGTGGGAACGGTATCAATGGTGTTGTACACGCGCACCATCATCCATACGAATACCACGCCCAGCACCATGGTCACGATCAGCCACAGGCTGCGTAGACCCGCAGGCAATTTTTTCAGCGCTGCCAGCAGCCATCCCAGACCACCGACGGCGAAGAAAATCGCCCCGCTGGCAATCTCATTACTGAGTGATGAGGCCCCCACGCGGTTCAGGGAGTTAAACGCACGCATCGGTGAGCCCAGATGCAGCGTTGAGGCAATAAAGCCAATTCCCATCAGTACCCACAGACCAAACATACTCAACACGAGACGCTGCTGCTGTTCAGCACTGAGGTTGCCTTTTAACAGCGCCAGGGCGAGCACGATAAACCCACCGGCAACACATTGCCCAAAGACCGTGAAGATCATCAGCGGCCATTCATGCCATCCACTTCCCATCTCACACCTCCTTCGGATTTGCCAGGTAGCCGGTGGTGTCACCTGTCGGACGGCTGTTGGCGTTAGGTTTAATCACAATACTCGGCTTCGTGAAGTGCGCTGACGGTAGTGGCGCTACCGCCGCAAGCTGACCGTGTTTTTTACGCAGCTCTTCAATTGGGCCAAAGTCCAGCGCGCGCAGCGGACAGGACTCGACGCAAATCGGTTTTTTGCCATCCGCCACGCGTGAGTGGCAGCCGTCGCACTTGGTCATATGACCTTTAGCGGCATTGTACTGCGGCGCACCATACGGGCAGGCCATGTGGCAGTAGCGACAGCCGATGCAGACATCTTCATCCACGACGACAAAACCGTCATCGCGCTTGTGCATCGCCCCACTCGGACAGACCTTAGTACAGGCCGGATCTTCACAGTGGTTGCAGGCAATCGACAGGTAGTAGGCGAACACGTTTTGATGCCAGACGCCGTTATCTTCCTGCCAGTCACCCCCGGCGTATTCGTAGATTCGGCGGAAGCTGACGTCCGGGGTCAGATCTTTGTAATCTTTACAGGCCAGCTCGCAAGTTTTGCACCCGGTGCAACGGCTGGAATCAATAAAAAATCCATACTGGGTTGTCATCGGTTACTCCTTAAACCTTTTCAACCTGAACAAGGTTTGTGTGAGATGGGTTACCTTTCGCCAGTGGCGATGGGCGCTGTGTAGTCAGTACGTTAATACTGCCTGCCTGGTCGATGCGGTTGGCATCCGGGTTATACCAGGCCCCTTCCCCCAGCGCGACAACGCCAGGCATCATGCGCGGTGTAACCTTGGCTTCGATATGTACCTCACCACGCCCGTTGAAAATGCGTACGCGATCGCCATTGTTGATGCCACGCGCTTTGGCATCCATCGGGTTGATCCACATCTCCTGACGGCAGGCGGCTTTCAGTACGTCGACGTTACCGTACGTGGAGTGAACTCGCGCTTTGTAGTGGAAACCGGTCAACTGCAGCGGGAATTTCGCCGTCAGCGGATCGTTATAGTTTTCAAAGCCCGGTGTGTAGATCGGCAGCGGATCGATAACGTCCCCTTCCGGCAACTCCCAGGTTGAGGCAATTTTTGCCAGCTCTTCGGAGTAGATTTCGATTTTACCCGACGGTGTGGTTAGCGGGTTCGCCTGCGGGTCTTCACGGAACGTTTTGTACGCCACGTGGTGCCCTTCCGGATCGCGCTGTTTGTACATCCCTTGCTTACGGAAGGTGTCGAAATCTGGCAGGTCAGGGATCGTTTTACGGGAAAGTTCATGCAGATGACGCATCCACCCTTCCTGAGTACGCCCCTCAGTAAACTGCTGCTCAACGCCAAGACGTTTCGCCAGATCAGAGGTCATCTCATAGATGGTTTTGCACTCAAAGCGAGGTTTGATGGCCTGATCGGTGAAGATCACATAGGACATGTTGCCGCAGGAGGCGTCCAGCGCAAAATCCATCTGCTCAGATGCAGTACAGTCCGGCAGCAGGATATCGGCATATTTTGCCGAGGAGGTCATGTGGCAGTCGATGACCACAATCATCTCGCACTTCTTGTCATCCTGCAGGATTTCGTGGGTACGGTTAATTTCAGAATGCTGGTTGATCAGACAGTTGCCGGCATAGTTCCAGATCATCTTGATCGGCACATCCAGCTTGTCCTTGCCGCGCACACCGTCGCGCAAAGCGGTCATTTCCGGACCACGTTCGATCGCATCGGTCCACATAAACATCGAGATGCTGGTCTGAACCGGGTTATCCAGTGTCGGCATACGTTCGAACGGCACTTCATACGAGCCTTCACGCGCACCGGTATTGCCGCCATGAATACCGACGTTGCCGGTCAGGATGGAGAGCATAGAAATGGCGCGGGTCGCGATTTCACCGTTTGCATGACGTTGCGGGCCCCAGCCCTGGCTGATATAGGCCGGTTTGGCTGAGCCAATCTCACGCGCCAGCTGGACGATGCGTTCGACCGGAATACCGGTGATCGTGGACGCCCACTCTGGCGTTTTCGCCACGCCATCGCTGCCCTGGCCAAGAATGTACGCTTTGTAATGCCCGTTTGCCGGCGCGCTGGCTGGCAGGGTTTTCTCGTCGTAACCGACGCAGTATTTATCCAGGAAAGGCTGATCGACGAGGTTTTCGGTGATCATCACCCACGCCAGCGCTGAGACCAGCGCCGCATCGGTACCTGGACGGATTGGGATCCACTCATCTTCTCGCCCGGCACCGGTATCGGTATAGCGCGGATCGATGATGATCATGCGGGCATTGGACTTAGCGCGAGCCTGTTCGAGGTAATATGTCACCCCGCCACCGCTCATGCGGGTTTCACCCGGGTTGTTACCGAACAGCACAACCAGCTTGCTGTTTTCGATATCGGACGGACTGTTGCCGTCCGCCCAGCCACCGTAGGTGTAGTTCAGGCCAGCAGCGATCTGAGCAGAGGAGTAGTCACCATAGTGATTAAGATAACCGCCGCAGCAGTTCATCAGGCGCGCCACCAGTGTTTTACCCGGTGGCCAGGAACGGGTCATGGTGCCGCCGAGCGTCCCGGTACCGTAGTTCAGGTAGATGGATTCGTTGCCATACTCGTTGATCAAACGCTGCATGTTGGTGGCGATGATATCGTAGGCTTCATCCCAGCTAATGCGCTCGAACTTCCCTTCCCCACGCTTACCAACGCGCTTCATTGGGTACTTCAGACGGTCCGGATTATACACACGACGACGCATGGAACGGCCACGCAGACAAGCGCGTACCTGATGTAATCCTTCGTAGTTATCGTCCCCGGTATTGTCGGTTTCAACATATTTAATTTCGCCATCCACCACATGCATACGCAGTGGACAACGACTACCACAGTTTACGGTACAGGCGCTCCACACCACTTTTTCCGGAGCTGTCGCCGGGGACAATGCATCTGCCGCCGACGCCAGCCGGGTAAAAGGAAGCGTGAGGGCGCTACTGGCCATAGCCAGGCCGCCTATTGCCGTGGTTTTCATCAACCCACGGCGAGTGACCTCAGCTGCCATTAATGCTTCAGGCGCGTTGATTTTCATAGAGACTCACTTGGTTGCTCACAAAGAAAAGAGAGGCGGCACATACCGCTATATAGTTTTATATATAACGAAACTCTTCGTTATCAGTCATTTATGCTAACTTTCATTCGGAGGAGTATTACTACTTTAGAGGGAGGGGGTATTGCGTAGTATCAATTCAGAGGCATAAAAAAAGCGCCCGAAGGCGCTTTTTTGTTGTGAGGCAAAGAATTAGCCGATGTACTGCTGGCCTTTCATGTATGGGCGCAGTACTTCAGGGATCTCGATACGACCATCTGCCTGCTGATAGTTTTCCAGCACGGCAACCAGCGTACGGCCGACAGCCAGACCAGAGCCGTTCAGGGTATGAACCAGACGGGTTTTCTTGTCAGATTTGCTGCGGCAACGTGCCTGCATGCGACGCGCCTGGAAATCCCAGACGTTAGAGCAGGAGGAGATCTCACGGTAGGTGTTCTGCGCAGGCACCCACACTTCCAGATCGAAGGTTTTGCAGGCGCCAAAGCCCATATCACCGGTGCACAGGGCCATACGACGGTACGGAAGACCCAGCAGCTCCAGCACTTTCTCAGCGTGGCCGGTCATCTCTTCCAGCGCGTCCATGGATTCTTCAGGACGGACGATCTGCACCATCTCAACTTTGTCGAACTGGTGCATACGAATCAGACCGCGCGTGTCGCGACCGTAAGATCCTGCTTCAGAACGGAAGCACGGAGAATGTGCCGTCAGCTTAATTGGCAGGTCGTCTTCGTCGATGATCTCATCGCGCACGAGGTTAGTCAGCGGCACTTCAGCAGTTGGGATCAGCGCGTAGTTGCTGCTATCCGCTTCCTCGTCCAGCGGACGGGTGTGGAACAGATCGCCGGCAAATTTCGGCAACTGGCCCGTACCGTACAGCGTATCGTGGTTAACCAGATACGGGACGTAGGTCTCGCTGTAGCCGTGCTGCTCAGTGTGCAAGTCCAGCATGAACTGCGCCAGCGCGCGGTGCAGATGGGCAATCTGGCCTTTCATCACCACGAAGCGAGAGCCAGTCAGCTTAACCGCCGCCGCAAAGTCCAGGCCCGCGTGCATTTCGCCCAGCGTCACGTGATCGCGCACTTCGAAGTCAAATTCACGAGGTGTACCCCAGCGTTTCACTTCAACGTTGTCGTTTTCATCTTTGCCGACAGGCACGCTATCGTCAGGAATGTTCGGGATAGCCAGGGCAATATCACGAATTTCGGTCTGAAGAACATCCAGCTCAGCTTTCGCCTGATCCAGCTCTTCACCCAGTTTGTTCACTTCCAGGCGTAATGGCTCAATATCTTCCCCGCGCGCTTTCGCCTGGCCAATGGATTTCGATCGAGAGTTACGCTCTGCCTGCAGATTTTCAGTTTGTACCTGCAAAACTTTACGACGCTCTTCAAGAGCGCGCAGCTTATCTACATCCAGCTTAAAGCCTCGGCGTGCCAGTTTTTCAGCGACTGCGTCTGGCTCGTTACGCAGCAGATTGGGATCGAGCATGCTTATCCTGTGCTTATCGAATTAAAATAGGAAAATGTGACCACAGCCTGCGGTCACAGGGATACATTGCCAACATTACCGCAACGATAGCGCTAACGGTAGCGTTTTATAGGGCTATTTTGATCCTGTCCGGCGAGCCAGGTGAGCTTTTCACCAATCTTGCCTTCAAGACCTCTGTTTGTGGGATGATAATAGCGCGTTTGTGCCATCTCTTGCGGGAAATATTCCTCTCCGGCAGCGTAGGCATTGGGTTCATCATGGGCGTAACGGTACTCCTGACCATACCCCATCTCTTTCATCAGTTTGGTCGGTGCATTACGCAGATGAACCGGCACATCGTAGTCCGGACGTTCACGCGCATCAGACATTGCCGCTTTAAAGGCGGTATAGACCGCATTACTCTTCGGCGCACAGGCCAGATAGACAATCGCCTGCGCAATGGCGCGCTCCCCTTCAGCGGGACCGACGCGGGTAAAACAGTCCCATGCTGAGAGCGCCACCTGCATCGCCCGTGGATCAGCATTGCCGACATCTTCCGAGGCAATAGCCAGGCAACGTCGTGCAACATACAGCGGATCGCCACCGGCAGTGATAATGCGTGCATACCAGTAAAGTGCCGCATCCGGCGCGCTGCCTCGCACGGACTTATGTAGCACCGAGATCAGATCGTAAAAACGGTCGCCCTTGTTATCGAAACGCGCGCTGCGTTCACCAGCAATCTCGGTGAGCAGTTCCGGTTTAAGCACTCTCTTGCCGGAGTCATCAATTTCGGCCATATCGGCCATCATCTCCAGCGTATTCAGTGCCCGACGCGCATCACCGTTGACCAACTCAGCAATCGCACGACGCGTCTCGTCAGGTAAAACGATATCCTGCCCACCGTAGCCGCGTGCTTTGTCGTCCATTGCCTGGGTGAGAACCTTTTCGATATCCTCGGTGGTCAGCGATTTGAGCAGGTAAACGCGCGCACGCGAAAGCAGCGCCGAGTTCAGTTCAAACGACGGGTTTTCAGTGGTTGCACCGATGAAGAAAATCGTGCCGTCTTCAATATGCGGCAGGAAAGCATCCTGCTGGCTCTTGTTGAAGCGGTGGACTTCGTCCACAAAGAGGATGGTACGCCGCCCGGCATTGCGGTTCTGCCGCGCACGCTCGATCGCCTCGCGGATCTCTTTCACGCCGGAGGTGACCGCCGAAAGACGTTCAACGTCCGCGTTGGCATAGCGGGCAATAACTTCTGCAAGGGTGGTTTTGCCAGTGCCGGGTGGCCCCCAGAGGATCATGGAATGGAGATGCCCGGCTTCAATAGCACGCGGCAAAGGCTTTCCGGCAGCCAGCAGATGCTGCTGGCCGATGTACTGCGCTAAATTTTCTGGCCGCATACGAGCGGCCAGAGGTTGAAACGCGTTATCTGAAAAATCGAGCGACAGATTGCCCACTCACGCCTCTTACTTATTGCGTTGGTCGTCCACCGTTACGCCCTTCGGCGGGGTAAAGGTGAATTTCGATGCATCAACGGCGCCGTTCTGCTGAGACTTAAGCTGGTAGCTGCTGCGCTGATCGTCCTGCTCAACCGCGCCGAACTGATTAATGGTTCCGTTGGTGCTTACGTTAATGGTGAACTGCTTCAGGTTGCCGTTGCTGCCTTTCGGCGTCAGGATAAACTCGTCACCCGTCTGTTTGATATTGTACTGCTGCCAGTCGCTGGACTGGTTGCGGGCAATCAGCATAAACGGCGTATTGCTGGTGGCATCTTTCAGCCAGGTCGCCGTTGCCTGCTCAACGAACGGGTTGAAGAACCATAAGGTTTTACCGTCAGACACCAGGATGCTCTCATCCGGCTGGGTCATGTGCCAGTTAAACAGATTGGGGCGCTTTACCCACAAATCGCCCTGGCCTTCCTGTACCGCGTTGCCGCTGCCGTCAGTCACTTTTTGCGTGAAGCTGGCGTGGAAGCTGCTCACTTTATCCAGTCGGCTTTTAAGGTCGCTGGCTGCATCAGCCCAGACGCTGCTGGCGACAAAACTGGTCAGTAATGCACAGGCGATGGCGATTTTTTTCATTGTTATTCCTTAAAATACGTCTTCCCGAAATGGGGTTTCCGTCTTCTATTCTGGACCTGCCCGAAGGCAGGCGACAGAAGAAAATGCTTAATTTTTTGCTGATTTACCCTTCTTTGCAATCGCTGAAGGTTAGTCAAACGGCGGCGGAGCAAGCACCTCGCGGTTACCGTTATGCCCCTGCTCGCTCACGATGCCCTGCGCTTCCATCTGCTCTATGATACGCGCTGCGCGGTTATAGCCGATGCGGAACTGACGCTGAACGCCAGAGATGGACGCTTTGCGTTTTTCGGTAACGAAGTTAACCGCCTGATCAAATAATGGATCCAGCTCTTCTCCACCGTCAAAACCGCCACCGCCGCCTTCGCTTTCTACATCGCTGGTAATACCATCAACATACTGCGGACGACCGCGCGCTTTCCAGTCCTGCACCACGGCGTGAACTTCCTCATCGCGGACAAACGCGCCGTGGACACGCACCGGAGAGGTGGAGTTCGGGCCGGAATAGAGCATGTCACCCATACCCAGCAGCGACTCTGCGCCGCCCTGATCAAGAATGGTACGGGAGTCAATTTTACTTGATACCGTAAACGCAATACGCGTCGGAATGTTCGCTTTAATAAGACCAGTGATAACGTCCACGGAAGGACGCTGGGTCGCGAGAACAAGGTGAATACCGGCCGCACGCGCTTTCTGCGCCAGACGGGCAATCAACTCTTCCACTTTCTTACCGACGGTCATCATCAGGTCAGCGAACTCATCCACCAGAACGACGATATAAGGCAGTTTTTCCAGCACCGGATGCTGGGCATCCATGCTGTCACCCGGCTTCCAGTAAGGATCCGGGATCGGACGTCCCATGCGCACAGCCTGGGCAATTTTCTCGTTATAACCGGCCAGGTTTCGCACGCCCAGCGCAGACATCAGCTTGTAGCGGCGTTCCATCTCATTGACGCTCCAGCGCAGGGCATTGGCGGCGTCTTTCATGTCGGTGACCACTTCGGTCAGCAGATGCGGAATGCCTTCGTAGACCGACAGTTCGAGCATTTTCGGGTCGATCATGATGAAACGCACGTCTTCCGGCTGCGCTTTATAAAGCATGCTGAGGATCATGGCGTTCACGCCGACGGACTTACCGGAACCGGTGGTCCCCGCTACAAGCAGGTGAGGCATTTTGGCGAGATCAGCCACCACCGGATCGCCCGCGATATCTTTACCCAGCACCACGGTCAGCGGGGATGGGTTATCGCGGAATTTGGTGTTATCCAGCACTTCGCGCAGGTAAACGGTTTGACGTTTTTTGTTCGGCAGCTCAAGGCCAACGTAAGGTTTGCCGGGAATCACTTCCACCACACGTACCGCAACGGTCGACAGCGAACGTGCCAGGTCGCGGGACAGGTTCGAAATACGCGCGGCTTTAACACCCGGCGCCAGATTCAGTTCAAAACGGGTAATAACCGGGCCAGGAGAGTAGTTCACCACGTCCGCCTTGATACGGAAGTCGGCCAGACGAGCTTCCACCAGACGGGCCATCTGCTCCAGCGCAAACGTATCGACCGGCTCAACTTCAGACGGCGGCGGCGTTAACAGGTCCAGCGACGGCAGCGGCGTACTTGGACGTTGCAATGGACGGCTGTCACCATTACGCATCAGCAGCGGGTGAATCAGGCTTTCCTGCGCCTGAGGCGCAGGTTGCTGGAATTGCGGAGGCTGTTGCGCCTGTTGCGGCTGTTGCGGCTGCATATAAACCTGCGGAGCTGGCTGCTGACGCACTGGCTCGGCTTCCGGCATCACGCTCGGGGTGAATAAAGGCTCGCTCGGACCATCATCCACCAGATCCTTCATTGGCGAGAATTCAAAATCAGACAGCGAGAACGGGTTCGCACCAGCAGGTTGTTCACCGGAATAGCGTTGCTGCTGCGTTGCGGCAAACTGGCGCGCTAATTCGGCTTCCGCCGCGTCATCTTCATCTTCCAGAATCGGTTCATCGTGCTGGTATTCCTCACCGTAACGTTGATTCTGTTGCGCTGCGAACTGGCGGGCCAGCTCGTCCTGCTGCATCTCATCGGCGTCATCTTCGTACTCTGGTTCACGCGCTTTTTCTTCGGCCATACGCTGGGAAGGCAGCTTGATACCGTAAGAAGCAAGCTCACGACGAGTAGGCACACGGACACGATTTGGACGAGGCAATTGTGGGCCAATACCCTCTTTCACCTGAGGACGTGGTGTCCCACCGGTTGCCAGACTGAAGACAGGTGCAGCCACGGCCGCCGCCGCAGTTGCCTGCTTAACGCTTTCCGTAACAGGAGCAACAGCAGGTGTTGGGTCAACCGGCGGAACAGAGAAAGAAGGTGCTTTGGTAACCGGCTCCTGCACCGGTTCAGGCACAGGCTGATACCAGGCTGCCAGCTGCTCGCGTTCACGAGCACGACGCTCTTCAACCTCTTCAAAATAATACATTGGTGGACGAGAGGGTTTCACCTCTTCCACCACTTCAGGTTCAGGCTGTGGCGCTACATAAGGCTGCACAGATTCAACCGGCACAGGCACATACTCCTGATACGGCTGGGCCACAGGCTGTTCATATTGCTGCGGTTCATATTCAGGTTGCGGCGGCTGATAAGGCTCCTGCCACTGCTCCTGATGCACAGGGATATAGCTTTCCGGTTCAGGGGCGATAACGGGCTCCGGTGTGTGAACACCGGGTGCTGTCTGCCAGTCAACCTGAGGCTGCTGAATAACGGATTCCGGCGGCGAAACCGGCGCAGATGGCATCACGGCTTCGACAGGTGCAGCATACGCCTGCGCAGCGGTCGTTGCTGCTGCGGCAGCCGCAACCGGCGCGGTAACGGTTTGGCCATTTAGCAGCGGATCGTATTCGTCAAAGTCACCCGGCGTGGCACGGCTCCCGGAGAAAAGCACATCATCAGGATCGACGGCGTTACCTGCTGCGCGATACTCAACCTGCTCGTCTTCATCCATGCGTTTGCCGGAGAAGAGTGCCGCATCGGTTTTACGTCCAAGCGGGTTGGCAAATTTTTCAGCTACGCGCTGGCGACGCGCCAATGCCCCACGCAGGATACGGGCGCGACGGGATTCGCGACGTTGCACAGGCGCTTCATCCTCATCTTCGTCTTCATCTTCATACTCGTCTTCATCCACCCACGTATCGTCACGACGGGTACGGTTGCTGGCGAAGGTCAGAATGGTGAGGATAAAACTGCCGATTTTCTCGGCAATGCTCACCCAGGACCAGCCGGTAAACAACGTCAGCCCGGCAGCCCAGATGCACAGCAGCGCCAGCGTGCCGCCGCTGCTGTGGAGCATCGGTTGCAGTGCAGAACTCAACAAACTGCCGATCACTCCGCCAGAGGCAAAGTACCAGATATCATCGGCATTAATGGCCGCCAGACCGCATGAGGTCAGGATCAGTGCCAGCGCGCCGATCAGGCGCAGCGAAACCGCGAAATAGTCGATGTAATCATCGTTCTGACGATGACGCCACGCAAACCAGCATCCGCCAATGATAATGACGGGAAGGGTGTAGGCCATCACACCGAAAATGAAAAACAGCGTGTCCGCAAGCCAGGCTCCGGGGACACCGCCTAAATTATGGATAGGCTCATGCCATGCAGTTTGTGACCAGCTGGGATCTGAGGGGTTGAAACTGAGTAAGGCTGCCATCAGCCAGACGGCAAAAAGGGCAATAACAATCAGCAAAGCCTCGAGGAGACGACGTCCGCTGCTTAGCTTCGATAGTGTGACTTCTTTGTCTTCAGTGTATTCCTGGCTCAAGAAAGGCTCTCCAGGTATCAGGCATATCCTGCCTGTTTGCTAAAACGGACAACAGCGCCGGGACTCCCCAGCACTGTTGCTGTATGGATTAACAGGAGTGTAATCAAACTACGCTGATTTTGCACCTGTTCCGTGTTAGCGCGTCTTAATAACCAGACGATTGCTCTGTTTGACCTCTTCCATCACCACATAAGTACGGGTGTCGTTCACGCCCGGCAGACGCAGCAGGGTCTCACCCAGCAGCTTACGGTAGGCGGACATATCCGGCACACGGGTTTTCAACAGGTAGTCGAAATCACCGGACACCAGGTGACACTCTTGAATTTCTTCAAGTTTTTGTACAGCAGCGTTAAATTGCTCAAACACATCCGGCGCACCACGATTCAGAGTAATCTCAACAAATACCAGAAGTGAGGCATCCAGATAATGCGGGTTCAGCAGAGCAGTATAGCCCTGAATGAAACCCTGTCTTTCCAGTCGGCGCACACGCTCAAGGCATGGCGTCGGGGAAAGTCCCACACGTTTTGAAAGCTCGACGTTGGAAATACGCCCATCCTTTTGCAATTCATTAAGAATGTTACGATCGATACGGTCGAGATCTTTGCCAGGGCGCTTCTTGCTATCTACCATTATTATTGTCTCTCTGTATTCCTTCCCTACTCCTGCCTGGACCCTGTGCACATCACTGTTCAGAGCCTGTACCCGTTAGTCATCACATCGCCTGGTTTTGTATTAGACGCGATGCGGATTCGGGTTCTGTTGGTAAGAAGACCGTTGCCCGAAGGCAGTCACCGACATCACGTATGGCGTCTGTCCACGCCATGCGTAGATTTCACTGACCCGGTAAAAATGGCATTTACATGCATGCCTATGCGGCACACGGTTAACGCGGTTTTTTTTCTTCCTTGAATGTTTTCGCAAAAGCGCAGGGGATTGTCAAAGCAAAACATCGTTTTTTAGTACAACATGCCGGATATTCATTACGGCAGGGTATGAATCCTCATTTTATTGCCTTACAAACGACCGTTTTTCAAGGGAAAGCGCGATGTTATCGCGCGCCATTCATCGTCAGCGGCTATTACACAGATTGATATCAAAATTGCTGCGCTCTTTTTTTACGGCAACAAATTCCCTACAATCCTGCCAAATGTCTGCCAACAACAATGGGGATCTCATGGGCACGGCTAAACACAGTAAGCTGCTAATCCTTGGTTCTGGACCTGCGGGATATACCGCGGCGGTCTATGCTGCACGCGCTAACCTGCAACCGGTGTTAATTACCGGCATGGAAAAAGGCGGTCAGCTGACCACCACCACCGAAGTGGAAAACTGGCCAGGCGACCCGCACGACCTGACCGGGCCGCTGCTGATGGAGCGTATGCACGAGCATGCCGCTAAATTCGAAACCGAAATTCTGTTCGACCACATCAATAAGGTCGATCTGCAGAACCGTCCGTTCCGCCTGACGGGCGACAGCGGCGAATACACCTGTGACGCGCTGATCATCGCCACCGGTGCCTCTGCCCGTTACCTCGGTCTGCCATCCGAAGAAACGTTCAAAGGCCGCGGCGTTTCTGCATGCGCTACCTGCGACGGTTTCTTCTACCGCAATCAGAAAGTCGCGGTCATTGGCGGCGGTAACACCGCAGTGGAAGAAGCGCTCTACCTGGCGAACATTGCCTCTGAGGTGCATCTGATCCACCGTCGCGACACCTTCCGCGCAGAAAAAATCCTGATCAAACGTCTGATGGATAAAGTGGCAAGCGGCAACATCGTGCTGCATACCAACCGCACCCTGGAAGAGGTGACGGGCGATCAGATGGGCGTTGCGGGTCTGCGTATCCGTGATACCCAGAACACCGATAATGTTGAAACGCTGGAAGTGGCGGGTCTGTTTGTGGCTATCGGCCACAGCCCGAACACCGCGATCTTTGACGGTCAACTAGAGCTGGAAAACGGCTACATCAAAGTGCAGTCTGGTATTCACGGCAACGCAACCCAGACCAGCATCCCGGGCGTGTTCGCCGCTGGTGACGTGATGGACCATATTTATCGTCAGGCGATTACCTCAGCGGGCACCGGCTGTATGGCCGCGCTGGACGCTGAACGCTACCTCGATGGACTGGCTGAACAAGGTAAATAATCTTTACAAGTCAGTAACAAACGTAAATAAAGGCGGCGATAAGTCGCCTTTATTGTCTCACCGTTGTAACATTGCGCTGCCCAATTTCTAATAACGTCACCTGCAAAGTACGCAATGGAAAAAACCCGTCAACAAGAGTTAACACGCTGGCTGAAACAGCAAAGCGTTCTTTCCCGCCGCTGGCTTACGATCTCCCGTATTCTTGGGTTCGTCAGTGGTCTGTTGATTGTTGCCCAGGCATGGCTGCTGGCCCGCATTCTTAATCATATGATCATGGAGAACATTCCACGCGAAGCGCTCCTGCTGCCCTTTATTGTTCTGATCCTGATTTTTATCCTGCGAGCCTGGGTGGTATGGCTACGTGAGCGTGTCGGGTTTCACGCCGGACAGCATATCCGCTACGAGATCCGCCGTCAGGTGCTCGATCGCCTTCAGGAAGCCGGACCCGCGTGGATCCAGGGTAAACCGGCCGGTAGCTGGGCGACGCTGATTCTTGAGCAGATTGACGATATGCACGACTACTATGCGCGCTACCTGCCGCAAATGGCTCTTGCCGTCTTTGTTCCGCTGCTTATTGTGCTCGCCATCTTCCCGGTGAACTGGATGGCCGCGCTGATTCTGATGGGCACCGCCCCGCTGATCCCGCTGTTTATGGCGCTGGTCGGCATGGGGGCTGCGGACGCTAACCGTCGTAACTTCCTGGCATTGGGTCGCTTAAGCGGCCATTTCCTCGACCGTCTGCGCGGCATGGAAACATTGCGCATTTTTGGCCGCGGTGAAGCGGAAACCGAAAACATTCGCCAGGCATCGCAGGACTTCCGTCAGCGCACCATGGAAGTGTTACGTCTGGCGTTCCTGTCCTCAGGCGTACTGGAATTCTTCACCTCGCTGTCGATTGCCCTCGTGGCGGTCTATTTCGGCTTCTCCTACCTCGGCGCGTTGGATTTTGGCCATTACGGCACGGTGGTGACCCTTTCTGCCGGTTTCCTGGCACTGATCCTGGCCCCGGAGTTTTTCCAGCCGCTTCGCGACCTGGGGACCTTCTATCACGCTAAAGCACAGGCGGTTGGCGCGGCCGACAGCCTGAAAACATTCCTGGAAACGCCGCTGGCGCACCCGGAACGGGGTGACATTACGCTGAATGCTAAAGATCCCGTGACCATTGAAGCGCAGGACTTTTCCATTTTGTCACCCGAAGGCAAAGTGCTCGCGGGTCCGCTGAACTTTACCTTACCTGCCGGACAACGCGTAGTGCTCGTCGGCACCAGCGGTTCCGGGAAAAGTTCGTTGCTGAATGCGCTATCCGGTTTTATGGCCTACACAGGTTCACTGCGGATCAACAAAACGGAACTGCGCAACCTCGATCCTGACGCCTGGCGTAAACAGCTGAGTTGGGTAGGCCAAAATCCGCAGCTTCCAGCCTCTACGCTGCGTGAAAACGTGCTGCTGGCGCGCCCGGATGCCCGAGAAGACGAGCTGCAATCGGTTCTCGACCGCGCCTGGGTCAGCGAATTTCTGCCGCAACTTCCGCAGGGAGTTGATACCGTGGTCGGCGACCAGTCTGCCGGGCTGTCCGTCGGACAGGCGCAGCGTGTGGCGGTTGCCCGTGCGCTGCTTAACCCGTGCCAGCTGATGCTGCTTGATGAGCCCGCAGCCAGTCTGGATACACACAGCGAGCAGCGCGTAATGGATGCTCTGAATGACGCCTCTCTGCAGCAAACCACCCTGATGGTCACCCATCAGCTGGAAGGCATTGCCGACTGGGACCAGATCTGGGTTATGGAGAACGGCCGTATTGTTGAGCAAGGCGATTACGCCTCTCTCGTTACCGCGCAGGGACCGTTTGCCGCCCTGCTGGCGAATCGTCAGGAGGACATCTGATGCGTGCTCTGCTGCCTTATCTTGCGCTCTATAAACGCCACAAATGGATGCTGACACTGGGGATTGTGCTGGCGATTGTGACGCTGCTCGCCAGTATCGGCCTGCTCACCCTTTCCGGCTGGTTCCTGTCGGCCTCTGCCGTTGCGGGCGTTGCCGGGTTGTACAGCTTCAACTATATGCTTCCGGCGGCCGGTGTTCGCGGTACCGCCATCACCCGTACTGCCGGACGCTATTTCGAGCGGCTGGTCAGCCACGACGCCACTTTCCGCGTGCTGCAGCACCTGCGTATCTACACCTTCAGAAAACTACTGCCCCTCTCCCCTGCCGGGCTGGCGCGTTTTCGTCAGGGTGAGTTACTTAACCGTGTCGTAGCGGATGTCGACACGCTGGATCACCTGTACCTGCGCGTGATATCCCCGATCGTGGGCGCGTTTGTGGTGATTGTAGTGGTCACGCTGGGACTGTCCGTTCTGGATGTTCCCGTTGCGCTGACACTGGGTGGGATCATGTTGCTCACGCTCATTATATTGCCACCGCTGTTTTACCGCGCCGGGAAATCCACCGGGGAAAACCTGACGCGCCTGCGCGGGGACTACCGTCAGCAACTGACCTCCTGGCTTCAGGGGCAGGCCGAGTTGACCATTTTTGGTGCCAGCAAGCGCTACCGCGCCCGAATGGAAAGTACGGAACTGAACTGGCATGAAG
Source organism: Enterobacter ludwigii (assembly GCA_023023105.1). Lineage (NCBI taxonomy): Bacteria > Pseudomonadati > Pseudomonadota > Gammaproteobacteria > Enterobacterales > Enterobacteriaceae > Enterobacter > Enterobacter ludwigii. The sequence goes on along the minus strand of CP083824.1, from coordinate 1,501,467 downwards.
CCCAGCGCCGCCAGTCGGAACTGACGGCCTTCTCTCAGGCGCTGATGATGTTAATCGGCGGCGTGGCAGTAATCGCTATGCTATGGCTGGCATCCGGTGGTATCGGCGGTAATACGCAGCCAGGTCCTCTGATCGCCCTCTTCGTGTTCTGTGCTCTGGCCGCATTTGAAGCGCTGGCACCGGTGACAGGCGCTTTCCAGCATTTGGGACAGGTAATCGCCTCCGCCCTGCGCATCACCCAGATCGCCGAGCAAGAACCTGAAGTCACATTCAGTGCCGCACAGACCGCGGTGCCAGAGAACGTTGCGCTCACGCTTGATAATGTCACTTTCGCTTACGACAAGCAGGCGCAGAACGCACTGGAAGGTGTGAATCTCGCGGTAAACGCTGGCCAGCGCATTGCCATACTCGGCCGTACCGGCTGTGGCAAATCGACGCTGTTACAGTTGCTGACCCGCGCCTGGGACCCGCAGCACGGTCAGATTCGTTTCAATGATACGTTGCTGACAGATTTCAGCGAACAGTCTCTGCGCAAAACTGTCAGTGTGGTTCCGCAGCGCGTGCATCTGTTTAGCGCCACACTGCGCGATAACCTGCTGCTGGCAGCACCAGAGGCCTCTGATGATGAACTGAGCGCCATGCTGGAACAGGTTGGACTGCATAAGTTGCTTGAAGATGCAGGGCTAAACAGCTGGCTGGGTGAAGGTGGCCGTCAGCTCTCCGGCGGTGAGCTGCGCCGTCTGGCGATTGCCCGCGCGCTGCTGCACGATGCGCCGCTGATGTTGCTGGACGAACCGACGGAAGGTCTGGACGCCACAACCGAGAGCCAAATCCTTGATTTGCTGGCCAATGTCATGACCGGTAAAACCGTGCTGATGGTCACGCACCGCCTGCGCGGACTGGCGAGTTTTGATCAGATAATTGTGATGGACAACGGACACATTATTGAGCAAGGTAGTCACACAGAACTGTTGGCGAAACAGGGTCGCTACTACCAGTTTAAACAGCGTCTGTAGACTATATTTGTACCGATCCTCACTCGCGTATTGGAGTTCTGCTGTCATGCGCCTGGTCCAGCTTTCTCGTCATAATATTGCGTTCCCTTCTCCGGAGGGGGCGCTACGTGAACCCAATGGGTTGCTGGCTCTTGGTGGCGATCTCAGTCCTGCACGACTATTGATGGCCTACCAGCGAGGTATTTTTCCCTGGTTTTCCCCCGGTGATCCGATTTTATGGTGGTCTCCCGATCCGCGTGCCGTACTGTGGCCTGCGCAGTTTCACCTGAGCCGCAGCATGAAGCGTTTCCACGCTAAATCACCGTATCGGGTGACCCTGAATCACGCCTTTGGTCAGGTGATTGAAGGCTGTGCTGAAGACCGCTACGAAGGGACATGGATAACGCGCGATATCATTACCGCTTACCACCAGCTCCATGAGCTGGGTTACGCCCACTCCATCGAGGTATGGGAAGGTAGTGAGCTCGTCGGCGGCATGTATGGCGTCGCGCAAGGGACGCTTTTTTGCGGCGAATCCATGTTCTCCCGCGCGGTGAATGCCTCGAAAACGGCGCTGCTGGTCTTCTGCCAGGCGTTTGCCCAACGCGGCGGACGCCTGATCGATTGTCAGGTACTCAACGAGCATACGGCCTCGCTGGGTGCTGTTGAAATTCCGCGACGCCAGTACATCGAACAACTGGATGCCAGCCGTCAGGAGAAGCTCCCGCGCGACTTCTGGATACCGAGAACGCTCTTTCTGCCCAATGCCTAAATGTTTTCCGCATATTTTTTGTGAGGGTGTTATAATTATGCCGCAGAGTAGCTTCTGCCTGTTGCCCCGCCGCCGTTTGGGACCCTCGCTTCAGATAACGTCCTGACGTTTATCCTGTCGTCTCCCCTTTACGAATGCGCTTCCTGTTCGGTTGTACCGTGACGCTTGGGCAATGCGCCGAAACTGTTTTGCTGCGTTTTAATCGCGCAATTCTTTACTTAATTGATGAATTTCGGCATTATCTTGCCGGTTCAAAACTTGGTAGTGATACCCCAGAGGATTAGATGGCCAAAGAAGACAATATTGAAATGCAGGGTACCGTACTTGATACGTTGCCTAATACCATGTTTCGCGTAGAGCTGGAAAACGGTCACGTGGTAACTGCGCACATCTCCGGTAAAATGCGCAAAAACTACATCCGCATTTTGACGGGCGACAAAGTGACTGTTGAACTGACCCCGTACGACCTGAGCAAAGGCCGCATTGTCTTCCGTAGTCGCTAATTGTTTTCGCCTGTAATGGCAGATGAATATTAAATAAGGCCGGGTTTTTCCCGGCCTTATTTTTTTGTGGTGTAGTTGATTATTTGAACAATTATTTGGGCTTTGTTTCTGCTTCAAGGCTGTCTGTTCGATAGTGCAAAGAGTAAGGGGGAGACCTTATTTTCTATTTTGCTAAGCTGCATGTGCAGCAGTGAGCTTTCTCCTGTGATTATGGTTGTCCATCACTCTTCTCTAAGCTGCCTGTACGGCAGTGCACTACAGTTTCATACTGTTATGGTGATAGCTTTCTTTCTAAGCTGCCCGTACGGCAGTGCACAAATCGCAGGTGCATTTCTGCATCTGTGACAATTTCTAAGCTACCTGTACGGCAGTGCACCTTAGTTGTTGTTCAATCGTGTTCATTATCAATTTCTAAGCTGCCTGTACGGCAGTGCACGAACATTCGCGGCACACCTTGTTGATAGGTGATTTCTAAGCTGCCTGTACGGCAGTGCACGGTTGATTACACGTTCAACGCCAACGGTTCAATTTCTAAGCTGCCTGTACGGCAGTGCACTGGAAGCCCGCCGCGCCGCGCTGGCTGAAGAATTTCTAAGCTGCCTGTACGGCAGTGCACTTCGATGCTGTCCAGGCTGGCCGGGTCTTTGTTTTCTAAGCTGCCTGTACGGCAGTGCACATGCGCAATCGCAGAAACTGAAAGGTTATACATTTCTAAGCTGCCTGTACGGCAGTGCACCCATTGTCGCTGGTGATCCAATTTCTATTTACTTTCTAAGCTGCCTGTACGGCAGTGCACTCACAAAGTTTTCGGCGCTGGTGGCGCTGTGATTTCTAAGCTGCCTGTACGGCAGTGCACTCGTGGTATTGTCGAAGAAACCAATCGTTCCTTTTCTAAGCTGCCTGTACGGCAGTGCACTACGTGAAGGTGAGTCTGGTAGATGGCCTGTTTTTCTAAGCTGCCTGTACGGCAGTGCACCCTTTTCAATCTCGATTTCGAGGATAAGAGGCTTTTCTAAGCTGCCTGTACGGCAGTGCACCTCAAAGCTTACAGCTTTCATCGGTAGCAATCCTTTCTAAGCTGCCTGTACGGCAGTGAACATGCAGGCGCTGGACTATGACGCGAAGCGGAGGTTTCTAAGCTGCCTGTACGGCAGTGAACTGAAGGGAAACCACGCCATCTTATTGTTAGAAAAGAAAATAATCAACTTCTGCACATTAAACCCTTTTTTCTGCACCGTGAAACCATGCTTGATAAATCAATGCGTTACGTAAGCTGCAAAAAAAAGGGTTACACATCTGGAGTCAGAAGAACCCTCCAGGCTTCGAACCATCGTCAGGAAATAATATGGATTACCTTTTCTGCACCTCGAGATGCGACCAAATCTGCCGCCATTGAATGCGCTATGTCATGCAATAACCCCGTGAGGTGCGGCAACATATCGTGGTCAAAATGCGAAATCAGCAACACGTGATTTAACGCCCGACAGTAATCACACTGTGCTTCGGTGCCTTCAAGCAGCCACTCTTTTTGTCTCGGTTGTTCCGCTTCGTCCTCAAATTCCACCACCTGAAAATCACGCATTGACTCTGTGAGGCCGGATTTCATTTCTTCCAGATACGCCCCAAGGCAGCGACAGATGGGCTGCGTTTGTGGGAGTGATGTGCAATCGAGGAGGATTTCGGTGAGCAATTTGCAGCGCTCTGCAAGGGTTGGGAGATCGGGGTTGAGGGAGAGTTCGCTGTAGAGTTGGGAGATAGACTGGTTTTCCATATTCATAATTTCCATATTAAGAGCTGAAAACTACCACCAGAAACGCCAACTTCGGGTGGCAGACTGAACCGGTTTGGCGTACCGACCATATGGAAAATCGGCGCTTCAAAAGAAGCCCCGGTTCAGCCCACCATATTTGAAGATACGGATTATACCGCAGCTAAAAAAAGAGTGAACGAAACCAGTGACGTTGCGTTAGCAACATCTTTCCATATGTGTGTAATCAGGACGCCAATCCCAGCACCTGATTTTGCAGGTGCGACGCCATTTTATTACTGTGGTTTTATCCAGCAACTGACTTCGAAGGAAACTGGAAAGCGCCTCGCAAAATTCCTCTGCGGTCTGTTGCCCTCACCCCAACCCTCTCCCACAGGGAGAGGGAGAAAACACTAAAAACGACAACACTGTTGTCGTTTTGCTTTTACCTTGGCAGGCATAAAAAAACCGGGCAAAAGCCCGGTTTTTAACATTAACGTTCAACTCACTCAGTGAGCCGCTTCAGGCTTGTGTTTCTGCGCACTCTGGAAATCATACGTCAGCTCATTCTTCGCCTGATCCAGCGCCACCGTCACCTGGCCGCCATCCACCAGCGAGCCAAACAGCAGTTCGTTCGCCAGCGGTTTCTTCAGGTTGTCCTGAATCACACGCGCCATTGGACGGGCACCCATCGCACGGTCATAGCCTTTCTCAGCCAGCCAGTTGCGGGCCTCCTGGCTCACTTCCAGCGACACGCCTTTCTGATCCAGCTGAACCTGCAGTTCGACGATGAACTTGTCCACAACCTGATGGATCACCTCGGTAGACAGGTGATCGAACCAGATAATGTTGTCCAGACGGTTACGGAATTCCGGCGTGAAGATTTTCTTGATCTCCTCCATCGCATCGGTGCTGTTGTCCTGGTGGATCAGGCCGATGGATTTACGCTCGGTTTCACGCACGCCGGCGTTGGTGGTCATCACCAGCACCACGTTGCGGAAGTCCGCCTTGCGCCCGTTGTTGTCGGTTAGCGTCCCGTTGTCCATCACCTGCAGCAGGATGTTGAACACGTCCGGGTGCGCTTTCTCGATTTCATCGAGCAGCAGTACCGCGTGCGGATGCTTGATCACCGCGTCGGTCAGCAGACCGCCCTGGTCAAAGCCCACATAGCCCGGAGGCGCACCAATCAAACGGCTGACGGTGTGACGCTCCATATACTCGGACATATCAAAACGCAGCAGCTCAATGCCCAGGGCTTTGGAGAGCTGTACCGTCACCTCGGTTTTCCCGACACCGGTTGGACCGGCGAACAGGAAGGAACCGACTGGCTTGTGGTCATGTCCCAGCCCAGCGCGTGCCATCTTGATCGCTTCGGTTAAGGCCTCAATGGCTTTATCCTGACCAAAGACCAGCATTTTCAGGCGATTGCCGAGGGTGCGCAGCGTGTCGCGGTCGCTCTGAGAAACGCTCTTCTCAGGGATACGCGCGATACGAGCCACCACGGACTCAATATCCGCCACGTTAACGGTTTTCTTACGCTTGCTGGCCGGCATCAGGCGCGCACGCGCCCCTGCCTCATCAATCACGTCAATCGCCTTATCCGGCAGATGACGGTCGTTGATGTATTTCACCGCCAGCTCCACAGCCGCACGTACCGCTTTCGCGGTGTAACGCACGTCGTGGTGCGCTTCGTACTTCGGCTTCAGGCCATTGATGATCTGCACCGTCTCCTCGACGGACGGTTCGGTCACGTCGATTTTCTGGAAGCGGCGCGCCAGCGCACGGTCTTTCTCAAAGATGTTGCTGAACTCCTGGTAGGTGGTGGAGCCAATCACGCGGATCTTGCCGCTGGAGAGCAGCGGTTTGATCAGGTTCGCGGCATCCACCTGGCCACCGGAGGCCGCACCTGCACCGATGATGGTATGGATTTCATCGATAAACAGGATGCTGTTGGTGTCCTGCTCCAGCTGTTTTAACAGCGCCTTGAAGCGTTTTTCAAAATCACCGCGGTATTTGGTGCCAGCCAGCAGCGAGCCGATATCCAGCGAATAGATGGTGCAATCGGCAATCACTTCCGGCACGTCGCCCTGCACGATACGCCAGGCCAGGCCTTCGGCAATCGCGGTTTTACCCACGCCAGATTCCCCCACCAGCAGCGGGTTGTTCTTGCGACGACGGCACAGCACCTGGATCGCGCGCTCCAGCTCTTTATCGCGGCCAATCAGCGGGTCGATACCGCCAACGCGAGCAAGCTGGTTAAGGTTGGTGGTGAAGTTTTCCATACGATCCTCCCCGCCTGCTTGCTCTTCATTATTGTTATTGACCTGATTGCTGGAATCCGATGCCTGGTTAGGCTCGTCTTTGCGCGTTCCGTGAGAAATAAAGTTAACCACATCGAGGCGGCTGACTTCGTGTTTGCGCAGCAGGTAGGCAGCCTGTGACTCCTGCTCACTGAAGATGGCGACTAAGACGTTTGCGCCATTCACTTCGCTACGTCCGGAAGACTGGACGTGGAAAACCGCGCGCTGCAATACACGCTGGAAGCTGAGCGTCGGCTGCGTGTCGCGCTCTTCTTCACTGGCTGGCAGCACCGGTGTGGTTTGTTCGATGAAGGCTTCGAGTTCCTGACGTAGCGCCACCAGATCCACGGAGCAGGCTTCCAGCGCTTCGCGGGCAGATGGGTTGCTAAGCAGTGCGAGCAGTAAATGCTCGACGGTCATAAACTCATGTCGGTGCTCACGCGCTCTGGCGAAAGCCATGTTTAAACTGAGTTCCAGTTCTTGATTGAGCATAGGCACCTCCCCCAATTTTATGCCTTATCAGGCCTTTTCCAGCGTACACAGCAACGGATGCTCGTTCTCCCTCGCGTAGTCGTTCACCATCGCCACTTTGGTTTCCGCGACTTCAGCAGTAAAGATGCCGCAGATCGCTTTACCACGATAATGAACGGTAAGCATCAGTTGCGTTGCACGTTCTACATCATAAGAAAAGAACTTTTGTAGCACGTCAATAACAAATTCCATCGGCGTGTAATCATCGTTCATTAACATAACTTTATACATAGATGGCGGTTTTAGCGCGTCGCGCACTTTGTCTTCCGCCAGCTGGTCAAAATCCAGCCAATCGTTGGTCTTACCCATTATGCATAACCACTTTGAATCTACCTCAGATGTTAGATAACAATCATCTATTACTGTCATCCGCGATGTCTGTCACAAACTGTTGCAATAGCGTTAACTGCTTCAAACTTTGGTTGATTATTGTCCCATCTCCAGCCCCAAACGCTTGACGACTTCTTTCGTTTCTCTAAATTGTACAAGCGTGAGATGGCGAGGTTTTGAACAGCCCCCACTCCACCACCGGTTCATTCCATCTTAATTTATAAGATTTACGAAGGATGTCGAAGCATGGAAATGGGTACTGTTAAGTGGTTCAACAACGCCAAAGGGTTTGGATTCATCTGCCCCGAAGGCGGCGGCGAGGATATCTTCGCTCACTATTCCACCATTCAGATGGATGGTTACAGAACGCTCAAAGCCGGGCAGTCCGTCCGGTTCGATGTACACCAGGGACCAAAAGGCAATCATGCAAGCCTTATCGTACCCATTGAAGCAGAGACGGTTGCATAGCTCTCTGTTTTATTGTGTACATCCCGCAGTCAAAATGCCAGCCCGATCGGCTGGCATTTTTATTTTCAGCCTATTCGCGGGCCAGCGCATCAACCGGATCCAGCCGCGCCGCGTTGCGGGCCGGCAACCAGCCAAACAAAATGCCGGTAAATGTCGAACACAAAAATGCGGTAAGAATAGCCAGAGGTGAGAAACCAATCTCCCAGCCGGGTAAAAAGAGCTGGAGCGCAAACGCGATCATCATCGAGAGCGCAATGCCCATTGCACCGCCGACCAGACACACCAGCACCGCTTCAATCAAAAACTGCTGTAGCACGTCGCTGGCCCGGGCCCCGACCGCCATACGGATGCCAATCTCCCGCGTGCGTTCGGTCACCGACACCAGCATGATATTCATCACCCCAATGCCACCCACCACCAGCGAGATCACTGCCACCAGCGTCAGGAACAGCTGAAGAGTACGTGTGGTCTTTTCAGCCGTTTTCAAGAGGCCGTCCATATTCCAGGTGAAGAAATCTTTCTTTCCGTGACGTAACGTGAGCAGTTGTTCCAGCTGCTGCTCGGCCCGGGCACTGTCGTAGCCTTCCTTCACGCGCACGGTGATGGAGTTGAGCCAGGATTGCCCCATGATCCGCCCTGAGATGGTGGTATAGGGCAGCCAGACGCGCAGGATCTTACTGCTGCCAAACATCGACTGCTTCTCTTCCGCTACGCCAATGACGGTGGCAGGCATATTCCCTACCAGGATCACCTCACCCACCACGTTGGTTTTATTGGGGAAGAGTTGCCTGCGTGAGTTCGCGTCCAGCACCACCACCTGTGCCCTGCCCGCCAGCTGCTCGGCGTTGAAGGTAGCGCCTTCACTGAAGGTCATGCCGTAGACGTTGAAATAGTCTCCACTCACGCCATTCGCGCTGGCGGCCACGTCAACGTTGCCCACGCGCAGACGCAGGTTTTGCGAAACCGCAGGCGTGGCGGAGTTCACCCACGGCTGCTTCTGAATAGCCTCCAGATCGTTATATTTCAGCGCCTGCTGATACTGTGGCTCGTCGTCGCCAAAGTCTTTGCCGGGATAGACGTCAATAGTATTGGTGCCGATGGCGCGAATATCGGCCAGCACCAGCTGCTTGGCGGCATCGCCCACCACCACAATCGACACCACCGAGGCGATACCAATGATAATGCCGAGCATTGTCAGCAAGGTGCGCATTTTGTTGGCCGCCATCGCCAGCCAGGCCATGGTCAGCGCTTCGCGAAAGCCACTGGAAAATTGCCCCCAACCGGTTGACGCAGGCAAGGCTTCTTTCGGTGCTGCCGCTCTGGTCTGTCGCGGTGGCGGGTTGCTGACCAGCTCGCCGTCGTGGATCTCAACGATCCGCTCCGCCTGCGCCGCGACCTGTGGGTCATGCGTCACGATAATCACCGTGTGCCCCTGATCGCGCAACTGATGGAGGATCGCCATGACCTCTTCACCCGAATGGCTGTCGAGCGCGCCGGTCGGCTCATCCGCGAGGATCACCTGTCCACCGTTCATCAGCGCACGGGCAATACTGACTCGCTGCTGCTGACCGCCGGAAAGCTGAGACGGTTGATATTCCACCCGTTCTGCCAGCCCCAAACGCGTTAATAACGCTTGCGCCCGCTCCAGACGCTTTTTACGATCCACGCCCGCATAGACCGCGGGCACTTCCACGTTCTGTGCCGCACTTAAATGAGAAAGCAGGTGATAACGCTGGAAGATAAAACCAAAGTGTTCGCGCCGCAGTTTTGCCAGCGCGTCACCATCAAGCGTGGAGACATCCGTCCCGGCCACGCGATAGGTACCGCTGGTGGGTTTATCCAGGCAACCGAGAATATTCATCAGCGTCGATTTACCGGAACCGGACGCCCCGACAATCGCCACCATCTCGCCAGCCTCGACGCGTAACGAGATCCCCTTCAGCACCTCCACCGGACCGTCGCCCGATGGGTAGCTGCGACGAATGTCGTTCAGCTCGAGCAGCGCCGTCATTTAGGCGCTCCTGGCAGGCTTTCGCTGGTGACAACCTCCTCACCCTCTTCCAGCCCTTTCGTCACCACCACGTCAGTATCGTTACGCGCGCCGATCACCACTTCTCGATCGCGAGTTTCGCCATTGCGCAGTACCTTCACCTTATAACGGCCCTCGCCAGTGGATTCACCCAGCGCGGAGAGTGGAATGGTCAGCACGTTTTTCACGCCGGTGAGCTGAATATGCACCTGTGCGGTCATGTCCAGACGCAGAACGCCTTGCGGGTTGGGCACCTCAAAACGGGCATAGTAGAAAATGGCGTCGTTGACCTTTTCCGGCGTCGGCAGAATATCTTTTAGCACGCCTTCATAACGCGTCTGCGGATCGCCAAGCACCGTAAACCAGGCATTCTGCCCCGGTTTAAGATGGATCACATCCGCTTCTGAGACCTGGGCTTTCACCAGCATGGTGCTCATGTCTGCCAGGGTCAGAATGTTTGGCGCCTGCTGTGCCGCAATGACCGTCTGGCCCTGAAGCGTCGTGATCTGGGTGACTTCCCCGGCCATCGGGGCAACAATTTGCGTGTAATCGAGGTTGGTTTTCGCCGTATCCAGCGAGGCCTGATTGCGCTTGATTTGTGCATCAATCGTGCCAATCTGCGCCTGCTTGACCGCCAGTTCTGTGGTGGCAGTATCTAAATCTTGTTTCGAAATAGCCTGAGTTTTGGCAAGCGCCTGCTGGCGGGTGAGCGTCACCTGGGCGAGGTTACGCTCTGCCAGTGCCTGTGCACGCTGCGCCCGCAGTTCCATCAGCGTCGCTTCCACCTCACGGATCTGGTTCTCAGCCTGTTCAGGGTCGATTACCCCAAGCAACTGACCTTTTTTCACCTTGTCGCCAATCTCTACCGACAACGTTTTCAACTGGCCGCTGACCTGAGCGCCGACATCAACCTTGCGCAGGGCGTCAAGTTTGCCCGTTGCGAGGACGTTTTGCTGCAGTTCACCCGGACGAACAATCAGTGTCTGATACTGCGGCACCGGCGCATTAAGCACCTGCCAGAGCCAGTATCCGCCGACCAAAACCACGACCGCCAGCAGCAGAAACAGCGTTCTGCGTTTTCCCTTGAGGTTCATAAATATTCCAAATAAATGTTCTGGCAATTATCAGTGTTGATTTTATCTAAACGATACCTCAACGAAACCCCTGTTTCTCGAAATCGTCACAATTTGTTTACGAGATGTTGAACGTTTGCCTGTTGAAATGAGGTTCTTCAACAAGAAGCAGGATCTATCATGTCTTCCATCGTCGATACACCTTTTTCAAACCTGCCGCAGCCTAAATCAGGCTGGCAGCTCTTCAAAAATCTGGCTTTTGGTCAGCTCACACCTGGGCTTGCGTGGAAGAATCCCTCCTATCGACGTAAATTCATGTTACGTTCGCTGGCGTCACCTGTTAGCACAGCGCGCCTGTTAACGAGTCTTGCAAAACAACCGCGGCTGATGCAGATGCTGCAGGTACAGCCTGGGCTGCCATGCCGGCTGCATCGTCCCTGGTTAACGGTGAACATGGATAGTCAGCACGCGCTGGAATCCCTCAACTGGCACTATCAGACGATGAGCCGCCAGCTACCTGCGACGCTGCTGAATGGTTATCTTTCTAAACAGGGCTTCACGCTGCTGACCTTAACCGGCAAAGATGAGCAGCAATTTACCGTTCGTCTGTGCGCAGATGCATTCCTGGATAAAGAGGGAGAAGCCACCCTCGCTTTCTGTGACGGCCAGAATACGGTGCTGGCAGAAATGACCTTTACGTTGTGCCAGTTTGAAGGAAAATCGACGCTGTTTATCGGCGGTTTGCAGGGCGCAAAAGCACACGTTCCGCACGAGCTTATCCAGGGGGCAACGAAAGCCTGTCACGGCCTGTTCCCGAAACGTCTGCTCGTTGAAGCCGCAATGACCCTCGGCACCGCTTTCCCGGTAGAACAGATTGTTGCCGTCAGTAACGCCACCCATATTTATCGCAGCTGGCGTTATCGCAAGAAAAAAGAGGGGAAACTGTTGGCCGATTACGACAGTTTCTGGGTTTCCATCGGCGGTGAAAAACAGGATAACGGTAACTTTAGGCTGCCGCTTGTCATGCCACGTAAGCCGATGGAAGAGATCGCGAGCAAAAAACGTTCCGAATATCGCCGCCGCTACGAACTGCTGGATAGCCTGATTCAGCAAGTGAGCCAGGCAACCCAATCTTAATCCGCTTTCCCGCGTGCCAGCCACAGCACGCGGGAGAACATCTTGCGCAGCAGCGTCGGTACCGACTCCACGCCCCGTTTCCCCGCCTCCGTCGCCACTTCAATGGCTAAATCCGGTTTTGACGAACGATGAATGGCTTTGGCAATCACGCGCCGCATGTTCATCGGGACATCTACAGGTACCATCGCAATTCTGTGGAATACGTCATCAAAACCTTGACGATACATAAAATGCTCCATGTCCATCGCAGGGAGCATGGTTAAATGGTCGCGCTCTTCTTCTCGCTCGTTATTCAGCAGGCTACGCACGGTTGAGGCGTATTTTTTACCCGCTTCGTCACCGTCTACCAGGACATGCCACTCGATCCCCATCCGGCGGGCAAATTTTATCAACGGTTTTAATCCCGACTGGGCAAACTCAATCACCTTAATGCCTTCGGCATCAAAATGGTGGCCGCACTGGCGCGCCAGTTCGTTGATGACCCAGGTTTCCGTTTCCCCCTCCACCAGCAGCCAACAGCGGGCAAAAAGCGACGATGCTCGATTAAAGCGAATATGAAACGCAATACGACGCCCGTCTTCCGCGTTCAGACCGCCAGGCCCGAGCCGGTAAGCAGAAACGCGCGAAGATTCACGCACCAGACGGCAGACGTGTTCAACCGGCGTCAGCGATAATAACTCGCCGGAATTGGTGGTGGTAATGCGCTGGAGCGGCAGCAGATTCAGCAGATGCCATGCCACGGAGAGCATAATGGGATGCAGACGGGTCTCAGGATCTTCTACCAGCAGCAGCGGGCGGGCGTCCCGGTCAAGACGAACGGTCCCTTTGGCCTGCAAAAGGGTTGAAAATAGCCCCAGCAAAATCACCCGATGGGTACGGCCTCCAGGCCGGTCGATCATCCGGTTAATAATATCGAGGTAACGCCAGCTTCGCTGCTCATCATGAGAGCGTCGGCGCATCAGACGATGGCGCGACTCCGACGTGCCCTGTTCGGAAAAATAGTGCTCCAGAAGTTGCACCATTGCGGACAATCCCTGACGGATTTGCCCATCGGTCAGATTTTGCGGACGCGAAACCAGCTCTCTGGCCAGGAAATCCAGCTCCCGGGCCGTGACTTCCGCTTCCGGCATATGCGGTACAGTACCGTTACGGATACGCCGCATAAAGCGCGCATCACGCAGGCGTAGTACCGGCGTCAGGCGGGTCAGGTGGCGCGCCAGATCGTCGATATTCTCCAGGGGGATCGGGTTGGCTTTCTCATCGAGAAAATCACGCAGGGTCAGTACCCCTTCGTTTTCCGACATCTCGCCTTCAAGCCGATAGAAAATACGATGGAAATCGTCATCGCACGGCACCCAGCAAGGTGATAACGGGCGGAAGCGACGCACGCGATGACGTCCTGGCTCAGATTCCCGGAACGTCAAAATGATATGCAGATGCTTCTCGCGGCCCGTGATGTCACCCGGTGGGAACCAGAAATCATCGTGGACGAAGTGATACAAATCATCTTCGGGCGAAAGCAACAACGTTAGCGCATCCAGCAGGCTGGACTTACCCCAGGCGTTCTCGCCGATCAGGACGTTGTTCTGTTCCAGCTGCAGCGACAGGCGGTTAATCCCGCGAAACCCGACAATTTCCACACGTTCGAGAAGCATAAATCCCCCGCGAAATGACCACTTTTTCCTTTAAGTTATCAGCAGTATAGCGGGCGGCGTTCTGTCACGACAGCATAACATTCGTCCTTGCGAGAATTGGTCTATGCTCTGTTTACCGCTTATTTGAACAAGGATTGACATCACATTGCCTTAAATCAAATTAATCGAATTTATTTAAGTGGCGAAGGGGTGTTGTTGGTTTTTAGAATAACGGCTCTTTGAGTCGTCATCCCTTTATGGCGATATATCCCGTACGCGGGAAAGCGTGCGGAAATTTATTATTGAGGTGGTTATGTTTAGAAAATTGGCAGCAGAATGCTTTGGTACATTCTGGCTGGTATTTGGTGGCTGCGGTAGCGCCGTTCTGGCTGCGGCATTCCCGGAATTAGGCATTGGTTTTGTCGGCGTCGCACTGGCGTTTGGTTTAACCGTATTAACCATGGCCTTTGCCGTAGGGCATATTTCGGGTGGCCATTTTAACCCGGCGGTGACATTGGGTTTATGGGCGGGAGGCCGTTTCCCTGCGAAAGAAGTCGTTGGCTACATCGTCGCTCAGGTAGTGGGCGGTATTATTGCGGCAGCTGTGCTTTACGTGATTGCTAGCGGTAAAGCCGGCTTCGACGCTGCAGCCAGCGGGTTTGCCTCTAACGGCTTCGGTGAACACTCCCCAGGCGGCTACTCCATGCTGTCTGCTATCGTGATTGAAATTGTGCTGACCGCAGGCTTCCTGCTGGTGATCCACGGCGCAACCGACAAACACGCACCAGCAGGCTTTGCCCCTATTGCCATTGGTCTCGCGCTGACGCTTATCCACCTGATTTCTATTCCGGTCACTAACACCTCCGTCAACCCGGCACGCAGTACCGCCGTCGCCATTTTCCAGGGCGGTTGGGCGCTTGAGCAGCTGTGGCTATTCTGGGTGATGCCAATCATCGGCGGTATTCTGGGCGGTGTGCTGTATCGCACCCTGCTGGAAAAACGCGATTAATGATTTTCTCCCTCTCCCGTGGGAGAGGGTTGGGGTGAGGGCATCAGGCCGCATAACCCCACATACACTCAAGCCGGGTAAGGCGCAGTCGCCACCCGGCTTTCTTTTTGCCGCTTTACTGAACAGCCTTTATTGGGTAGTGTCACTGGCGCTTAACAGATACTCAAAAGGACCAGCTGTTCATGTTTTCAGGACTCCTCATCATTCTGCTGCCCCTGATTGCGGGCTACCTTATCCCGCTGCATCAGGAATCCGCATTACGTCTTATCAACCGTTTTCTCAGCTGGATTGTATACGTCATTCTTTTCTTTATGGGGATCAGCCTGGCCTTCCTGGATAATCTGGCGACCAATCTGCTTTCTATCCTGCATTATTCAGTGGTCACCGTGGTGGTTATTTTACTGTGTAATATTGCCGCACTCTTCTGGCTTGAACGTACCGTTCCCTGGAAAAACCATCATCATCAGGAAAAGCTGCCTTCCCGAATTGCGATGGCTCTGGAATCATTAAAACTGTGCGGCGTCGTGGTGCTCGGGTTTCTTCTTGGGCTGACCGGCTGGGCATTTTTACAGCACGCAACAGAGGCCAGTGAATATACGCTGATCTTCCTGCTGTTCCTGATCGGTATTCAGCTGCGAAATAATGGCATGACGCTTAGGCAAATTGTTCTGAACCGTCGGGGAATGATGGTCGCGGTCATTGTTGTCGCCAGCTCCATGGTGGCGGGCGTGATTAACGCTTTTATTCTCGACCTGCCGCTGAAAACAGGCCTCGCGATGGCCTCAGGTTTCGGCTGGTATTCCCTCTCCGGGATTCTGCTGACCGAATCGTTCGGCCCGGTGATTGGTAGCGCCGCCTTCTTTAACGACCTGGCACGGGAGTTAATTGCCATTATGCTGATCCCGGGTCTGGTGCGCCGAAGTCGCTCTACGGCGCTGGGTCTGTGCGGCGCGACTTCAATGGACTTTACCCTGCCGGTATTACAACGCTCTGGCGGACTGGAGATGGTGCCCGCCGCCATCGTGCACGGCTTTATTTTAAGCCTGCTGGTTCCGGTTCTGATGGCAGTCTTCTCGGCCTGATACTTCTTTGGCGGTAGGGTTCCTGCCGCCAAAATTGCGCTAAATCAATCTCCCTTTATTTTGTAGCAAAAAGCCCTTTTCACCGTTCTGGCACAGGCATAACCTTAAACATGTATATCAAATATAACTTTAACAGGTGTGATTATGTTTTGTGTGCAATGTGAACAAACCATCCGTACCCCGGCAGGCAATGGCTGCTCTTACGCACAGGGTATGTGCGGCAAAACCGCAGAAACATCTGACCTGCAGGACCTGCTGATTGCGGCCCTGCAAGGCCTTTCCGCATGGGCGTGCAAAGCGCGTGAATATGGCATCATCGACCACTACGTCGACAGCTTCGCACCGCGCGCCTTCTTCTCCACGCTAACCAACGTTAACTTCGACTCTCCGCGCATTGTCGGCTACGCCCGCGAAGCCATTGCCCTTCGTGAAGCGCTGAAAGCGCAGTGTCTGAAGGCGGACGCTAACGCCCGCGTGGAAAATCCGATGTCAGAACTTCAGCTGGTGAGCGACGATCTGGGCGAGTTGCAGCGTCAGGCGGCTGAGTTCACCCCAAACAAAGACAAGGCGACCATTGGCGAGAATATCCTTGGCTTGCGTCTGCTGTGCCTGTACGGTCTGAAAGGCGCCGCGGCCTATATGGAGCACGCGCATGTGCTCGGTCAATACGACAACGACATCTACGCCCAGTACCACAACATCATGGCGTGGCTCGGCACCTGGCCTGCAGATATGAACGCGCTGCTTGAGTGCTCAATGGAAATCGGCCAGATGAACTTCAAAGTGATGAGCATTCTGGACGCCGGTGAAACCAGCACCTACGGCCACCCAACGCCCACCCAGGTCAATGTCAAAGCAACCGAAGGCAAATGCATCCTGATTTCCGGTCATGACCTGAAAGATCTCTACAACCTGCTGAAGCAAACCGAAGGTACGGGCGTTAACGTTTATACCCACGGTGAAATGCTGCCGGCTCACGGGTATCCAGAGCTGCGTAAATTCAAACATCTGATCGGTAACTACGGCAGCGGCTGGCAGAACCAGCAGGTTGAGTTTGCCCGTTTCCCGGGCCCAATCGTGATGACCTCTAACTGCATCATCGACCCAACCGTGGGCGCATATGACGACCGCATCTGGACCCGCAGCATCGTCGGCTGGCCGGGTGTAAGCCACCTTGAGGGCGATGACTTCGGTCCGGTCATCAAGCAAGCGCAGCAGATGGCGGGCTTCCCGTACAGTGAAATTCCGCACCTGATTACCGTCGGTTTTGGCCGTGAAACACTGCTCGGGGCTGCAGATACGCTGATCGATCTCGTCAGCCGTGAAAAACTGCGCCATATCTTCCTCGTCGGCGGCTGTGACGGCGCGCGTGGCGAGCGTAACTACTTCACCGATTTCGCCACCCGCGTACCGGAAGACTGTCTGATCCTGACGCTGGCCTGCGGTAAATACCGCTTCAACAAACTGGACTTCGGTAACATCGAAGGTCTGCCGCGCCTGGTGGATGCCGGACAGTGTAATGATGCCTACTCTGCGATCATCCTGGCGGTCACTCTGGCGGAGAAACTAGGCTGCAGCGTGAACGATCTGCCGCTGTCGCTGGTGCTGTCATGGTTTGAGCAGAAAGCGATTGTCATCCTGCTGACCCTGCTCTCTCTGGGCGTAACCAACATCGTGACCGGCCCAACCGCGCCGGGCTTCCTTACGCCGGACCTGCTGGCCGTGCTGAACGAGAAATTCGGCCTGCGTTCCGTGACCAACGTTGAAGACGATATGAAGCAGCTGCTGAGCGCGTAAGGAGTTATTCATGACCATGCCAACCTCACAATGTCCGTGGCGGATGCAGATTCATCACATCCATCAGGAGACGCCGGATGTATGGACACTGTCACTGCTGTGCCATGACTACTATCCGTACCGTGCAGGGCAGTATGCGCTGGTCAGCGTTCGCAATTCGGCGGACACCCTGCGCGCCTATACCCTATCCTCAACGCCGGGTGTGAGCGAATACATTACGCTCACCGTCCGCCGCATTGACGACGGCGCGGGCTCCCAGTGGCTGACGCGTGACGTCAAGCGCGGGGATTACATCTGGCTGTCTGACGCGCAGGGGGATTTCACCTGTGACGACAAAACAGACGATAAATTCCTGCTGCTGGCAGCGGGTTGTGGCGTGACGCCGATTATGTCGATGCGCCGCTGGCTGGCGAAGAACCGCCCGCAGGCCGACGTGCAGGCGATCTTCAGCGTCCGTTCCCCGGACGATGTGATTTTTGCCGAGGAGTGGCGTGATTATCCGGTGACGCTGGTGGCGGAACATAACGCAACCCATGGTTTTGTGCCCGGTCGTCTGAGCCGCGAGCTGCTGCAAAGCGTGCCTGATATCGTGAATCGTACCGTGATGACCTGCGGCCCGGCGCCGTATATGGATATCGTGGAAGCGGAAGCGAAGACCCTGGGTGTGACCCGCTTTTTCAAAGAGCAGTTCTTCACCCCCGTGGCAGAAGCGGCAACCAGCGGGATTAAATTCAGCAAACTGCAACCTGCACAGACTTTCTTTGGCCGTGTGGGCACGACACTGCTGGAGGCGCTGGAAAGCAATAAGATCCCCGTGGTGGCGGCCTGTCGTGCAGGTGTGTGCGGTTGCTGCAAAACCAAAGTGGTGGATGGCAACTACACGGTTACCAGCACCATGACGCTGACCGACGCGGAAATTGCAGAAGGTTACGTGTTGGCCTGCTCGTGTCATCCGCAGGGTGATCTCGTCCTCGCATAAACGTTAAACGTTCGATCACAGGCCCGGCAAGCGCTAGCGCCACCGGGCTTTTGTTTTCCTCACTGCCACTCAGGACCTTTCCCTACCGCAAACCGCCCAGCCCCTAAAAACGCGACTGCCAGCGAGCCGATAAAGAAATACACCAGGCTTTCAATTCCCCATGCTCCGACAGCGTCAAGGGTGAACGTTTCACCGATGCCCACCATTAACCACGCCACAATCATCGTAAATGCCAGCACCAGCGCGGCCGGGCGCGTAAAGAGCCCAATGATAATCAGGATCGGTGCCACGACTTCGCCAATCAAAACGCCATAGGCGATAAACCCCGGCAACCCTTTTTCCACCAGCATGCCGCTGATGAATCCCACACCACCAAACAACTTATGCAAGCCGTGAAACAGCATTAGCCCACCCACGGCAAGTCGTAACAAGAGTTTGCCAAGATCGTCGCACGATAGCTTTTCATTAACAGCAATTAACAATGATTTAACCATTTGAAATGATTCCTGTTTTCACTGAGGTATCACCAGATTATGCCGAATAATTGCGCGTGAACAGCACCTTTTAATTGGGGGGATGCGGCGGGCAATACGGAGACTTTCTTCTAAGCTTGTAAGCGATATCACAAAAAGGAGACGGACAACCATGAAACAAACTGTGGCTGCATACATAGCGAAAACCCTGGAACAAGCAGGCGTAAAACGCATCTGGGGTGTCACCGGCGATTCACTTAACGGACTGAGCGACAGTCTCAACAAGATGAAAACCATTGAATGGATGCCGACCCGTCATGAGGAGGTCGCCGCCTTTGCCGCCGGTGCCGAAGCCCAGCTCACGGGGGAACTGGCCGTCTGCGCCGGATCGTGTGGGCCGGGAAACCTGCATTTAATCAACGGTCTGTTTGATTGCCACCGTAACCACGTGCCGGTGCTGGCGATTGCCGCTCATATTCCGTCTACAGAGATCGGCAGCGGCTATTTTCAGGAGACGCATCCGCAGGAGCTGTTCCGTGAATGTAGCCACTATTGCGAGCTTGTTTCGACACCCGAGCAGATCCCTCAGGTCCTGGCGATTGCCATGCGCAAAGCTGTGCTGAATCGGGGTGTTTCCGTGGTCGTGTTACCTGGCGACGTCGCGCTCAAGGCCGCACCAGAAACCGCCAGCAGCCACTGGTATCATGCGCCACAGCCAGTGGTGACGCCAGCCGAAGAAGAGCTGAAAAAACTGGCGCAACTGCTGCGCTATTCCAGCAATATTGCCCTGATGTGCGGCAGCGGCTGTGCAGGCGCACATAAAGAATTACTTGAGTTCGCCGGTAAGCTCAAAGCGCCGATCGTCCACGCCCTGCGCGGCAAAGAGCATGTTGAGTACGATAACCCCTATGATGTGGGTATGACCGGCTTAATCGGCTTTTCCAGCGGTTTCCACACGATGATGAATGCCGACACGCTCATTTTGCTCGGCACGCAGTTCCCGTATCGCGCGTTTTACCCAACGGATGCCAAAATCATTCAGATTGATATCAACCCCGCCAGTATCGGCGCGCACAGCAAGGTCGATATGGCGCTGGTGGGCGATATTAAATCCACCCTTGCCGCCCTGCTGCCGCTGCTGGAAGAAAAAACGGACCGCAGGTTCCTCGATAAGGCGTTGAGCGACTATCACGATGCGCGCAAGGGGCTGGACGACCTCGCTAAACCGAGCGACAAAGCCATTCACCCGCAGTATCTGGCGCAGCAGATCAGCCATTTTGCCGACGACGACGCCATCTTTACCTGCGACGTGGGCACGCCAACCGTGTGGGCAGCGCGCTATCTGAAAATGAACGGGAAACGTCGCCTGCTCGGCTCGTTCAACCACGGTTCGATGGCCAACGCCATGCCGCAGGCGCTGGGGGCGAAAGCCACGGCACCGGAACGTCAGGTCGTGGCGATGTGCGGCGACGGCGGGTTCAGCATGCTGATGGGGGATTTCCTGTCGGTGGTGCAGATGAAGCTCCCGCTGAAAATCGTGGTCTTTAACAACAGCGTGCTGGGCTTCGTGGCCATGGAGATGAAGGCCGGCGGCTACCTGACGGACGGCACCGAACTGCACGACACTAACTTCGCGCGTATCGCCGAGGCCTGCGGCATCACCGGTATTCGCGTGGAAAAAGCGTCAGAGGTGGATGAAGCCCTGCAGCGCGCCTTTTCCATTGACGGCCCGGTACTGGTGGACGTGGTGGTCGCCAAAGAAGAGCTGGCGATCCCACCGCAAATCAAACTGGAACAGGCCAAAGGCTTTAGCCTCTACATGCTGCGCGCCATCATCAGCGGCCGCGGCGATGAGGTGATCGAACTGGCAAAAACGAACTGGCTCAGGTAAAACATCTGGCATCGCCTTTTAAATATAAGGACATGCCATGATTGATTTACGCAGTGATACCGTAACCCGTCCGAGCCGCGCCATGCTCGAAGAGATGATGGCCGCTCCGGTCGGGGACGACGTCTATGGTGACGATCCGACGGTTAACGAGCTGCAGCGCTATGCCGCAGAGCTCAGCGGGAAAGAGGCCGCTCTGTTCCTGCCCACCGGTACGCAGGCCAACCTGGTGGCGCTGCTCAGCCACTGCGAGCGCGGCGAAGAGTACATCGTGGGCCAGGGCGCGCATAACTATCTGTATGAAGCAGGCGGTGCGGCGGTGCTCGGCAGCATTCAGCCACAGCCAATTGACGCCGCGCCGGACGGCACCCTGCCGCTCGATAAAGTCGCGGCGAAAATCAAAGCTGACGATATTCACTTTGCTCGCACAAAACTGCTCAGTCTGGAAAATACCCACAACGGCAAAGTGCTGCCTCGCGAATACCTGAAAGCCGCGTGGGAATTCACTCGCGAGCGCAAACTTGGCCTGCACGTGGATGGCGCACGCATCTTTAACGCCGTGGTGGCGTACGGTTGCGAGCTAAAAGAGATCGCGCAATATTGCGATTCGTTCACCATTTGCCTCTCTAAAGGGCTGGGCACGCCTGTAGGCTCCCTGCTGGTGGGCAATGCGGACTACATCAAGCGTGCCAACCGCTGGCGCAAAATGACCGGCGGCGGCATGCGTCAGGCGGGTATTCTGGCGGCGGCCGGGCTGTATGCCCTGAAAAACAACGTGGCGCGCCTGAAGGACGATCACGACAACGCCGCGTGGATGGCGGCGCAGCTGCGCGAGATTGGCGCCGACGTAATGCGCCACGACACCAACATGCTGTTCGTTCGCGTGGGTGACGAACACGCTGCCGTGCTGGGTGAATTTATGAAAGCCCGTGGCGTGCTGATCAACGCCTCACCTGTCGTGCGTCTGGTCATGCATCTCGACGTGAGCCGCGAACAGCTGTCAGAGGTGGTGAAACACTGGCAGGCGTTTTTACAGCGATAAGGAGCCTCACGTGCCGCAACGCATTCTGGTGCTCGGCGCCAGCGGGTATATCGGTCAGCATCTCACCACTGTATTAAGCCAGCAGGGGCATCAGGTGCTGGCCGCGGCACGCAACACCGAACGTCTGCAAAAACTCAGTTTGCCTGGCGTCACCTGCCATAATGTTGACTTCAACTGGCCGAAGGAACTTCCCGCGCTGCTGGAAGGGGTCGACACGCTTTACTACCTGGTGCATAGCATGGGTGAAGGCGGAGATTTTATCGCCCACGAGCGTCAGGTGGCGATGAACGTCCGCGATGCCCTGCTGCAAACGCCGGTGAAGCAGGTCATTTTTTTAAGCTCGCTCCAGGCGCCCGAACATGAGCAATCCGATCATCTGCGTGCCCGCCAGCTGACGGCGGAAACCCTGCGCGGCGCCACTATCCCTGTTACCGAACTGCGCGCCGGAATTATCGTCGGCGCGGGCTCCGCCGCCTTCGAAGTGATGCGCGATATGGTCTACAACCTGCCGGTACTCACGCCGCCGCGCTGGGTCCGTTCGCGCACCACGCCGATTGCGCTGGAAAATTTACTGCATTATCTGGTGGCGCTGCTGGACCACCCGGCGGAGCAACACCGCGTGCTGGAGGCGGCAGGCCCGGAAGTGCTGAGCTATCAGGAGCAGTTTGAACATTTCATGCGCGTCAGCGGCCGTAAACGCTGGCTGATCCCCATCCCCTTTCCAACCCGCTGGATTTCGGTGTGGTTTTTGAATGTGATTACCTCTGTGCCGCCGACGACCGCCAAAGCGCTGATCCAGGGACTCAAACATGATTTACTGGCGGACGATCGCGAGCTGCGGGCACTCATTCCCCAGAACCTGATCCGCTTTGATGATGCCGTGCGCAATACGCTGAAAGAAGAAGAGCAACTGGTAAACTCCAGCGACTGGGGTTACGACGCCCAGGCGTTTGCCCGCTGGCGACCGGAGTATGGTTATTATCCCAAACAGGCCGGCTGCACGGTAAAAACGCAGGCAAGTCTGGCGGCGCTGTGGGACGTGGTGAACCAGATTGGCGGCAAAGAACGTTATTTCTTCGGCAATATTCTCTGGCAAACGCGTGGAGCAATGGATCTGCTGGTGGGACACAGGCTGGCAAAAGGCCGCCCTGCTCGTCCTTACCTTGAAGTGGGCGATGCGGTCGACAGCTGGAAGGTCATCATCGTCGAGCCGGAAAAGCAGCTGGCACTGCTGTTCGGTATGAAAGCTCCGGGGCTGGGTCGACTCTGCTTTACGCTGAAAGACAAAGGCGACCATCGCGAACTGGATGTCCGCGCCTGGTGGCATCCGCACGGGATGCCGGGTCTGTTCTACTGGTTGTTCATGATCCCCGCACATCTGTTTATCTTCCGGGGAATGGCGAAGCGGATTGCGCAACTGGCAGAACAAAAGACGGAAAAGTTCTAAATAAAACTCTCTTTCTTTCACCTTTCCCATTGCAACCCGCCGTAATTCACGAAAGAATGCGCACGAAATTCTTTTTCAACACAGTGGATTGATATGAAGGTACTGGTTACCGGGGCGACCAGCGGCTTAGGCCGAAATGCGGTCGAATTTCTGCGCAACAAAGGCATCAGCGTCAGGGCTACCGGTCGCAACGAAGCGATGGGAAAACTGCTGCAAAAAATGGGCGCAGAGTTTGTCCATGCTGACCTGACGGAGCTGGTCTCCTCTCAGGCGAAAGTGATGCTCGCCGGTATCGACACGCTGTGGCACTGCTCCAGTTTCACCTCTCCGTGGGGAACCCAGGAAGCCTTTGACCTCGCTAACGTGCGGGCAACCCGCCGTCTGGGCGAATGGGCCGTTGCCTGGGGCGTGCGTAACTTTATCCATATCTCCTCCCCATCGCTCTATTTCGATTATCACCACCATCGTGACGTGCAGGAAGATTTCCGCCCCGCACGTTTTGCCTGTGAGTTTGCCCGCAGCAAGGCGGCCAGCGAAGAGGTGATTGACCTGCTGGCGCAGTCAAACCCGCATACCCGTTTTACGGTACTGCGTCCGCAGAGCCTGTTCGGGCCGCACGACAAGGTGTTTATTCCGCGTCTGGCGCAGATGATGCACCACTACGGCAGCGTGCTGCTGCCGCGCGGCGGCGATGCGCTGGTGGATATGACCTACTATGAAAATGCGGTTCACGCCATGTGGCTGGCAAGTCAGCCGGACTGCGATAAGCTGATTTCCGGCCGTGCCTACAACATCACCAACGGCGAGCCGTGTTCGTTACGCAGCATTGTGCAACGGCTGATTGATGAACTGCAGATCAACTGCCGTATCCGTTCCGTGCCCTACCCGATGCTGGACATGATCGCCCGCAGCATGGAGCGTTTTGGCAGTAAATCGGCCAAAGAGCCCGCGCTGACGCACTATGGGGTATCCAAGCTCAACTTTGATTTCACGCTGGATATTACCCGCGCAGAGAACGAGCTGGGGTATAAACCGATCGTGACGCTGGATGAAGGGATTGTGCGCACGGCGGCGTGGTTGCGGGACCACGGGAAGCTTCATCGCTAGCCTTTTTGCCCGGTGGCGGCTTCGCCTTACCGGGCCTACAACAGCAAGGTGCGAACACGAAAACGGCAACCCTTCGGTTGCCGTTTGCTTTTACAGCGCCGTCCAGGCGTCAGACCATGCCAGACCTGCGCCGGGTTCATAGTACGCCGGAGCCGTGTTACACCAGCCGCTGTACGGGAACGGTTTGCACTGGAAGAGTTTACCGTGGTTGTTCACGATATCACCTGCTTTGTACTTACTGTTCGCACTCCACGCGGCGTAAGAGTCGGATGTCCCTTCGTCCTGAGAAGGAACCGCTTTCGCCTTCACGTTCAGCAGATAAGAGGTTGTGCTGCTCAGTTCACCGTCGCTAACCGTGAGGCTAATTTCAACCTGCTGCGCCGTCGCCGCTTCTGGGGCTCTGAAGGTCACAACCGCTTTATCCTGACCCGTCACAGTCTGACCATCCTGAGAGCGCCAGGTATAAGTCAGTTTGTTACCATCAGCATCTGTCGAACCTTCGGCGCTCAGAGAAACCTGTGCACCTGCGTCAACCGCACCGATTGGGCCGGCAATATGCGCGACCGGTGCGTGATTGACAGCCGTCGGTTCTGCAGGCGTTTCATCCGGAACGGGCGCCGGAGCCGGGGTTTCCTCTTCCGATGGCGCTGGTGCTACCGGGGTTTCATCCGGCGTGGTTGTTGAGCCGTCATCGTTAACGATATTCACGTTAAAGAAGTGCTGTACGCATTTGCTGTAGTCGCCCTCTTTGAACGCGCTGTATGGCGTCTGGTAGCCCACCAGCTGGCAAGAGTACGTCTGACCGCTTGGTGTATCCGCGCTCCATCCCCAGTCCTGCTCCCAGTAAATCTTCAGCGCGCCAGCACCTCCTTCATCGAACTGCTTCATGTTGGCGCAGCCCAGCACTTCATTCGCCGGAACCGGAACCTTCAGGTAGTTCGCGAACTCTTTGTAGTACTTGATACGGTTTTGCGACTGGGCAATTTCAGTCGGACCGCCGCATTCTACGCCGCCGTTGATGATCTGGGTGGTCACGCCGAAGCCCGGTACCAGACCGTTGGCTTTATCGCGATCGTTCGGCTGCCATGTGCCGTCAATAACCTGCAGCATGCTGGGTTTTGGTGGCTGTGGATAGGCGAAGAAGAAGATCGCACTCGCCAGGTTCAGCCAGGTATCCGCCACCAGCTCAGGTTTATCGAGCAGCGTACGCACGTCACCGTACATCGCTTCAGAGAACGGGCCATAGTTGTAGTTGTAAGACAACTGTTTCGCGCCGCGACCGAAGTAGCTCAGGAAATCGCCGTCTTTATCTTTACCGCACGGCCAGGTCTGACCCTGCCAGACGTCCGGGTTACATTCGCCGTTATAGCCCCCCTTCTGCCCTTCGCTCCAGCCCATTTCACGTACGTGAACCAGCGCCTGACGCCATTCGGCTTCCGGACGCCAGCTTTCATGGCCGCCAGTCTCCTGAGCGAAGTGAGCAAACATGGTTGCCAGCTCTTTACGGCAGATGGCGTCGCTGTCGCGACCATCCTTATAGGTCTTACACAGCGCCGGGAATTTACCGACCGCTTTCAGGAAGTTGCTATAGGTGTACGCCTGCGCACGCAGCGGGAAGAGATATTCCCAGTCGCTGGCCTTAACAATGCCTTCAACGCGCTTCACGTTTTCCGGGTTCGCTGCACGGCCTGGCTCAATCAGTTCAACCTGCGCATTATCCAGCGTCTGAATGGTCTCTTTCACTGAGGCCATCAGCGGGAAACTGGTCAGCTCTTTTTCTTTCTTCGCCAGATCGCTGGCTTTCATGGTGTATGGCTCACTGGTGGTCGCTTGCAGCGAGGCAGCCTGTGCCATAAAGGGAGCTACGCATGCTCCGGCAACGAGCACACTTAGTAACGTCCTTTTGTTCATTTCCGATTCCTGTTAATTGAAGTTAAAATTAAAATCCCGGTTTATGTATTAATCCATTAATACATAAACCACAGACAGCTGTTTTTTCTTTTCGAAGAACACCCTGAGGAATTCTTCAAAAATAAAAAACATTAATATTGTGCAGCTAATTTTAATTGCTGATATTTTTTCCAGACTTTATGGGCATAGATCATACGCTGCGGATAATTCTCTTTTTTTAAACCTGCGTTATACGCGCCGACAGCCTCCCAGTTATAGCCATAGACCTTAATCATTCCGGACAAAATGGAAGCACCGACCATGATGGAGGTACAGGGCTCGGTCATCAGTCTGCGTTCATCAATACCTCTGGTCTCCAGTTCCGTAAAATGTGAGCTGTTAATTTGCATCAACCCAACATCACGCGTGCCATCATGATTTTGTCCCACCGCATACGGATTCATACCGGATTCGACATTGGCTATGGCATACAATAAATACGGGTCGACATGATAATAACGTGCCGCATTATCCCAACAGTTTGCCAGTGCGCTTTGGCTTATTATTAATAACAACAAAATGATCTTTTTCATTTTTACCTGCTGACAGTTTCTGTTATTTCTCCCTACCAACATCCTGTAAAATGAATTTTTCATCACTCCCCCTTCGTGAGGGGGAGTGATTATCGGGTTAGATTATTTGCAATCTGTTGATGCGCCTTCTTTCACCCATACGTCGCTATTAGCCGGGTTATCGCCACGGGTCCACCATTTGGCACGGTAAACGTTACCCTGGTAAGTGGTGGTTTCACCGCCGTTGTAGACCAGGTCAGAACGCCAGTTCATCTTCACGTTGCTCACCAGTTCCCAGGCATCCACACCGAAGCCAGGTTTGTTACCTTGCGTCCAGTATTTCGCTTTCCACACCAGGTGGTCGGCACTCACGGTGTCGCCATTGTTGTATATTTTGCTGGCATCCCATGCGGCATATTTGCTGGCGTTAGCATCGACTGGCGCGTCGCAGCTACCGGTTGCCGTGCCTTCATCCGAAGGAGGTGTCACTTCATCAGACGGAGGGGTCACTTCATCAGCAGGCGGGGTGACGTCAGCAGGTTTAGGATTCACCGTGACCTGCACGTTAGACTGCACGCTGGTTTTACCATCGCTTACGACGACACTCAGGGTGTAAGTCGAGGCGGAGGTCACATCTGGCGCAGTGATATTCACGTTCGCCGTATCAGTCCCGGTCGCGTGCATATCCGCCGGAACGCTCCAGGCGTAGGTCAGTGCATCACCGTCTGGATCCGCGGCCTGCGCGTGCAGCGCATAGGTTTCACCTGCCTGCAGCGTCACTGCTTCCATTGGGTTCACAACCGGTGCCTGGTTCGCTTTTGGCGCTTTGTTTACAACCTGCACATCAATCGCGTTGCTCAGTCCTTTCGCGTCAGTCACGGTCAGGCGGAATGCCATCGTCTGATCGCTGGTCACCGCAGCCACGTTGAAGGTGGCTTTCGCTTTGGTGCTGTTGGTGAGCGTCACCGATGGGCCAGAAATCTGGGTCCACTTATAGGTGATTGCATCGCCATCCGGATCGCTGGAAGCAGACCCGTCGAGCGTTACGGTCGCCGGGCCAGAGACGTTAAGATCGGTCGAGGAGGCAATCGGCGCATGGTTGGTGACAACAGGTTCAACCGGGGTTGAACTACCGCCCAGCAGGCTTTCATTCATGGCGTTCAGAATGTCGCCGTTATCTGAGTCAATGGACCAGGAGAACAGACCGCCCAGCTGATTCGCCATAACATACTTGCCTTTTGCGGCAGCAGAACGCGCATCTTCATAAGTGATCAGGTCGCCAGTGGATTTATTGAAGACGTACGGTGCTTCAGCGTCTGCGTCGTAACCGTATTCCCAACCCGGCTTGCCTTTGTACTCATTCACAATCTGACGGTAGTCAACCACGCCCGGTTCCCAGGTCCCTTTCACCTTGCCGGTGGCGGTGCCAGTGAACGGATTGTTGCCGGTGTAACCATGAACCCCCGTCCAGCCGCGGCCGTACATGGCGGTTCCCACCACAATCTTGCCAGGCTGTACGCCCTGCTGCAGCAGCGCGTTAACGCCGTTTTCGGTGGTGTAGTTTGTGTCCGGACGCCATGCAGGTGCTTTCAGCGCAGCCTGGTGACCCAACTCTGTATTGCTCCAGCCGCCGTAGAAGTCATAGCTCATCAGGAAGATGTGATCGAGATACTGCTGTGTGGTGGTGTAATCCACGTCTTCGATCTTATCTTTGCCGGAACCGATCGCGGTGGTCAGTTCATAAGTACGGCCAGTTTCGCTGGAGAGTTCGTTCAGCATCGTGCGCAAATCATGCATCAGCGCGGTATACGTCGCTTTATCCTGCTGCGGATTACCCAGTGCCGTGTTCTCACCGCCGCCGCCCGGGAATTCCCAGTCGATATCCACACCGTCAAAGAATTTCCAGGTTTGCAGGAACTCTTTCACCGATGCCACGAAGCGGGAGCGAATAGCAGGGTTGTTCATCTGGAAGAACGGATCGGAGAGAGTCCAGCCACCGATAGATGGCAGTACTTTCAGCCCTGGATGTGCTTTTTTCAGCGCCATCAACTGACCAAAGTTACCTTTGTAGGGGTCATCCCAGCCAGAAACGCCGGCCTGTGGTTTTTGCAGCGCCGCCCACGGATCGTGAATGGCAACGGTATAATCCGGACGACCGTTACAGGCACGTTGCAACGCCTGGAAGCTGTTACCCCCTTCGATGGTTTTCAGGCTGTCGTTGATGCCGTCACCGCCACAGATTGGAATGAAGCCATACAGAATATGGTTCAGGTTAGCCGCCGGGATTTTATCGACCTGGAAGTTACGGTCATAGACGCCCCATTCCGGGAAGTAAGCCCCCACCACTTTGTCAGTATGCTGAGCAAAGGTCTTGTTGTTTTCCTTCATGGTAGTATTGAGAGGAAGCAAGTGGCTACCGTCGGTATCCGCGACAATAATCAGCTTGCTGGCGCTTTTGCTACAACCACTGGTGTTACAAAGCTCTACCTGCTCCTGGTAACGTCCGCCTTTTTTCACCTTGAAGGTGGCAGAACCTGATGCGCTGCCCGCACCGGTCCAGACGGTTTGGCCGTCCAGCAGCACCTTCGCGGACGTCGGTGCATCACCGCTCCAGACGTTCCACTCCACTTTTACATCCACGCCGTCTTTATGTACTTTGACAAGGCTGTTGTAATCCTGTGCTGCCTGATCGACTTCAACAAGGGCAAATTTGTCATTACCGTAGCCGATCGTCGGTGTACCCGGTGCTGCAGCAAATGCGGAGCTGGTTGCCGCCGCAATAAAGAGCGCCAGATATTTAGGCTTCATAAATTTCATTTTTATTTCCTGATAAATTTATTCGTAACGTTAATCATCCATGTCTTCCTTGAGAACATGGAGCTTTTTGCGTAATGCGTATTTAACCAATCTGAAAACCGAGAAAAAAAAACGTTTTTGCTGCGTTGTATTCCTCCATAAAAAGATACAAGCCCCAATTCCGTGTAGCTTATATCCCTTACGATACACTGGGCGCAAAGAGACGTCCTTCTCTTCCACCGTCAAAAAAATTTATAAAAAAACTTGATCTGAATATTTAAAAAATGAAAGCAAACTGCTGACTAATAAACACCACTATTCCAGCAAATGAGAGATACGGCCCGAAAGAAATCGTGAGGTTATTTTTATTTAAATTAAATAACGTGAAATAGCCGACAATACCGCTCAACGCTGCCACTAATTCAAGTACAGGCAACGACTGCCAGCCGCACCAGGCCCCTAAGGCCGCCAGCAGCTTAAAATCGCCGTACCCCAGACCTTCCCGCCCGGTTGTCAGGCGAAACGCCCAATAAAGTAACCAGAGCGACAGGTAACCCGCCACGGCACCGAACAGCGCATCCCGTAAGGGCAACCGGTGGTCAAAAGCATGGAGCAGCAATCCCGCCCAGAGCAGCGGCTGGGTCAGGCAATCCGGCAGCAGTTGATACCGCCAGTCGATCATGGTCAGCGGCAATAAAAAAGCGGCCAGCAGCCAAAGGGAAAACAATGCCTGTACGTCCGGCATACACCAGGCTGTAATACCAAAAAAAAGTGCAGAAAAAAGTTCGATTAAAAATATCCGCAATGGGATGGCGGTGTGGCAGCTTCGACAGCGTCCGCGTAAAACAAGCCAGCTGACCAGCGGGATATTCTCCCAGGCGGCAAGCGTGTGCTGGCATACCGGGCAGTGCGAGGCTGGGAACAGCAAATTGCTACTGCCTTCCTCTTCCATCACCATGCCAGGTACGCGCTCGGCGACGACGCCAAGAAAACTCCCCACAATGCTGCCCAATATCGCACTCATTGCCGGGAACCCCACAGGCCAGGTGTCCCGCATCAGCGCGAAAGTATTCATGCGGTTTTGCTCCAGGTGAGCTGTATTTCTGCTTGGCTTTGTTGAATAAATAAGATTTCGTGCGAACGACCCTGTAGCTGGCTGGATTTTCAGGCAATACGCACGCTTTCTGGCATCCCAGCCTTTGTCATCCTGTTCAACGCACGCACCATGGCCATAGCTTCCGCTACCTGACCATCGTAGTCACGCAGCGTCAGTGAATCTCCCAACAACTGCTTCATTCTGTACATTGCCGTTTCCGCTATCGAGCGACGGTTATATTCCGTTGTCCATTTCCACCGTGCATTGCTTCCGCTCAGCCGCTGATTAGCAACGGCACGGTTGCGGTCTGCGTACTCACCGGGCCAGTAACCTGCTCCTTTTCGGGGAGGAATAAGCGCGCTGATTTTTTTGCGGCGCAGTTCATCGTGACAGAGCCGGGTATCGTAAGCCCCGTCTGCCGCGGCTGCCCTGATTTTTCTGTGAGTCTGCCGGATAAGGCCCGGGAAGGCTTCTGAGTCCGTGACGTTATTCAGCGACAGGTCTGCACAGACAACTTCATGTGTGTTGCTGTCAACAGCAAGATGCAACTTTCGCCAGATACGACGGCGCTCTTTGCCGTGCTTTCTGACTTTCCATTCGCCTTCACCAAAGACCTTCAGCCCGGTGGAATCAATCACCAGGTGTGCGATTTCACCCCGGGTGGACGTTTTGAAACTGACATTAACCGACTTTGCCCGCTTACTGACACTGGTGTAATCCGGGCAGCGCAACGGAACGTTCATCAGGGCAAAAATGGAATCAATAAAACCCTGCGCAGCCCGCAGGGTCAGCCGGAATACGCGTTTAATCACCAGAACGGTGGTGATGGCGAGATCAGAATAGCGCTGGGGCCTTCCTCGTGATGAAGGCGTTGCCGACTCATACCAGGCCTGAATCGCCTCATCATCCAGCCAGAAAGTGAGGGAGCCACGGTTGATGAGAGCTTTGTTGTAGGTGGACCAGTTGGTGATTCTGAACTTTTGCTTTGCCACGGAATGGTCTGTGTTGTCGGGAGGATGCGTGATCTGATCCTTCAACTCAGCAAAAGTTCGATTTATTCAACAAAGCCTTTCTGCTTTCACATCGCTGAGATGATCGACCGGTGTGAGGTTCATTTTTTGCAGTCTGACACCGGATGTCTGGTTAATTTCCCGCAGCCAGCTTTTTAATTCGTAGACGTTAACGCGACTAACCACGAACGATAATGTTTGTCCATCCTGACGCACATCGGTCAGAGAGAGATTAATTTCATGTGCGCTGTTTTCCACCACCGTGCGCGGATTGTTTGTTTTAACAACCTGAACCGGAAGGTGGTTTTTATTTATTTCGCTGCGCATCCAGTTCAGCGTCTCTTTTTGTCTGGTGAGCGTGGCTTTACTATTTTGAATCATATTATCCAGAGGAATAACACCTGCATAATATATAGCGCCCCCCAATACGGTAATAGCACATATTTTCAGGATGTTTTTTTCTCTGGCGCTGTAATGCTGGTAACGAGACTTGAGCTGTGCGATTCGCGCTTTCATTTATATTTCCCGGCGATCATAGCGGTATAAGGAGCAGACGTAGAAACAGGCTGCAGGGTGAAATCAAAATTTTCACCCGCCTGATTCACAAACGTCTGCAATGCAGTTTGGCTTTGCGAACTGACGCTCAGCGTCAGCGAGTTTTGCCGGGCATCGTATTCGAGCAGAGAGATCTCCATTCCTGGTACCGCCTGTCTGGCTTTTTCCAGATCGTCCAGTTGCAGAAATATCCCTTTACTCTGCTTTTTCATGTTTTGACCAAAGTGATATTTGATATTGGTCTGCTGACGCATACTGGGGAAGTGATGCTGATAAACCTGAAGGATCTCCTGCTGAACCTGATTTTCCTGTTGCACCAGCATCCAGGCCATGGCGATCCGCGGGCCCAGTAACAGGCCAAGAGAGAGCAGGCCCGCTGCGGCCATCGCCGCTTTGATGCTCTTCGCGGCTTTACCCGTGCTCGCTTTCGCGCTGAACTGACCATGCAGGAGCGTGACGCGGCAGGTTTGCCACTGCGGCTGGATCAACACCAGTGGATGCTGCCAGGGTTGCACGGTATCGACGTCAACATCGGCAGGCGTTTCCCCGTAACAGCACACCTCCCCCTCTCCCGCTTTCTGCAGTAAAAGGGGCAACAGGCCCGGCGCTATTTCGCAGGCGGCATGCGGCGATGAACGCAGCCAGTAACCATTGTCCATGGCGACAAGCGTGTTTCCGCCTGCCGTTGCGGGCAGCAGCCAGGCATCCGGCAGCGCCTGTATGACCTTCAAACCGGCCTCCTGGCAGCGGGTTAACCACCCGCGCAGACAATCGGCGTCGATGGCTACGGCGTCAACCTCGGCACCCTTTTTGTTAAGCACCGTCCAGTGAAGGTTGTCCACATCACCCATCAGCGTCTCTTCTGCCATCCACGAGAACGCCGTCGCCTGCGAGGCGACTTTCTTCGGCAGCGTAAAATGGCGGAAGATCATGTTGCTCGCGGGCAGCAGCAGACAAACACGGGCTGCCAGAGGATGCTCCACCAGTGCGTCCAGGCTATCCACTACCTCAACCTGTTCGCAGCCGGAGAGACACCACATTATTTTCCCGTCCTCGCGGCTGTCGGGACGAACAAAAAGTACCTGTTTCATAGCGTTCAACTTTTCTTATTCAATCATTCGGTAACGACGTTGCCACGTCACGATCTCGCCAGCCTCACTGTTGACCTGAAGCTGGCTCACCACGCGAAGCGTTAATTCATCAGTATTGCCGGTATAATTGACGCGGAAATACCGGCTATTGGTTGAGAAGAACTCAGCCACCTGCGGGAGATCGTCTTTTAGCTGTGGGAAGGCCCGTTCCAGCGCTTTGCTGAACGCTTCCATATTTTCCCAGCCAGTTTCAGGGCGCGATTCAATCAGGCGCAGGGCGTCATCTTCGGTTATTTTTCCGGGGAACATTGCGGCCAGTAAGGCCGCCTGCGCCGGTTTCAGCGTGTTCACATCCACCTTGCTGGCGGAGTCCGGTAATGCGCATAACAGCTTGTTCACCTTCGGGTATGCCGTTGCCGGAAATGCCGGCAGCATTGCGATCTCCGCAATCGTGCGCATCATCTGGTTCGCCGGTTGTCGGGCGGGCACCACGCCAGCCCAGGCATCGGTCTCGCTACCCTCTTTGGCCGTCGTCGTATCGCCATCGAGATAGTCCACCAGCTGTTGATACACCTCTTCTGCCGTGTTGTGGCTCAGGCCACTCTCTGTCAGAAGCTGTTCAACAATCTGCTCTTTACGCGATTTTTCCGGTGTGACAGGCACATTTTGCCCCTGGGCAATTTTCTCAGCGGCCAGCAGGTTGTTGACGTTAAAACAGTCCTGCGCGTCTTCTACCTGGCTGACGACCGTATAGTCTTCCCCGCGTGTTTCCAGCGGTTGATGCCAGTCGCCCTCAAGCGTGAGGGCTTTACTCTCACCGCTGGCGTCGGCTTGCAGCCGGTCTTTCACCACCTTCTCCTGCGCCTGCATCGCCCAGCGCAGCTGCTGCTGGCTCACCTGGTAATGCGTTTTTTGCAGGTTGCGGCAAAATTGCTGGCTGATTTTAGCGGCCAGCGCCGACATCATGACCAGCAGGATCAACACCACCAGCAGGGCCACCCCTTTCTGTTTGCGTAATACACTCATGATGTTGCTTCCGGTGCCGCTGGCGACACAGGCGACGCAGCTTCCGGCAGATCGCCCGGGGTCGTAAACACCCAGCGCCAGGTATCACCGTTTTCCATGGTCAGCGTCAGTTCTACGCCGTCCGGCAGATGCGCCGGGTCGCTCCAGCTTTTCAGCCAGCCCTGATGGTAAAAACGCCACTGCAGGGATTTCACCTCGCTGACAATCGGCACCTCGTCGGGTTTGGCGTCCGCCGGGCCGTCAATCACCGGCCAGACGTCGCGATACAGGCGCCCCTCTTCCAGCCGCCAGCGCACGCGCTCCAGTTGTACCGTTCCGCTCACGCCGTTCAGGGTGGTCAGTTCAAGCACATCACCAACCTGACGAAACCGATCCGGCTCATTACGCGGGGCGCGCGCCTGAAGCTGGTAGAAATCACGCTCCATCAGGTTCCAGGCCCGCTGAAGCTGATTGAGCTTCGCCGCGCTGGCATCGGTGGCCGAGCTGGTACGCATCGCGCCGTCCAGAATTTGCCAGGCCAGGGTGCTGATCACCGCAAAGATGGTCAGCGCAATCATGATCTCCAGCAGGGTAAATCCGCGCTGGCGTCGGGTTTTCTTCACTTGCTCTCTCCCGGCCCAATGATTTGCAGTGAGATTACCGGCTGGCTGTCGTCGCCTTCCGCATACACGCGGATGGCGTTAGCCCAGCTGTTGTCGGCGGTTTTGACCCGCTGCTTGCGCCAGTTCCAGCTGCGTCCGCCCATGATTTCCGTTCCCTGCTGCTCAGCATCCGGGAAGTCGGTTTTCGCGAGCTGCGCTTCCGCCAGCTGGTTCTCGGCAACCCAGCTCGCCTGCAATGTGTCGGCCAGACCATGGGTGAAACGCACGTTCAGGGAGACCGAGTTCATCAGCGCCAGTGCGGCAGTCGAGAAGATGACCAGCGCGACCATCACCTCCAGCAGCGTCATGCCCTTTTGCTTAGCGTTGCCTTTAGTCATCGTTTTCTACCGATACCGGGGCCGCACCTTGCGACACCACGCGAAAATGGTGCTGTTTGTCGTAGCTTTGCAGCGTCAGCGTGAAGCGGCTGATTTCACCATCCGGCAAAAAGAGCACCTGCGGCTCGGAGGCGACCGTGGCGGCCAGGCGCTGCGGCGAGAGCGAAACGTGCATCTCCTCAGGGAAATCGCCTTTGGTGGTAATACGACCTGCGGATAACGGTACCCAGTGCCGCTCGCCGTTTTTATCGTCGAGCGTCACCAACTGATAGTTATCCGTGGTTAGCACCAGCCCGACGATATTTCCGTCCATCACCGCACGGTCTGAACCATAATCAACGAGGGCTTTTAATTGCTGGCCAAATATATCCGCACCGCTGCGCGAAGGTATTGTTGACACCACCATCATGGCGCAACTGGCAAATATCACCAGCGCCAGAATAATTTCCAGCAACGTAAAGCCGCGTTGATTTTTCATCATTTCTCTTTTTTATCCAGAGACCAGTTCGTAATATCATCGGCGGTATTAGCTTCACCATCAGGCCCTGCCGAGAAGACATCGACCGCACCGTGTTCGCCCGGGCTCACCAGAATATACTCTCCGCCCCATGGGTCCTGAGGCAGTCGACGAATATAGCCGTCAGCACGGTAGCCGTTCGGGATGGGTGCGATTTCAGGT
The DNA here is from genome assembly GCA_023023105.1 of Enterobacter ludwigii. NCBI lineage: Bacteria > Pseudomonadati > Pseudomonadota > Gammaproteobacteria > Enterobacterales > Enterobacteriaceae > Enterobacter > Enterobacter ludwigii. The sequence goes on along the minus strand of CP083824.1, from coordinate 1,465,430 downwards.
TTAGTCACCAGCGCCTGCAAACCCTGTTCCGTCGTCGGATAACGGTGGTTATCCAGCTTATACATATCCAGGGAGCCTTCGAGCGCGACAATATCGCTGGTCGCTTTTTGGGTATCGGCCTTTTCTTTATTTCCCATTAAGTTTGGCACCACCATACTCGCTAACACGCCGAGAATAACAATAACCACCATTAATTCGAGCAAAGTAAACCCCGCCTGGCGTGCCAGGTGTTTTCTTTTCATAGCCATGTTTTAACCTACCATATTATTAAGTTGCAGAAGCGGTTGTAATATTGACAGCACGATGAATAAAACAATCGTTGCCATGGATACCACCAGTGCCGGTTCAAATACCGACAGCGTTAACGTAATTCGATGCTGTAATGCCGATTCCTGGTTTTCCGCCGCGCGATCCATTAAATTGCCTAATTCGCCGCTCTCTTCGCCGGAGGCAATCATATACAGCATGGTCGGCGGGAATAATTTCGCCTGTTCCAGCGCGGCATACAGTGACGCCCCCTGGCGCACAGTATCTGCTGCCTGCTCCAGCACCTGCCGGGCATAGAGGTTTTCAATGCCGTCCATCGCGATATACATCCCTTCCAGTAACGGCACGCTGCTGGCCTGAAGGATACTTAAGGTACGGATATAACGGGCGCTGTTAATGGCGCACACCAGCTTTTTAACTGGCGATCCGTTGACCAGCCAGTGGTTCCATTTGAAACGGTTTTTGGTATGTCTGAGCCAGGCCTTAAAGCTGACGAATCCACCGCCCAGCACGCCGACAATGTAGATGCCGTAGGCCTGCAGGAAATCACTCACCGCAATCAGCGTCCGGGTGGTGATCGGCAGTTGCTGCTTCATGTGGGTGAACTGTTCAATCACCTGCGGCACCACCGCCACCAGCAGAATGCTGATGACCGCGATGGCCACCACCGTCAGGGTGATGGGGTAGACCATCGCCTGCGTCAGCTTGCTTTTCATCTTCTGACGCTGCTCGTTGTACTCGGCCAGCTTCTCCAGCACATCGCCCAGGTGGCCGGTCTTTTCACCAGCCATCACCAGCGTGCAGTAGAGTTTGTCGAAGGTGCGCGGAAACTGGCTGAAGGCGTCAAAGAGCGTGTGTCCCTCCACTACCTTCTCGCGGATCTCCACCACCATCGCCGCCAGCTTTTTGTCTTCCGTCTGCTTCGAGATTGCTTTCAGCGCGCTCTCCAGCGGCAGCGCGGCGTTGACCAGCGTGGAGAGCTGGCGGGTAAACATCGACAGCACCGGGGTGGAGAGCTTTGTCCCCGTTTTCGTTTTTCCGGCTGACGCTGCTTCACGGGTCTCGGTAATGCTGACGGGCATCAGCTTTTGCTCGCGCAACATCTGGCGAACCTGCTTCTGCCCTTCGGCCTGCAACGCGCCACGCACGGTTTTGCCCGCGACATCCGTTGCCGTCCAGGCGTAGAAGGCCATTACGCATCCCCTCCACGCTCGGCGGTCACCCGCATCACCTCTTCGAGAGACGTTACGCCGCCGATCACTTTCAACAGCCCGTTTTCACGCAGGCTGTAGGCCTGCTTAAAGAGCTGTGTCTCGATGGACATTTCATCTTTATCTTCATGAATGGCGCGGCGCATAGTGCTGTCCACCACCAGGAATTCATGAATACCGGCCCGGCCCTGATAGCCGCTCTGGCGGCAGTGCTCGCACCCTACCGCGCGATAGATCGTTTTGGGTGGCGTCTCCATAAAACTGAACAACGCCTTTTCATTGTCATCCAGCGGACTGGTGGTTCGGCAGTGAGAACACAACCGACGCACCAGACGCTGGGCAATGACACCGAGTAACGATGAACCGATTAAAAAGGACTCCAGCCCCATATCCCGCAGACGGGTAATCGCCCCTGCGGCACTGTTGGTGTGCAGCGTAGACATGACCAGGTGACCGGTCAGCGACGCCTGCACCGCAATTTGCGCGGTCTCACCATCACGAATTTCCCCAATCATCACCACGTCCGGGTCCTGACGCAGAATTGCGCGCAGTCCGCGGGCAAAGGTCATGTCCACGCGCGGGTTAACCTGCGTCTGCCCCACCCCTTCCAGCTCGTATTCAATCGGATCTTCAACGGTCAGAATATTGCGTTCATGGCCGTTCAGCGCCGACAGAATGGCGTACAGGGTGGTACTTTTACCGGAACCCGTTGGCCCGGTGACCAGGATAATGCCGTGCGGACGGTCAATCAGCCCTTTTAACTTCTCCAGCTCTTCATCAATCAGCCCCAGCTTGTTGATGTCGGGCTTGAGATTGCTTTTATCGAGCAGACGCATTACCACGCGCTCGCCATACTGAGATGGAATGGTCGACACACGCACGTCAATCGCCTTACGACCAATGCGCAGGGAGATACGGCCATCCTGCGGCAGGCGCTTCTCGGCGATATCCAGTTTTGACATGACTTTAATACGCGACACCAGCAGCGGCGCGAGTTTACGCGCAGGCTGCAACACCGGGCGCAGTACGCCGTCGACGCGGAAGCGAATACTCAGCGTGCGCTCAAAGGTTTCGATATGAATATCTGACGCACCATCCTTGACCGCCTCGCCGAGAATGGCGTTGATCAGGCGGATCACCGGGGAGTTTTCGTCGTTATCGAGCAGATCTTCGTTATCCGGGATCTCCTCGGTTAACGCCATCAGATCGATATCTGCATCCATATCGTCCACCAGCTGCTGAGACACGCCGCTGCTCTGCTGCCAGATTTTGGCCAGCATCTCATCGAAAGCGTCAGACGTCAGGGTTACCGGAACGAACGCGCGCCCCAGCACCCGGTGTACCTCCAGCAGGGCAAACGCCGGGGTGTCATCACGGATATAGACAGCATTGTTGTAAAATAAAACGCCATTATCTTTCGCGTAGCTGCTGCTACACAGAGTTTTCCCCAGCTCGTCCACGTTATGCCTCCCTTACTCTTTAAACGGGTTGCGGGAGGCAGAGGGCAATGCAGGCAACACCGCATTATCGGTTGGCTCAACGATACCGAGCTTTTTCTCCTCCACGCGCTGCTGCTGACGAGCGCGGATTTGGTCATACTTCTCTTTCGACGCCGCACTGTAGTTATCGTCATCACGCAGGACGGTGGTATGGATGAATACCATCAGGTTGCGTTTGGACGTATCCTGCGAGGTGTAGCGGAACAGCTGACCGACCAGCGGGATATCGCCGAGCAGCGGCACTTTGGAAACCGACTGTTTGGTGACGTTTTCCATCAGTCCGCCAAGCACCACCGTCTGCCCACTGTGCACCATCACTTCGTTGTTGATGGTACGGGTGTTGAAGGTTGGGCCGAGGCTGGCGTCTTCCGTTGCACTGTTGTCGACACTGGACACTTCTTGCTCGATCTTCAGATGGATCATGTCCCCGTCGTTGATTTGCGGCACAATCTTCAGCTTGGTACCGACCGTCTTACGCTCAACAGAGTTAAAGACGTTGTCACCACTGGTGGTCTGCGAACCGGAAAGCACCGGCACATCCTGACCCACGTTGAACGACGCTTCTTTGTTATCCAGCGTGACCACGCTTGGGGTCGAAAGAATGTCATTTTTGCCATCGGTTGAGAGCGCGGTCATCAGGGCCCCGAAATCACCGTTAAAGAATCCTGTCGCCAGGCCAGTGAAACTCGCCCCTTTCATCACGCCATTTTTCACCTGGCTGATGGGCAGCCCGGTGGAGCCGAACTGCACACCACCATGTTTACTGGTCCACTGCACGCCGAGGTCCAGTCCGTTACCGTCCTGCACCTCAGCAATGATCGCTTCTACCAGTACCTGCGGACGGCGGATGTCGAGCTTGTCGATCACCTTCTCCAGAGAGTTCATCACGTTAGGCTGCGCGGTGATCACCAGCGAGTTGGTTGCTTCATCAGCGGTAATATTCAGATCGCTTGTCGCAGTAGCGGTTTTCGCCTTAGGCGTGCCCGCTTTATCTTTCAGCTGCTCGCCAATACCGGTAAGCACCGGAACCACTTTCGTGGCACTGGCATATTTGAGATAGAAGACGCGGGTGTTGCCCTCGTTGTTCTGCTCGCGATCCAGTTGATGAATGAGGGAACGGGTACGCATCCGCGCATCTTCCGAACCGCTGATCACCAGACTATTCGTTTCGTCATCCGCCACCACTTTGGTAGCCAGTTGCGGCGCGTTTTGCCCTTTCTGCTCTTCGTTGTTGAGATTGTTCAACATGTCTGAGAGCTCCTTCGCGGACGCAAAGCGCAGCGGCACAATCTCACGACGCTGAACCCCGTCTTTATCCACGCGCTGAACCAGATCCACCAGACGGTTCACCACTGAGGCTTTACCGGTTAACAGCAGCACGTTGGAGGGCTCGAAATGGACCACGTTGCCGATGCCGGTGGCATCGTTGAGCTGACGCAGCAGCGGAGCCAGTTCACGTACTGGCACATTTTCCATGCGCACGACGCGAGTGATGATCTCATCACCCTTGCCCGGATTTTTGCTGTCTGCCAGCGGTGCGCCGGCGGTGCGGGCTACGCTTGAGCGCACCACTTTGACCATACCGTTGTCCATCGGGATCACCGACAGCCCGTACAAATCCAGCACGCTCAGAAAGAACTGGTAATACTCATCTTCCGTCAGCACGTTGTAGGTTCTGACCGACACCGTGCCCTGAACGGACGGGTCGACGAGAATGGTTTTATTAAGATTGCGGCCAACCGTATCAATAAACTCGCGGATATCGGTATTTTTAAAGCTCGCGCTAAAGTTGGCTGCAAGCAGCGAACTCGAATATAACGACAATGCGGTCAGCGCCACGCACGCCCAGGGAAATTTCTTCATGTCTGTACACTTGTTAATTGTTTAGAACATTAACCCGAATATTTTCAAGGTGAGCGTGACGTCTGACGACGACCTCCGCTTCTTTCATTTTCGACCAACTGGCAATAATACTTTTTGCCTTTGCTTGATCGGTCATATCGACTGAGTTCACTTCTACTGCCACATCCCCTTTTTTCAACCCTGAATGGCTGTAGAAGGTGGAAGCGTCCTTTGGATTAATGTTATAGCCTTCCAGTTGCCCCTTTTCGATTATTGGTTTTAACACCAGATAATCATCCAGATGCACATTGTCCGCACCTGCATCTTTCGTCGAATGGGTTACCGGGCCGTTGTCAACGCCGCCCTTAAAATAATCAGGTTTATTTAAAGCCAGTACCTGCGTAGCACCTTCGTAATTAACCACCACATTATCTTTGTTAATTTCCTGAATATAGGCATCGTTAAATCCGGCCAGTGGCTCACCTTCGCGGTAACTCTTTTGACCACCGGGTGTTTTGATGACGGCGAAGGAAAGCCAGGTATCATCACTGCGTACGATGCCTTCAATTTCCGCAGCCAGAGGGGCTTTGACTGCCGCAGGTAAGTTATCCTGACGTACAGCAGCGGCGAAAAGTGTGAATGTCTTTTCTTCACGAGGATTTTTCGCTGGCTGCACATCAGAATTAACCAACTTATTCGTCACTTTTTTATAATCTTTAAACGTCCGATACCCTTGCTGGCCGCAAAAAATTAACAGCACAAACATAATGCAAGGCGTTATCCACCGAGACAGATATGAGAACCTCATTTTTCATCTGGCCTTTAGCAAAGCGAAAATAAGCAGCATCACGCTGCACTAATATGTGTGGAAAGCGTAATCCCTCGCGATAAATACGACCACTGGCTTTGCCGCTAACTTTCATGAAAAAACATATTGACCGTATAAAATTCAGATGTTAGGTATCGACAGCAGGATATTTTTACCCTGTGTATAAATTGCCCCCTCGGTGGCGTTGCTTTACTTTCTCGTCCTGTTGCTATTCAATCAGAGACGGTAAGTCGTTATGTATCAGAGCCACTTTAATTTTAAAAATCCGCCCTTTCGGAAGATCACTCGTTTATCCGGGGATTTTCTGGTGCCTTATCATCAGGACGTTTTCAACCTGCTGAAAGAGAAAACCCAGCTGGCGGGAATTACGGGGCTCTTTTCTGACGATCTCCCGCTGCTGGGCCAGTTCAGCGATGCCCTGAAATCTGCTAACCCTAATGTTCTTGCCATCAACGCGTTCCCAAAACTGAGTGCCAGTAGCCTGCTGTATAAGCTCAACCCGGGAACGAAAGAGAACAAGAACAGGGTTCAGGCGGTGGATGCGGTGTTGCACCAGTGGCAAGGCGGTAAAACCAGGTCGAAAGTGCTGGTGCTCACCCACACCGAAGCCATGAAAGACACCTGCCGGGAGGTGCTGGCTCTGTTGCTCACGCGCGCCCAGGAGCTGGAGTTTGCTCTTTCCATCGTGCTGATGGGCGCAGCAGCTCAGGAAGCCGTCCTGATGCAGCAATCTGTGTTGCGGGAATATACGCACACCCATCACACGTTGCGCTCGCTCACCTGCCGGGAATATCTCAACTACGTGCAGGCGCAGTGTGACGAACAGGGATGCGAGAACTCACCGTTAACCCCGGCCCGCGTGCGTAAAATGCATGCCCTGACCAAAGGGAATATCAGCAAGCTAAATGAACTGGCGCACCTCGCGATGCTTGCCGCCTGGACCGAGCGTGCAAGCCAGGTCAGCCCACGTCATTTACGCCTGGCCGCGGGAGAAGTCCTGCCCGGGAAAAAATACGGTAAGCGCCTGGCTACCGTGGGGTTATTCGCGTCTGTGCTGTTCGCTGCCTGCGGCTGGTATTTCAGCTCAGCGATGACGGCACGCCTTCCGGTTCAGCTGCCGGTTCCGGTAAGCTGGCGGCATCAGACGCCAAAAGTTCAGGCGCCTGTTGTGCCGGTTATCGATAACGAAATGATCACCCCGTCAGATGCCATGCATCAGCTCTATCTGATGTGGGGTTATGACGCCTCGGCGGACGATGCTCTGTGTCAAAACGCCGCGAAGGTGAATCTGATGTGCAAACAGGGAAATGCCTCACCGGAAGCGCTGACACAGGAGGGCTATCCGTGGATCAGTGAACTGAAAACGGGTAACCACCTTAACTATGCTGTGGTCGCCCGCGTCGGAGAGACCTCAATCGACCTGCTGATGAACAACCGCACCTGGCAGGTGAGCCGCAACTGGTTTAAGCAACACGCGACCGGAAACTACACCCAACTGCACAGCCTGACGCCGGAAGGTAAAGACGCGATCGGCGCCGCCAGCGACAGTAAAGATATGACCTGGCTTGACCAGCAGTTGAGTCAGGCCCTTGCCCAACCGGAAACCCACTCTCAAACCTGGACGGCGGAAATGATGAAACGCACCCGCGAGTTCCAGCAAAAAATGCATCTGCATGTGGATGGTATTCCCGGGGAAGAGACGTTGATGCAGTTAATGCGCGTAACCAATACCACGCCGAGCGTATTGATTCAGACCACTCAAACGCAGGAGGGGCGTTCCTGATGTCTACCATCTGTCTTGCGGCTCAGCGCAGCTACACAACCGGGGAGGCGGTCTGGTTTTCGTATCGTTTCCCCCACCTGAGAACAATATTCACCTACACCGTCGTATGGATGGTGAGTCTGTGTGCCATGCTGATGGCGGGACTGTACACGCATACCTACTGGAACCTGCGTCATCCCGCACCGGAACTGGCAAAAAAGGTCAGCGTCGTAAAACCCGAGACGCAGATTTCAGATATGCACTATGTGTATGTGAGTAAACCGTTCCCGCATCCGGAGCCGAAACCTGCGCCAGTACACCATGATATTCCTGCCATGCAGGATCTTCCCATTAACAGCGATGATGCCGACTGGCAGCAGGCACCTCAGGGTACGGAACCGCACGATACGTCGCGGGATACGTTACCCGGAACTGAAGCTCACGATGTTTCGCCCGCCAGCACAGACACAAATAATTCATCGTTAACCGAGTTGTTTAAGCAGGCATTAAAAGAACAAGAACAGGATTACTCGCACGGAAAAATTCCCGCGCCGCCAGTTGACGAAACGCAGGAGAATTCACAGTCTGGTGTATTACATAAAGCAGACACCCGATCGCCTTTGAGTCAGAAAGGCGATCGGCTGGAATAATTAATATTTCTCAGGCAATGTTGCCATATTAAGGAGACGCCCCTTTTCCACGACAATATACTGACCTTTTTTCAGGTCGGAGAGAATTTTAATGATGGTACTACGCGCCAGATTGGTGTACTCCTGAATATAATCATAGACATTAATATCACGTTGATGATGAATAATCAGTTCATTAATTTCGTACAGGAATTCGCGTACGACTGAATAGGCACTGCGGGCAACCAACACATCGTCTCGTTTGCTCAGCATACAAATGTACCAGGAGAGGACTTTAGTCAGTTCCGGCCATAAGTTGTTTTCAGTCATTAGCTGGGCGAAAACCTCTTTTTTAATTGAGCGCACCACGGTATTGGCACGAACGAGGCCATACATGTGCGTTGCGTTGTAGTACATGGCAGAGAGACCAAAAATGCACTGGCCCGTCACAGTGAACATACACAGCTCGTCGGATTCACGGCGGAACTCAACTTCGCCGCTGACGATAATATGAATATACTGTGAATCAGAGGTCGATATTTTTTGCCATTTCTTTAAGGTTCTTTCTTCAAAACCTGACGTTGCAGAGATAATGGTTTCCATTTCATGCTGCGGACGTAATTTTTTCGCATAGATGCTTAACATTATTATACCCGATTTAAGATGTGAAATTTAAAAAGTAAGACTAAGGTATAAAACCTTAACCTTTTAATATTTTCCTGATGATATTCTCAAGGAGAAAATAAAGGGCGAGTACGTTATATTTATTTGCCGCATTACTTAGCAAGCTATGTGTCTATCTTAAATCCGGATAATTTTAAGTCAATTAACTAAAAATGAATTAAGTTTGTACTTAAGATTAATCTCAAGCAATTCAGCATAAACAGGCGCATTCGGGGGCAATCCGAAGGATTACCCCTGCCCGTATTTCTCTAGAAGTGCTTCTGCAATGGCCATCGTTTCGATATCCGCGACTCCGTTCCACAGATCGGGCCGGAAATGCATCTGGAAGACCATGATGATGCGTTTTTGCTGCGCCGGCGTACTGTCTGCCGGTACTTCATAGCCATAACGCGCAAGGAGATCGAGTAACGCGGGAGTATCCACCTGTTGATAGCGCGGACGCCCGTTCATATAGAACGCAACACGTGAGGGATCGGGCCATGCGCCGATGCCTTGCTGAGCCAGCTGTCGCCACGGAAACAACGGACCGGGGTCATCTTTACGCTGCGGCGCGATATCCGAATGGGCCACGACATTTTCAGGTCTGATGTTGTAGCGGGCAATAATGTCTTTGGCGAGCGGCACCAGCGCCGCGATCTGCGCAGGTTCAAAAGGAGTAAAGTGCTTAACGCCAGACGTCTTTTGCCAGCCACGGTTTTCCAGCTCAATGCCGACAGATGTATCATTGATACGATTAGTACCCCGCCAGAAGCTAATGCCTGCATGCCAGGCCAGCTCGCTCTCGGGCACCAGTTGCCAGATGCGCGGTTTTCCTTCCGGTGCCGGTGGCTTTGCAGGGATCAAATAGTGAGAGCTGACGTTTTTATCCGTTAGCGTGGCGAGCGAGCTGTCAAAATCATCCGCGGTGTAGTGGATCACCAGCACCTTGATGCGCGGGTAAGCCGCCTGCGCCTGATGCCGGGTATCCAGCTCGTAGGCACCTTTATCAATAATCCCTTTTTCAGCGGTGCACCCTGCCAGCAACAGCGCCAGCAGGAGCGCCGTAAGCGAACGCGTCATCGAAGAGTTTTCACCGCCGTACCGCTTACGCTCACCATCAGCATGCTGGCATCTTTCCCGACCGTTTCGTAGTCGATATCAATCCCCACGACCGCATCCGCGCCGAGCGCTTCCGCCTGCTCGCCGAGCTCTTTAAAGGCAATCTCGCGCGCTTTGCGCAGCTCTTTTTCGTATGCGCCAGAGCGTCCACCCACGATATCGCGGATGCCGGCAAAAAAGTCACGGAAGATGTTGGCACCGAGAATCGCTTCACCGGTGACCACACCGCAGTACTCGGTAATGGTCTGCCCTTCCAGGGTTGGCGTCGTTGAAAACTGCATATTTTATCTCCTTCTTTAGCGTTCAATGCCTTAGGCACAGCATTATCGGTTCGTTACGCTATGATTGAAAGGATAGTTAATAAATAAGGAAATCAACATGCGCTATTCTGCTTTAACACTTTTCGTGCCCTGCGCGCTGGTGCTCAGCGCCTGTACTACCACGGTCACGCCAGCCTTTAAGGATATCGGTACCCGCAGCGGCCCCTGTATTGATGGCGGCCCGGACACCGTGGCGCAGCAGTTCTATGATTATCGCATTCAGCACCGCAGCAACGATCTCACCGGCCTGCGCCCGTATCTCAGCGATGGACTGGCAAAATTGCTGAACGACGCCACCCGCGATCCGCAGCACAACGCGCTGTTGAAATCCGATCCGTTCTCCAGCCGCGCCACGCTGCCTGACAGCGCCGAAGTGGCCAGCGCGTCAACTATCCCGAACACGGATGCGAGAAACATTCCGCTGCGTGTGAAGCTAACTCAGGGTACTCAGACCTGGCAGGATGAAGTGCTGATGATCCGTGAGGGTCAATGCTGGGCGGTGGACGACGTACGCTACGTCGGCGGCAGCGTTCATGCCCCGGCAGGCACGCTGCGTCAGTCGATTGAAAACCGTTAAACCATCCGATACAAAATTGTAACCCCCGAAAAATGTGCGGCATTTCATTCGGAATGCCGACATTTATACTCGCCGACCTTGCCGTTCGCTATTTTGTGCTATGTTTAAGAGGAAATACGGGTTATATTTAACTTTTAACGCAGAAATATTGCATAACTATTCTGTCAACGGTACTATCTGCGGCCTCAATTGCTATAGATTGCCTGGATGAGTAAAGACTGCCCCGATGAGTATTAAACTAAACGGCATTAACTGCTTCTACGGCGCACACCAGGCGCTGTTTGACATCACGCTGAACTGCCCGGAAGGCGAAACGCTGGTTTTGCTTGGCCCAAGCGGTGCAGGTAAAAGCTCCCTTCTGCGTGTCCTTAATCTGCTTGAAATGCCACGTTCAGGTACGCTGGCAATCGCCGGTAACCATTTTGATTTCGCGAAAACCCCGTCTGATAAAGCGATTCGCGAACTGCGTCAAAACGTCGGCATGGTCTTCCAGCAATACAATCTCTGGCCGCATCTGACCGTGCTGCAAAACCTGATTGAAGCCCCGTGCCGCGTGCTGGGGTTAAGCAAAGATCAGGCGATTGCGCGTGCCGAAAAACTGCTGGAACGTCTGCGTCTTAAGCCTTACAGCGACCGCTATCCGCTGCACCTTTCTGGTGGACAACAACAGCGTGTGGCGATTGCCCGTGCGTTGATGATGGAGCCTGCGGTACTGCTGTTTGATGAACCGACGGCGGCGCTGGACCCGGAAATCACCGCCCAGATCGTCAGCATCATTCGTGAACTGGCGGAAACCAATATTACTCAGGTCATCGTAACCCACGAAGTGGAAGTGGCGCGCAAAACCGCCAGCCGCGTGGTTTACATGGAAAACGGTTATATCGTCGAGCAAGGTGATGCGAGCTGCTTCTCCAACCCGCAAACCGATGCCTTCAAAAACTATTTATCTCATTGATTGTGTCAGGGGAAATATAATGAAAAAAGTATTACTTGCCGTGCTGCTTGCTGGCGTTACCCTTTCCGCTACCGCAGCCCAGACCATTCGTTTCGCCACGGAAGCGTCTTACCCTCCGTTTGAGTCCATGGATGCCAGCAACAAGATTGTGGGCTTCGATGTGGATCTGGCAAACGCCCTGTGTAAAGAGATCGACGCAACCTGTACCTTCAGCAACCAGGCGTTCGACAGCCTGATTCCAAGCCTGAAGTTCCGCCGTATCGACGCCGTGATGGCCGGTATGGACATCACGCCTGAGCGCGAAAAACAGGTGCTGTTTACCACCCCTTACTACGACAACTCCGCCCTGTTCATTGGTCAGAAAGGGAAATTCACCTCTGTTGATCAGCTGAAAGGCAAGAAAGTCGGTGTACAGAACGGCACCACGCACCAGAAATTCATCATGGATAAACATCCGGAGATCACCACTGTTCCGTATGACAGCTACCAGAACGCGAAGCTGGATCTGCAGAATGGCCGTATTGACGGCGTCTTCGGTGATACCGCTGTCGTGACCGAGTGGCTGAAAGCCAACGACAAGCTGGCACCAGTGGGTGACAAAGTGACCGATAAGGATTACTTCGGCACCGGTCTGGGGATTGCCGTTCGTCAGGGCAACACTGAGCTGCAGCAGAAATTTAACGCTGCGCTGGAAAAAGTGAAGAAAGACGGCACCTACGAAACCATCTACAAAAAATGGTTCCAGAAGTAATTCCTGATGAATGAAATTTTTCCTTTAGCAAGCGCCGCCGGGATGACCGTCGGCCTTGCCGTTTGCGCACTGATTATCGGCCTTGTGCTGGCGATGTTCTTCGCGGTGTGGGAATCAGCAAAATGGTTCCCCGTCGCCTGGGCAGGCTCCGCGTTGGTCACCGTGCTGCGTGGACTACCGGAAATCCTGGTGGTCCTCTTTATCTATTTCGGTTCCTCACAGCTGCTGTTAATGCTGTCGGACGGCTTCACCATTAATCTTGGCGTTGCGCAGATCCCGGTGCAGATGCAAATTGAGAATTTTGACGTTAGCCCGTTCCTGTGCGGCGTCATTGCCCTCTCTCTGCTCTACTCCGCCTACGCGTCGCAAACGCTGCGCGGTGCGCTGAAAGCGGTACCGCAGGGGCAATGGGAATCCGGTCAGGCGTTAGGCTTGTCGAAGTCAGCCATCTTCTTCCGTCTGGTGATGCCGCAAATGTGGCGTCATGCCCTGCCGGGGCTCGGTAACCAGTGGCTGGTGCTGCTGAAAGATACCGCTCTGGTGAGCCTGATAAGCGTAAATGATTTGATGCTGCAAACCAAAAGCATCGCCACCCGTACTCAGGAGCCGTTTACCTGGTACATTGTGGCGGCAGCTATCTACCTGGTGATTACGTTGCTCAGTCAGTACATCCTCAAGCGTATTGACCTGCGTGCGACGCGCTTTGAACGGAGACCAGGCTGATGCTTGAATATTTTCCCGAGTTGATGAAAGGGCTGCACACCAGCCTGACGCTGACCGTGGCGTCCATCATCGTGGCGCTGATCCTGGCCCTTATCTTCACCATCATTCTGACGCTAAAAACGCCGGTGCTGGTGTGGATTGTGCGCGGCTACATCACCCTGTTTACCGGTACGCCGCTGCTGGTGCAGATCTTCCTGATTTACTACGGGCCCGGCCAGTTCCCGTCGCTGCAGAACTACCCGGTTATCTGGCACCTGCTCTCTGAGCCGTGGCTGTGTGCCCTGATTGCTCTTTCGCTGAACAGTGCTGCCTACACCACCCAACTGTTCTACGGGGCTATCCGCGCTATTCCTGAAGGGCAATGGCAGTCGTGCGGGGCGCTGGGCATGAGCAAGAAAGACACGCTGGCGATTTTGCTGCCGTACGCCTTTAAGCGCGCGCTCTCCTCGTACTCCAACGAAGTGGTGCTGGTGTTCAAGAGTACCTCTCTGGCCTACACCATCACCCTGATGGAAGTGATGGGTCACGGACAGTTGTTGTACGGACGCACCTATGACGTGATGGTATTTGGTGCCGCAGGCGTGGTGTATCTGGTGGTTAACGGTCTGTTGACGCTGATGATGCGCCTGATTGAGCGTAAAGCGCTGGCATTTGAGCGCAGAAATTAACCACGCGAATGCATAAAACGGTATTCATGGAGCGGGTAACCTGATGGGTTATCCGCTTTTTTTTACAACAGACATAATATTTAATCATTTTTATTGCATACAAATTCATTAACTGGCATTGTACATCCAGGCCGCAGACACGGCGCATAAATAAGACAGACGGGAGCATTACAATGAAAAAGTTAGTTCTGGCCGCATTACTCGCAACCTTCGCCGCTGGCGCATCCGCTGCGGATAAAATCAATTTCGGCGTGTCCGCCACCTATCCGCCGTTTGAATCGCTGGATGCCAGCAACCAGATCGTCGGTTTCGATATCGATCTGGCAAAAGCGCTGTGCAAACAAATGCAGGCCGACTGCACCTTTACTAACCATGCTTTTGACAGCCTGATCCCGTCGCTGAAGTTCAAAAAATACGACGCGGTGATCTCCGGGATGGACATCACGCCTGAACGCAGCAAGCAGGTCGCGTTCACCGACCCGTACTACGCCAACTCGGCGGTGGTGATTGCGAAGAAAGGGGCTTATAAATCCTTTGACGAGCTGAAAGGCAAACGCATTGGGATGGAAAACGGCACCACGCACCAGAAATACCTGCAGGACAAACATCCTGAAGTGAAAACCGTGGCCTACGACAGCTACCAGAACGCGATTATCGACCTGAAAAATGGCCGTATTGATGGCGTGTTTGGTGACACTGCCGTGGTGAACGAGTGGCTGAAAACGAACCCGCAGCTGGGTACCGCAACCGAGAAAGTGACCGATCCACAGTACTTCGGTACCGGTCTGGGCATTGCAGTACGTCCGGATAACAAAGCGTTGCTGGAAAAACTGAACGGCGCCCTGAAAGCAATTAAAGCGGACGGCACCTATCAGAAAATCAGCGATCAGTGGTTCCCGCAGTAAGTATTTTTGCCGGGTGATGGTTTCGCCTTACCCGGCAATTTCTTACAACGGCACAAAGAACCGGAAACGTGCCCCGCTCACCGAATCCATCAGCCTGATCCCTCCCCCATGCAGCTCCAGCATTCGCTTCACAATCAGCAAGCCTAATCCGCCGCGATTCTCCCGCGATGCCTGCGGGTTTAACGCAGAAGGACGCTGAAACAGATCGTCACGCAATGCACGCTCGATACCTGAGCCACTGTCCGCCACCTCAACCTGCAGAAGCCCATTCTCCTGCCAGACCTTAAGCAAAATCTCGCCTCCTGCCGGGGTATGGCGAACGGCATTATCCAGCAAATTCGTGACCACCCGCTCAATCATCGACACATCGGCATACACCAGCGGCAGCGGGCCAGGGACGTCTATATGCATTCGCAACTGCCTTGTCTGTGTGGTCAGTTCGAATTTTTGCGCCACATCTGAAATCAATTCAGCCATGGCAAAACGTTCGCGCTGTGGTTTAATCCCCCCATGCTCAAGGCGCGCCAGTTCAAACAGCTGTTGAGAGAGATGGCGCACTTTCTGTCCCTGACGCAGTGCGATAGCCAGGTATTGATTCTGCTCCTCGGCACTCAACGTGGCGGACTTAAGCGAGAGGGTTTCGAGATACCCCAGCAGCGAAGTCAGCGGCGTGCGAAGATCGTGAGAGATATTGGCGATAAACTCCCTGCGCTGGCGGTCACCGTCAGCCAGTTGATCCCATTGTGAGGCAATCTTGCGCGATAATTCGATAAACGTGTTACGAAGCAGTTCAACTTCGTTTTCAGGAGCCAGATTGACCGGCCGGGCGGCCAGACTTTTTATGGCGCTGATGCTGTCCTGCTCAAGGTCATTTACCTCGCTGGTTAACTGTTCCACTGGACGGGTAACCCATTTTTTGACCAACCACCAGGCCAGTGCGCCAAAGAGTAATGCCAGTAAAAGCGATCCTACGATAGCGTCGGTCAGGGCCTTGTGCCACGCGGTGTTCGCCAGTGCATTCAGGTCTTCGCCCTGGAGAATAATATACAAGTAGGAGTGCAGATTGCCGTTAAGGAGGATCGGCGCCACGCTGAACACCTTACGTTGATCCAGACTTCGTGGATCATCGCCATACACAGGGAAAGCAGCCCCGGATAAATAGTTGTTTAACGGGGTAAGGTCAATCGTTTGACGCTTCATGTGCCCGACCGGGGCCGCGTCTGCCACAATATGTCCCTGAGGCGACACCACATAGAGTTCAACGCTGGGATTAAGCGTCATCAGACGATCGAACAGCGATTTGAGATTCTCAGCGTTTGCTTTACCCTGGTTATCAAGAAGCGGTTCACTGTTCACTATCTGCTGCGCCAACCCCGCTGACAGACGTTGCACCATGGCATCGCCGTACTGCTTACTGCTATAAAGCTGCACGCCACATGCCACAAACATGCATAAAACAAGCGTGGCGCTAAAAAGAAGTGACAGGCGCTGGCTCAAGGTTAAGTGGCTTATCATGCGTGGGGCTCCGCTTTTTCGACGGCAAATTTGTACCCTTTCCCCCACACCGTCAGGATGATATCTGGCTCTGCAGCATCTTTTTCAATTTTGACGCGCAGACGGTTAATGTGCGTATTTACCGTGTGCTCGTACCCTTCATGCTGGTAGCCCCAGACATGATCCAGCAACGATAAACGGGAGAACACCTCGCCCGGATGACGGGCAAACCAGTAGAGCAAATCAAACTCACGCGGGGTCAAGTCAATGGTTTCCCCCCGCAGGCGAACCTCTCGTGCCAGGGGGTCAATTTCCATGCCGTGACAGCGAATAATACCCGCCTCCAGACGAAGATTTTGCCCCATCGCTTCCTGACGTCGAAAGAGCGCCTTGACGCGAGCAATCAGCTCCAGAACGGAAAACGGTTTAGGCAGGTAGTCGTCAGCCCCCATCTCGAGCCCCAGCACCCGGTGCGTCTCGCTGGTGCGTGCGCTGATGATAATGACAGGCAGATAGCGGGTCATCTGGCGGATACGGCGACAGATCTCCAGCCCGTCCACGCCAGGCAGCATCAGATCGAGGATCACGGCATCCCAGTGCTGTTTTTCCAGTTGGAGCAGCGCACGTTCGCCATCGGCTTCGTGCACAATCTCAAAACCTTCATCTTTTAAGTTCAGGCTCAGGAAGGCGGCGATATCGCTATCGTCCTCCACCAGCAATATTTTCTTTGCGTTACTCATGACCCACATCCACGCCGTTTCATTACAGTTGAGCTTACCTAATAACGCCCGCCGGAGTTATCACATTTTATTTAAACTTCCGTGAGGATGTGGTGACCGAATTTATCTTAGGATTTGACCACGCAATGGAATAACGAGGTCACCATGTCTCTGCCAACAGCTGTTATTCATCCCCTTTGGGTCAGGGTGTGTCACTGGATTAATGCCCTCGCCATGGCTGGCATGGTATTCAGCGGATGGCGAATTTATAACGCCTCGCCGTTGTTCCCATTCACTTTTCCGTCCTCTTTCACGCTGGGAGGCTGGCTGGGCGGCGCGCTGCAGTGGCACTTCGCCATGATGTGGGTTTTAGGTATTAACGGCCTGATCTACTGCACGTTAGGTATTGTCACCGGGCGCTTTGCTCGCACCTTTTTCCCTTTGTCTGTTAAGGGGTTACTCAAGGATATGGCGCTGGCCCTGCGGGGAAAACTGCAGCATGCCGATCTCAGCCACTACAACATGGTGCAAAAACTGGCCTACTTGCTGGCCATATTAACCGGCGTAATGCTTGTGCTTTCCGGGCTGGTTATCTGGAAATCCGTTCAGTTTCCGCTTTTACGTGAACTGCTGGGAGGCTATGACACCGCACGTTACATCCACTTCTTTTGTATGTCCTTCATTGTTGTGTTTGTCGTGATCCACCTGCTTATGGTGCTGCTCGTTCCTAAAACATTACTGGCAATGCTACGCGGTCGCTAAGGGTATCTCATGAAAAAACCAACCTTTCTCTCTTCCCGCGACGCGGAATATCTGGTCAAGGACGCCGAAAAATCCGTAAATGCACAGCGACGTCACTTTCTTAAACAGGGGCTGACGTTAGGCGGGATTATGCTGCTTACAGGCTGTGACCTGAGCGACAACGCCAGTGTTGAAACTGCACTTTCACGAATGTCGCGCTTTAACGATCGTGTCCAGGGTTTCCTGTTCAGCGACCGTCATCTGGCACCTGAATATACCGAAAGCGACATCACCCGCCCTTTCCCGTTTAACGCCTTTTACGATCGCGACCAAATTCCGCAGGTCGACGGCCGGGATTATCAACTCGCCATTCGCGGCCTGGTGCGAGACACCCGCAGCTGGTCCCTGCCTGAGTTGTATCGTATGCAGCAGGTAAACCAGATCACGCGCCATATTTGCGTGGAAGGATGGAGCGCGATTGGCCGTTGGGGTGGAATCCCCTTCCGCCATTTTCTGCAGGCGATCGGTGCCGACACCCGCGCCAAATACATCAGCTTCCGCTGTGCGGATGATTACTACACCAGCATTGATATGGCGACCGCGTTGCACCCGCAAACGCTGCTCGCCCTAACCTGGGATAACCAAATCCTCCCTCCTGAGTACGGTTATCCCATGAAACTCCGTATCCCGACCAAGCTGGGGTACAAAAACCCGAAGCATATTCAGGTCATTGAAATCACCAATCGCTTCCCCGGCGGTTACTGGGAAGACCAGGGTTACAACTGGTTTGGTGGCAGTTAATACAACAACGTAAACGACGAGGAATACCATGAAAAAAATGATCATTGCAGCAACCGTGCTTTCAGCTCTGTTTATGGCAAATGTGCAGGCGGCAGACTCCATGAACAAAGAGACGATGGCAAAAGACACCATGTCCCAGCCACACGATAAAATGTGTAAGGGCGACATGTGCAAAGACGCCATGAAGAAGGATCACATGGGGAAAGACAAAATGGGCAAAATGGACAACATGAAAAAGGATGAGATGGGTAAAAAAGACGCCATGAGCCAGTAAGTCTCATCGCAGCCGGAGGCACCCGCCCTCCGGCTGCTTCACTTATTGTTTAACGAGTAGCGTCAACACTTCATAGTGCGCAGTGTGCGGGAACATATCGAAAAGCTGAACGCGCTCAATGCGATAATCCGGCAAATGCGCAATATCTTTCGCCATCGTCTGCGCGTTGCAGCTTGAATAGACGATGTAATCCGGTGCCATCTGGCTCAGGTAATCGCATAGCGCTTGTCCGATGCCACGGCGCGGCGGGTTTACCAGTACCAGCTCTGGCACATTACCCTGCCCGGTCGCGAACTGCGTAGAGTCCAGCGCCTGGAAGTGCAGATTCGTTAACCCCAGCTCAGCGGCGGACTGTCTGGCGCAGGCAATCGCCTCAGCAGAGATCTCAATCCCGGTAAGCTGCATCTCAGGCGTGGCGCAGTGCAGGCCAAATCCCCCCACGCCGCAGAACAGATCCCACATATGATGGATGTTTAACGCCCGAACCCAGTCGCGCGCGGTGGCGTACAGCGCACTGGCGACAGTCGGGTTGGTCTGGAAGAAGCTTTGCGGGCGGATCCACAGCGGCACACCGTTGAAATTCTCCGCCAGCGCGTGCTGTTCGGTGAAGAAGACCTCTTTTTCCCCTTCCATGATCGCCATATGCACCGGCTGAATATTTGCCGTAATGACCTTAAGCTGCGGAAGCTGTTCCTGCAACCACGGCAACGCCGCGCGAAGCTGTTCCAGCTTGGTTTCAGAACGCAGAACGAAACGCAGCATCATACCGCCGTCAATCTGGCTTTCCGTCAGCAGAAGGTATTTCAGCTCACCGCGCTTGCGGGCGACGTTGTAAGGCGTTAACCCGGCCCGCGCAATAAACGGTTTGAGTGCCGCAAAGACGGGCTCAAATGAGGTGGGGTAAAGCGGGCAATCAGTTAAGTCTTCTGGTGCGCCATCACGATGCAACATTCCCAGCAGCGGTTTTTCAACGCTGCCGCTGACCACCATTTTGGCTTTGTTGCGAAAGCCCTGCTCCGGGCCGCTGACGGGTGCGCACCACTCGCCCACCGCATGTTCAGCCAGCAGCTGTTGCAGGTCGGCCATTTTGGCGGTGAGTTGTTGAGAGACCGGCTGTTCTATCCACTGACAGGAGCGGCAGCGACCGGCGTCATAGAGTGCGCACTGCATATGAAGACCTTAAAAATCACGAGGGCTGCGATTATATACACAAAATCATTCAAGTTGTATCAAGGCGGCAAGTCTGAGAATCCCCAGGAGCTTACTCAAGTAAGTGACTGGGGTGAACAGACGCGGCCAACGCAGAGACGGCTTGAAGGATGACGTGTATACACATTATTGCAGGCGGAAGAATCTCCGACTGGAGGCCGGAACGAAGAGTAAAAAGAGCACCAGTATGTCCGGCAGTTTTTGCATAAACAGCGCGCGCAGGATTTCGCGTTTGGATTCACCGGCAATGCTGAACAGCTCCGGGTAGCCATATCCCAGCGAGGCGGCCCACAGATAGCTGGCGGCGGTAATTTGCGTCAGCAGATAGACCCAGCGCGCCCAGTTGCGCCCTTTCACCAGCGAAAAGGCGCAGTAGATCTCGATAAACACCAGCACCAGGCTGCTCAGAAAGACCAGCGTCAGATTCCACGTCTGCACGCTGCGGTGAATAAATTCACCAATGCCGCGCGCGCCCAGGGTGTTCAGAATCATCAGCACATCCAGGCAGCGGATCATAATAATGGCGAGCGCCGCCACCTGAACCAGCGCAGGAACATTTGGACGAGCGTGCGTAGGACGTGATTTCTTTAATAATCCCAATGTTTTACTTCCCTGAAAAACAGTGCCGCGTCGTACGCGGCACATCACTGGAAATTTTAAATCCTTCAGCCGCGTCTTGCACGCTGGATATCACGCACACGCTGTTTTTCCGCGCGCGCCATCAAATACCAGGCGATAAATCCGACAATTCCGACCACGCCAAGAATAATCGAGGCCAGGGCGTTGATTTCCGGGTTCACCCCCATGCGCACGCTGGAGAAGACCAGCATCGGCAGCGTCGTCGCCCCCGGGCCAGAAACAAAGCTGGCGATAACCAGATCGTCGAGCGACAGGGTAAACGCCAGCAGCCAGCCCGAGATCACCGCTGGCATAATCATCGGCAGGGTGATGATGAAAAAGACCTTCAGCGGCGTCGCACCAAGATCCATCGCCGCCTCTTCAATGGAGCGATCCAGCTCGCGCAGACGCGAGGAGATCACCACCGCCACGTATGCGGTACAGAAAGTGACGTGTGCCAGCCAGATGGTGAGCATCCCGCGATCCGCCGGCCAGCCGATGGCATGCGCCAGCGCCACGAACAGCAGCAGCAACGCCAGACCGGTGATCACGTCCGGCATAACCAGCGGGGCGGTGATCATAAAAGCAAAGCCGTTCGAACCGCGAAAACGCCCGAAGCGCACCATCACCAGTGCAGCGATGGTCCCCAGCACCGACGCCATGGTTGCGGCCAGCGCAGCAATCGTCAGGCTCAGCCCCACCGCGCTCATCATCGCATCATCGTGGAATAACTCGCTGTACCAGCGCGTCGACCAGCCAGCCCAGACCGTCACCAGTTTGGAGCTGTTGAAGGAGTAGATCACCAGCATCAGCATCGGCGCATACAGGAAGGTAAAGCCAATCACCAGGATCGCAATTCGCCACGGGGAGCGCACTACCGGTAAGTTGTTCATCCGTGGTCTCCCATCTGTTTCTGCTGATGCTTGTGGAACCACATGATCGGCACGATCAGCAGGAGTAACATCACTATTGCCACCGCAGACGCCACCGGCCAGTCGCGGTTATTAAAGAACTCTTGCCACAGCACGCGACCAATCATGATGCTGTCCGGCCCGCCGAGCAGTTCCGGGATCACAAACTCCCCCACCGCCGGAATAAAGACCAGCATCGACCCGGCAATAATCCCGCCTTTGGTCAGCGGGACGATCACACTGAAGAAGGTCTTCAACGGGCGCGCGCCGAGATCGAGCGACGCTTCCACCAGCGAGTAATCAATACGCGTCAGCGCCGTATAAATCGGCAGCACCATAAACGGCAGATAGGCGTAAACAATGCCGATGTAGACAGCGAGGTTGGTGTGCAGGATCGTCAGCGGCTGATCGATAACTCCGAGCCACATCAGGAAGTTATTCAGTACACCGTTATTTTTCAGGATCCCCATCCAGGCGTAAACGCGGATCAGGAACGAGGTCCACGACGGCAGGATCACCAGCAACAGCAAAATGTTACGCGTCGACGGCTTACTGTGCGCCACGGCCCAGGCCAGCGGGTAGCCCATCACCAGACAGCAGATCGTCGAAATCGCCGCCACCTGTAACGACTGTAAATACGCTTCGAAATAGAGCGGATCGTCCGTCAGCTGCAGGAAGTTGCCGAGATTAAGCGTCAGCGTGAGCTGTCCGTCGGCCCAGTCCAGCAGGTTGGTATAAGGCGGGATCGCCCGCGCCATTTCTGCGAGGCTTATCTTGAAAACAATCAGGAACGGCAGCAGGAACAGCAGGATCAGCCACACGTATGGCATGGCGATCACCAGCTTGCGACCGTGGTTCATCTGCATACGCGCCAGCCAGTTCGCAAAACCACCCGTTTTTTCTGTGCGGGCTGGAGGTTCTAGTGTACTCATGGGCCGCTCCTTATACCGTCAGCACAACGCAACTGTCAGCATCCCAGCACAGGCGCACTTCGTCACCCCAGGTCGGCTGCCCCTTGCGATAGCGATGTTCGTTCTGCAACTGAGCGCTGAGCATCTGTCCGCTTTTCAGACGCACATGGTAGATGGAAAGATCGCCCAGGTAGGCAATATGTACCACTTCACCGACGGCAAAGTTATAGCCATCGGCAGGGGGATCCTCACAGAGCATGATTTTCTCCGGGCGCAGCGCGACGTAGACGGGCACGTTATCCACCACCGAGTTATCCGGATCGACCTTAAGCGGATGTTGCAGCCCCGGTGATTCAATGACCAGGCCATCTTCCTGGCGGTCTTTCAGCAGCCCTTCGAAGACGTTGACCGAGCCAATGAACTCCGCGCTGTAGCGGGTAGTCGGGTGCTCATAAATCTCTTCCGGTTCGCCAATCTGCACGAACTTCCCACGGTTCATGATGGCGATACGCCCGGCCATGGTCATTGCCTCTTCCTGGTCGTGAGTCACCATCACGCAGGTCACCCCCACACGTTCGAGGATATCCACCACTTCGAGCTGCATACGGTCGCGCAGTTTTTTATCCAGCGCCCCCATCGGCTCGTCGAGCAGCAACAGTTTTGGACGTTTTGCCAGACTGCGGGCCAGGGCGACACGCTGACGCTGACCGCCAGAGAGCTGGTGCGGTTTACGCTTCGCGAACTCCTGCATGTGAACCAGGCTCAGCATCTCGGCCACACGCGCGGTAATTTCGGCTTTCGGCAGTTTGTCCTGCTTCAGACCAAAGGCGATGTTCTGCTCCACCGTCATGTGCGGAAACAGCGCGTAGGACTGGAACATCATGTTAATCGGGCGCTGATACGGCGGTACGCTGGAGAGATCCACGCCATCCAGCACAATCTGCCCGGCAGTGGGCTGTTCAAAACCGGCCAGCATACGCAGCAGGGTCGACTTACCGCAGCCTGATGCTCCCAGGAGGGCAAAAATTTCACCTTTGTAGATCGTCAAATTGACGTCGTCCACGGCATGCTGGCCATCGAAAGATTTGGTGAGGTTACGAATTTCAAGAAGCGGGGTCAGCGCTTTACGGACTTTCGCCTGCGGGCGGGGGATCGCGTCATTCACGGGGTGCTCTCCGGCAGAAATCAAATCATGGTGCAGGCGCACCATAACGGTGCGCCTGTTGCCGGGGGCGCTGTGCTTGCCCGGCCTACAACTCACGGGTAATTACTTACCGCTTTTCACCTTGGTCCACGCACGGGTACGTACGCGGTCAATTTTTGGATCCTGAACTTTCAGGGTGAACAGCTTGGCGAACACATCCGCAGGCGGATAGATAGCCGGATTATTGCGGATCTCTTCACTGACCAGCGGCACGGAAGCCTTGTTACCGTTCGCGTAGTAGACGTGGTCACTGATATGGGCGATGACGTCAGGACGCATCAGGTAATTGAGGAACTGATAGGCTTCATCTTTGTTTTTCGCATCGGCAGGCATCGCGAAGACGTCAAAGAACGCCAGCGCCCCCTCTTTCGGAATGAAATAGGAAACGTTCACGCCGTTTTTCGCTTCTTTCGCGCGGTTCGCCGCCTGCCACACATCGCCCGCCCAGCCAATCGCGACGCAGATGTCGCCGTTTGCCAGGTCGTTGATGTACTGGGACGAGTGGAAGTAGCGAATGTTTGGACGCAGCTTCAGCAGCAGATCGGTCGCCGGGCCGGTGTAATCGTCAGCCTTGTTGCTGTTTGGATCTTTGCCCAGATAGTTCAGCACGGTGGCGAAAATCTCTTCCGGCGCATCGAGGAAGGAGACGCCGCAGCTTTTCAGCTTCTCAAGGTTTTCCGGCTTCAGCACCACGTCCCAGCTGTCCAGCTTGACGTCCGGGCCCAGCACCGCTTTGACTTTATCGACGTTGTAGCCGATACCGGTAGTCGCCCACAGATAAGGCATGGCGTATTTATTATCAGGGTCGTGCTTCGCAACCAGCTTAAGGACGTCCGGGTCAAGGTTTTTCCAGTTTGGTAACTTGCTCTTATCCAGCGGCTGGAAGACGCCTGCGGTAAGTTGACGCTCCAGGAAGCTTGCGGAAGGCACCACGAGATCAAACCCGGTGCTGCCCGCCATCAGTTTTCCTTCCAGCACTTCGTTGGAATCGAAAACGTCGTAGACCACTTTAATCCCGGTCTCTTTTTCAAAATTGGCGACCGTGTCCGGCGCAATATAATCAGACCAGTTGTAAACGTGCAGCGTTTTTTGTTCCGCAGCGAGCGTGCCGGCAGAGACGGCCATCAGAGCACCCGCAACCAGACCCGATAACCATTTTTTATTCAAGGCGATCATATCTTTATTCCTTCTGAAAGCTCGTTAACAAACGAACTAAAACTGTGCAATCTGAAGATATGCAATAATCATGCATAGTTTGTCGCTCTGCCTAAAATAAAAAGAAACCTCTTTACCCGGCAGCTTCCGCTCGCTTTTTTAAGCATCGCAAGAATAACTGTAGCCCGTGTCTCCGGCTATAGCCCAGACGAAAAAACGCCTTTTATCAATTTTTTATGCAGGTTATGTCTACGTGATAAGCCGAAACGGCCTTGAGGGAGGTGAAAAATTCTTTAAAGAAAGGTTAAAAGCAGCAGAAAAAATGGTCTTCTGCAGCCGCTATGGCAGCGACTGCGCAAAAGTCAGACAGGCTTAGTGAAGAAAATTGGGAGATGCATCATTATTCTCTGCATCATCTTCCGCGCTATACAGCAGATGATGTGCATTGGCTTCCATCATTACCATGGAAATTTGCTCTTCACTCAAGCGCATAAACCATGAGAACTGTTTGAACGACAGCCCGGCACCGGAGAATAAAGACTGGCAAACGACCAGTTTTGGCAGATTATCATCCTGTATGTCGAGAAATGCCTTCACGGTCAAAGAACTGGCATTGATGGCCGACAGGTCGGAGGCCAGCGCCAGCAGCGCAGACGGCTTCACTTCAGCCAGCGCAGAGAAAAGAATCACGTCGTTAATGAGATCGATTTTGGCATCAAAAATGCCATCGAAATTCTGCATATGAGGCAGATGCAGCGCCTGGCAGGAATCGCATTCGAAGAACGTAATCCCGGCATCATCAAGCCATTGACGTAACGTATCCAGTGTTGGAACGACCTGTAAATCCATCGCTGTGCAGCCTCTTTAATAAATACTTCGCATAGATTACGCAAAAAGTGGGTTCAATTCCATTTAACCGCCCGTTTTCAGACAGTAGCCGGGCGTCGCATGACGCTCGATCCATGCGATCATTTTACCCGCAATATCGACCCCTGTGGTTTTTTCCACGCCTTCCAGCCCCGGCGAGGCATTCACTTCCATGACCAGCGGTCCACGCGTTGCCCGCAGAAGGTCTACCCCCGCCACGTCCAGCCCCAGGGTTTGCGCGGCTTTTACCGCAATTTCCCGCTCACGCTCACTGATATCCGCCACCCGCGCAACGCCGCCACGGTGCAGGTTGGAGCGGAAGTCGCCCTCTTTTGCCTGGCGCTCTATGGCCGCTACCACCTCGTTCCCCACCACGAAGCAACGAATGTCGCGCCCTTTGGCCTCTTCGATGTACTCCTGCACCAGGATGTGGGCATTCAGCCCCCGGAAAGCATCAATGACGCTTTCTGCCGCCTGGCGTGTTTCCGCCAGCACCACACCAATGCCCTGCGTGCCTTCCACCAGCTTGATCACCAAAGGTGCGCCGCCCACCATATCGATGAGATCGCTGGTGTCGTCCGGTGAGTGGGCAATCCCCGTAACGGGGAGATCGATCCCCTGCCGGGCGAGCAGCTGTAACGAGCGCAGCTTATCGCGGGCGCGGGAGATGGCGACGGATTCATTGAGCGGATAACTGCCCAGCATCTCGAACTGGCGCAGCGCGGCGGTGCCGTAATAGGTTATCTGGGAGCCGATGCGGGGGATCACCGCATCAAAATGCGGCAGCTTGCGGCCTTTGTAGTGAATCGACGAGGCGGCCGGATCAATGTTCATATAGCAGGACATTGGGTCGAGGATCTCAACCTGATGTCCGCGTTTCGCCGCCGCTTCTCGCAGACGTTTACATGAATAGAGCGTTCCATCCCGGGACAAAATGGCAATTTTCACCCTGCACCTCTCTAAAGACATGGAAAAAGCCTGCATATCATATACGCAGGCAGGCGCAGGAGGAATGGACTATCGCGTCGCCCAGCCCTGTTTATGCAGATAATCGAGAATAAACGGACGGTTTTCTTTGATGATGGTGCGACGAATATGGTCACTCCAGGTGTCGCGGCGGTTATTGCTGCCGCGCGTCATATAGTAGTTCGCCAGTTCTTCATCGTATTGCGCGAGGACATCCTGATCGACAGGTTGATAGTGATTTTCATGCACCAGCATGGCGGCAGGAATACGCGGCTTCAGATCCGGGTTATCCGCTGGCCATCCGAGGCACAGGCCAAACAGCGGCAGAACGTGTTTTGGCAGCTTCAGCAGTTCGGTGACGCTTTCGATGTTATTACGCAGGCCGCCGATGTAGACACCGCCTAACCCCAGCGATTCCGCCGCCGTAAAAGCGTTTTGCGCCATCAGCGCGGTATCCACCACGCCCAGCAGCAGCTGTTCTGCCAGCCCCAGCTCGGCCTCAGGGCAGATCTGCAGGTGACGGTTAAAGTCGGCGCAGAACACCCAGAACTCCGCCGCCTGGGCCACATGCTTCTGTCCGCCCGTAAGCGTGACCAGTTGTTCCCGCATGGCCGGATCGGTAATGCGGATAATAGAGCTGCACTGCAGGAAGCTGGAGCTGGAGGTCGCCCTTGCGCTGTTAATAATGACTTCGCGCTGCGCCTCGGTAATCGGCTCATCGGTAAAATGGCGAATGGAACGGTGGGATGTGAGCAGGTCTATGGTTGGCGTCATTTTGTCTCTCTTTGTCTTGCTTAATTCGCATGGCAGCCAGTATAGGCAATGATTGTCACAGTGTAATTGGCGAAACATAGCCTGACTGTATCAAAGCGACAGGCGAAACCTTCTTTAATGGCGGCAGGTTATCGGGCACTATATATGTTATTCGCCGTCAGGCTTGTTTTTTGAGGAGAGAGAAATGTTTGCAGTAATTTTTGGTCGTCCAGGGTGCCCTTACTGTGTGCGCGCGAAAGAGCTGGCTGAGAAACTGACCGCAGAGCGCGATGATTTCAACTTCCGCTACGTTGATATTCACGCGGAAGGCATCACGAAAGCCGATCTGGAAAAAACCGTCGGTAAGCCGGTTGAAACTGTCCCGCAGATCTTCCTCGATCAGAAACACATCGGCGGTTGCACAGATTTTGAAGCTTACGCCAAAGAGCATCTTGGCCTGTTTGCTGAGCAGTAATACCCAAGCGCCCTCACCTTGAGGGCGTTTTTATTTCGGGTGCCGCCGGTGTATCAGGCTGCGCACAAACAAGTAGCACAATGCGCCAAGAGCGCACCAGAACACACCGCTCAGCAACCACGCCAGCTCCTGCCAGAAACTTCTCACTGGAATAAACAGCAAGCGCATCAGCAGCAGACACAGTGGTGCTGCAAGCATTGCACCCAATAGCGGTTTCACCACCTCCCCTTTACGGGAGAGAAAGCTGGCGGCCGCGCCCGGCAGAGTGAAAAAGAGTAAACCCAGCTCCGGATGACCCGACGCCCTGAATGCCCCTTTCACATTAAAAGCAAGCGACATGCACACGACCGTGAACAGCAAAAAGCAGCTGATCACCCCCGCCCAGTTTCGTTTAATGTTCAAACAATCCTCCTGACTTATCTCTATCAAATACACATTCGTCGGGTAGACGCCCAGTCAGATAAAGCAATGCGGCAATCCTTGCCAAAGTACGCACAGGGTGATGCGATAATCAGTAGCTGTCAGTAGCTAATACGATTAAACTACACGCCAGCTAATGTTTTAGGGAATAAAGCAGGAAACAGGGAGCGTTAACGCCTTTCCCTGACCCAGAAAACAGTAGCCCAAAAAGCCCTTTCATTCAACAACTTACTGGTAAACAAGAAGTTAGCCTCCGTGAATATAAACGTCGCAGACTTGTTAAATGGGAATTACATCCTGTTATTATTTGTTGTACTCGCGCTGGGCCTTTGCCTGGGTAAATTGCGCCTGGGGTCGGTTCAACTTGGTAATTCCATTGGCGTTTTAGTCGTATCATTAATATTAGGTCAGCAGCATTTCAGCATTAACACGGACGCGCTCAACTTAGGTTTTATGCTGTTTATTTTTTGTGTTGGTGTGGAAGCGGGTCCCAACTTTTTTTCAATTTTCTTCCGCGACGGCAAAAATTATCTGATGCTGGCGCTGGTCATGGTCGGTAGCGCACTGCTGATCGCGTTAGGGCTGGGTAAACTGTTTGGCTGGGATATCGGGTTAACGGCCGGTATGCTGGCAGGTTCGATGACATCTACGCCAGTGCTTGTCGGTGCAGGTGATACCCTGCGCCATTCCGGCATGGCTGGAGCACAACTCTCTACCGCCCTCGACCACCTGAGCCTGGGCTATGCCCTGACTTATCTGATCGGTCTTGTGAGCCTGATTGTGGGCGCGCGCTACCTGCCGAAACTGCAACACCAGGATCTACAGACCAGCGCCCAGCAAATCGCCCGCGAGCGCGGCCTGGATACCGATTCCAAACGTAAAGTCTATCTCCCGGTGATCCGTGCCTACCGCGTCGGGCCAGAACTTGTGGCATGGGCAGACGGGAAAAATCTTCGCGAGCTGGGCATTTACCGCCAAACCGGTTGCTATATCGAACGCATTCGACGTAACGGCATTCTGGCGAACCCGGACGGCGATGCGGTGCTGCAGATGGGCGACGATATCGCACTGGTGGGTTACCCGGATGCTCACGCCCGTCTTGACCCAAGCTTCCGTAACGGTAAAGAGGTATTCGACCGCGATCTGCTCGACATGCGTATCGTCACCGAAGAGATTGTGGTGAAAAACCATAATGCCGTTGGCCGCCGTCTGGCGCAGCTGAAGCTGACCGACCACGGCTGCTTCCTCAACCGCGTGATCCGCAGCCAGATTGAGATGCCTATCGACGACAACGTCGTACTCAATAAAGGCGACGTGCTCCAGGTCAGCGGCGACGCCCGCCGCGTGAAAACCGTTGCCGACCGTATCGGCTTTATCTCCATTCACAGCCAGGTCACCGACCTGCTGGCCTTCTGCGCCTTCTTTATCGTAGGCCTGATGATTGGGATGATCACCTTCCAGTTCAGCAACTTTAGCTTCGGCATCGGTAACGCCGCCGGTTTGCTGTTCGCCGGGATCATGCTGGGCTTCCTGCGAGCGAACCATCCGACCTTTGGCTACATTCCGCAGGGCGCGCTGAATATGGTGAAAGAGTTCGGCCTGATGGTCTTTATGGCGGGTGTCGGGTTAAGCGCGGGTAGCGGCATTGGCCACAGCCTGGGTGCCGTCGGCTGGCAAATGTTAGTTTCCGGACTGATCGTCAGCCTGGTACCGGTTGTCATCTGTTTCCTGTTCGGCGCCTACGTGCTGCGCATGAACCGCGCCCTGCTCTTCGGAGCAATGATGGGTGCTCGTACCTGTGCGCCAGCCATGGAAATTATCAGTGACACCGCACGCAGTAACATCCCGGCGCTGGGCTATGCGGGCACTTACGCTATCGCTAACGTACTGCTGACGCTGGCAGGTACGCTGATCATTATCATCTGGCCTGGACTCGGATAACTCCTAAGTTTGCGCATAAAGAAAAAATTTTCGTTATGCGCAGAACTTTTTGATCAGGGGGCAGTCATAACTAGTGCCACTGCTTTTCTTTGATGTCCCCAATTTGTGGAGCCCATCAACCCCGCCGTTTTGGTTCAAGGTTGATGGGTTTTTTGTTGCCTGCTATATTACCCCCTGAAAATCAAAAACTTACAACCTTTCACTAAAGCCAAATGGCGGCGGCGCGTAAGCACGTTGATGGAGTCTATATGGGACGACAAATTCCACAGCCAGTTATTTCGGTTTTATCTGACCATATGGGCTCAGTCGAAACTCACGCAACCATGAACAGTTTGTTCATGTACGCTGATGCACCTGGCGATGCTCCTGATTTAGCGAAAGCGGCGAAAGCACAGGAATGGCTGAGAAGAATCAACAAAGAATGTGACGACCCATTAGCAATCCTTGGCAGATTGATAGAAGGCTACATGGAAGCAGATCAGCCTAAAGGCAGCATATTCGGTTGGGAACAACCCAAGGTTGACTTTGCCGAAAAAATGACTGATTTGCTTGGTCGATATGGATTGCGATATCTGACTGGCGGACATATTTCTGATGGAGCATCGATAACCTCTGTCACCCTAAAAGAGGCAATTGGAAAACGCAACATTCCCGCTGTAGAGATGGAGTTTTCCAGGGTACTTGAGAATATCCACACTGATCCGAGAGAAGCAGTATCCGCAGCCTGTAACATTATGGAATCGACCTTCAAAGTATATATTGACGATGAAAAACTTCAGATTCCAGCCAAGCAAGATCTACAGGGACTATGGAAAGTTGTTCGAGAGTCTTTAGGGCTTGATACTAAAGCAGTTGAAGATGAAGACCTCAAACGCATTCTTAGTGGCCTCTATTCGTTGACTGATGGGATTGGTGCCCTACGAACTCACGCAAGTTCAGCTCACGGAGCCGGAAGAAAAATCTATAACTTAAAGCCTCGCCACGCCAGATTAGCTATAAATGCTGCACATACTTTGACTATGTTCATTCTCGAATCTTGGGATGAACAGAAACAAAAAAGCCCGTGATACTTTGAATAAACCTACGCATTCAAGTAAGTTTTTGATGGCTAAGAAATGAGTGACACAAAAGTGTTGCACACGGTTTATCCGTTTGTGATGTATGACACTCTGTGCGCCATAGCCCTGATGCTTAATAATTCTTGTTACAAACTGAGGAGGACTCAATGGCTGACCCTTTAGCAACGGTTCTTACGCACTTAACAAACCTTGTTTCATTTAGATCGTCACTCAGGCTGCTGATAATCTCTGGTTCGATTATTTACTGTTGGGTTTTTATTGCACCAATGCTGACCCCATTTAAGCTACCCAGCGAATTATCATTAGGATTAATTACAGTAATTGGTTTTTCAATTGGTGCTTTGACATCTTCCATTCTGTTCAACTCAGTAGACTTCATTTACAGTTCTACCAAAAACAGAATACAACTCAGAAAGAATAAATTAGACCGTCAAAAACAATCGGCAGAAAAAGAGATAAGCGATCGCAAGAAACTAGAATTATTTGAAAGTAGCTTTAATGACTATTCATTTCAAGCCAAAAATATAATGTTAAAGCTTAATAAAAGTGATTGCACAATTGTTCTGGAGCCATATAGTGATTCTGAACACAATAAGGCATTCATGGGCCTTCTTGAAAGCAATATTATATTACCACTTCACCGACTAGATAAAAAAAACACTTTCTGCACTATTAACCCATCATATAAAAAAGTAATCAGCCAATTATTTGAATTCAAACATCGAAAAGAAGTTGATGACTTATTTGATTTCAACCCTGATGGGCTTAAAATGTTGATGAAGAATTTTCAAGATCGCACCTTTGATGAAGAGCATATATTCAACATTCCTTTTGTTAGTTATCAAAACAGGTACAACTATCAACCTGTCATTAAAAATGAAATATACGAACCAGGTGAATTCATTGATAACTGCAATATACAATTTTATATTGACGAGCATCATTACCCCTACGTTCATGAGAAATTTGGCGCAGAGATTAGAAGTTACATACTCGGTAATTTTAATGAAGAGCGGGCTTTGAAACGTCTTGGCCAGCTACATTCCTAACATGCCACCATAAAATCATGTGTATTCTGACACTGTTAATCTTTTCAGTTTTTCATAAGTTCTTGTCCAATCGAAAACCCGCGCCAGTTCTCACCCTGCGGGTTCTCCATGAGCTTCTCACCTCATAAATTTGATCTTCTTTTTTCACATAAAACATAAAAATACCTTTATTATCATATTATTACGCATTTTATTAGATCCAGCACAGATCCATAAATGTGAAAAACACTGAAATTCTTTTCAATCTTTTCAGTTTCGGTTTACCGGGATGCTTACAAACATCCCTAGCGGCGACCGGGACGCGATCAAGTTTATTGGGATGGGGGATATTTCGGCCAAAGATGAGTTTGCGAGCGTGAAAAACATCAGCGCCTAGGACATTCTGAACGCACACCGTTTTCCGGCCGGACTGGCAGGTATAGTTCCGCAGAACACTGCCGGACTGGGCGACCCGGAGAAGGTTGAGCGAACCTACAAAAAGAATGAAGTGCTGCACATTCAACGCCGCCTTGCGATGGCCATCAACAGCGATCCGGAAATCTCGCCCAACCTGCATCTGTATTTTGCAATGGAAACAACGGAGAAGGGTGCAGCATGAGACAAAAAAGGCTAAAATCCAGGCATTATTTAACAGCTGGAGAGCGAAATATGAGAGTCCTGAAAATTGAATGCCTGAATGTGACTCAAAGGCTGTGATTCGCAAGACTAACCGGAAGCACCGACAGATTGCTGATATTTACTGTGCCTGTGCAGATGTGGAGTGTGGGCGCGCTTTTGTTATGAATTTGACGTTTTCCCATACCCTCAGCCCCAGCGCTAAAACTGGAGATGTGATAGTTCAGCCTCTTCTGAATCATCCCTCACCCGCACAAAAACAAATGGCGCTAGACTTACTGAAAGCACCAGCGGTATAGTGCTTCGACTTCCATTTTATCAGCCAGTTAATTTGATAAATGAGTCAATATCATATCACTGGCTTGCATATTTTCTTTTATCAATCTTTCAGCTGCTGCAATGCTTGAAGCCTTAGATAGCGCTAAAAAACCTATAATTAAAAACTCACCAGTCACTAAGCAAAGAGCAATAAATAACTTCGCATCCATTCCTTTAATAAGTTTCGTCACAAGCTCAGACTCAAAGTTAATCAAATAAACAACTAACATCGGGATTGTCATTATAAAAACAAAATAGATTGCAATACATATTGTTTTTAAAAATTTCCTGTACGCAACATTTCTATATCGCTTCGTCTTCCATTCAAATAATGAAATGCCCTTTTCATTAACTTCTACAAATCGTCTGCATTTTTTGAACGATTCAATAGCCCTAACAGGATCAGAAACCTCAAGAACTCTGTCCCGCTGAGATGGCTTAAGGTTCGTATTTCCCAGAAATGCAATAACCCCAAAATCATAACCTAATCTCTCAAATTTTTTGCGGCCTGTCTTTGCAAACAGTTCATATGCAAACAAGCTTCGTTTTGAGAAATTATTAAATGGTTTATTAAACTCAAAATCTCGCCATTTGATAACATTGATTATAATAATAACAGTCCCCAAAACCGATACTATCGCTTTCAGATTATTTAAAAAATCCATTTCATCCCTCATAACCAACATAGTTATTGGATAATATCTACCCCAATAACAATTTAATTGCAACAACTTCAGTTTGGGGGAAATGTTCCCCCTATCAATTATTTATTAGCAAAAGCGACACCCGGCACGGGAGATCGCTGCGCGTGATTTTGCCCAGACGTTGCATAAATAACGCTGCGTGTCCCGTGGGCTTAATCCGTTCCACTGAGACACAAAGCCGCCCTTACTGTGTACAGCGTGATAACGTGAAAGCGCAGTGATTGTGTAAAACTCGCCAGCCAGCCCCTGTTCATTGGCGATATCTTTAAACCCACGCATACGTACAATCAGTTCGCAACAACGAATGGCCGGGTTTTAGAATGCATCACTCTAAATTGAACTCATCTATTCTCACTTTAAACTCCCGATAAATCCTATTTAGGTTAAAAAATATCAAGTCATTATCCTAAAAATCCCGTGTTTTTCATAAACATGATCTGTTTTGAACTTCCATACAAGCGACGAGAATAATCTGGAGCGGATAGAAACCTACTATGGAGGGGATAGGGATGCGATTTTCAAGCTCGGTAATGGAAATGCCGGTATTAGGGAATGCAGCAAAAGATCGCTCAATTGAGCTTAAGCGCGAGGCCGGTAGGCATGTACCATTCTGAAGAGATCATCCGCCAGCTTCAGAGCCAAAAAGTACTGGCCATGAAGCTGGACCAGGCGGTACGCGCGGTAGGTGAAGAGGTAAAGAGCAACCTGAGTAATATAGGGGCCGGTGCCCAACGCCTGCTGTACTACACTTCCTGCTTTACTGATGAATATTACGATGTATGCACCAGACAAAACCTGGAGGACGCTCGCTTTCGAAAAGGCATATTCCACCTCGTTTCTCGCTGGAACATCGTCTTTGACCTAATCAACACGTACGTTGAGGAGCTGGTTAAGAATTATTCACCGGAAGAATTATCAGCGATAAAGCATGCTCTAATGCGCGCGAACGTTCACATATCCACCAGCACGCTAACCTCGTATTCATTCTCTGCAGGCGTTGCATCGACTATTTGCCTCTATGTGACCCTCCCACCTTCAGGGTTAAAGGTCGTTTCAGGATTAACGGGCGCGGCTATTGGCGGGTTGGGGATATACGGGATTGTGCAAAAGGCCGTTGACAGCGCTCACCGCTTGCAAGTGATGCATCCCGCCTACTATCAAGCGTTGTACCTGCGAGAACTGGAAATGATGTATTTCCTGGTGGAACCTGCGTTTATGCGAGCAGGCGTACTAACCCAGCAATGGGCTGACAGTCAAAGCCCTTATGATGCTGCTGACACGATCCTTAAGCTCATGGGCAGGCACTAATGAGCTTTCTAAGACGCTGGTTCAAATCTCAGGCCCAGTTTTTCTTCTGGACCTATATACCCATCATCCTCACGTTCATTTTTGGCTATGTCCTTGACGTTTATTTCCCTGAGGTTAGCCAAGGATTCATCCTCCTGTTTTACCTGGTCACACTGGGGCTGGCTTACTGGATATGGCATTGAGGACCATAAAAGCTTCACGTTTACTAATAAGGAAATGACATGTCTACACCCGCACATCTCTGGCTTGAGGACGAGAACGGCTCGCCAATTGTCGGTAGCTGCATGATGCCCACCCGTCTTGGTTCCATAGAACTGAAATCGTTCTCCCACGGCGTAACCATTCCGGTTGACCCAAGCTGGGGCAAGCTCACCGGCACGCGCGTCCATCACCCAATTACGATAGTCAAAGAATTTGATCAGACTACCCCACTTCTTTACCGTGCCGTGTGTGAAGGGCGAGTTATGAAGAAGGGGGTTATTAAGATGTACCGTATTCTGACGTCCGGTATCGAAGTCGAATATTTCAATATCGTGATGGAAAACGTTAAGTTCACGACTGTGGCACCCTTCCTAACCCCTAACGGGATGAGCAGCACCCATCTTGAAACGCTCGAATTGCGTTATGAAGCCATTTCCTGGAAGTACACTGAGGGGAATATCATCTTCCGTGACACCTGGAACGATCGCTGCTGCGCCTGAGCACAGAAGTACGTTGAAAGTGAGCAGATAAAAAGGAACCGTTCCAGGGGACGGTTTCTTTCCCATGACTGTCAGGGGTGGTCCAGGCAAGCCATAAAGACTATTTTGGTCTTCTACAAGCCCCCCGGATTTTTTTCTATCCTTCCTGCTTTTCCCTCTTCTCTCTCCAGCCATAGACATATATGATTTAATGCATATGATAAAAAACATTCAGGATGGCCGAATGCTCCACCCGCTCCAACTCTTCAAAACCCTCTCCGACGAAACACGGCTCTCCATCATCATGCTGCTCCGCGAAGCGGGCGAGCTGTGCGTCTGCGATCTCTGCTCCGCGACCACCGAGTCGCAGCCGAAAGTCTCCCGCCACATGGCGCTGCTGCGAGAGTCCGGGCTGGTTATCGATCGCCGGGAAGGGAAATGGATCCATTACCGTTTATCCCCCCACATGCCTGCATGGGCGGCAACCATTATCGACAACAGCTGGAACTGCCTGCGGGAAGAGACGCGTGAGAAGCTGAAAAACAGACTTCCGGGTTCGTGCTAATCAATACACATTCACAAAAACAGATATGATGGAGTAAGCAATGTTTCTGGCAGGGGCAATTTTTCTGTTTACGCTGGTACTGGTTATCTGGCAGCCAAGGGGACTGAGTATCGGCTGGAGCGCGACCATTGGTGCCGTGCTGGCGCTGGTCAGCGGTGTGATCCACATTAATGATATTCCGGTGGTCTGGAATATCGTCTGGAACGCGACGGCCACGTTTATCGCCGTCATTATCATCAGCCTGCTGCTGGATGAGTCTGGCTTTTTCGAATGGGCTGCGCTACACGTCGCCCGCTGGGGGAACGGCCGGGGGAGATTGCTTTTTACGTATATCGTGCTGCTCGGCGCGGCGGTTGCGGCGCTGTTTGCCAATGACGGTGCGGCGCTGATCCTGACGCCTATCGTGATTGCTATGCTGCTGGCGCTGGGGTTCAGCAAGCAGGCAACGCTGGCGTTTGTGATGGCGGCAGGGTTTATCGCCGATACCGCCAGCCTGCCGCTGATTGTCTCTAACCTGGTCAACATTGTGTCAGCCGATTTCTTCACGCTGGGGTTCAGCGAATATGCCTCGGTGATGATCCCGGTTGATATCGCCGCGATTGCCGCCACGCTGGTGATGCTGCATCTGTTCTTTCGCAAGGAAATTCCCCCGGAATATGACCTGTCGAAACTTCGGGAGCCAGCGCGCGCTATTACCGATCTCCCGACGTTCAGAACGGGCTGGATCGTCCTGCTCCTTCTTCTGGTCGGCTTCTTTGTGCTCGAACCTCTCGGTATTCCGGTCAGCGCCATTGCGACCGTCGGTGCGCTGATTTTATTCGCTGTCGCAAAACGCGGACATGCGATAAACACCGGAAAAGTGCTGCGCGGCGCACCGTGGCAGATCGTCATCTTCTCGCTGGGGATGTATCTGGTGGTGTATGGCCTGCGCAATGCCGGGCTGACGGACTCTCTCACAGGCGTACTGAATAGCCTGGCCGGATACGGATTATGGGCGACTACGCTGGGAACCGGGTTCATCACCGCGTTCCTGTCATCCATAATGAACAATATGCCCACGGTGCTGATTGGCGCGCTCTCTATTGACGGCAGCACGGCAACTGGGTTGATCGAGGACGCGATGATTTACGCCAACGTGATTGGATGCGATCTGGGGCCGAAAATCACACCTATCGGCAGCCTGGCGACACTGCTCTGGCTTCATGTACTGGCGCAGAAAAACATGACGATTACCTGGGGTTACTATTTCCGGACGGGTATCATTATGACGCTGCCGGTCCTGTTTGTGACGCTCGCCGCGCTGGCGCTACGTCTCTCCTTCACACTGTAATGAGCCACTGATATGACCCACATCACCATTTACCACAACCCCGCCTGCGGTACCTCGCGCAACACGCTGGAGATGATCCGCAACAGCGGCACGGAGCCAGAGATTATCCTCTATCTGGAAACCCCACCGTCCCGCGAGAAGTTGACCACTCTGATTGCCGATATGGGGATTTCTGTTCGGGATCTGCTGCGTAAAAACGTGGAGCCCTATGAACAGCTCGGCCTGGCCGAAGATAAATTCACCGACGAACAGCTGCTCGACTTCATGCTGCAATACCCGATCCTGATTAACCGTCCGATCGTCGTGACGCCGCTGGGCACTCGCCTGTGTCGCCCTTCTGAAGTCGTCCTCGACATCCTGCCTGACGCGCAAAAAGGGGCATTTACGAAAGAGGATGGCGAAGCCGTCGTTGATGCCAGCGGGAAAAAAATCTCACAAAAGTAACCCATTGATAATGGCGCAGTAAGGCTTGCATGCGGCATACCCCACCTACCGGCTGAGTTGCATCAGCCGAAACCCGGCACATACTTTTGAGGGTTAAGTCTGGTGAGGGTATGCGGATATGGGCTTTAAAAACAAAATCGCGGTCATCTTCGGCGGCAGTGGCGCCATCGGCAGCGCTGTGGCACATGCTCTGGCGCGTGAGGGGGCTGAAGTGCACCTCGCTGCACGCACCTCTACCAGGCTGGAACACGTTGCCAACAGCATTCGCAACGCAGGCGGGTCTGCCAGCACATTTATTTTCGATGCGCTGGATGAGTTCGCGCAGCTTCCTGAGTTTGCCCACATTGATATTGTCGTCAACGCCACGGGCTTTATGCACGATCAGGGAAAACGCCTTGACGCATTAGCCCTTAGCGAATTCAGGCAGGGTTTTGATCCCTTCCTGACCGCGTACTTTAACATCGCCAAAGCTGTTTCACCCCGCATGGGCGGCGAACATGGCGGAACCCTGATTACCGTCGTCGCGCCCGCCGCGAATATGGCGATCTCCGGGCACCTGGGACATATCGTTGGCTGCGCGGGAACAGAAGCGTTTACCCGGGCGCTTGCCGCAGAACTGGGCGTTAAAAATATTCGCGTCGTGTGCGTGCGTTCGCACGCGATTGCCGACGCGGTGCAGGCAGGTTCGTATGTCGGTGCCATTTTCGCCGCTAAGGCGCAGGAGATGGGAATTACGGTCGAGCAGTTTCTCGGTGGTGCCGCGCAAAGTACCCTGACACATCACCTGCCCACGCTGGCACAGGTAGCAGACACGATTACGTTTCTGGCCTCAGATGCGGCAAGCGCCATCACGGGAACTACCGTCAATATGACCGCGGGCGCAACCTAGCAGCCGCCCTCGCCCGCAATTCTGCCCACCATAACCCGGATCTCCTCCCGGGTTAATGGTGCCCGGTCGGTGACATAGTGCAGCGTCATCCCTTCAATAAACGCATCCAGCGCACGGGTGGTAACCGGGTCAAACCACTGCTCCAGCGTGGTCTGGCTCATCTTCATCCAGTCCTGCATCACCGTTTTGAGCGCCGCGCTGCGGTGCATAAAGGCGTAGAGCTGATACATCAGCGCCATGTTGTGCGGCGTCGTCACCTGTGAGCTGTGGATCAGCGTGGTGATGGATTCACACGCCATTTCCGGCCCGGTGACGCCCGCGAAGAAATCCCGGTACTGTTGCGACATCTGCCGGGTAAACCACGTGAAAGCTTCCTCCAGCAGCGGCTCCATACCGTCGAAATAGTAGGTCATCGAACCTAGCGGCACACCTGCACAGGTGGCGATTTTACGGTGCGTGACGGCGTGAATCCCGTGTTCGGCAATAGTATCGAGCGTTGCCTTCAGGATCTTCTCCCGTCGATGCGGATCGTTCGGTGGTCTGCTCATAAATTCCTCACGTGGTTTGTGTACAAATGTACACAAACTTGCTAGTGTTGTCGCTATTGTTGTACTTCTGGTGCTACACCAATGACGCTGACCTCTCCCCGCAAAGCCCTGCAGCTGCGCCTGTGGGCGCTGTTTATGTTCTTCTTCATTCCCGGCCTGCTGATGGCCTCCTGGGCCACGCGTACCCCCGCCATTCGCGATATTTTGTCCGTTTCTACTGCCGAGATGGGTATTGTGCTGTTCGGTCTGTCGATAGGCTCTATGAGCGGCATTCTTTGCTCAGCGTGGCTGGTGAAGCGCTTTGGTACACGGGCGGTGATCCGCACCACCATGTGCTTTGCCGTGTTCGGGATGGGGGTACTGAGCGTTGCGCTATGGTTTGCCTCACCGGTTCTGTTTGCCCTGGGGCTGACAATATTTGGCGGCAGCTTCGGCTCGGCGGAAGTGGCGATAAACGTTGAAGGGGCGGCGGTCGAGCGCGAGATGAACAAAACCGTGCTGCCGATGATGCATGGCTTTTACAGCCTTGGCACGCTGGCCGGTGCGGGCGTGGGGATGGCGCTGACGGCCTTTGGCGTCACTGCGAATCTGCATATCCTGCTGGCAGCACTGGTTTGTATCATTCCGATTTTGACCGGCATCCGGGCAATCCCTGACGGCACTGGTAAGAACTCCTCTGATGAACAACATTCTGCGGAAAAAGGGCTGCCTTTCTACCGCGATATTCAACTGATGCTGATCGGCGTGGTGGTGCTGGCAATGGCTTTCGCAGAAGGTTCCGCCAACGACTGGCTGCCGCTGCTGATGGTGGACGGCCACGGCTTTAGCCCGACCTCCGGCTCGCTGATCTACGCCGGGTTTACGCTGGGGATGACCGTAGGGCGCTTTACCGGCGGCTGGTTTATCGATCGCTACAGCCGCGTGGCGGTGGTTCGCGCCAGTGCTCAGCTCGGAGGGCTGGGAATTGCGATGATCATCTTTGTGGATGTGGACTGGATTGCCGGCGTGTCGGTCATCCTCTGGGGGCTGGGTGCATCACTCGGCTTCCCGCTGACCATTTCGGCCGCCAGCGATACCGGCCCGGATGCCCCAACGCGCGTCAGCGTGGTGGCGACCACGGGCTACCTCGCTTTCCTGGTCGGGCCGCCACTGCTCGGTTTCCTCGGCGAGCACTACGGGCTGCGCAGCGCCATGCTGGTGGTGTTAGGACTGGTCATCATCGCAGCGCTGGTGGCACGCGCGGTGGCAAAGCCGGAAACGAATCAAACGACACTGGAGAAGGGATATGAGCGTTAAACTGATCGCCGTCGACATGGATGGCACTTTCCTGAGCGATGCAAAAACCTACAATCGCCCGCGTTTTCTGGCCCAGTATGCGCGCATGAAGGCGCAAGGCATTCGCTTCGCCGTCGCCAGCGGCAACCAGTAATACCAGCTGATCTCCTTTTTCCCGGAGATCGCGCATGAAATTGCATTTGTCGCCGAAAATGGTGGCTGGGTCGTGAGCGAAGGGGAAGATGTCTTTAACGGTGAACTGTCGAAAGCCCATTTCGAGACCGTCGCAAACGTCTTAAACGACGTTCCGGGCATTGAGATCATCGCCTGCGGGAAAAGTAGCGCGTATACGCTGAAATGCTATGACGAGGGCTTTAAGGAGATCGCGGCGAAATACTACCACCGCCTCGAAATGGTGAGTGATTTCGACAACCTGAACGATATTTTCTTCAAGTTTGGGCTTAACGTGTCTGACGATGAAATCCCGCGTATACAGGCGCTGCTGCATGAAAAACTGTGTGACATCATGGTGCCCGTCACGACCGGGCACGGCAGCATAGACCTGATCATCCCAGGCGTACATAAAGCCAATGGTCTGCGGATACTGCAAAAGCGCTGGGGCATAGACGACAGTGAAGTGCTGGCCTTTGGTGATAGCGGTAATGACGTGGAGATGTTGCGCCAGTCCGGGTTCAGCTTTGCGATGGCAAATGCCAGACCGCATATTAAAGCGGTGGCGCGCTTTGAAGCACCGCATAATAACGAGGAAGGGGTTTTAAACGTGATTGAGAAGGTGTTGAACGGAGAGGCGCCGTTTAATTGATAGCGTGCGGTCTGGTGTCCTCTCTACCCCTCTCCCATACGGGAGAGGGAATAAACAGATTACGGTTGCAGGGCGTTTCCGACGCGTTTGTCTTTCAGGAACACCACCATCAGTCCAACCCATAGCACGCCGTTGGCGAGGTTAAACAGGCTGAACAGTCCGTTGCCGCCCATCGCGTAAGCATGCTTGCTTACTTCGATACCGATGGTAAAAATTAGCATCTGCAACATTCCCATTGCCGCGGACACCGTACCTTTACTCATCTCGCTGGCAAACAGCGTCAGGCGTACCAGCCCGGCATTCGCCACACCAATCCCGAACGCATAAATGCTTAACCCTGCGGTCATCCACAGATACGCATGTGATGACACCACGGTCGCGACCGCCGCGACAATCAGCCCCACCGCAATCGGCCAGCCGCCCATAATAATCAGCGAACGCACGGTGCGGCGTGACGTCAGACGTGCCAGCACCAGGTTGCCGATAATCAACGCGCCGAAAATCGGCACCTGCAGCAGGCCATACTCGTAGCTGCTGAGCTTTTCACCGCTGATGATAATGACCGGAGACTGCGCAATCCACGCCAGCAGCGGCAGGCTAACGAACCCAGTCGCCAGTGCCCCCGCAACAAAGCGGCCATTCCTGAGCACTTCTTTGTAATCCCGGCCCAGCTCTTTGAGCGAAAGTTTCTCGCCGATGCGGGTGGCCGTTTCCGGCATCGCACGGTGCAGACCAAAGAACGCGATGGCGGCGAAAACAGCAAAGAGCACAAACATCCCTTCCCATGGCGCAACGTGCACCCACGCGGCACCCACCAGCGGGCCGAGCAACGGGGCGATCAGCGCCACATTCGCCATCAGAGCGGTGATCTTGATACACACCGCCTCTTCAAACGACTCCTGAATGGCGGCATACCCCACGGCACCGATAAAGCACAGGCTCACCCCCTGCAGGAAGCGCAGCAGGGTAAATTGTTCAATATTTTGCGCCAGCAGCGTGGCAAGACAGGTGACGATAAACCACACCACGCCGGTCAGCATCACCGGACGGCGGCCAATACGATCCGACAGCGGGCCTAACAGCCACTGTAAAAACATGCCGCCGGCCAGATAGGCGGTCATGGAGGTCGGCACCCACTCAATTCCCGCGTTGTACTGTTCCACAACGGCCAGCATACCGGGCTGGATCATATCGTTGCCGATATAGGTAGAGAATTCGTAGAGCACCAGACACAGAGGAAAAAGCAACGCCTGACGACCCAGACGCGCTCCAGAAGAAGAACGGTTTAACATGCAATCTCTTTTTAATGACAAAATCGCGACGAGTGTAATGAAATGCCCCAGCCCGAGATAGTGATTTATCGAGGATAAACAGAAATAAGGCACATATCGTCTTCGTTTAAGGTTTCCTTAAGTTGACAGATTTATGATAGCCCCATTATTCGTCAACGACCCCAGATTATGGCACTCACTTCCAGCCGTTCAGAATTATCTAACTTACAGACAAATAAGACAAAACAACTTTACCGCTTACCGGCCCGCTTTTATGGTTACCAGCTTCTGGTCCTGATAGCCCTTGCCGTGCTGTTTACGTGGTTATCCCGCGATGAAACGCTCGACAAATGGGTGACCGGCTTTTGGTACGACGCGGCGACACAGAGTTTCCCGCTGCAGAAAGACCATCTGCTGGATCTGCTGAACCACCGCATGGCGAAGTATATCGCCATCGCCTTAGGTGCCGTGGCGCTGTTTTACGGCGCTTACAAGCGTAATGCAAGACTGGTTACGGCTGCGTTGTTGATGGGACTTGGCGCGCTGGTGGTTGGCGTACTGAAAAGCGTAAGCCATCACAGCTGCCCGTGGGATCTGGTGGAATATGGCGGTAAGGCTATTTCTTATCCCCTGTTCAGTTCCGTCCCTGCAGACAGCGGTCCCGGGCGTTGTTTCCCCGGTGGTCACGCGTCCAGCGGTTTTATGGTCATGGGCCTGTTTTTTGCCTTCTGGCGCGAGCGTCCACGTCTGGCATGGTCCTTTGTCTTACTTGGCGTGGTGTTAGGCCTGGTGATGGGTTATGGCCAGGTGATGCGCGGCGCACATTTCTTATCTCACAACCTGTGGGCTGGGTGGTGGGTTTGGTTTTCCCAGGTGGTGGTCTATGGCCTTATTTCCACCCGATTTGCTAAAGAGTAACGACATTATGTTAGAACAATTGAACTACGGGCTGTTTTATCTGATTAACGCTACCCCGGCATCGCCGGAGTGGATGATTGATATCGCCACCTTTTTTGCCAAAGATCTGATCAGTATCGTTCCTGTGCTGGCCGTGATCCTCTGGTTATGGGGCCCGCGCAATCAGGTCATCGCGCAGCGTCAGCTGGTTATCAAAGTCGCGATGGCCCTTGCGGTAAGCGTACTGATGAGTTTTGCACTGGGGCATCTGTTCCCGCACGATCG
The DNA here is from genome assembly GCA_023023105.1 of Enterobacter ludwigii. Lineage (NCBI taxonomy): Bacteria > Pseudomonadati > Pseudomonadota > Gammaproteobacteria > Enterobacterales > Enterobacteriaceae > Enterobacter > Enterobacter ludwigii. The sequence continues at coordinate 1,421,171 of CP083824.1, read as the reverse complement.
TCCTTTTGTTGCCCACGCTGGCTATACCTTCCTGCATCATGCACCTGATGACTCCTTCCCGAGCGACCACGGCACGGTGATTTTCACCTTTGCACTGGCATTCTTGTTCTGGCATCGCCTGTGGTCTGGTGCACTGCTGATGGTGGTGGCGGCAGCTATCGCCTGGTCGCGTGTTTACCTGGGCGTGCACTGGCCGCTGGATATGGTCGGCGGTTTCCTGGTGGGGCTGATGGGTTGCGTGAGTGCAGCTATCCTGTGGAGCCTCTTTGGTCAGGCGCTCTACCGCGGGATCTCCCACCTCTATCGTATCCTCTTTGCGATCCCGATCCGCAAAGGCTGGGTGCGTGACTAACCCTGGCTCAACAGGTTACACTTGAACCCCCGCCCTGCGGGGGTTCACTTTTTCCACGACGAGGTTCTATGGAAACACGACGCGATGACCGCATAGCTCAGCTGCTACAGGCGCTGAAGCGCAGCGATAAGCTGCATCTGAAAGAGGCTGCCACGCTGCTTGGCGTCTCCGAGATGACTATTCGTCGTGACCTGAACAGCGATAGCGCGCCCGTCGTGCTGCTGGGTGGGTATATTGTGCTGGAGCCACGCAGTGCCAGCCACTACCTGATTAGCGATCAAAAAACGCGCCTGGTTGAAGAAAAACGTAAAGCCGCACGGCTGGCGGCTTCGCTGGTACAGCCGCATCAGACGCTGTTTTTTGACTGCGGCACGACGACACCGTGGATAATCGAAGCCATCGACAGCAGTATTCCTTTCACTGCTGTGTGTTATTCGCTGAACACCTTTCTGGCGCTTCAGGAGAAACCCGAGTGTCGGGTGATCCTCTGCGGTGGTGAGTTCCACGCCAGTAACGCCATTTTTAAGCCGCTCAATCTTCAGGATACGCTCAGCAATTTGTGCCCGGATATCGCGTTTTACTCCGCAGCGGGCGTCAGTACCCGTCAGGGGGCGACCTGTTTTAACCTGGAAGAGCTGCCGGTGAAACACTGGGCATTAAGCGCCGCGCAGTATCATGTGCTGGTGGTCGATCACAGCAAGTTTGGCAAGGTGCGTTCGGCAAGAATGGGGGAGCTGGCGCAGTTTGATGCCATCGTCAGCGATTGCCGTCCGGATGATGAGATAGTCGCCCATGCGAAGGCGCAGCAGGTGAAGTTGATGTATTGAGGTTGTGCCGGGTAAGCGCAGCGCCACCCGGCAAAAAACTTAGCTAAACCAGCTGCCAAACCAGCTATGGAATTTCATTAATACAAAATCCCACATCCGGCTGAAGAAGCCGCCCTCTTCGACCGCCTCCATCACAATCAGCGGACGCTGTTCAATCGACTTGCCGTTAAGCTGGAAATCAATCGTCCCCACCACCTGGCCTTTTTTCAGCGGCGCGGTGAGCTGCGGTTCGGTCAGGGTATAACTGGCTTTCAGGTTTTTAAGCTGACCGCGCGGAATGGTCACCGAACCAGCCTCACCGGCCCCCAGATTCACTTCGTTCTTGTCACCAAACCAGACGCGCTGGCTGACGAACGTGGCATCCGGTTTAATCGGCGTCACGGTTTCAAAGAAGCGGAATCCCCAGGTCAGTAATTTTTCTGATTCGTTAAAACGGATACGGTCGGTTTTGGTCCCCAGTACCACCGAAATCAGGCGCATGTCGCCCTGCGTTGCAGAAGCCACCAGGTTGTATCCCGCCCCGGCCGTGGTACCGGTTTTCATCCCGTCCACGTTGACGTTGCTGCTCCACAGAAGGCGGTTGCGGTTCGGCTGACGAATTTTATTGAAGGTAAACTCTTTCTCTTTGTGGATAGCGTATTCATCCGGCACGTCGTGGATCAGCGCTTTACCCAACAGCGCCATATCACGGGCGGTGCTGAACTGGCCCGGCGCATCAAGACCGTGAACGGTTTTAAAGGTGGTGTTGGTCAGGCCCAGCTTTTGCGCATAGCCATTCATCAGGCCGATAAATGAATCCTGACTGCCGGCGACATAATCCGCCAGCGCGATACAGGCGTCGTTACCGGACTGGATAATCACCCCTTTATTCAAATCAGAAACGGAAACCTGATCGCCTGGTTTGAGGAACATCACTGATGAGCCCCTCAGCGCCGGGTTGCCGGTCGCCCAGGCGTCCTTCCCGATGGTAACCATATCATCAAGCTTGATCTTGCCTGCTTTTAACGCCTGGCCGACCACATAGCTGGTCATTATTTTAGTCAGACTGGCTGGATCGAGTTTCTCATCCGCATTGCCTTCCGCCAGCACTTTACCGCTGGAGTAGTCCATCAGGATCCAGGCGCGCGCGTCCACCGGCGGCGCTTCGGGCGCAGCCTGCTCAGCTGCGTAAAGAGTTGGTGCAAACAGGAAAAGGAGCGCAGAGCCTGTCGCAAGGCTGCGCAGAGAAGTCATTTTTCGCGTCATAAATGCCACCCGAGTGTCCATTCAAAAATTACGTCACATCACCGTGTCGCAAGAAGCGATGAGTAATAGCGCACTAAAACCGTTAAAGAAACCCAACGAGGGTAAAGTTATTAAAGTTTATGCAATAACATTCAGATACGCTTTGATTAAGGCGATTTTTTTGTCTTCTGTTGCGTAATTGTTAGGTTTATCTCACCATGGCAAAAAGCTGACTCGGATTCACATCTCATCGGGAGTAAATATGATTACGCTGTGGGGCAGGAACAATTCGACCAACGTTAAGAAAGTGCTCTGGACACTGGAGGAGCTTGATTTACCGTTCAATCAAATCATGGCTGGGTTATCGTTTGGTGTGAACAAAGAGGCCGACTATCTGGCCATGAACCCGAACGGCCTGGTGCCGCTGCTGCGCGATGATGAAACAGACGCAACGCTTTGGGAGTCCAACACGATTGTGCGTTACCTTGCGGCTCAGTACGGCCAGGGTCGCCTGTGGGTAGAAAATCCGGCTCGTCGTGCTCAGGGTGAAAAGTGGATGGACTGGGCGAATCAGACGCTTTCGCCAACCCATCGCGTGATCCTGATGGGACTGATCAGAACACCAGAAGCCGAACGTGATTATCCCGCCATCCATGCCGCACAGGATGCCTGTGAAAACCTGTTTGCCATGATGGATGACGAACTGGCGAAGCACAAATGGTTCTCCGGTGACGCATTTGGTACAGGCGATATCGCCGTCGCGCCGTTCGTCTGGAACCTGACCAACATGGGTCTGAAGTGGACGCCGCGCCCTCACCTCGAGCGCTGGTTAAAGCAGCTTAGCGATCGTCCGGCATACCGTAACGTTGTGATGATCCCGGTAACCTGATTACGTTCCGGACGGGCTGACTCTCAGCAGTTGCCCGTCCGTCTCATCGGTCAGGACATACAGATACCCATCCGGTCCCACCCTCACATCACGGATACGCTGCTCCCGGTCGCCCAAAATCCGCCCGTCTTCAGTCACTTTATTGCCACTCACGCTCAGCACAATAACGTCCTTTTCCTTCAGTGCGCCGATAAACAGTTTGTTTTTCCACTGTGGAAAGACGTCGCTGTTGTAGAACGCCATACCGCTCACGGCGGGCGAAACTTTCCAGACAAACAGCGGTTTTTCGGTTCCCTCAACGTGCTCACCTTTGGCTTCCGGAATTTTCAACCCGCTGTAATTAATGCCGTGCGTTGCCAGTGGCCAGCCGTAGTTTTTTCCTCTCTCCGGGATATTGATTTCATCTCCGCCGCGCGGACCATGCTCGTTAAGCCACAGCGTGTCGCTCCAGGGATTCATCGCCATCCCCTGCGGGTTACGAATGCCATAGGACCAGATTTCAGGCCGCGCGCCAGAGGTGTTCACGAACGGGTTATCCGCAGGCACTTTGCCGTCTTCGGTGAGGCGCACCACTTTGCCCTGCAGTTTATCCAGTTCCTGCGCCGTCGGTCGCTGGTTGTTCTCGCCGAGCCCAATAAAGAGATAGCCTTTACCATCGAACACCAGTCGTCCACCAAAATGGTTCCCGGTAGAGAGTTTCGGCATCTGGCGGAACACCACCTGGAAGGCTTCAATGCGCGTCAGATCGTCGCTCAATCGGCCATAGCCCACCGCAGTTCCGGCTTTGCCGTCACTCCCTGCTTCGGCGAAGCTCAGCCAGATGCGGCGCGATTTTTCAAAATCCGGGGCGAGAGCCACGTCCAGCAATCCTCCCTGACCGTTTGCCCATACCTTCGGCACGCCGACAATCGGAGCGGAAAGCCCGCTCCCGGCCTGCCAGTGTTTGAGTTGACCTCCCCTGAGGGTCACCAGCAGCCCTTTATTATCCGGCAGAAACGCCAGAGACCAGGGATGATCGAGTCTGTTTTGTAACACCTCGACGTTGACCGCGACCGGTGCAGCAAGAAGAGAAAATGAAAATAACAACGTAGGCAGGAAAATCAACGAGGATCGAGGCATAACGCGCTCCTTTAACGGCATATGGCTTAAAGGTTAGCCATAACGCCCGGGCACGTTATCACTTTTACAAAAGCTTAATCAGAAGGGGGAGTTGCCTCCCCCGGATTCAGTACTGTTCGAGCTTGTCGTGCTCGTTCAGACACATGATGCAAAGAGAGAGCGTTGTCAGGCAGTTTTCAAGCTTCTCCGCGTTAACAGCGATAAAATTCGGGCAGTCGTGGCGTCCGTTCATCAGGCACACCCCTGCAATGGAGAGCACCTCAGCGGCGCGACGGAGCGCTATCAGCTCACTTTCGCAGTATTCCGCTTTCAGGGTCGGTGCTTTTTCACGCATAAAATTACACAGTTCAAACAGATTATCACGCAGATGTTCGCTTTCGCTGACTGACATATACCCTTTTGCCTTCCTCAACTGCAGGTACGCGGCCAGGTCGATTCGGGCGTTGATCAGCTTGTTCAGCAGATCGCGTTTCAGTCTGTCAACGGACATTCTCTTTCCTCCTCTGTCAGCCATTTTGCATATTCAGAGTAAGGTTATTTTTTGTACAATTTAATGCCTCAGATCAATAAAACATAACTGATTAACATCATTTACAATGTTACAACACCAGCCAACCGCATCCACCTTGCAAAGAGTGTATAAATCCCCCGCGATACGCTGTAAAATCCCGCCCTGATAACTCCATAATTGATGAATTTTTAACCTATGAGCAATGTTACGCACCAGCCGAAAATCGGCTTTGTCTCCCTGGGCTGCCCGAAAAACCTGGTGGATTCCGAACGTATCCTGACCGAACTGCGCACCGAGGGCTATGACGTGGTGCCAAGCTACGACAACGCCGATATGGTGATCGTTAACACCTGTGGGTTTATCGACAGCGCGGTTCAGGAGTCGCTGGAAGCCATCGGTGAAGCCCTGACTGAAAACGGCAAAGTGATTGTAACCGGCTGCCTGGGCGCGAAAGAGGATCAGATCCGCGAAGTGCACCCGAAAGTGCTGGAGATCACCGGCCCGCACAGCTACGAGCAGGTGCTGGAACATGTTCATCACTACGTGCCAAAACCAAAGCACAACCCGTTCCTGAGCCTGGTGCCGGAGCAGGGTGTGAAGCTGACCCCACGCCACTACGCGTACCTGAAAATTTCTGAAGGCTGCAACCACCGCTGCACCTTCTGCATTATCCCGTCCATGCGTGGCGATCTGGTGAGCCGTCCAATTGGCGAAGTGCTGGCGGAAGCGAAACGTCTGGCCGACGCGGGCGTGAAGGAGCTGCTGGTCATATCCCAGGATACCTCGGCCTACGGCGTGGACGTTAAGCACCGCTCCGGTTTCCACAACGGCGAGCCGGTGAAAACCAGCATGGTCGGCCTGTGCGAGCAGCTGTCTAAACTAGGTATCTGGACGCGTCTGCATTACGTCTACCCTTACCCGCACGTTGACGACGTGATCCCGCTGATGGCGGAAGGCAAAATTCTGCCGTACCTGGACATCCCGCTGCAGCACGCCAGCCCGCGTATTCTGAAGCTGATGAAACGTCCAGGCTCCGTTGATCGCCAGCTGGCACGCATCAAGCAGTGGCGTGAAATCTGCCCGGAACTGACCCTGCGTTCCACCTTTATCGTCGGCTTCCCGGGTGAAACCGAAGAAGACTTCCAGATGCTGCTCGACTTCCTGAAAGAAGCGCGTCTGGACCGCGTTGGCTGCTTCAAGTACAGCCCGGTAGAAGGCGCAACCGCCAACGAGCTGGCGGACCAGGTGCCGGAAGAGGTGAAAGAAGAGCGCTGGAACCGCTTCATGCAGCTGCAGCAGCAGATCTCTGCCGAGCGTCTGCAGGAAAAAGTGGGTCGCGAGATCATGGTCATCATCGACGAAGTTGATGAAGAAGGCGCGATTGGCCGCAGCATGGCGGATGCCCCTGAAATCGACGGAGCGGTGTACCTCAACGGTGAAACCAGCGTTAAGCCGGGTGATATTATTCGCGTGAAGGTTGAAAACGCGGACGAGTATGACCTGTGGGGTAGCCGGGTTTAATCTCCCCACTCCGCTTTTGTATGCCGGGTAAGGCGTAGCCGCCGCCCGGCACATTTCACTGCACTACCCCTTAATCCTCGGATCCAGCGCGTCGCGCAGCCCGTCACCCAGCAGGTTAAACGCCAGCACGGTCAGAAAAATAGCCAGGCTCGGGAAGATCGCCACGTGCGGTGCAATCACCATATCTGCCCTCGCCTCGTTCAGCATTGCGCCCCACTCCGGCGTCGGAGGCTGCGCGCCTAATCCCAGAAACGACAGGCTGGCCGCCGAGATAATCGACACGCCAATACGCATGGTGAAATAGACCACGATGGACGACACCGTACCCGGCAGAATATGGCTGAACAGGATGGTGGCGTCGCTGGCCCCCATGCTGCGGGCCGACTCGATAAACGTCTGCTGTTTCAGCACCAGCGTGTTGCCGCGCACCAGACGGGCAAAGGCCGGAATGGAAAAGACCGCCACCGCAACGATCACGTTCGCCATGCCGCTGCCCATGATTGCAACCACCGCAATCGCCAGCAGAATACCCGGGAAGGCAAACAATACATCGCAGATACGCATGATGATGCGGTCCCACCAGCCTTCATAATACCCGGCAACGAGACCCAGCACGGTACCGATGGCCGCGCCAATCAGCACCGCGAACACCCCGGCGGCGAGCGAGATCTGCGCCCCCACCAGCACGCGACTAAAAATATCGCGCCCCAGCGAATCCACCCCAAACCAGTGCATCATGGAGGGACCGTCATTCAGCCGGTCGTAATCAAAATAATTTTCCGCATCAAACGGCGCTATCCACGGGGCAACGATCGCCAGAATGATGAGCAGTAGCACAAATAACCCCGCCGTCATGGCAACCGGCTGACGGCGAAAGCGCCGCCAGAATTCGGACCACGGCGTGCGGATATGTTCCGGTTTGAGACCCGGCATAGCGTTTAAAACAGCCTGACGTCGCCAGTTTAACAATCGCATCTTACTTATACCTGATGGCCGGGTTAATGGCGGCGTAGAGTACGTCCACCACTAAGTTGATAAGAATAAACTCCAGCGAGAAAAGCAGGACTTCCGCCTGAATCACCGGGTAGTCGCGCATCTCGACGGAATCGACCAGCAGACGCCCCAGCCCCGGCCAGTTGAAGACCTTTTCCACCACAATAGAGCCGCCCAACAGGAAGCCAAACTGTAGCCCCATCATCGTTACCACCGGGATCATCGCATTGCGAAACCCGTGCTTGAGAACGACCCACTTCTCGCTAACCCCCTTCGCCCGCGCGGTGCGGATATAATCTTCGCTAAGTACGTCAACGAACGAAGCGCGGGTAAAGCGGGCCATCACCGCCGCAACGGCAGCCCCCAGCGTCATGGAAGGCAGGATGTAATGCTTCCAGGTATCGGCGCCGACCGTCGGCAGCCAGCCCAGTTCGACGGAGAAGATCTGCATCAGCAGCATCCCCAGCGCGAACGCCGGGAAAGAGATACCGGTCACCGCCAGCGCCATACCGAGCTTATCCGGCCAGCGGTTGCGCCAGACGGCCGCGACAATTCCGGCCCCCAGCCCAAACAGCACCGCCCAGCTCATACTGGCTATCGTTAACCAGAACGTCGGCATAAAGCGGCTGGCAATCTCTTCTGATACGGGACGACGCGACACCATCGAGGTACCAAAATCCCCCTGCAAAACGTTGCAGATATAATGGAGAAACTGCATATACAAAGGTTGATCGAGCCCAAGTTGTTTTCGCACCAGCTCAATGACGGCGGCATCCGCTTCAGGCCCCGCAACCAGACGCGCCGGATCGCCCGGCAGCATATGGACAAACAAAAACACCAGCACCGCCACAATCAGCAGCGTCGGGATAAGCCCCAGCAGGCGTTTACAAACATAATTCAGCATGAGTGTTATTTTATATCCGCATCGTCAAAGCTAAAGCCGGTGTCCGGCATGATGTAGAAACCGGTCAACGCTTTGTTATGGGCTGACACCAGTTTCTCGACCACCAGCGGCACCCACGGTGACTCTTTCCAGATGATATCCTGCGCGTCTTTGTAGAGGCGGGCCTTCTCTTCCGGTTTGGTGGTTTTCAGCGCATCGGCCAGATCTTTGTCCACCTGCGGGTTACTGTAGAACGCGGTATTGAACAGGGTTGGCGGCCAGTTCTGCGAAGCAAACAACGGTGATAACGCCCAGTCGGCTTCACCGGTCGAGGCCGTCCAGCCGGTGTAGAACATCCGCACGCCGCTCTCTTTTTGCCCTTTACCTTCCACTTCAGCCGCACGCTGTCCGGCATCCATCGCGGTGACCTGCACCTTAATCCCGACCTGTGCCAGCTGCTGCTGGGTGAACTGCAGCACCTTCTGTGCGGTACTGTGATTGTGCGACGACCACAGCGTGGTGCTAAACCCGTTCGGGAAACCCGCCTCTTTCAGCAGCTCGCGCGCTTTGGCCGGATCGTACGGCCACGGCTGATAGTTTTGCGCATACGCGATAGCCGGTGGCAGCACGCCGGTCGCCGGAATGGCATAGCCGGCAAAAGCGACTTTCACCAGCGCCTGACGGTTAATGGCATAGTTGATGGCCTCCCGCACCTTCGGGTTATCGAACGGCTTTTGCGTCACGTTCATGCTGATGTAGCGCTGCATGATGGACGGGCTGGCCACCAGCTCCAGCTTGCTGTTTTTCTGCAAAATGGCGGCCTGCTCATACGGGATCGGGAAAGCAAACTGCGCCTCGCCGGTTTGCAGCATCGCCGCGCGGGTGTTGTTGTCCACCACCGGGCGCCAGGTAATGGTGTCCAGCTTCGGCAGCCCCTGCTGCCAGTATCCGGCGAATTTCTTCACCTTCACAAAATCGGTCTGGTTCCAGGTCAGCAGTTCGTAAGGGCCGGTGCCAACAGGGTGGAAGCCGATCTCCTTGCCGTATTTCTTCAGCGCGGCAGGGGAAATCATTGCCGTCGCCGGATGCGCCAGAATATTGATAAACGCGGAGAACGGCTCTTTCAGGGTGATTTTTACCGTCGTCGGGTTGACCACCTCGGTGCTGGCGATGTTTTTATACAGGTTATAGCGCTTGAGGCTATTTTCCGGATTACTGGCGCGGTCGAGGTTAACCTTTACCGCCTCCGCATTGAAATCTGTACCATCCTGGAATTTCACGCCGGTTCTGAGCGTGATGGTATACACCAGCCCGTCGTCGGACACGGTGTACCCCTCAGCCAGCACGTTTTTGAGCTTCATCTCTTTATCCAGGCCGAAGAGTCCCTGATAGAACGATTTCGCCACCGCCTGAGAGAGCGTGTCGTTGGCGTCATACGGATCCAGCGTGGTGAAATTGGAGCCGACGGCCACCACCACATCTTTGGCAGCGAACGCGGGGCTAGCGGCCAGGGCTGCCGTCACGCTCACCGCTAACACCCATCTACGCGCGACAAATTTAACCATTGTGTTCTCCTGCCTGTTGTAAGTTATAGCCGCGAAAAGGCGTTGTCCTGACGCGGGGGGGCCACAAAATGGCCCGGACCGACTTCACGCAGCGTGACTCGCTCTACGACCTCGCCGCGTTTACGAATATTGCCCGGCATTTCATCCTGCAGCAGCACGCGCTGGCCGTGACGATGCGCCGGATCGGCAACCGGTACAGCAGCGATAAGCTTGCGCGTGTACGGATGCTGTGGGTTCTCAAACACCGCCCTTCGCGGACCAATCTCCACGATTTGCCCCATCAACATAACTGCCACGCGATGGCTGATACGTTCTACCACCGCCATATCGTGAGAGATAAACAGGAAGGCGATGCCCATATCCCGCTGTAAATCGAGCAATAAATTGATGATTTGCGCGCGGATAGAGACATCCAGCGCCGAGACGGACTCATCGGCAATCACCACTTTCGGGTTTAACGCCAGCGCACGGGCAATGCAAATACGTTGCCGCTGACCGCCGGAAAACTCGTGCGGATAACGCCAGGCATGTTCCGGCTTCAGGCCGACGCGTTCCAGCAGCCAGGCCACGCGACGCTGTGCCGCGTCGCCATCGAGCAGGTTATGTACCCGCAGCGGCTCCATAATCGAGTATCCCACCGTATGGCGTGGATCGAGGGAGGCGTACGGATCCTGAAATATAAACTGGATATCCCGCCTTATCGCCTGCAGCTTACTGTCTGGCAACGTATCAATACGTTCTCCGTTAAAGGTAATGCTACCTTCCTGAGATTCCACCAGCCGGAGCAACGCGCGCCCGGTAGTGGATTTCCCACAGCCTGACTCCCCCACCAGCGCCAGCGTTTCGCCTGGCCATAAATCAAAACTGACGTTTTCCACTGCATGCACTTCGCGCTTCACGCGATTAAGAATGCCGCTGCGCAGTGGAAAACGGGTGACCAGATCGCGCACCTCCAGAATAGGCTTGCCTGGCACCACCGTGTCCTGCTCGCGTTCCTCCACTTCCGGCCCTGTTGCTTCAGGGGAAATCAACGGGAAGCGGCGCGGTAAATCACTGCCGTTCATGGCCCCAAGACGCGGGACCGCCGCCAGCAGCGCTTTGGTGTAAGGGTGAACGGGCGCGTGGAAGATTTGCTCAACCGTACCGGTTTCCACCGCATTGCCCTTGTGCATCACCAGAACGCGATCGGCAATATCGGCGACCACGCCCATATCATGGGTGATGAAAATCACCCCCATTTCCATCTCCTGTTGCAGCACCTTGATGAGCTGCAGGATCTGCGCCTGGATCGTCACGTCCAGCGCCGTGGTCGGTTCATCGGCGATCAGCACTGCCGGGCGACAGGAGAGCGCCATCGCAATCATCACCCGCTGGCGCATGCCGCCAGAAAGTTGATGCGGATAACGTGCCAGAATGGTCTGTGCCTCCGGAATGCGCACCAGCTCAAGCATCCGTCTGGCTTCTTTGAGTGCTTCATCGCCGCTCAAGCCCTGATGTAACCGGATGGATTCGGCAATCTGTTCCCCGACCGGGAAGACCGGGTTCAGGGAGGTCATCGGCTCCTGGAAGATCATCGCAATATCCGCCCCGCGCACGCCCTGCATCTGGGCGCCGCTCAGCGTGTTTAAATCAATCACCTGGCGGTTGCGACGGCGCAGGAGTATTTTCTCGCTGCTGATTTGCCCACCGGTCTGTTCCAGCAGGCGCATCAATGCCAGCGCGGTGACCGATTTTCCGGAACCGGATTCACCGACAATGGCCAGCGTTTCGCCGCGCCTGAGCGCGAACGATAAATTCTGTACTGCGGGGATGAACTGCCGCTCTTCCTGAAACGCAATATTCAGTTGATGGACAGCCAGCACTTCGCGGTTGTCCAGCTCTTCACTGTGCGGCACGTGTTGCCCCCTTATTCACGATAGATCCCGGTACTGGGTTCATCACCGGCATATCCCCATGCGCGGTACATGCCTTCGCTGTTGAACGGCAATGCCACATTGCCCTCACGATCCACCGCAATGAGCCCGCCGACGCCGCCGAGCGCAGGCAGTTTTTCCATGACTACCCGCTCGCAGGCCTCAGCCAGACTTAAACCACCGTAATCCATCAGCGCGGTGATGTCATAGGCCGCGAGCGCGCGAATAAACACTTCCCCGGTTCCGGTACACGATACGGCCGCCGTCGCGTTATTGGCATAGCAGCCGGCACCGGGCAATGGACTGTCGCCGACACGTCCCGGCAGTTTGTTGGTCATTCCACCCGTGGAGGTGGCTGCCGCGAGGTTCCCGGCTTTATCGAGTGCCACCGCGCCAACCGTGCCCATTTTGGTGGTTTCATCGAGCGGTGTAGTGTGGTCAAGCTGCGTCATGCCCGCCGAACGGGCTTCCAGAAGCTGCTGGTAACGCTCCGGCGTTGAAAACAGGTCAGGAGAAACAGATTCCATCCCATGTTCAATGGCAAATTTTTCCGCGCCTGCGCCCGTCAGCAGCACATGCGGACTCTCTTCCATGACCAGACGCGCAGCCAGCACCGGGTTCCGTAGATGGCTGACACCTGCCACGGCCCCTGCTTTCAGGGTAATACCGTCCATCACGCAGGCATCCAGTTCGTGCGTTTCATCCCGGGTAAAGACCGAACCGATCCCCGCGTTAAATAACGGGCACTCTTCCAGCAGACGAACCGCCTCGGTGACCACATCCAGCGCGCTTTCGCCCGCTGCCAGCATTTTCTGGCCTGTTTCCACAATGGCATACAGCGCGTCTATATAGCGCTTTTCCTGTTCGGGACTAAGCTGTGCACGGGTGATTGCCCCGGCGCCGCCATGAATTGCGATTACCGCATTACCCATTCGCATCACCCGTTAGCCTGATTCGCGGCTTTTTCTATAAATATCATTATCGTCGATGAAACTTCAGATGATTTTTGAATATAGAAAGACGCAACTGTGATGTAAAGCGTACACCCATCGGGTCATACAGTTAGCCGCACTTTTCTGCCATAATGAGCGCTTTCGTTGTTACTGTGCAGGAGCCCACCATGGATTTTACCGCCGGACTGATGCCGCTTGAGACGGCACTCACGCAGATGCTTGACCGAATTTCCCCGCTGCATGACGTTGAGACGCTGCCTCTCGTGCGCTGTTTTGGCCGTATTGCCGCGCGCGATATCGTATCTCCGCTTAACGTGCCGGGATTCGATAACTCCGCGATGGACGGTTACGCGGTACGCCTGGTGGATCTCCAGACGGGTAACGCCCTGCCGGTGGCAGGTAAAGCCTTTGCGGGTCAGCCGTTTAGCGGTGAATGGCCCGCGGGCACCTGCGTGCGCATCATGACTGGAGCACCCGTTCCGGCAGGCTGCGACGCGGTCGTGATGCAGGAAGAGACTGAACAGACGGACGACGGCGTGCGCTTTATCGCTGGCGTTAAAGCGGGTCAGAATATCCGCCGCACGGGCGAAGACATCACCCTCGGTGCGACCGTTTTTGCCGCCGGGCAAAAGCTGACGGTGGCGGAGCTGCCGGTGCTGGCCTCGCTCGGCATCGCGGACATCGACGTCGTTCGCAAGGTGCGCGTCGCTGTATTCTCCACCGGCGACGAGCTGCAGCTTCCGGGCCAGCCGCTGCGGGACGGCCAGATTTATGACACCAATCGTCTGGCGGTACACCTGATGCTGGAGCAGCTGGGCTGTGAAGTGATTAATCTCGGGATTATTCCAGACGATCCGGAACAACTTCGCGCGGCGTTTATCGAGGCGGATAAATCTGCCGACGTGGTCATCAGTTCCGGCGGCGTCTCCGTGGGCGAAGCGGATTACACCAAAACCATTCTTGAAGAGCTGGGCGAGATCGCCTTCTGGAAGCTGGCTATCAAGCCAGGCAAACCGTTCGCGTTTGGCAAGCTCACGCACAGCTGGTTCTGCGGCCTGCCGGGTAACCCGGTCTCTGCCGCGTTGACCTTCTACCAGCTGGTGATCCCGCTGCTGGCAAAACTTTCGGGCAACCACGCCAGCCCGCTGCCGATGCGCCAGCGCGTACGTGCCGCCACGCGCCTGAAAAAATCACCGGGTCGTCTCGATTTCCAGCGCGGTATTCTGGCGCGCAACGCGGACGGTGAACTGGAAGTGAGCACCACCGGACACCAGGGTTCGCACATCTTCAGTTCCTTCAGCCAGGGCAACTGCTTTATCGTGCTGGAGCGCGAACGTGGCAACGTGGAAGCCGGTGAATGGGTTGAGGTTGAGCGCTTTAACCACCTGTTCGGAGGCTAAGATGACGGGGGAACTGACTGACCAGGAGATGATGCGCTACAACCGCCAGATTGTGCTGCGTGGTTTTGATTTCGAGGGCCAGGAAGCGCTCAAGGCGGCCAGCGTGCTGGTCGTCGGTCTTGGCGGTCTGGGCTGCGCCGCCGCGCAGTACCTTGCCGCAGCGGGCGTGGGCAGGATGACGCTGCTGGATTTTGATACCGTGTCAGTGTCTAACCTGCAGCGCCAGACGCTGCACAGCGATGCGACAATTGGCCAGCCGAAAGTGGACTCTGCCCGCACGGCGCTGGCTCGCATCAACCCCAACGTTCAGTTCACCCTGATTAACGCGATACTGGATGACGACGCGTTGCGCGCCCAGATTGCGCAGCACGATTTAGTACTCGACTGCACCGATAACGTGGCTATCCGTAATCAGCTAAATGCAGGCTGTTTTGTCCATAAAACCCCGCTGGTGTCCGGCGCGGCGATCCGCATGGAGGGGCAAATCAGCGTCTTCACTTACGCTGAGGGAGAACCCTGCTACCGCTGCCTGAGCCGTCTGTTTGGCGAGAACGCGCTGACCTGCGTCGAAGCGGGCGTGATGGCGCCATTAGTCGGCGTGATCGGCTCATTGCAGGCGATGGAAGCGATCAAAGTGCTGACGCACTACGGCACGTCTGCAGCAGGGAAAATCGTGATGTATGACGCGATGACCTGTCAGTTTCGCGAGATGAAGCTGACGCGTAACCCGGGGTGTGAGGTTTGCGGAGGTTAAAGCAAACGGCAACCTTCAGGTTGCCGTTTTAGTGTTTGCTCCCTCTCCCTGTGGGAGAGGGTTGGGGTGAGGGCATCAGGCCGCCCCTGTCAGATAGACGTCCGCCCAAACGCCCCCTGCCAGTCCTGCTCAAACTTCACAATCGCCGCATCCACTGCCGGAGAGGTAATAAACTGCTGCGCCACGTCCAGCGGCAGAGTAATAGACTCACAGCCCGCCAGCAGGCAGTCCAGCGCCTGACGCGGGGTTTTAAAACTCGCGGCCAGCACTTTTGACTGCGGGGCATGCAGCGTCAGCAGCTGCTGCAGTTCAACCACGGTCTGGATCCCGTCCCCGCCCTGCGCGTCCACGCGGTTAACGTAAGGGGCAACATACTCTGCGCCCGCCAGCGCCGACAGCATCCCCTGTGCAGCGCCGTAGACCGCCGTACCCAGCGTCGGGATCCCTTCCGCTTTCAGCATTTTGATTGCCGCCAGCCCTTCCGCCGTTACTGGCACTTTCACGACCAGATCGTGAATAATCGCACGTAGCTTACGTGCATCCTCAACCATCCCGTCTGCGGTCGTTGCCATGACTTGTGCAAACAGACGCCCCTTCCCACCCAGTGCGTCATGTAGTTCCGGGAGCAAAACATCCAGCGGCGTTTTACCCGCAGCAACAATACTTGGGTTGGTGGTCACGCCCGCCAGCGGGAAGATACGCGCCAGCTTTTTAACTGCCGCAACGTCAGATGTGTCGAGATAAAGTTCCATGATGTCACCCTCAAAATTAGCCTGCATTTACCCTATCACAGCAAAACCTGCTCAGGAGTTGACCTGCATCAAGATAACTTTCATTCGAAAGTAATTTAATCTTCATATGCAATAAAAGAGGCGAAAACATGATCTTCAATATTCAGCGTTACTCCACCCACGATGGCCCCGGTATTCGGACCGTGGTGTTCCTGAAAGGCTGCTCGCTGGGCTGTCGCTGGTGCCAGAACCCGGAAAGCCGCTCCCGCAGCCGGGACGTGCTGTTTGATGCGCGCCTTTGCCTGGACGGCTGCGACCTATGTCAGCAGGCGGCACCGGGCTGTATCGAGCGTGCGCTGAATGGCCTGGTCATCCACCGTGAGAAGCTTGATGAAGCCACGATCAACGCCCTTACCAACTGCTGCCCGACGCAGGCACTTACCGTCTGCGGTGAAGAGAAGCAGGTGGAAGAAATTATGGCAACCGTGCTGCGCGACAAACCCTTTTATGATCGCAGCGGCGGCGGGATCACGCTTTCCGGCGGCGAGCCGTTTATGAACCCTGAGCTGGCTCAGGCTCTGTTTAAAGCTAGCCACGAACAGGGGATCCACACCGCCGTTGAAACCTGCCTTCACGTGCCGTGGCACTATATCGAGCCCTCATTACCGTATGTTGATCTGTTTCTGGCCGACCTGAAGCATGTGGATGGCGAGGTATTCAAACAGTGGACGGACGGCTCGGCCAAACGGATCCTGAACAACCTGAAACGCCTGGCCACTGCCGGGAAAAAAATCACCATTCGCGTGCCGCTGATTCAGGGCTTCAACGCCGATGAAGCTTCTATTACCGCCATTACCAACTTTGCCGCCGACGAACTCGGCGTCGACGATATTCATTTTCTGCCATACCACACGCTGGGCATGAACAAATACACCCTGCTCGGCCAACCCTATTCTGCCCCTGACAAACCGCTTGATAACCCTGCGCTACTGGTCTTCGCTCAGCAGTATGCCTGCCAGAAAGGGTTAACCGCGACCTTACGAGGATAAACCTATGACGCCCCTGAATCTCAACACCCTTAGCGAGCGCATTAAAGCGCACAAAAATGCCCTCGTACATATCGTTAAGCCGCCGGTCTGTACCGAGCGCGCCCAGCATTACACCGAAATGTACCAGCAGCATATGGACAAACCGACCCCGGTGCGCCGTGCTCTTGCGCTGGCACATCACCTGGCGGAACGTACTATCTGGATCAAACACGATGAGCTGATCATCGGTAACCAGGCAAGCGAAGTGCGCGCCGCGCCGATTTTCCCGGAATACACCGTCTCGTGGATTGAGAAAGAGATCGACGATCTGGCAGACCGCCCGGGCGCGGGCTTTGCGGTAAGCGAAGAGAACAAACGCGTGCTGCATGAAATCTGCCCATGGTGGCGCGGGCAGACAGTACAAGATCGCTGCTACGGCATGTTCACCGACGAGCAGAAAGGCCTGCTGGAAACCGGCATTATTAAGGCAGAAGGCAACATGACGTCAGGTGATGCACACCTGGCCGTTAACTTCCCGCTGGTGCTGGAGAAAGGTCTCGACGGCCTGCGCGCCAAAGTGGCCGAACGCCGCTCGCGCATCAACCTGACGGTGCTGGAAGACCTGCACGGCGATCAGTTCCTGAAGGCGATTGATATCGTGCTGGAAGCGGTAAGCCTGCACATCAAACGCTTCGCCGATCTGGCGCTCGAGATGGCCTCTACCGAGACCCGCGAAAGCCGCCGCGACGAGCTGCTGGCGATGGCAGAAAACTGTGACGTGATTGCTCACGAGCCGCCAAAAACCTTCTGGCAGGCGCTGCAGCTGTGCTACTTCATTCAGCTGATCCTGCAGATCGAGTCCAACGGCCACTCCGTCTCCTTCGCGCGTATGGATCAGTATCTCTATCCGTACTACCGTCGCGACGTGGAGCTGAACCAGAGTCTTGACCGCGAGCACGCGATCGAACTGCTCCACAGCTGCTGGCTGAAATTGCTCGAAGTGAACAAGATCCGCTCCGGCTCGCACTCTAAAGCCTCTGCCGGCAGCCCGCTTTACCAGAACGTCACTATCGGCGGCCAGAAGCTGGTGAACGGTGAGCCGATGGACGCGGTGAACCCGCTCTCCTATGCCATTCTGGAATCCTGCGGTCGTCTGCGCTCCACCCAGCCGAACCTAAGCGTGCGTTACCACGCGGGCATGAGCAACGACTTCCTCGACGCCTGCGTGCAGGTGATCCGCTGCGGCTTCGGTATGCCCGCGTTCAACAACGATGAAATCGTGATCCCGGAATTCATCAAGCTCGGCGTTGAACGAGACGATGCTTACGACTATGCGGCAATCGGCTGTATCGAAACAGCGGTGGGCGGCAAGTGGGGTTATCGCTGCACCGGCATGAGTTTCATTAACTTTGCCCGCGTGATGCTCGCCGCGCTGGAAGGCGGTCGCGATGCCACCAGCGGCAAAGTCTTCCTGCCGCAGGAGAAAGCGCTCTCTGCCGGTAATTTCGATAACTTCGACGAAGTGATGGCGGCATGGGATAGCCAGATCCGCTACTACACCCGTAAATCTATTGAGATTGAGTATGTGGTGGATACGATGCTGGAAGAAAATGTTCACGACATTCTCTGCTCGGCTCTGGTGGACGACTGCATCGAGCGCGCGAAAAGCATCAAGCAGGGCGGCGCAAAGTATGACTGGGTTTCCGGCCTGCAGGTGGGGATCGCCAACCTCGGCAACAGCCTGGCGGCGGTGAAGAAGCTGGTCTTCGAGCAAGGAACAATTGGTCAGCAGCAGCTTGCCGCTGCCCTGGCAGATGATTTCGACGGGCTGACCCACGAGCAGCTGCGCCAGCGCCTGATCAACGGTGCGCCGAAGTACGGCAACGACGATGACAGCGTGGATATGCTGCTTACCCGCGCCTACGAAACCTATATCGAAGAGCTGAAGCAGTACCACAACCCGCGCTATGGTCGCGGCCCGATTGGCGGTAACTACTACGCGGGTACCTCGTCCATCTCCGCAAACGTGCCGTTTGGTGCAGCAACGATGGCGACCCCGGACGGACGTAAGGCGCACACTCCGCTGGCGGAAGGGGCAAGCCCGGCCTCCGGTACGGACCACCTTGGCCCGACTGCGGTGATCGGCTCCGTGGGTAAACTGCCGACGGAAGCGATTCTCGGTGGTGTACTGTTAAACCAGAAGCTGAACCCGTCGACGCTGGAAAACGACAGCGATCGCCAGAAGCTAATGGTGCTGCTGCGCACCTTCTTTGAGGTGCATAAAGGCTGGCATATTCAGTACAACATCGTCTCGCGCGAAACGCTGCTGGAAGCGAAGAAACATCCTGACCAGTATCGTGACCTGGTGGTACGCGTGGCGGGCTACTCGGCGTTCTTCACCGCCCTGTCGCCGGATGCGCAGGACGATATTATTGCGCGTACTGAACATACGCTGTAACGGTGCATCCTCTAAGGGGAAATGCGCAGGCTGATGCCCTCACCCCGCCCTCTCCCACGGGGAGAGGGAGAAAACACTAAAAACGGCAGCCCTGGTTGCCGTTTTGCTTTTACTTTCGAATGAAATTAAATTTGTGCTCTCCGTCACCTTGTTATTAGAATGTTTCAAACGCAGTGATCCAGGAGCGCAATGTATGACCGTAAAAGTTATCGTCACCGATATGGACGGAACTTTCCTTAATGATGCCAAGCAGTACGATCGTGACCGCTTCCAGGCGCAGTTTGAACAGCTTAAAGCCCGTGATATTGAATTCGTTGTCGCCAGCGGCAACCAGTATTACCAGCTCATCTCCTTCTTTCCGGAGCTGAAAGATCGGATATCCTTCGTGGCCGAAAACGGTGCACTGGTGTTCGACCACGGCGAGCAGATTTTCCACGGCGAGCTGACGCGTCATGAATCGCAAATCGTGATTGGCGAACTGCTGAAAGACAAAGGGCTGAACTTTGTGGCCTGCGGGCTGGAGAGTGCTTACGTTAGCGACAAAGCTCCGGACGCGTTCGTGGCGCTAATGTCAAAGCACTATCACCGTTTAAAACGCATCAGTGACTACCACGAAATCGACGACGTGCTGTTTAAGTTCTCCCTGAACCTGCCGGACAGCGATATCCCGAATCTTATCGACAAACTGCATGTGTCGCTGGATGGCATTATGAAGCCCGTCACCAGCGGCTTTGGTTTTGTCGATTTGATTATCCCCGGCCTGCACAAGGCCAACGGCATTAGCCGTCTGCTGAAGCGCTGGAAGATCTCCCCGCAGGAGTGCGTGGCTATTGGCGACAGCGGCAACGATGCCGAGATGCTGAAGCTGGTGAAATATTCCTTTGCGATGGGCAACGCGGCAGAAAGCATCAAAGAGATCAGCCGCTACAGCACCGACGATAACAATCATCAGGGTGCGCTGAATGTCATTCAGGCAGTGCTCGACGACCATTCTCCTTTCGACGCGTAATCCTCTCCTTGCCGGGGCTTTGCTCCGGCTTTTCCCTTCTTTTCCATCCTGTGGCACACGTCAAGTTTTTAAACTTGCATTAACTTATTTTTAACTTAAAGTATCACTTGTAGATATTTTTACTTTCGAATGAAAGATGCGAGGCGATTATGACGTTTACCAGTGAAATTTTGCCAGCAGATCACAAAGCAGCAATTCGCCAGATGAAGCGTGAATTACGCGCCCAGATTGGCGACGTTCAGGCAGTATTCAACAAGCTCAGCGATAAAATCGCCACTCGCGTGGCGGAAATCAACGCGCTGAAGAACAAAGGCGAAACCGTCTGGCCGGTGATCCCATTTGCCGATGTAAAAAACGGCACGATTGGTGCGGAACAGCGTGAAGCCGTTAAACGTCGTGGCTGTGCGGTCATCAAGAATCACTTCCCGCGCGAGCAGGCGCTGGCGTGGGATCAGTCGATGCTCGACTACCTCGATTTGAACAAGTTTGACGAGGTATATAAAGGACCAGGCGATAACTTCTTCGGCACCTTGACGGCTTCTCGCCCGGAAATTTACCCGATCTACTGGTCGCAGGCACAAATGCAGGCGCGCCAGAGCGAAAAGATGGCGCAGGTGCAGTCGTTCCTGAACCGTTTATGGACATTCGAGAGCAACGGCAAACAGTGGTTCGACCCGGACGTGAGTGTGATTTACCCGGACCGCATCCGCCGCCGCCCGCCGGGAACCACCTCGAAAGGACTGGGCGCGCATACTGACTCCGGCGCGCTGGAGCGCTGGCTGTTACCGGCCTATCAGCAGGTGTTTGCCCGAGTCTTCGACGGCAACGTCGATAAATACGATCCTTGGAACGCCGCGCACCGTACCGAAGTGGAAGAGTACACAGTCGATAACACCACCAAATGTTCGGTGTTCCGTACCTTCCAGGGCTGGACGGCGCTGTCGGACATGATTCCGGGTCAGGGGTTGCTGCACGTTGTGCCGATCCCGGAAGCGATGGCTTATATTCTGCTGCGTCCGCTGCTGGATGACGTGCCGGAAGATGAGCTGTGCGGCGTGGCTCCGGGGCGCGTGCTGCCGGTTTCCGAGAAATGGCACCCGCTGCTGATCGAGGCGCTGACCAGCATCCCGGCACTCGAAGCGGGCGATTCCGTATGGTGGCACTGCGATGTTATCCACTCCGTCGCACCGGTGGAAAACCAGCAGGGCTGGGGCAACGTGATGTACATTCCTGCCGCACCGATGTGCGAGAAAAACCTCGCCTATGCGAAGAAGGTCAAGGAAGCGCTGGAAACCGGCGCGTCACCGGGCGATTTCCCGCGTGAAGATTATGAAAAAAGCTGGCAGGACCGCTTTACCGTGAACGATCTCAACATCCACGGCAAGCGCGCGCTGGGCATGGTTTAACTGTCGTATAGCCCTTCCCGCTCAACGGCGGTGCGTCGTTTCCCCTGACGTATCCGCCGTACCGATTCCCGCACGGTCAGCGTGCCGTTGAGCAGCAATGTTCCTACAGGCGCGTCCGGTCGCATCAGCCGCTGCTGAAGCATATGTACCGCTTCCGTTCCCAGTTCATCACGCGGAACATGCACGGCCGTCAGAGGCACATCCTGAATCGCCGCCAGATTAAACCCGTCGATACTCATCACCGACACGTCCTGCGGCACGCGAAGACCGTGGTTTTGCAGCGCGCTGATGGTGCCCGCCGCCATAAAGTCGCCCCCCACCAAAAACGCGGTAGGTAAATCCTTCCCCTGCATGTCGTCGAGCCAGCTGCTGACCAGCTGTTCCGTTTCGCGTGCACTGAAGCTGGGTACCACCAGCAGATCATGTTTATCGCTGAACTTCAGGTTATGGGACAGCCACGCATCGCGGATCCCCGACAGACGCTGCTCCATAGTGTAGCGTCGCAGACACAGCACGTTCATCACCTCACGGTGTCCCATCTCGAACAGATATTCCGCCGCCCGCTCGCCAATGGCGCGATGATCCGGCGCGACGGCTGGCAGACGCATATGGCGGTCACGACAGTTAATCAGCATGCAGGGTTTACCCACATCCACCGCCAGATCGTGGATATGCGGATCGTCAATGCCGAGCAGAATGGCTGCCTGGGTATCCGGTTCGTTCATGCGTGCCAGAAAAAGTTGCGCGTCGCTGTCGTTCTCTTCCAGCGCGCAGTAGCGTAACCGCACTTCATGGGATGCCAGCCCTTTACCTACACTCTGGATCACACGGTAGTAAAAGATGTCGGACCGCTCGTCAAACGCCCTCTGGGGGGCAAAAACCACCAGGCTGTTAAGCAGCAGACGCCCTGCCGCCATGCCGTCCATTACCCCCAGCTCGCGCGCGCACGCCAGCACCTTTGTACGCGCTTTTTCGCTGGTATTCGCTTTTCCCGCCAGCACACGCGATACGGTGCTGATTGAGAGCTGCGTTCGGGCGGCGATTTCGGTGATTTTTAGCCTTTTGTCCATTTTGTGATCTGGCTCCATTTGCGAAATGAAAAAATTTTCATAGCGTATCTATCCGGCAGTAACTGACATAAAAGCCATCATGCCAGAGGGTTCAGGTCAGTTATGAGAAATTTTGCACAAAATCCACTATTGCCCACTCATTTTCTCCCTTAAGGTGAACTTGTCACACAACTTCCATACTAGTTGTATACCAATTAAGGCAGTATAACCGGATAGAAATCAAAGCCATAAAAAACTGTGTGACACCTGAACCTCCGTCCCCTTACCGTCCGTCTTGTGGAGAGTAAAATGAGTCAGGACATCAATAACACTGTTGCGGCAAGCAAAACCCGTCGCATCATCAAGAACCTGCGCTGGTACGTGCTGGTGCTGTTCTTACTTGGCGTCACCGTTAACTACATCACCCGAAACTCATTAGGGATCCTCGCCCCGGAACTGAAAGAGAGCCTCGGGATCACCACCGAGCAATACTCCTGGATCGTGGGAGCATTCCAGATCGCCTACACCATTTTCCAGCCTCTGTGCGGCTGGTTGATTGACGTCATCGGCCTGAAGATTGGCTTTATGGTCTGCGCCGGGATCTGGGCGCTGATGTGTATTTTCCATGCAGGTGCCGGAAGCTGGCTGCACCTGGCTATTCTGCGCTTCTTTATGGGTGCCTCTGAAGCCGCAGCTACCCCGGCGAACGCCAAAACCATCGGTGAATGGTTCCCGAAATCAGAGCGACCTGTTGCCGCCGGCTGGGCGGGTGTGGGCTTCTCCATCGGCGCGATGCTGGCTCCGCCTATCATCTACTTTGCTCACGCCTCGTTCGGCTGGCAGGGCGCGTTTATGTTCACCGGCGTGCTGGCGCTGCTGTGGGTGATCCTGTGGTGGGCGTTCTACCATAACCCGGAGCAGCACCCGAACCTGAGCAAAGACGAGCTGGCGTTTATCAAGCAGGATAACGAACCGCCTGCGGTGAAACTGCCCTTCCTGACCGCGCTGAAAACCGTCTCGAAGAACAAACGTTTCTACGGCATCGCCATTCCGGCCTTTATGGCGGAACCCGCCTGGGCGGTACTGAGCTTCTGGGTGCCGCTGTACCTCGCCAAAGAGCACGGCATGGATCTGAAGCAGATTGCGATGTTTGCCTGGCTGCCGTTCCTCGCCGCGGATCTCGGTAGCGTGGCGAGCGGCTACCTGACGCGTCTGTACACCCGTCTGTTCGGCTGCTCCCGCGTTAACTCGGTGGTCGCAAGCTCCGTGACGGGCGCGTTCCTGATGATCTCTCTGGGCATCGTCGCCATTACCCGCGACCCGTATATCACCATCGTGCTGATCTCCATCGGCGGCTTCGGGCACCAGATTATCTCCTGCATGCTCAGCGCCCTGGTCGTTGAGTCGTTCGACAAAGGCCAGATGGCGACCGTCAACGGCATGCGCGGCTCGGCGGCGTGGATCGCCAGCTTCCTGTTCTCGCTGTTAATCGGTGTAACCGCCGACAAAATCGGCTTTAACCCGCTCTTTATTGCCATGGGCTTCTTTGACCTGATTGGCGCTGTCTTCCTGGTAGCATTTATTGCTGAACGTCGCGCCAAGCGCGCCTGATAGTGGATGTAGTGATTATGAAAACCCTGAAAAACTGGACCATTGATACGCAGTCGGCAAACCATCTGGAACTGCTGGTCGATAACCAGCACCACTTGTGCCTGTATGTGCTGGAAGAGAATCTGTTCCGTGTACTGATCAAACGCAAAGGCGAACTGGCGCTGGACCGTACCTGGAGCATTGCCCCGGAGCATGACGTGCCGTGGGAAGGTCGCCGTCGCGATGATTTAAGCGGTTTCACTTGTCCTGTCTGGACGCTGACGCAGCAGGATGAGACGTTAACCGTGGCAACCGAACAGCTGCGCGTGACCGTACACCAGCCGCTGTGGCTCGAATGGCACTACCGTAACGATGCAGGTGAATGGCAACCGCTGGTGAATGACCGTCCGACCAGCGCTTACCTGCTGAACGCCCACGGCGACGGCGTGGCGCACTACCTCAGCCGCCGCAAGGACGAGCGTTTCTACGGCCTGGGCGAAAAAGCGGGCGATCTGCAGCGCAACGGCAAGCGCTACGAGATGCGCAACCTCGACGCAATGGGTTATAACGCAGCAAGCACCGACCCGCTGTACAAGCATATTCCCTTCACTATCACCCGTCGCGATGACGTGAGTTACGGCCTGTTCTACGACAACCTGAGCAGCTGCTGGCTGGATCTGGGTAACGAAATCGACAACTACCACACCGCCTATCGTCGCTGGCAGGCGGAAGCGGGTGATATTGATTACTACATCTTCACCGGTAAACGCGTTCTGGACGTTACCAAAGCGTTTGTGCGCCTGACCGGGAAAACGCTGTTCGGGCCAAAATGGAGCCTCGGGTACAGCGGCTCGACCATGCACTACACCGACGCGCCGGACGCGCAAAACCAGCTGATGAATTTCATTCGCCTGTGTGAAGAGCACGCCATTCCATGCGACTCGTTCCAGCTCTCGTCGGGCTATACCTCGATCAACGGCAAACGTTACGTCTTTAACTGGAACTACGACAAGGTGCCCCAGCCGAAGGTGATGAGCCAGGCATTCCACGACGCGGGGCTGAAACTTGCCGCGAACATCAAGCCGTGCTTGCTGCAGGATCATCCGCGCTATAACGAAGTGGCAGAAAGCGGCCTGTTCATTCGTGATTCAGAAACCGATGCACCTGAACGTTCCAGCTTCTGGGATGACGAAGGCTCGCACCTCGATTTTACCAACCCGCAGACGGTGCAATGGTGGCAGGAAGGCGTGACCACGCAACTGCTGGAAATGGGCATCGACTCCACCTGGAACGACAATAACGAGTATGAGGTATGGGATGGTGAAGCCCGCTGTTATGGTTTCGGTAAAGAGATCGCCATCAAGCATATTCGCCCGGTGATGCCGCTTTTGATGATGCGCGCCTCGCTGGAAGCGCAGCAGCGTTTCGCGCCGGAAAAACGTCCGTATCTGATCTCCCGCTCCGGCTGCGCCGGGATGCAGCGCTACGTTCAGACCTGGAGCGGCGACAACCGCACCAACTGGGACACCCTGCGCTATAACATCCGCATGGGGCTTGGCATGAGCCTGTCCGGGCTGTTCAACGTCGGTCACGACGTGGGCGGTTTCTCCGGCGACAAGCCGGACGCCGAGCTGTTCGTGCGCTGGGTGCAGAACGGCGTGATGCATCCGCGCTTTACCATTCACTCGTGGAATGACGATCACACGGTGAACGAGCCGTGGATGTACCCTGGCGTCACGCCAGCCATTCGTAGCGCCATTGAGCTGCGCTATCGTCTGCTGCCGTATCTCTACACCCTGCTCTGGCAGGCGCACGCTGACGACGAGCCGATGCTGCGCCCGACGTTCCTCGACCACGAACACGATGCGCAAACCTTCGAAGAGTGCGATGAGTTCCTGCTGGGCCGCGACCTGCTGGTGGCCAGCGTGGTCGAAGCCGGTCAACGCGAGCGCCGTGTCTGGCTGCCGGATAACGACACCGGCTGGTATGATTTTTACACCCACGCGTGGTTTGCTGGCGGCCAGTCGATCGTCCTCGACGCACCGCTGGAAAAACTGCCGATGCTGGTGCGCGCCGGTGCCGGTCTGCCGCTCAGCGAACGCATTACCCACGTGTCCGCTGAAAAAGACGATACCCGCGAGCTGAAGCTGTTCCCGGTGAAGGGCGTCGGGACCACCTCGGGCATGCTGTTTGAAGACGACGGCGAAAGCTGGGGCTACCAGAACGGCAATGCACTGTGGGTGGAATGGGAAATGGTGTGCGATGGCGCATCCATCAACCTGAAGGTAAACGCGCGCGGGGATTATCGTCCGGCGTGGAAAGCGCTGAAGGTGTCGCTGCCTGTAGGGGAAAAACGTACGCTGCTGGTGAACGGGGTTGAAGGGGGTGAGTGGGTGCTTTGAGCATTGCCGGGTGGCGGCTTCGCCTTACCCGGCCTACAAACTGACTCGTAGGCCCGGTAAGCGTAGCGCCACCGGGCTTTTTTTAGTTCTCGATACCTTTACTGCGCAGGTAATCTTCGTAGTTACCGGTGAAGTCCACCACGCGTTCTGGCGTAATTTCGATCACGCGGGTCGCCAGCGAGCTGACGAATTCACGGTCATGAGAGACGAAGATCAGAGTACCCTGGTACATCTCCAGCGCCATGTTCAGCGATTCGATAGATTCCATATCCAGGTGGTTGGTTGGTTCGTCCATCACCAGGATATTTGGTTTTTCCATCATGAGCTTGCCAAACAGCATACGCCCCTTCTCACCACCGGAGAGCACTTTGGCTGGTTTTTTGATGTCGTCCTGGCTGAACAGCAGACGGCCCAGAATACTGCGTACCGCCTGCTCGTCGTCGCCTTCCTGCTTCCACTGGCTCATCCAGTCAAAGACGGTCAGGTCGTTTTCGAACTCGTATTCGTGATCCTGCGCGTAATAACCAATCTGCGCGTTTTCAGACCACTTCACGGTGCCATTGTCCGGCTGCAGTTCGCCGACCAGGGTTTTGAGCATGGTGGATTTACCCACGCCGTTGGCACCGAGGATGGCAATCTTCTCACCCACTTCCAGCAGTAAATTGAAGTTTTTGAACAGCGGACCTTCATCGAAACCTTTAGTAAGGGCTTCCACTTCCAGTGCGTTACGGAACAGTTTCTTATCCTGCTCGAAACGAATGAACGGGTTCTGACGGCTGGACGCTTTGACTTCTTCCAGCTTGATTTTATCGATCTGGCGCGCACGCGAGGTCGCCTGACGGGATTTAGAGGCGTTAGCGCTAAAGCGGCTGACGAAGGACTGCAGGTCAGCAATTTGCGCTTTCTTCTTGGCGTTATCGGCCAGCAGACGTTCACGCGCCTGGGTTGCAGCCGTCATGTACTCATCGTAGTTGCCCGGATAAACGCGCAGCTCGCCGTAATCCAGATCCGCCATGTGCGTACACACCATATTCAGGAAGTGACGGTCGTGCGAAATGATGATCATGGTGCTGTCGCGATCGTTCAGCGTCTGCTCAAGCCAGCGGATGGTATCGATGTCCAGGTTGTTCGTCGGTTCATCGAGCAACAGGATGTCCGGGTTGGAGAACAGGGCCTGCGCCAGCAGCACACGCAGTTTCCAGCCTGGCGCGACTTCGCTCATCGGGCCGTAGTGTTGTTCTACCGGAATGCCAACGCCCAGCAGCAGTTCACCTGCACGCGCTTCCGCAGAATAACCGTCCATCTCACCGTATTGCGTTTCCAGTTCGGCCACTTTATAGCCGTCTTCTTCGCTCATCTCGGCCAGCGCGTAAATACGATCGCGCTCTTGTTTTACTTCCCACAGCTCCGCGTGTCCCATGATCACCGTGTCGAGCACGGTGAATTCTTCGAAGGCGAACTGATCCTGACGCAGCTTACCGATACGCTCGTTGGGATCGAGCGATACGTTGCCGAGCGTCGGCTCCAGGTCACCGCCGAGGATCTTCATAAAGGTGGATTTACCGCTACCGTTGGCACCAATCAGGCCGTAACGGTTGCCGCCGCCAAATTTGACGGAAATGTTTTCGAACAGCGGCTTACTGCCAAACTGCATAGTGACGTTGCTGGTAACTAACACGGAGAGATTCCTGCGAAAAGTGTGATAAACACGGCATTATGCCACAATTCCGAATTGAGATCCCGCGTTGCCGCAATCCACTAAACTTTAACAAAATCGAAAAAAGTGTGATTTCGTACACATCTGAATTCCCTGTTAGCGGGAATGCACATATAATGCGCTCCCATCACAGATTCAGACTTATCAACTCATCGCCAGAATGGCTTAGATACCTCGCACAACATGAACATGAAATTAACAACGCTTTTTGCGGCGGCGTTAGCCGTAGTAGGTTTTTGTAAGACCGCGTCTGCGGTGACGTATCCCCTGCCAACAGACGGTAGCCGTCTGGTAGGCCAGAACCAGGTGGTGACGGTACCAGAAGGTAACTCTCAGCCACTGGAGTATTTCGCTGCACAGTACCAGCTGGGCCTGTCTAACATGCTGGAAGCGAACCCGGGCGTTGACCCGTATCTGCCGAAAGCGGGTACCGTGCTGAATATTCCACAGCAGCTGATCCTGCCGGATACCGTTCACGAAGGTATCGTCATTAACAGCGCGGAAATGCGTCTGTATTACTACCCGAAAGGCACCAACACCGTTATTGTGCTGCCAATCGGTATCGGCCAGTTGGGCAAAGACACGCCAATGAACTGGACCACTAAAGTTGAGCGTAAGAAAGCAGGCCCAACCTGGACGCCGACGGCCAAAATGCACGCGGAATACATCGCTGCGGGCGAACCGCTGCCAGCCGTTGTACCGGCAGGCCCGGATAACCCGATGGGTCTGTACGCGCTGTACATTGGCCGTCTATATGCGATCCACGGTACCAACGCTAACTTCGGTATTGGCCTGCGCGTTAGCCACGGTTGTGTGCGCCTGCGTAACGAAGACATCAAATTCCTGTTCGAAAACGTACCTGTCGGCACGCGCGTGCAGTTCATCAACGAACCGGTGAAAGCCACGTCTGAGCCTGATGGCAGCCGTTATATTGAAGTGCACAACCCGCTGTCCACCAGCGAAGATCAGATCAACAATAACGAAATCGTACCGGTTACGCTGAACAGCGCAGTGCAGTCAGTAACCTCTCAACCGGACGTAGAGACGACGATTGTTGACCAGGCCGTGCAGAACCGCTCCGGTATGCCGGTGCGTTTGAACTAATCAACCTGCTCCACATAAGTCTCTTAAAAAGACCCCGAGTTATCGGGGTCTTTTTGCTTTCCGAAACCGAACACTCTCATCATGTCTTAATAGCAATTTTGCCATAAGTCCCATTCTTGCCATTTTCTGCTAACCCGGCGGGGTTACATCCGCCCCTCTAAATGTTATGATGCGCGTACTTGTAAAATCAGTTTAATCTGTATTTATCAGGTTTTTTTATTTCCTGGAGCCCGCTCAGTTTGATGATCAGTATTAACTTAACAACGACAAAATCGCGTCTTTATCTCTGTTCGCAAACAGTGTGGTCACTGGCGAACCAGAGTAAAAAGGTCGATCAAATTGTTGTGTGGGTCTCCAGTACACCTTATCTCAGTGACGAAGGCATCACTGAAGAGCCTGAATGGGCGCAGAAAATTCGCCAGACGGGCACCAATCTGGTCTTTAAATGGGTTAAAAATACCGGACCATATCGGAAATTGTTTCCGGCGCTACAAGCAGCAACGGAAGACGATATTCTGATTTATGCTGACGATGACGCTATTTACAACGAAATTTGGGCGGAAACACTGCTGGATGATTTTTACCGCCACAATCAGGAATTTGTGGTGGCTGCGCGTGTGCGAGAAACGGTAAAAAAGAAGAAAGATCTTCTTGATACCTATCGTAATTTCCCGCTTATCACGGTCCCAAAAGTCGTTGAACAGAACTATATCATCACAGGTCTCGGGGGCGTTGTACTCAAGAAGAGAATGATCCCGGAATATTTCCATTATAACGAGGACTTCATTAAGGTTTGTCCTCGAGCGGATGATATTTGGATCAGCAAACTGATTCAGCTAACCAAAACACCTGTCTATGTTTCTGCACAAAGCATTCGTTTTGTTCATGAGATAATCCATGACTACGGATTATCACGTGACAATACCAGCAAAATAAAACGTTCCTGGCTTCAAAAAGTCCGTTTTACATTTAAGCCAGGTCAAATCCAGCATCTGTGCCAGAACGATCTTTATATACAAGACACCGACAGCTATTTCGAATCGTGCGCCTGACAGTGTAGCTAGCCGTTATTGACGATCACAATCCCGCCGTGATCGTAACGATAGTGACAGTGGGCATACTCCAGTGGTGTGCCATCTTCCAGATAAATAACCTGCTCCACTTCCAGTACGGGATCGGTCTGCTCGCAGACAAGATGTTGTCTGTCCAGCGTATTGGGTTTTAACGCCCGTACAATCCGGTACGACCCCATAATTTTCAGCCCCAGCGTCTCCTGGACGTACTGAAATACCGAACCCTCGAGATGGCTTTTCGTCAGGCCGGGGACCAGGTTCATTGGCATCACCGTTGAATCCAGCGACATAGGTTCACCGTTGAGCAAACGTAAACGAATAAAGTCATAGACAGGCGCATCGGCGTTAATCATCAGCGATACCTGCTCTTTCTCGTTCGGGAAACGCAGCTCAAAGTGCACCACCTGGCTGGTCACCGTTCCCAAATGTTCCCACGTTTTAGTCGCCCCAAAGTAATCACTGCCGGAGAGATCCCACTGTGAAAGCTGGAGGAAATTTTTGCGGATGAATGTCCCCTGCCCCTGGCGGGTATAAACCAGTCCTTCCACAATCAGCTGCCGCATTGCCTGCTGGATGGTCATCCGGCTGGAGTTGAACTCCGCCGCCAGCGCAAACTGATCCGGCAGCGGTTCATTGGCGGCATACTGCTGACTGATAATGCGTTTCTTAATTTCCCGCGCTATGGTGATGTACTTCGCCGCCATCGTCCTTCCTTTCTGCTAGTTTTCTATCCCGCTGTTTTTCAACGCCACTCTCTCGGCAATTTTGAGGAAAGGCAGGTAGAAGAATACACCAAAAACAATGATTGCCAACTGCACCACCACCGCTCGCCAGTCTCCTGCTGTCGCCAGCCAGGCACTCAGGATGGGTGGCGTTGTCCAGGGAATCATCACTACACAACGCGACATTAATCCCAGCGTGGTACAGAGCCAGGCAAAGTAGATGCCAATGGCAGGCAAAAGTACAAAGGGGATCATCAACGGCAGGTTAAACACTATCGGCAAGCCAAAAATGACCGGCTCGTTGATGTTAAACAGGCCTGGCGCCAGCGACAGGCGCGCCACCTGTTTCGCCGATTTTTGGCGCGAGAAGATAAAAATAGCTATCAACAGGGAAATAGTGCTGCCCGTGCCACCCACCATGCCAAACGTCGGCACGAAGATGTTGTTGATGATGTGCGGGATCGGCTGGCCGTTGGCGAAGGCCAGCATGTTCTCATTGGTGTTGATCAGCAGGAACGGCTCCAGCACCACGCTATTGACCACCGACTGATGAATACCGAGCGTAAACAGGAAATTACCAAAACTATAGATAAAGATCGTGCCCGGCAGACTGGTGTTGATGAGTCGAAGTGGCTGCTGAATAAAGGTAGTGATCAGATGGATCAAATCCGTATGCAGCACGCTTGCCAGCAGAGCCGCCAGTACCGCAAACAGAGAGAGCGTGAAAATAGTTGGGATCAGCGCAGTAAACGATTTACTCACCGCAGGTGGCACATTCTCTCCGAGCGAAATATGCAGTGCTTTCAGGCGCGAAATAGCAATAAACAACTCCGTTGAAAGCAAACCAATCAACACCCCGGCGAAAATCCCGGTGGAGCCGATATTGGCAAACGTCAGCACCTGGGTGACGTTCACCGTGGTATCGCTGCCGACGGGCGTGAGCTGTAAGCGCATCGGCATCATGATGATAAAACTGCTGACGGCGATAACCACTGCCGAGACCGGATTGTCGAAATCTTTGTTGCGCGCCAGCGACCAGGCAATCATTGGAGCCAATAGCAGCGCAGCGATATTCAGCGTGCCGTTGATTATCGCCTCCCCCCACAGCTTACATTGTGCCAGCGTGTCGCCTTCAAAGATCCACGGAAAGACCACGTTATTCACCAGCACCGCCAGACCCGCGAGGATGAAAATCGGCATTACCGTGGCGAAAGCATCGCGCAGGGAACGCAGGTGCACCTGGTTTGCCAGACGCGCCGAGAACTCTACAAATTTATCGACAAAGGACTGCATATGCGGTGTTATTTTTGTTTCAGACATAGCGGATATTTCCCATCAATCAGTCACAAAAACGGCCCGGCAGCGTACAACTTACATCTCGCGTCCGTTGGTATGAATAACCTGTTTTAACCACGCGTAACTTTTCTTGGGCACACGTTTCAGGTCTTTCAGGTCATGGTTTTCACGGTTGACGTAAACCACACCGTAGCGTTTACGCATGTCCCCCTGAGAGCTGAGAATGTCGATGAGGCCCCAGCCGAGATAGCCGATCACTTCCGCCCCGTCCTCGAACATCGCCTCCTTCATGGCCTCGATATGCGCCCGGTGATAGTCGATACGGTAGGTGTCATCAATCGGGTTCACGCCGTCCCAGGACTCAATCACCCCAATGCCGTTCTCGATCGGGAACACCGGCAGGCGCCAGTCGTTGGCGTAGCGGGTGATGATGGTGCGGAAGCCCAGCGGATCGATCTGCCAGTTCCACTCGGTGGCCTTCAGGTACGGGTTGTTTTTCTCGCCGTGCAGCAGGTAATAGTTCACCGGTGTGCCTTCGGGGATTGCATCACTGTCCAGGGTTTTACTGGCGTAGTAGCTGAACGCCATGAAGTCGTTTTTAGTGCGCGCCAGAAGCTGGAGATCGTCGGCACGGTAGATGTCACTAAAGCCTTCCTGCTCCACCACTGCCAACACCGCCGGGCTGTAGCCCTGACCGGCAAACACTCGCAGCAGGTTTTGGTTGAGGAATTCATCGTATTGTTGTGCACAGAATATATCGCGCGGTTTGCAGGTGGCCGGATAGATCAGCTGATGCGCCAGCATGCCGCCCATCAATTTCCCCGGTTTGGTCTGGTGCAGATACTCAGTCAACGCCATGTGCGCCACCATTGTATGGTGCTGTAGCTCGTACAGCTCGCGCAGGGTTTTCTCCCCTTTCATGTAGCCGGATATCCGGAAGGCTTCCGGCATATGGAAGATGTTCTGCTCGTTGAAGGTCAGCCAGTACTTCACGCGATCGCCGAAGCAGTCGATCATCTTTTTGCCATAGCGAATAAAGGCATCCATCACATGGCGATCGTTAAAACCGTTGTACTCCTGCGCCAGCGCCAGCGGCATATCGAAGTGGTAGAGACAAATCATCGGCTCAATACCACGGGCAATCAGATCGTCAATAAAGCGGTCATAAAAGGCGATACCTTCGTCATTAAAGTCACCATCACCCTGCGGGCAGACGCGGCTCCAGGCGATCTGAAAGCGATAGCAATTCATGCCCAGGTCCTGCATCAGGTCGAAATCTTCCCGATAACGGTGGTAAGAGTCCGTTGCGACTTTCCAGTCGGAGACGTTTTCTCCGGCCTCACGAATGTCATATACCGACATCCCCTTCCCGCCCTCGTTCCATGCGCCTTCCGTCTGCATGCTCGACACCGAGTTACCCCATAAAAAGTTGGCTGGCAGTAATTGATTCATCGTCCCCTCCCTTATGACTAGTCATTTAAAATTTCATGACTAGTCATATAGGCGAAGATGAAAAATCAATCAAAGAGGAGGATCGTTTTTTGTGAGCAATGCAGGAAAAAAAACCGGTGAGCAAACTGTCACCGGGATAAGAAAGGTTACTGTTGCATTAACTGATTGCGGCGATATTCTCCCTGCCGCTCCAGCATCCAGCCAGGATACTCGCGTGGCAACGCGCTTACGGCATCGAGCTGTTTTAGCTCTGGTTCGCTCAGGCTGATCCCGGTCGCGGCAATATTATCGTCCAGTTGCTCAACACGTTTGGCACCAATTATCACGCTGGTCACGGCTTTTTGATGCAGCAGCCACGCCAGCGCGATTTGCGCGACGGAGACGCCCTTGCTTTCGGCGATAGTGCGCATCACGTCCACGCAGTCGAAGGCGCGCTCTTTATTCACCGGCGGGAAGTCGAACTCCAGACGACGGCCACCTGCTTCGCTCTGCCCGTCGCGGCCATATTTTCCGCTCAGCAGGCCGCCAGCCAGCGGGCTCCAGACCATCAGCCCGACCCCTTCGCTCTGCATCATCGGTACCAGCTCACGTTCAAGATCGCGTCCGGCAATGGTGTAATACGCCTGCAGTGACGCGAAACGCGCCAGCCCAAGACGTTCAGACATACCGAGCGCTTTGGTAATTTGCCACGCCGCCCAGTTCGAGACGCCGATATAACGTACATGGCCTTGCTGCACCAGATTATCCAGCGCATAGAGCGTCTCTTCGATGGGTGTTGCAGGGTCGAAACCGTGTAGCTGATAGAGATCGATATGTTCGAGCTGGAGGCGGCGCAGGCTCTCTTTTACGCTGCTGATGATGTGATAGCGGGAACTGCCGCGTGAGTTCACCCCTGCCGTGCCCGTTTCACCGAACACTTTGGTGGCAACCACCACGTTCTCGCGCGGTACTTTCAGGTTTTTCAGCGCCTGACCGGTGATCTCCTCTGACCGCCCTTCAGAGTAAACGTCCGCGGTGTCGATAAAGTTGATCCCGGCATCCAGCGCGCGGCCTACAAGCTGCTCGGCGTCGCGTTGCTGCAGTTGACCAATTTTGCCCCACATCCCCCCTTCTCCACCGAAGGTCATGGTGCCGAGGCACAGTTCGGAAACAAACAGACCGGTATTGCCCAGTTTTTGATAACGCATACGACACACCTCTCAATGTTCATCCAATGGCGACCAGAGAGTTATACCTCTCTGGTTCTCATTGCGAATGTGTCGTTTCTGTCTATTTCTTGCCCATTTCTCTAAAGCAGTAAAAAGCCTGCCAGTGCCGCCCAAATCAGCATTGGGATCGACCAGACATGGAAGCGCCACCAGATACGGCGATCGTTAGCCATACGCAAGGCAATCAAATTGGCCAGCGAACCGGGCAGGAGCCCAAATCCGCCGATGTTAACTGCCCAGGCCAGGAGCGTGTCAGGTGGCACATAGTTGAGCAGCAGGATGGTAGCAGGCACATTACTGATAAACTGAGACAGGCCAATCGCCGTCAGCCACAATCCAGGCTGGGAAAGCGTGCTGACACTGTGAAGAACATTTTGCAGTACCGGAAGCTGGATAAGGAGATGCACATCAATAAACATCGCCATGAAGACCAGCAGCAACGTCCAGTCCACGCTCACCAGAACGCGCCGCGCCAGGACGACAAACCCCGCGGCCACGAGCAGGACGCCAACCAGCTCATATTTCAGCTCCAGCGCGAACAGAAAGACGATATACAGTCCCAGGCAGCTCCAGACCAGACGAGGCTGCCACTGCGGGCCCGTGGTTCCGCTGTGGTATTGCAGTTTTTTATCAGGAAAAGCAAACCAGCAAACCGCCAGTAGCGACAGCATCATCGCCAGCGCCAGTGGGGTCATCTGCCAGGTAAAGGCGGCGAACGACAGACCGGAACGTCCCCAGAGAAGGATATTTTGTGGGTTACCAATGGGGGTCAAAAGAGAACCGGCATTCACGGCCAGCGCTTCAAAGATGATCAACCTGCTTACCGGGATCTCACAAAGCTTTCGCAGCGTGAGCGTGAGGGGCACGATGATAAACAGTGCTACGTCGTTGGTCAAAAAGGTCGACAGCACCGCGGCGGAGAAGACCATAAACAGTGACAACTTACGCTCGGTAGCAAAGCGGCGCACCATTTTGCGTCCCAGTACGTCAAAATAGCCGCTCAGCTCAACACCTTTGGTGAGCATCATTAAACCGCTCAGGGTAATGATGGTTCGCCAGTCAATCGCCGCAGGCCAGGCATGTGGCGCAAAAGGGACAAAGAGACTTAACCCTGCGCCAACAATTAATAAGAGATGAAAGAAACGGTCGCGTGCCAGGGCCTGTAATCCAGGAATGTTCATTCAGCGGAGGAACCATATTTAAGAGTAAATTCACGGAACTTAACCAGCGTCTCTTCGCTAACGTGGTGTTCCATTCCTTCCGCATCCCGGCGGGCGATCTCCGGGCTAACGCCCAGCACCAGTAAAAAGTTCTCAACGAGCTGGTGACGCTCGCGGCTCTCCTGCGCAAGCTTCTCCCCCTCCGGCGTCAGAAAAACACCGCGCCAGGGAATCATTTCAATGAGCCCCACAGAAGCCAGTCGCTTTAACATTTTAGCAACGGTAGGTTGCGAAACCCCCAGTCTGGCAGCCATATCAACCTGACGCGCTTCCCCGACCTCACGGATCAGATCGGAAATCAGTTCCACATAATCATCAATCAGTTCACGCCGGTGCGCTTCACGTACCTGGCGGAACCCTTCAACGTGCTCTTCAACATTCACCAGTTGCGTCGTTTTTCTCATCGTTGGCTTACCTGCGCGACGGTTCATTGTACTTCCTCAGTGGGGTGACGCTTCCAGCGCCCGGTATCGAGAGCGCACATTGTAAACCATCACTCTGTAAGCACAAAAAATTAACGAAATAGCCATAGATATACAATATAGCCTGTGCTATATCTGTATGTAATGCAGTCACCCTTCACGGATCGAAGGGATCTAAAATCAGGAGGTCTTATGAACGAATTCAAGAGGTGTATGACCGTGTTTACTCACTCCCCCTTCAAAGTGCGCTTAATGCTGTTGAACATGCTGTGCGATATGTTTAACAACAAGCCGCAACAGGACGACAAACCTTCTCACTAAGCGGCGTTGCGGTACGCCGCTTCATTTTTCCGTCACAATCCCCCTGTACAATGGCGTTTAGCCGCCTTATTCCCGATCTTTTTTACGGATTTGCAATCCCCTTCGCAAAACATCTGCTTAGCAACTGTTGATATTATTTACTACTCGCACTATCTTCTTGCAGCCCTGCACAATTTGCGGCTCGCTGAAGCGGACCCTCATTCCCTCTCCACGCACTGTCAGGCAGGTTATGACCCTTGACGCCAGGGTGAGCACATGGCGTTTTTATCCATGATAGTGACCTATGAATTTAACCCTGATAGATACCGTTGTTACCCGCAGCCGGGCCTTAAGCCCGTGGACGGGGTTTTACTTTTTGCAGTCATTGCTGATTAACTTTGCGCTTGGCTATCCCTTTAGTCTGCTCTATGCGGTCGCTTTCACCTGCATTTTGCATTTGCTGTGGCGAGCCGCACCGCGCGCGCAAAAAACGGTAATCGGGATCTGTTCCCTGGTCGCTGCGCTCTATTTCCCGTTTGGTCAGGCTTACGGCTCACCAAACTTTAATACCCTGCTGGCGCTGCACTCGACCAACATGGAAGAGTCGACGGAGATCCTGACGATCTTCCCGTGGTACAGCTATGTGGTAGGGCTCTTTATCTTCGCGTTGGGCGTTATCGCCATCCGCCGTCAGTCGGGCGAAAAAAAATCCTGGGGTAAGATCGAAATACTCTGTCTGGTGTTCAGCATTGCCGTGGCGTTTGTCGCCCCCATCCAGAATATTCCCTGGGACGGTAAGCTAAGGCTCATCAATATCGGGTATCCGGTTTTCCGCTTCGTGAAAGACGTCGTTGTAAATAATAAAGAGGTTCTCGACGAGCAGGCCCGCATGGCTGAACTCTCCAATATGAAAGACACCTGGAACGTGCTGGCCGTTAAGCCGAAATATCACACCTATGTGGTGGTGATTGGCGAAAGTGCACGTCGGGATGCCATGGGGGCGTTTGGAGGACACTGGGATAACACGCCGTTTGCCAGTTCGGTTAATGGCACACTGTTTACCGATTATGTCGCGGCCAGCGGTTCAACGCAGAAATCGCTCGGCCTGACGCTCAACCGTGTGGTTGATGGCAAGCCACAATATCAGGATAACTTTGTCACCCTGGCAAACCGCGCGGGTTTTCAGACATGGTGGTTCTCCAATCAGGGGCAAATTGGTGAATACGATACGGCCATTGCCAGTATCGCTAAGCGTGCTGATGAAGTGCAGTTCCTGAAAAGCGGCGACTTTGAAGCCGACAAAAATACGAAAGACGAAGCGCTGCTGAAAATGACGTCGCAGGTCTTTGCCACCCCGCGTACTCAGCCTCAGTTGATTGTCCTGCACCTGATGGGATCGCATCCTCAGGCCTGCGATCGCACTGGAGGGAAGTACGCCGAGTTCGTGCAGTCCAAAGAGACCTCTTGTTATCTCTATACCATGACGCAAACCGACGACTTGCTCAGCAAGCTGTATGAGCAGTTACGCAATACGGGTGACAGCTTCTCGCTGGTCTATTTCTCAGATCACGGGCTGGCGTTTAAAGAACGTGGAAAAGAGGTGCAGTATCTGGCGCACGATGACAAGTTCCAGCAGAACTTCCAGGTACCCTTTATGGTGTTGTCGAGTGACGATAAAACGCATCGCGTCATTAAAGCCCGACGTTCGGCTAATGATTTTCTGCAGTTCTTCTCGCAGTGGACGGGGATCTCTGCTGAGCAGATAAAAACGGGGTACCCCTTTGTCTCAGGTAAGAAGGCCCCCCCAGTTTACGTTACCAACTTCAAGTTACAGAAAGTTGACTACAACCATCTGGGTACGGATATCTTCGATATTAAGAGTAAGTAAGCTGAGCGGTAATGCCCTCATCCTGACCCTCTTCCACAAGAATAGGGAACGAAGATAAAAAAAATCCGCCACATTGGGCGGATTTTTTATTAGCTCACCGGAGTGATTAGAAACGGTAACCTACGCCCGCGATCCAGGTGCCAACGTCAACGTTGCGGATACGGCTCTGCTCATAAGAGAAGTCCAGAGCAACGTCCTGGATTGGGTTGAACTGCAGGCCTGCGCCATAGGAGAAGCCGTAGTCGCTGTTGCTTGCAGTGCGGTTCGCACCCTGGTTTTCGGTCTGCTGGAATTTACCGTAGCCAACACCTACAACACCGTAGATGCTTGCCCAGTCGTTCAGACGGTAAGCTGGACCAGCAGTGATGCCGTAGTACTGGCTTTTATTGTACGCGCCGTTGTCAGAACGATCTTTCTCGGTGTAGGTGAAAGAACCGATCACGCCCAGTGGGTTGTTGTCCTGCTCGTAGCGGTACTTCAGGTTGAAACCGTTAGCTTTGTTCATCACGCCCTGATAGTCGCTCTGAGCGTAACCACCGGTAACGGTAGAAGTCGCAGCTACAGCGGTACCTGCGGAAACAGCCAGTACAGCGGCCAGTGCTGAAAGACATGCAATTTTTTTCATAACCACCTCAAATGTGCTTCAAGTAAGTCCGTAAGTTTTAAATATATCAAAAAAATTTGCGAAACTCTTTGTGATTCGTGATGTCTAAAGGTTCCTTTCCTGTAACAGAACGTTTCCAGCTTCAGCTATCTCTTTCAAATCACATGTAATTTTCACTACAAAACGCCCATAGTGCGCGCCTGTGCTGTTACATTCATCCAGATTATTCCTAATCTGACAGGCGATAAATCCAACAACGCTTAACCATTTTACGGATTTCACATGGTTTTTTTTCAACAGCGCCTCAACCGTTGCAGCATATTTCCTTTACACTGCAACCTTTGCTTCATTTGACATAAGCTGACAGGAGAAAGGATGCCTGGGTTATCCCGCACATCGTCGGTCTGGTTGCCGGTCGCAGTCATACTCGTTGCCATGTTGTCCATTCAAAGTGGCGCCTCACTGGCAAAATCACTTTTTCCGCTGGTGGGTGCCCCTGGGGTCACTGCCCTGCGCATCGTGTTGGGAACGGCGATACTGGTGGTTATTTTCAAACCCTGGCGTTTACGCTTCAAAAAAGAGCAGCGTTTACCCTTGCTGTTTTATGGGCTTTCCCTGGGAGCGATGAACTACCTGTTCTATCTCTCCATCCAGACGATCCCGCTGGGGATTGCCGTTGCGCTGGAGTTTACCGGCCCGCTGGCCGTGGCGCTCTTCTCCTCGCGCCGCCCTGTTGATTTTATCTGGGTCGTATTAGCCGTTCTGGGGCTATGGTTCTTGCTGCCGTTGGGTCAGAATGTTTCTGAGATTGATCTGACAGGTGCGGCGCTGGCCTTAGGCGCCGGTGCCTGCTGGGCTATCTATATACTCACCGGTCAGCGCGCTGGGGAAGAGCATGGCCCGGCGACCGTCGCATTGGGTTCATTGATTGCAGCCATCGTGTTTGTGCCCATCGGTATGGCCCAGGCAACGGAATCTATCTGGCAATGGTCAGTCATGCCGATTGGTCTGGCGGTCGCTATTCTCTCGACCGCTCTCCCCTATTCTCTGGAAATGATCGCCCTTACGCGCCTGCCGACGCGTATTTTCGGCACCCTGATGAGTATGGAGCCTGCGCTTGCCGCAATCTCCGGGATGGTGTTTCTTGGCGAAACCCTGACATTGACCCAGACGCTGGCGCTCTGCTCGATTATAGCGGCCTCAATGGGTTCGACGCTGACCATGCGTTCTGAACCTAAAGTTGAAAAGGTCGATATCAACTAAGGCCATATATTCTGCATGGCTTCCGCGCCATGCAGAATAAAGCTCAACTCGCCAGGATTTATAATTTCGTTCACAGTTTGTCATATTATCGAAATATCTTTCCACACTCTTACACCCCAGTCAAAATTAAGAACAACCTGTATTGAATGGAATATTTCTATTTAATTTCAATACATTAAATACTCAACCTTCTTCTTGCTATTAAACTGATAGGTATAGCCAAACCGCAGACAAAAAACCGGTGCTATACTTAGTTCCGTAATTACCTGGGACATAAACATCAAGAGGATATGAGATTATGAGTACCGCTAAACTGGTGAAAACGAAAGCGTCTAATCTGCTTTATACCCGTAACGATGTATCGGATAGCGACAAAAAAGCGACCATTGAGTTGTTGAATCGCCAGGTGATCCAGTTCATCGATCTTTCGCTGATCACCAAACAGGCCCACTGGAATATGCGCGGTGCAAACTTTATTGCCGTTCATGAAATGCTGGATGGCTTCCGCACAGCACTGGTCACCCACCTTGACACGATGGCGGAACGTGCGGTTCAGCTAGGCGGCGTGGCGCTGGGCACCACGCAGGTGATCAACAGTAAAACCCCGCTGAAAAGTTACCCGCTGGATATCCATACCGTTCAGGATCACCTGAAAGAGCTGGCAGACCGCTACGCGATAGTCGCAAACGATGTCCGTAAAGCGATTGGCGAAGCGAAAGACGAAGATACCGCGGACATTTTCACCGCCGCGTCGCGCGATTTGGATCAGTTCCTGTGGTTCATCGAATCTAACATCGAATAATTCATACGAATTTTCTATCCAACCCTCGCCCTATGGTGAGGGTTTTGCACATCTGTGGTGCACGTTTTTGGCCTGAGAACGTGCAAAAGTGAAGAAATTGTAATAATCACCTCACACAACCGTTAACGGAAGATTGTTTTTTCGTCAGAATTTACGCTAAATATCTCCCCGTCAGTTGAGCCAAACGAGACGCACCAAAACGGTGCTTCACTTTGGTGCAATCAGCCATCATTGCCTCATTTATTGTGCAATGCATGACATCATCCCCTTTGCAAAACAATAGCTTGTAAAGTTGGCACGATT
Organism: Enterobacter ludwigii; assembly: GCA_023023105.1. Lineage (NCBI taxonomy): Bacteria > Pseudomonadati > Pseudomonadota > Gammaproteobacteria > Enterobacterales > Enterobacteriaceae > Enterobacter > Enterobacter ludwigii. Next base: position 1,379,220 of record CP083824.1, on the reverse strand, counting down.
TTTTCATTGTGCCACCTGTTCTCGCAGGGGATCGCCCCGTGGATATAAAAGGAAATGCTATGAAGTCTGTATTAAAAGTTTCACTGGCTGCACTTACCCTGGCTTTTGCGGTGTCCTCTCAGGCTGCCGACAAACTGGTTGTGGCGACCGACACGGCGTTCGTTCCGTTTGAATTCAAACAGGGTGATAAATACGTTGGTTTTGATGTGGATCTGTGGGCCGCTGTCGCAAAAGAACTCAAACTGGATTACACCCTGAAGCCAATGGACTTCAGCGGCATCATCCCGGCACTGCAAACCAAAAACGTTGATCTGGCGCTGGCAGGCATCACCATTACCGATGAACGTAAAAAAGCGATCGACTTCTCTGACGGCTACTACAAAAGCGGCCTGCTGGTGATGGTCAAAGCTGACAATAACGACGTAAAAAGCGTGAAAGATCTCGACGGTAAAGTGGTGGCAGTGAAGAGCGGCACCGGTTCTGTTGATTACGCAAAAGCAAATATTAAAACCAAAGACCTGCGTCAGTTCCCGAACATCGACAACGCATACATGGAACTCGGCACCAACCGTGCTGACGCAGTTCTGCATGATACGCCAAACATCCTTTACTTCATCAAAACAGCGGGCAACGGCAAGTTCAAAGCTGTCGGTGAATCACTGGAAGCGCAGCAGTACGGTATCGCGTTCCCTAAAGGCAGCGATGACCTGCGTACAAAAGTTAACGGCGCGCTGAAAACGCTGAAAGAGAACGGCACCTACAACGAAATCTACAAAAAATGGTTCGGTACTGAGCCTAAATAATAATACGTAACAATGACGTTCACTCGGGGGCGACCTTTCGCCCCTGATATTTTTGAAACACGGTAACAGTAACAGGAAAATATCATGCAGTTTGACTGGAGCGCCATCTGGCCTGCCATTCCACTCTTGCTTGAAGGCGCCAAGATGACCCTGTGGATTTCGGTCCTGGGTCTGGTTGGTGGGTTGATTATCGGTCTTGTCGCCGGTTTCGCCCGCACCTACGGTGGCTGGATTGCAAACCACATCGCACTGGTTTTCATCGAAGTGATCCGCGGCACCCCTATTGTCGTGCAGGTCATGTTCATCTACTTCGCCCTGCCCATGGCCTTCACCGATCTGCGTATCGATCCGTTCAGCGCGGCCGTCGTGACCATTATGATCAACTCAGGCGCCTACATTGCGGAAATCACCCGCGGTGCGGTGCTGTCGATTCATAAAGGTTTCAGCGAAGCCGGTCTGGCGCTAGGCCTCTCACGTCGCGAAACGATTCGCCACGTGATTTTGCCGCTGGCGCTGCGTCGCATGCTGCCACCGCTCGGTAACCAGTGGATCATCAGCATTAAAGATACGTCGCTGTTCATCGTTATCGGCGTAGCTGAGCTGACCCGTCAGGGTCAGGAGATCATCGCTGGCAACTTCCGCGCGCTGGAAATCTGGAGTGCGGTGGCCGTTGTCTACCTGATCATTACTCTGGTTCTCAGCTTCGTTCTGCGTCGTCTTGAAAGAAGGATGAAAATCCTGTGATTGAATTTAAAAACGTTTCCAAGCACTTTGGCCCAACCCAGGTGCTGCACAATATTGATTTGAACATTAAGCAGGGTGAAGTGGTGGTCATTATCGGGCCATCCGGTTCCGGTAAATCAACGCTGCTGCGCTGCATCAACAAGCTGGAAGAGATCACCAGCGGCGATCTGATCGTCGATGGTCTGAAGGTGAATGACCCGAAAGTGGACGACCGCCTGATTCGTCAGGAAGCGGGCATGGTGTTTCAGCAGTTCTACCTGTTCCCGCACCTGACGGCGCTGGAGAACGTGATGTTTGGCCCACTTCGCGTGCGCGGTGCCAACAAAGCGGCGGCGGAAGCGCTGGCAAAAGATCTGCTCGCTAAAGTCGGCCTGGCCGAACGTGCGCATCACTATCCTTCCGAGCTTTCCGGCGGTCAACAGCAGCGTGTGGCTATCGCCCGCGCGCTGGCGGTTAAACCGAAAATGATGCTGTTTGATGAGCCAACCTCTGCGCTTGACCCGGAGCTTCGCCACGAAGTGCTGAAAGTCATGCAGGATCTGGCAGAAGAGGGGATGACGATGGTTATCGTGACCCACGAAATCGGCTTTGCTGAGAAAGTGGCGTCCCGCCTGATCTTTATTGATAAAGGCCGTATCGCGGAAGACGGTAACCCGCAGGAATTGATTGCGAACCCGCCAAGCCAGCGTTTGCAGGAGTTCCTGCAGCACGTCTCCTGATCTCTCGCTTTATACGTAAGCCGGGCATGCCCGGCTTTTTTACGCCAGATTGTTCCCAAAAAATCCCCTCTGCTCTCCGCACTCTATACTTATCATTTTGCACGATATTTTCACCGGAGGACGCCGTGCCGTGGTTCCTGCTGCTGTTGATAAGCCTGTTTAGTGCGCCATCTCTCGCCGTGGCGATCCCCGGAGTCACCTCCGGGACCACGGCTACCCAGCAAAATGCGCCGCCGGCGGAACCGGATGTTGAACAAAAAAAAGCGGCTTACGGCGCGCTTGCTGACGTCCTTGAGAACGACGCCTCCCGGCAGGAACTCATTGGTCAGTTGCGGAAAGCCGCCGCCACGCCGCCGCAGGCGTCGGTGCCAACCCTCACACCTCCGCAAGTGGAGGAGCAAAAAACGGTGCTGGAAAACGTCACCGACGTGAGCCGCCACTACGGGGAAGCACTCTCCTCGCGCTTCGCTCAGCTTTACCGCAACCTGATTGGCTCGCCGCATAAGCCCTTTAACCCACAAACGTTTACCGCCGCTGCGACACAGTTCCTGATGCTGGCGGGCGCGGTATTCCTTTTTTACTGGCTGGTGCGCCTGTGCGCGTGGCCGCTGTACCGCAAAATGGGGCAATGGGGACGCAGGAAGAATCAGCAGAAAAGCAGCTGGTTGCACCTGCCGTTGATGATAGCCTCAGCGTTTATCATTGATTTACTGCTGCTGGCGTTGACGCTGTTTTTAGGCCAGATGCTGGCCGATAAGCTGAATGCAGGCAACAAAACCATCGCCTTCCAGCAATCACTTTTCCTGAATGCCTTTGCCCTGATCGAATTTTTTAAAGCTCTGCTGCGGTTATTATTTTGTCCGCGCGTACCGGCGCTGCGACCTTTCACCATCGGGGATGTGAGCGCAAAATACTGGGCGCTGCGTCTCAGCGTGCTCAGCGGGTTGATTGGCTATGGTCTGCTGGTTGCCGTGCCGATCATCTCCAACCAGGTGAACGTCCAGTTTGGCGCGCTGGCAAACGTGCTGATTATGCTTTGTATTACCGTCTGGTCGCTGTACCTTATCTTCCATAACAAAAAGGCCATTACTGAGAGCCTGCTGCACCTGGCCGATCGTTCCCTCTCGTTCTTTAGCCTCTTTATTCGCGCTTTTGCGCTGGTGTGGCACTGGCTGGCAAGCGCTTATTTCATCGTACTGTGCTTCTTCTCGCTGTTCGATCCCGGCAACAGCCTGAAATTTATGATGGGGGCGACGTTCAAAAGTCTGGCCATTATCGGCATCGCGGCATTTGTGTCGGGATTGTTGTCCCGCTGGATCTCGAAAACCATCACCCTCTCGCCGCAGGTCCAGCGTAATTACCCGGAACTGCAAAAACGGGTTAACGGCTGGATGTCGGTATCGCTCAAAGTAGCGCGTATTCTTACCGTCTGCGTGGCGATTATGCTGCTCCTGAATGCGTGGAGCCTGTTTGATTTCTGGAACTGGCTGCACAACGGTGCGGGTGAAAAAACGGTCGATATCCTGATTCGCATCGCGTTGATTTTGTTCTTCTCCGCCGTCGGCTGGACGCTGCTGGCGAGCCTTATTGAGAACCGTCTGGTTTCGGATATACACGGCAGACCGCTGCCCAGCGCGCGAGCAAGAACGCTGTTAACCCTGTTCCGCAACGCGCTGGCGGTCATTATCAGCACCATCACCATCATGATTGTGCTCTCGGAAATCGGCGTGAATATCGCCCCGCTGCTGGCGGGTGCGGGTGCCCTGGGGCTGGCCATCTCCTTCGGTTCGCAAACGCTGGTGAAGGATATTATTACCGGCATCTTTATTCAGTTTGAGAACGGGATGAATACGGGCGATCTGGTCACGATTGGGCCATTAACCGGCACGGTAGAGCGGATGTCCATTCGCTCTGTCGGCGTGCGTCAGGACACCGGTGCATACCATATTATCCCCTGGTCTTCGATCACCACCTTCGCCAACTTTGTACGCGGCATTGGTTCCGTCGTGGCGAACTACGATGTGGACCGTCATGAAGATGCAGACAAAGCTAAACAGGCGCTGCGCGATGCGGTGGAAGAACTGATGCAGATGGAGGATATTCGCGGGCTGGTGATCGGGGAGCCGTCATTTGCCGGCATCGTCGGGCTGACAAACACGGCATTTACCCTGCGCGTGTCGTTCACCACCCAGCCGCTGAAGCAGTGGACGGTGCGCTTTGCCCTCGACAGCATGGTGAAAAAACACTTTGACCTGGCGAATGTGCGGATGCCGGTACAGACCTATCAGGTACTGCCGCCCCCCTCATCGCCGCTCCCACCGCAGGAGCCGACGCTGTAATCTGGTTGCCGGGTGGCGGCTTCGCCTGACCCGGACTGCGAGACATATTATTTGCGGCGCTTGTTATCGTCCATGAATGACCAGGCAATAAAGCGGCTCTGTTTCTGACCTTGCGCCATCTCTTTTTTCACCACTTTTACGGCCCCCGCTTCTGTGAGAGCGCGGTAGAGTGGCGGCAGGTTATCCCCCCGGGAAACCAGCGTCGTGAACCACTTCACCTGACGACCAAACTGCTTGCTTTCCTCAATCATGCGCAGGATAAAGGCGACTTCACCGCCCTCACACCACAACTCCTGCTGCTGTCCGCCAAAGTTCAGTGCAGCATCTTCCGCCTGACCCAGATTGCGGCGCTTGCGTTCGCTGCCCGCACGAGCCGCTGCCGCTGAATCATGGAACGGGGGGTTGCACATCGTGGCATCGTAGCTTTCGTTTTTGTGAATAATGCCGTTGAAGATCGAGGCCGCCTCTTTCTGACGACGCAGGCGAATGGCGCGGCTTAACCCAGGGTTGGCGCTGATAATCGCCTGCGCGCTGGCAAAGGCCTCAGCGCCGATTTCACTCCCGGTAAAACGCCAGTGGTACTCATGAGCGCCAATCAACGGATAGATCAGGTTTGCCCCGGTACCGATATCCAGGATAGTGGCTTGCTGCGGAACTACACCGCCACGGTCGTCAGCAAGAAGATCGGCCAGATGGTGAATGTAATCAGCACGCCCCGGTACAGGAGGACAGAGAAAGCCTTCCGGAATATCCCAGTGAGCCACACCGTAAAAATGCGCCAGCAGGGCTTTATTCAGCATTTTAACTGCCCGGGGGTCAGCAAAGTTCACCGAAGGCTCGCCCGCAGGCGTCTGGACAATATAGTCCTGCAGTGGAGGGCAGCTCTGGCATAACGCATTCATGTCGTAGCGGCTGCGATGGCGATTTCGTGGGTGCAATCCCGGCTTTTGGGAAGTCATGGCATTCTCCTTTAAACAGCGGCGTAAGATACCCTTTGCAGGCCCAACGGTAAATCTTTCTCTGCGACGCGCAAAAACTTGCCATTTATCAGACACCTTTATGTCTATGATCCGTCAGCGAATTGTCAATTTAGATCGTTCAAAAAATAAGCAGATCATCATCAAATATTTGCGCTAAGTCACATTCGTCAGGCTTCTAAACTTAAAGGGAAATCACCTGTTGTTTCCTCATGAGGATGTGATTATGAAAAAGTACCTGACCCTTGCTGTAATCGCAGCCGCCCTGGCGACCGCGTCATTCTCCGCTATGGCCGTTCAGTCACTGACCCAAAGTACCGATACTAGCCAGCTACGTCCTGCGGGCACCGTTTCGGTTAGCCGGGCGAGTAACCTTGACGATTTGCAGGATAAATTGGCCGAAAAAGCGCGCCAGGAAGGTGCCAAAGGATATGAGATTAATTCTGCGAGCGGCAATAACCATCTGTTTGGCACTGCGACCATCTATAAATAATCCGACGTCCACGCAACACACTGCATCTGCAACACAGATGCAGTTTTCCCTCCCCCATACCTTGATTGTTCATTTTTTAACCCCATATTGAGCGTATCACTTCAAAAGACTCCAGGAGGAGTTCATGGCTTCCGGTTGGGCGAATGACGACGCCGTTAACGAACAGATCAACAGTACGATTGAAGATGCCGTTGCCCGTGCTCGCGGCGAAATTCCGCGCGGCGAAAGTTTATCGGAATGCGAAGAATGCGGAGAACCCATTCCGGAGGCACGACGTAAAGCCATGCCGGGCGTGCGGTTATGCATAACCTGCCAGCAGGATAAAGATTCAAAAGCGTCATTAAATTCGGGATATAATCGCAGAGGTTCGAAAGACAGCCAGTTACGTTGACTCTCCTTTACGTAAGCTAACCACCCAAGCGCATTCCTTTACTCTCACGATTTTTAGCGGAACGCGTAGCAAAATGTGCCCTTCTCAACGCGACTGTAAAGCACTTCAACAAGAAGTGTAAAGCGGCACTTTGAATTTATTAATATTCAATAAGTTATTTGTCATTCAATTTTTTTGAGCAACCACGTCAATTCTCTTCGATTTTATCCTCCACAAAAAAGCGTGATACTTATCACATCGACGGAACATCGTCCCCTTAACAGAATAACCTGCGAGAGATTAACTATGAAAACCATCAAATATGCTGTTGCTGCTGTTGCCCTGTCCGCTCTGTCTTTTGGCGCATTTGCTGCAGAGCCTGTCTCTTCTACTCAGGCCCAGGGCATGAATAAAATCGGTGTGGTAAGTGCAGAAGGCGCGACCACGCTGGACGGTCTGGAAGCCAAACTGGCTGAGAAAGCCGCAGCTGCCGGTGCAAGCGGGTACACCATCACCTCCGCTAACACCAACAACAAGCTGAGCGGTACTGCGGTTATTTACAAATAATCGAACGAATTGTGCTCCACCCTCACCGTACCCTCTTGGTGAGCTGCTCCAACCCTCATTGACCTGTTGTTACCCTTGCTTGCCCGTCCGCCACTGGACGGGCTTTTTTTTTGCTTAAAACGTCTCTTCAACGCGTTTCAGCCCTGCTTCGATCGTTTCAACTTCCCCGGTAGCCAGCAAACAACAGGCCATCTGTAGCTTGAGGGAATGCGGAACGGGCACATTTCCGGCAAGGCACTGCTCAATCCAGTGCGCGGTGGTGTGCGGATCTTTTGCCTCAGGCAATATCACGCCGCTATTTTCGTCCCCACGCTCCAGAATGGCGCGCGTACCGACGGAATCAATCAGCACCACCTGAGGGCAGCGCTGCGGGTTAGCATAAACTTCGCCCTCTGTACCCTGCGTCAACAATGCCCTGCCCCCAATGTCCTCGAAAAATTTACCCACACGCGCAACATATTCCGGGTGAGAAACGCTGGAAAGACGCAGAGCGGCATCTTCACCAAAAGGTGTCGCCAGTTTCGCCAGGGTGTGTGCGCTGTTACGCACCCCCATGCGCCAGCGCATATCAAGCTGCTTTTCCAGCGGTGGGCAAAGTGCACCGACAGGGATGTAAACCGGTTGATGGCCATCCAGTTTCGCCTGTGCCTGGCCAGCATGTCGTGTTGGCGCGATCCCCAGCATCCCGAAAATAGTCTCCGTCAGTACGCGCGTAGGATCTTCGCTCACGCCGTGAACCACCACCGGAAACCCGAGTTTGTGTAATAAGATAGCCAGCAGTGGAGTGAGGTTTGCCTGCTTGCGCGCACCGTTATAGCTCGGGATCACAATCGGCATCGGTTTTGCCACCGGCGGCGTTAAGCGCAGCGTATGCGCCTGCATGGCTTCATAGAAGCCGCGCATCTCCGCTTCACCTTCACCCTTGATACGCAGCGCAATCAGAATGCCCCCCATCTCCAGGTCAGGAACCTCACCATTGAGCATATGGGTGTAAAGCGCACGAGCGGTTTCATGGTCCAGATCGCGGGCATGATTTTTTCCGCGCCCTACTTCTTTGATAATTTTGCGATAATCCACGACATCTCTCCTGAAAACATCATCTTGTTAACAATATAGCCCTGAAGAACCTACAGACGTTAGTTTTTTTCAACCGGATCAACCTTCTGTTTTTATGATGAAAAGTGAAACTCAAGCACTATTTCAATTATTTGTAATTCCGCCAGAAGATTCTTAATACGTCATTATTTGCTTAAATAGTCAGCGGAAAGTCATTAAGGGTCACCGGTGAAAACGTCCAGGCAGCGTTCTCACCAGAAACATACCAGGATTTGTTATGAACAAGGTTGCTTTAGGTTTATTCATCGCCGCAACAGTGGGATGTTCTGCATCTGCATTAGCGGCAACAAACGGTGAAGGTCAGATAAACTTCACCGGGGAAATAATTGATTCTGCGTGTCAGGTGGTTAATGGGTTAAGTAATCCATTAAATGTTCAGCTAGGTAAAGTGTCTAAAACGGTATTTACCGGTGCGGGCTCTACCAGCACGTTAACGAAGTTCGATATTCAGCTAAAAGATTGTCCGGAAACCGTTACCTCCGCAGCGATTAACTTCGGCGGAACGCCGGATGCGAATAATAACGCCACGCTGGCATTAACGCCGGATGTGGATGCTGCAACAGGTGTGGCTATTCAACTGGTTGATGCTTCTGAACAACCCGTGAGTCTGTATACGCCGTCTCAGCAATATCCTTTAGCCTCCGGCACGACGGTCAACGACCTGATATTCGGCGCACGGTATATTCAAACCGGGGCCGCAATTACCGCAGGTCCGGCTAACTCTGTATCGACCTTCACCGTTATCTATAACTGATATTATCCATCCTGAGATATTAACGTTTTTATCGGCGTTAATATCTCTTCTTTTTTTGAGAAATAGTTATGCGCCACGGTTATTTACTGAGCACTCTTTTACTGGCAGCCGCCACTGCGCATGCAGGTGTTATTATTAATGGCACCCGTCTGGTCTACCATGGAGATAAAAAGGAGTCCTCTCTTGGCGTTTCAAACCCAGATACCACGGATTATCTGGTACAGTCCTGGGTCGATTCTGGCGGTAAAACCCCGGGCAAAGCGCCCTTTCTGATTACACCACCGCTTTTTCGTCTTGATGCAAAAGAGGATAACGTGCTGCGCGTGGTACGTACCGGTGGCAATCTACCGGAAGATCGTGAATCGCTGTACTGGTTAAATATCAAAGCCATTCCCTCCTCAAAACATGTTGAAGGGATGAATACCCTGCAAATTGCCATTAATACGCGCATAAAATTGTTGTATCGCCCTACTTCAGTTAAAGGCAAACCTGAAGATGTCGCAAATAAACTTGAGTGGCATCGTGAAGGCAACGATCTGGTCGTCAATAACCCAACGCCATTCTATATGAATTTCCAGAAGGTGACGCTGAACGGCCATAAAGTGGATAAAGCCACGTGGGCAATACCTGAAACGGAAACACATTTTGCCTTACCTGGCAACGTCAGCGGTTCCACTGTCGCGTATTCCATTATTACGGATTACGGCAGTATCAGCCAGACATGGTCGAAATCAGTCCACTAATATTATGTGCAGACAATTACTATAATCATGTACAGCCATAAAAAGCCGTTCACCTGCCGAATTTCATCACTGCTGGTCATTTTATGTGGCCTGGCGCTGGCGATCTTTGCACAGCAGGTTATGGCTGATGATTATTTTAACCCGGCATTACTGGATATTGATAATCCTCAACAGGGAAAGACCGACCTGTCCGTTTACGAAAAAGGGCCAGGGCAGGCACCGGGAAAATATCAGGTCGCCATTTTTATTAATAACAATAAAATTGATACACGCGACGTCACGTTCAAATTACAAAAAGATCCGCAAGGTAATAACTCTCTTCAGCCCTGCTTTAGTCTGAGCGACTTAAAAAGCCTGGGTATCAAAACCCAAAAATATCCAGAGCTGATGGCAAAAGGCCAGTGCGCTGATTTAAACACCATCCCGGCAGCCTCCACGTCGTTCCACGTTCGCAATCAACAGCTGCTGCTCAGTGTTCCGCAACTGGCACTAGGCCAGGTTCCACGGGGCTATATCGACCCAAAAGAGTTCGATGAAGGGATCACGGCTGGTCTGCTCAATTACAGTGCGACCGCGAGCCAAAGCCACGCGCTGCAACAGGGTGAACAGGATACCAGCAGCCAGTACGTCAATCTCCGGCCTGGCCTTAACATTGGCGCATGGCGGTTGAGAAACTACTCGACATGGAACCGCAGCACCACGGGTAAAGAACAACAGCAGACGTTTTCATCCATTTATACCTACGCCCAGCGCGATATTGTGGCGATGAAAAGCAGCCTGACGGTCGGACAAAGTTCTTCCCCTGCCGACGTGTTTGATAGCGTGCCTTATACCGGCGTACAGCTTAACTCCGACAGCGACATGCTCCCGGACAGCGAGAAAGGGTATGCCCCGATTATTCGCGGTACAGCACACAGTAACGCTCTGGTGATGGTGCGACAGAACGGTTACGTCATTTATCAAAATACCGTTGCGCCCGGTGCGTTTGAGATCAACGACCTCTACCCGACGGGCAGCAGCGGCGATCTTCAGGTGACGGTAAAAGAAACCGACGGCAGCGAAAGCCATTTCGTGGTGCCCTACGCTTCAGTACCGGTACTCCAGCGTGAACATAACCTGCGCTATAGCGTCACTGCTGGCCGTTATCGATCATATGACAGCGATGTAGAGAAAACGCCGTTTGCCCAGGGCAGCGCAATTTATGGTTTACCGTATGGTTTCACCGCCTATGGCGGCGTACAACAGAGCAGCCATTATCAATCTCAGGCGCTGGGCGCGGGAAAAAACATGGGTGATTTAGGCGCCTTTTCCATCGACGTGACCCGCGCGAAAGCACTGCTTAAAAAGCAACAGGCCAGCAAAGGCCAGTCCTGGCGTGTACGTTACAGCAAAGATTTTGCCGGCTCCGGTACCAACTTCTCTCTCGCGGGGTATCGCTACAACAGCAAAGGGTTTTACACCATGGAAGACACCATGGAGTCCTGGACCCGCTCGGACGACTGGTCGGCCCCACAGCAGCGTCGCGCGCGGGCTGAAGCCACCGTCGACCAGACGCTGCCCAAAGGGTGGGGTTCCGTCACCCTGAGCATGGTGAAAGAGACCTACTGGAGCCAGAGTCAGGACATGACCTCCATGAGCGTCAGCTACAACAACAGCTGGCACGGCGTGAGCTACAGCCTGAGCTACAGCATGAACAAAAATACTGACGACAGCGACGAGAACGGGGAGTCAGTTACCAACGACAACCAGTTCTCTCTGAGTGTCTCCGTTCCGCTTGACCGCTGGATGCACAACACGTGGGCTACGTACAATCTGAATAACACTAAAGAGGGTACCACGCAGAATATTGGCCTGAACGGCACGGCGCTAAAAGAAGAGAACCTCAACTGGAATATTCAGGAAGGTCTGAGCACAACCGGCAGCGGCAATTCCACCAGCGTGAATGCCGACTATAAGGCGACCTATGGCGAAGTGAGCGGCGGTATTAGTCAGGATAAATATCAGCGCACGGTGAATATGGGCCTGCAGGGTGGCGTCGTGGCGCATGCTAACGGCATCACGTTAAGTCAGCCGCTAGGGGAAACCATCGCTCTGGTAAAAGCGCCGGGGACCCATGGCACACATATCACCAACCAGACGGGAGTCGAGACCGATTTCCGTGGCTATACCGTTGTGCCATTTGTCACTGCCTATCGCCATAACACCATTTCGCTGGACACCGAAACGCTACCAGAGGATGCCGACGTGACCCACGCCGCGCAGATTGTCACCCCGACACGTGGGGCAGTCGTTCGGGCGAGCTTCAACACCCGTGTGGGACGTCGGGTATTGATGACGTTGACACAAAACGGTAAACCGCTTCCCTTTGGCGCAACCGTCACCACCGACGATAAGGACAGCGAGTTCATTGTGGGCAGCGACGGCCAGACCTATCTCTCCGGTTTACCTCAGCACGGGAAACTCTCTGTCAGCTGGGGGCCAGATGTCAGCGAGCATTGCAGCGCTGCATACGCGCTAACGGATGAGAAAGATAAATCCACCATCATTCATGCTGGCGCGCAGTGTCAGTGATCCACCGCTCAGGTTCAATATTATGCAATTGATTAAACACTGCTTTTTTCTACTGATTCTGGGAGCCGCTGCATTATTTATGCCGCATGCTAAAGCGACCTGTACCACCCCGGACCTGCCAAAAATGATCAACATCGCGTCGGTCTCGGTTTCCACAACGCTGGCCGTTGGGGCGACCATTCCCGGCTCGGAAAATACCGTTCATGTTGCAGGAAACTGCGATCAAAGCATTGATAGTGGCCTGGAGATCGTGTCCTGCTATTACGGTACGGGGGCTGAAATACCGGGCATGACTGGCGTCTATGACTCCGGCGTGCCCGGGGTTGGTATCGCATTGATGAACGACAAAGGCCAGCGTATTAGCGGAGCTGGCGGCGTACAGTGCGATTCGCGCAGCACCCCCATAGGGTATGTCTCCACCGATGGACAACAATCATTCAGTTTTGACGTCACGCTGGAGCTGGTAAAAACCAGCAATGCGATCTCTTCAGGTACTCTGGTTCAGGCCCAAACCCGGTTTGGCATTGGCGTATTTGGTCATGAAGGGATTGGCGACCCCAATAATATTTCTTACGCGGGAAATATCACGGTGCACGAGGTGACCTGCTCCGTATCCCCAAAAAGCCTGACAATCAAATTAGGGGATTTTCCGGTCAGCGCATTTACCGGTGCGGGTTCAATAGCTCCCTACAGGACGTTTGACGTGGACGTGAATTGTACCGACACCGTGCAGCCGGAGGTCATGATAACAAGTGCAAATGGCTATGATACGAACTTCCCGGGCGTCATCAACCTGACTCAGGAAACCGGCGTCGCAACGGGTATAGGGGTTCAAATGCTGTTTGACGGAGAAGTCCCTGATTTTGGTACCTACAGGAGTACTGCCGCAGTTGCGCAAGCGAATGAAACGCTGGCGATTCCTTTTCAGGTACGTTACGAGCAAACCGCAGCCGACGTCACACCCGGCAGCGCCAACAGCATTGCCACCATCACGCTGGGGTATAAATGACAAAATATCTTCCTGTTTTGCTGCTTGCTTTGACACCTCACGCCTTTGCAGAGGAAATACAGGTGCTCATGCAGGGCAATATTTTTGCCAATACCTGTTCCGTCGACAGCGCCAGCCAGAATTTGACTGTCGATCTCGGTCAGGCATCGTCAGGTGATTTTAAAGACATCGGCGACACGGGGGTATGGAAAAACGTAGATCTGACACTCTCAAAATGCCCTGCCACCACAACCCTTGCCACCGCCACGTTTCACGGACAGGCGGATGGCGCACATCCGACAAAATTTGCGAATAACGGCACGGCTGGCGGCCTGGCTCTCGAACTTGCCGATCGTCAGGATCACATCCTTATCGCTCCTCAGGCCAGCTTTAGCGTACTGATCAATCAAAGCGATCATACGGCAGACTTCCCCTTAGCTGCGCGTTACTACGCCACCTCAATGCCCGTCACCGCCGGCACGTTCAACAGCGTCGTGCAGGTGACCTTCACTTACCAGTAGGACCGCGCCCCTTAGCACGGAGGCTTTTCTTGCGCCCGACAGGCAATTTGGCCGGGCGTTTTATTACCTCAGGCACTTCCGGTTGTTCGATGGGGAAAACGGGCAAAGCATTCAACAGCCGCTGACCGTAATTTTTGGTGAGCAAGCGTTTGTCGTAAATCACCACCTCACCCCAACAACCATGGCTACGGATCAGACGCCCCACCTGCTGGATCAGGTTAAACGATGCCGCGGGTAAGCTCTGCACCTCAAACGGATAGCGGTTAAGGCTTTTCAGCCATTCCCCTTCGGTGATCACTACCGGGCTGTCGATCGGCGGGAAGGCGATTTTATGGATATGCACCTGCGTCAGGTAGTCCCCTTTCAAATCCAGACCTTCAGCAAACGACTGCAAACCTACCAGCACGCTGCGCTCACCGTTATCAATGCGTTTACGGTGCGTCTCCACCAGCCGATAGCGCGGCTGATCGCCCTGCACCAGTAACAGTAAACGCAGATCGGTAACGTGCTCCAGGAAACGCAGCATCGCCCGCCCACTGGCAAATAACACCAGCATCCCGGGGTACTTTTTGCTTTCAACCTGCTCGCGGAAGTAGGCTGCCATCTCGGCAATATGCTGCTCTTCGTTGTCGATAAGCGGCTCATACTTCATGCGCGGGATCACCAACTTGCCCTGCTCACAGTGGTTAAACGGTGAGTCCAGCGCCACAAAGCGATCGCCCGCTTTCTCTTTCAGGCCGCTCATCTCCTGCAAACGCGAAAAACTGTTCAGGGAACGCAGTGTGGCCGATGTGACCACCACATGCGGCACGCTTCGCCAGATAAGTTTTTCCAGCTGATCGGCCACGCGAATACCTACGCAGTGGAAAAAGAGGTGCACTTGTCCGTCACGCACTTCACGGGTGGCCCATTTGGTGACCGGTGCGCCCGAAGCCTGTGCCATCGAGGCCAGCCGCCACAGCTTGCTTTGCGCTTCAAACATACCGAGTGCACGGTTCATCTGGAGCAATATGCGGTGCAATCGCACCACATCGTGTGAACCGGTTTTCTCACTGAGATCGTTTAAAAACATCTCCGCCAGCCCGCGTAGCTTTTCAAGATGCTTCGCCAGTTGCTGACAAATCTCCATCACTTCATCCGGGAGTTCGCCCATCGCAAAGCGGTGTTCAGCCTCCTGCGTTGCCGGAAGCCAGAGATTGAGGATGTTATTGAGTGAGGCAATAAGGCTATACACCTCTTCGCAGTGTTCGCTAAGACGCTCAGGCACCGCCAGCGGTGGCGTGGTTTTCGGGCGGAACTGCTCCATGCAGGTCGCCACCAGCTTGCAAAAGAGATCCAGCTGCAGGCGGAACCACGGTGCGGTAATTTCGGCACTCATTTCCAGCGCGTCCCGCGCCACGTCCGGCAGATGGTGACCTTCATCAAGCACCAGAAGCAGGTTTTTGGGCTCCGGCAGCACCGCTTCGCTCTCGAGCGCCGCCATCACCAGCGCATGGTTGGCGACCACCACTTCCGCTTCCTGAATCTCACGTCGGGCGACAAAGAACGGGCACTCCCGATAGTAGTGGCAGTTGCGGTTCAGACAACTCGCTTTATCGGTGCTGAGCCTGCGCCATAAGTCATCGCTAATTGCCTGGCTGGTGTGATCGCGCAGACCATCCCATTTGTAGCCATCGAGATCGGCTTTTAGCTTTGCACACTGCTCCTGCTCGGCCTTGTTGTTCGGCGTCAGTTCGTCATCGAGAAACGCCAGCAAATCTTGCTGATTAGGCTCGCTGCTGGCAAGTGCCGCCAGGTTACGCGGGCAGACGTAGCGCCCGCGTCCGAAAGCGGCCGTAAAACGCAGATCGGGGATGATTTTGCGCAGCAGCGGTAAATCTTTGCTGAAGATCTGATCCTGCAGCGCCACGTTGGCGGTGCTGACCACCAGCGTTTTGTCCTCTTCCCGCGCAATCGCGATGCCGGGAATGAGATACGACAAGGTTTTCCCGACGCCGGTTGGGGCTTCAATCGCCAGATGTCGCCCGTCGTCCCCGGCGAGCGTTTTTGCCACGTCAGCAATCATCTGCCGCTGCGGCGCTCGGGGGATAAAGTCGGGTATCTGCTGCTGTAGCGCCTTATACCATGCGCCAATTTGCGCCTTGAGCGCAGCGGTTAAAGCCATTGGAAAACCTGAAATACTGTATAAACAGCCACTATTGTGGCACTTTCTCTTTGCTGTCGCAAAAAGAAAAGCCCGGCTTTACGACCGGGCTTCCAGATTACTGCGGGTTAGCAGGTTTACGCGGGCGGCGTCGGCGCTGCCCTTCCCCTGCTGGCTTGCCTTCGCCGCTGCGCCACGGGTTTTCACCGGCGGGTTTGGCTTCGTTGCTACGACGCGGCGGTTTGCCTGCTGATTTCGGTGCACCACCGTCGGCACGACGCGGCTGCTGACCGCGGCCACCGCCGCCCTGACCACGTCCCCCCTGACGACCGTTCTGAATTGGCTCAGCTTTAATCGACGGGTCAACTTCATAGCCCGGCGTTTCAATGCGCGGGATCTCTTTCTTCAGCAGGCGTTCGATATCACGCAGCAGCTTGTGCTCATCCACGCAAACCAGAGAAAGCGCTTCACCGGTTGCCGCCGCACGACCGGTACGGCCGATACGGTGGACATAATCTTCCGGCACGTTTGGCAGCTCGTAGTTCACCACGTGCGGCAGCTCTTCAATATCGAGACCACGGGCGGCAATGTCGGTCGCCACCAGCACGCGGATGTCGCCAGATTTGAAGTCCGCCAGCGCGCGGGTACGTGCGCCCTGGCTCTTGTTACCGTGAATGGCGGCACTGCGGATGCCATCTTTATTCAGCTGTTCCGCCAGGTGGTTCGCGCCGTGCTTGGTGCGGGTAAAGACCAGCACCTGCTGCCAGTTGCCCTGGCCGATCATCTGGGAGAGCAGTTCCCGCTTACGCTTTTTGTCAACGAAGTGAACGTGCTGGGTGACCTGCTCAGAGGCGGTGTTGCGACGCGCCACTTCCACTTCCAGCGGGTTATGCAGCAGCTTTTCTGCTAGCGCCTTGATCTCGTCGGAGAAGGTCGCGGAGAAGAGCAGATTCTGACGACGCGGTGGCAGTTTAGCCAGCACGCGGCGAATGTCGTGAATAAAGCCCATGTCGAGCATGCGGTCGGCTTCGTCCAGCACCAGAATTTCGACGTTATCCAGTTTCACCGCGTTCTGGTGTTCCAGATCCAGCAGACGACCCGGCGTTGCCACCAGCACGTCCACACCGCCGCGCAACTTCATCATCTGCGGGTTAATGCTTACACCGCCGAAAACGACCAGCGAGCGAATGTTGAGATAGCGGCTGTAGTCACGCACGTTCTCGCCAATCTGGGCTGCCAGCTCACGAGTTGGGGTGAGGATCAGCGCACGAACCGGACGACGGCCTTTGGCGTGCGGCTGGTTTTTTACCAGCAGCTCTAACAGCGGCAGCGTAAAGCCCGCGGTTTTACCGGTACCGGTCTGGGCGCTGGCCATCAGATCGCGGCCCTGCAAGACGGCGGGGATAGCCTGCTGCTGGATTGGGGTTGGCTCAACGTAGCCCTGCTCTGCGATCGCGCGCAGAATTTCCGGGTTCAGGCCAAGGGAATCAAAAGACATAAAAACTCCGAACCGCCCCGACCATCACAGGTGTAGTTTTCAGGGAGATATAACGAATAGGCGAGGACAAAAACCACAATGTCGCGAAGGGGCGGAGTGTAGCAGCTTTTGTGACGTAGCGCATAAAATATCCCTCGGTTCCCTCGACGAGGGCGTGAATCAGGCATAGTCTTAATCAATCGATTGATTAATTTTTAATGCCGCTATGAATACGACCCCGACGACATCAAAAGGTGAACAGGCCAAAAGCCAGCTTATTGCCGCGGCGCTGGCGCAGTTTGGCGAGTACGGACTGCATGCCACGACGCGCGATATTGCGGCACTGGCCGGGCAGAACATTGCAGCCATACCCTACTATTTTGGCTCAAAAGAGGATTTATACCTCGCCTGTGCCGAGTGGATCGCCGATTTTATCGGCACGCAATTTCGCCCGCACGTTGAGGAAGCCACCGCGCTGCTCGGCCAGCCGTCGCCCGATCGCGCCGCCATTCGGCAGCTGATCCTCAACGCCTGCCACAATATGATCCGCCTGCTGACGCACGACGATACGCTCAACCTGAGTAAATTTATCTCCCGCGAGCAGCTCTCCCCTTCTGCCGCGTACCAGCTCGTGCACGATCGGGTGATTGCCCCGATGCATACTCACCTGACCCGGCTGATCGCCGCCTATACCGGGCGGGATGCCAACGATACCGAGACAATTTTGCATACCCATGCCCTGCTGGGTGAAATCCTCGCCTTCCGTCTGGGGCGGGAGACTATCCTTTTACGCACCGGCTGGACACAATTTGATGAGGATAAAGCCGCGCAGATTATTCAGGTCATCACCTGTCATCTCGATCTGATCCTGCAAGGTTTAACGCAAAGGAGCCTGAAGTCATGAAAAAACCTGTCGCCATCGTTCTGGTGGTTGTTGTTTTGCTTACTGCGGGAGTCGGTGGCTGGCTGTGGTATCAGAGTCATCAGGATAAAGCCCTGACGCTGTACGGTAACGTTGATATTCGCACGGTGAATATGAGCTTCCGCGTGGGGGGGCGTCTGGCATCGCTTAACGTTGATGAAGGCGACACAATTACGCGCGGTCAGACGCTGGGTATGCTGGATAAATCCCCTTACGAGAACGCGCTGATGCAGGCAAAGGCAGGCGTATCTGTCGCCCAGGCACAATATGACCTGATGCTGGCGGGTTATCGCGATGAAGAGATTGCCCAGGCCGCCGCAGCGGTCAAACAGGCGCAGGCGGCTTACGACTACGCGCAGAATTTCTATGCCCGCCAGCAGGGGCTGTGGAAAAGCCGCACCATTTCAGCCAACGATCTGGAAAACGCCCGTTCATCACGCGATCAGGCCCAGGCCACGCTGAAATCCGCTCAGGACAAACTAAGCCAGTACCACACCGGTAATCGCCCGCAGGATATTGCCCAGGCGAAAGCCAGCCTTGAACAGGCTCAGGCGCAACTTGCCCAGGCCGAACTGGATCTTCACGATACCACTCTGGTTGCACCGTCTGACGGTACGCTGATGACCCGCGCCGTGGAGCCAGGCAGCATACTCAGCGCGGGCAGCACCGTTTTAACGCTCTCCCTGACCCGCCCTGTGTGGGTGCGCGCGTACATCGACGAGCCGAATCTCGGCCAGATGCAGCCAGGACGCGAGCTGTTGCTCTATACCGATGGTCGACCGGACAAGCCGTATCACGGCAAGGTGGGCTTCGTTTCCCCAACCGCCGAATTCACACCGAAAACCGTTGAAACGCCGGACCTGCGTACCGACCTGGTCTATCGCCTGCGTATCATCGTGACTGATGCGGACGACGCGCTGCGTCAAGGCATGCCTGTCACCGTAAAAGTAAACAACGGGGAACGACATGAATGACGCGGTTATTGAGCTCAGCAATCTGGTCAAACGCTTCCCGGGAATGGACAAACCGGCCGTCGCACCGCTGAATTGCACCATTCAGAAGGGCTATGTCACCGGACTGGTCGGTCCGGACGGTGCCGGCAAAACCACGCTAATGCGAATGCTGGCGGGGTTGCTTAAGCCGGATGACGGAACCGCCAGCGTGCTCGGGCTCGACCCGATCAAGGATGACAGCGCGCTCCATGCCATGCTCGGCTATATGCCGCAGAAGTTTGGTCTGTATGAAGATCTGACGGTAATGGAAAACCTGAATCTGTATGCCGACCTGCGCAGCGTGACCGGCGACATTCGCCAGAAGACCTTTGCTCGTTTGCTGGAGTTTACTTCACTCGGTCCGTTCACTGGCCGGCTGGCGGGTAAGCTCTCCGGCGGCATGAAACAGAAACTGGGGCTGGCCTGTACGCTGGTCGGTGAACCGAAAGTTCTGCTTCTGGATGAACCGGGTGTCGGCGTTGACCCCATCTCTCGCCGTGAATTGTGGCAGATGGTGCACGAACTGGCAGGCGACGGGATGCTGATCCTCTGGAGCACCTCCTACCTTGACGAAGCGGAGCAGTGCCGGGATGTGCTGCTGATGAACGAAGGTGAACTGCTTTATCAGGGCGAGCCGACGACACTGACACAAAGTATGGCCGGACGCAGTTTTCTGTTGCACAGCCCGCAGGAATCCAACCGCAAGCTGTTACAGCGGGTGCTGAAATTGCCGCAGGTCAGTGACGGGATGATTCAGGGCCGTTCGGTACGCGTGATCCTCAAGAAAGAGGCAACCGTCGACGACATTCGCCGTGCGCAAGGTATGCCTGAGATCGAGATGGAAGAGACCGCACCGCGCTTCGAAGATGCGTTTATCGATCTGCTGGGCGGCGCGGGAACGTCAGAATCTCCCCTCGGGGCGATCCTGCACACGGTTGAAGGTACGCCGGGCGAAACGGTGATTGAAGCCAAATCCCTCACTAAAAAGTTTGGTGATTTCGCCGCCACCGATAACGTGAATTTCGCGGTGAAGCGCGGTGAGATTTTTGGCCTGCTCGGGCCGAATGGCGCCGGGAAATCCACCACCTTTAAGATGATGTGCGGTTTGCTGGTCCCCACTGCCGGTAAAGCGCTGGTACTGGATATGGACCTGAAGGTCAGTTCCGGCAAAGCGCGTCAGCATCTGGGCTATATGGCGCAGAAGTTCTCCCTCTATGGCAACCTGACGGTCGAACAGAATCTGCGCTTTTTCTCCGGCGTGTACGGCCTGCGCGGGCGGGCACAGAACGAGAAAATCCGCCGTATGAGCGACGCCTTCGGGCTAACCAGCATTGCCTCTCACGCAACGGATGAACTGCCGCTCGGCTTCAAACAGCGGCTGGCGCTGGCCTGCTCGCTGATGCATGAGCCCGATATTCTGTTTCTTGATGAGCCTACGTCCGGCGTTGACCCCCTCACCCGTCGCGAGTTCTGGCTGCACATCAACAGCATGGTTGAAAAAGGGGTTACCGTGATGGTGACAACCCACTTTATGGATGAGGCTGAGTACTGCGACCGTATCGGGCTGGTCTATCGCGGCAAGCTGATTGCCCACGGAACGCCAGATGACCTGAAAGCACAGGCCGCCGACGATGAAGTCCCGGACCCGACGATGGAGCAGGCGTTTATCACCCTCATCCACGACTGGGATAAGGAGAATGCCCATGCACAATAACGCCATTTCCTGGCGCAGGGTGCGCGCGCTGTGCATCAAAGAGACACGCCAGATCGTGCGTGACCCCAGCAGCTGGCTGATTGCGGTAGTGATCCCCCTGCTATTGCTGTTTATCTTTGGCTACGGTATTAACCTCGACTCCAGCAAGCTCAGAGTCGGTATTTTGCTGGAACAGCAGAGCAAAGAGGCGCTGGATTTCACCCACGCGATGACCGGCTCACCCTACATTGACGCCACCATCAGCGACAATCGTCAGGAACTGATCCAGAAGATGCAGGCCGGGAAGATTCGCGGTCTGATCGTCATTCCGGTGGATTTTGCCGCCAATATGGCGCGGGCAAATACCGATGCACCGATCCAGGTGATCACCGACGGCAGCGAGCCAAACACCGCGAACTTTGTGCAGGGTTACGTGGAGGGGATCTGGCAGCTGTGGCAGATGCAGCGCGCTGAAGACCGGGGGGAAACGTTCGACCCTCTGATCGACGTGCAGACCCGCTACTGGTTTAACCCCGCCGCCATCAGTCAGCACTTTATTATTCCTGGCGCGGTGACGATTATCATGACGGTCATTGGCGCGATCCTGACCTCGCTGGTGATCGCCCGCGAGTGGGAGCGCGGCACCATGGAGGCGCTGCTTTCTACCGAAGTGACGCGTGTCGAGCTGCTGCTGTGCAAACTTATCCCCTACTACTTCCTCGGCATGCTGGCGATGCTGCTCTGTATGCTTGTGTCGGTATTTATTCTCGGTGTGCCGTACCGCGGCTCGCTGGTCGTGCTGTTCTTTATCACCAGCCTGTTTCTGCTCAGCACGCTCGGCATGGGGCTGCTTATCTCCACCGTCACCCGCAACCAGTTTAACGCCGCCCAGGTGGCGCTCAACGCCGCTTTTTTACCGTCGATTATGCTGTCCGGGTTTATTTTCCAGATCGACAGCATGCCCGCCGTGATCCGCGCCGTGACCTACATTATTCCGGCGCGCTACTTCGTGAGCACGCTGCAAAGCCTGTTCCTCGCGGGAAATATTCCGGTGGTGCTGATTATCAACACGCTGTTCCTGATGGCGTCGGCAACGATGTTTATTGGCCTGACGTGGATAAAAACCAAACGGCGGCTGGATTAAGGAGCGAACATGTTTCACCGTTTATGGACATTGATCCGCAAAGAGCTGCAATCGCTGCTGCGCGAGCCGCAAACCCGTGCCATTCTGGTGTTGCCGGTACTTATTCAGGTTTTACTGTTTCCGTTTGCCGCCACGCTTGAGGTGACGAACGCCACCATTGCCATCTACAACGAAGACAACGGTAAACACGCCGTTGAGCTGACGCAGCGTTTTGCACGCGCAAAAGCCTTTACCCATATTCTGCTGCTGAAAAGCCCGCAGGAAATCCAGCCCACTATCGACACGCAAAA
The DNA here is from genome assembly GCA_023023105.1 of Enterobacter ludwigii. Classification (NCBI taxonomy): domain Bacteria; kingdom Pseudomonadati; phylum Pseudomonadota; class Gammaproteobacteria; order Enterobacterales; family Enterobacteriaceae; genus Enterobacter; species Enterobacter ludwigii. The sequence goes on along the minus strand of CP083824.1, from coordinate 1,356,854 downwards.
AGCGCTGCTGCTGGTGAGATTCCCGGCAGATTTTTCCCGTAACCTGGACACTTTCCAGACCGCCCCCATGCAGTTGATCCTCGACGGACGTAACTCCAACAGCGCCCAGATCGCGGCCAACTACCTGCAACAGGTGGTCAAGAATTACCAGCAGGAGCTGATGGAGGGCAAACCCAAACCCAATAACAGCGAGCTGGTGGTGCGTAACTGGTATAACCCGAATCTGGATTACAAATGGTTTGTGGTACCGTCGCTGATCGCCATGATCACCACCATTGGGGTGATGATCGTCACCTCTCTGTCCGTCGCCCGCGAGCGCGAACAAGGGACACTGGATCAGCTGCTGGTTTCTCCGCTCGCCACCTGGCAAATTTTCGTCGGTAAAGCGGTTCCGGCCCTGATTGTTGCCACCTTTCAGGCCACCATTGTACTGGGCGTGGGTATTTGGGCGTACCAGATCCCCTTCGCCGGATCGCTGGCGCTGTTTTACTTCACGATGGTGATTTATGGTCTGTCACTGGTGGGATTTGGACTGCTGATTTCAGCGCTCTGCTCCACGCAACAGCAGGCGTTCATCGGGGTGTTCGTCTTTATGATGCCAGCGATTTTGCTTTCGGGGTATGTTTCCCCTGTCGAGAACATGCCGGTGTGGTTGCAGGATTTAACGTGGATAAACCCGATTCGACACTTTACGGATATCACCAAGCAAATTTATCTGAAGGATGCGAGTCTGGATATTGTGTGGGGAAGTTTGTGGCCGCTACTGGTCATAGCGGCCACAACGGGCTCAGTGGCGTACGCGATGTTTAGACGCAACATTGCGTAGCTTTTTCTCTTTGGTCAGTAACGAGACCACCGCAGGCCCTGCGAGGATTGCCAGACCGGCCAGGGCCAGCAGCAGGTTGTTTTGCAGCACACGGGACAACAACCAAAGCACAATCATCGCGGCACCAAAGTACCAGGTGGTGGTGAGCTCTTCGAGCACATCACCCACCTCACGCCAGCGTGCTTCATGGTGGCGCTGTAAGAACAACATCGACAGTACGGTGACGCCGTAGAGGACGCACAGTCCCAGGCCAACACGCACCAGCGTGCCGCTCATCCAGCCCATCACCAGTACGGCCACGACCAGTAAATGCAACATTATCTGCCAGCAACTGAGGCCAGTTGCGACACGAACACGTTGTTGCCACTTCATGGCTTCTCTCCTGAAGGATTTTTCTCTGCTTATTCAGACTACCGCACTTTACGGAAAATTCCGTAACACCGCATCTTTTTGTGACGCCGACTACACTTTATTTTCATCGGGATAGACACTCAGGAAGGAGCTTATGACGCCAAAAATGCAGCATTTCTCGCTTAACGTGCTGACAATAAACATTCATAAAGGCTTCACAGCATTTAACCGCCGCTTCATTTTACCGGAGCTGCGCGACGCGGTACGCACCGTCAATGCGGACATTGTTTGCCTGCAGGAGGTAATGGGCGCACACGAAGTGCATCCGCTTCACGTTGAGAACTGGCCCGACACGCCCCACTACGAATTTCTGGCCGACACCATGTGGAGTGATTACGCTTACGGACGCAACGCGGTCTATCCGGAAGGCCATCACGGCAACGCGGTGCTGTCACGTTTCCCGATTGAATATTACGAGAACCGCGATGTTTCCGTAGGGGAAAGCGAAAAACGCGGCCTGCTTTACTGCCGTATCACTCCGCCCGACCTTGAGCTTCCCCTCCATGTCGGCTGTGTTCATCTCGGTCTGCGCGAAGCCCATCGCCAGGCGCAGCTGAACATGCTGGCAGAGTGGGCTAATGCACTTCCCGAAGGTGAACCGGTGATCGTGGCCGGTGATTTCAACGACTGGCGACAGCGGGCGAACCATCCGTTGAAAGTGAATGCCGGGCTGGAGGAAATTTTCACCCGCGCGAACGGCAGACCCGCGCGCACCTTTCCGGTACGTTTCCCCTTGCTGCGTCTTGACCGGATCTACGTGAAAAATGCTCACGCCAGCAGTCCTACCGCCCTGGCGCTACTCAACTGGCGACATCTCTCCGACCATGCCCCGCTCAGTGCGGAGATCCACTTATGAAATGTTCCTGGCAAGATGGCAACCGGATCACGCTGCTGGTTAATGGGGACGAGTATTACCCGGCCGTGTTCAAAGCGATTGACCATGCAAAGCAGAAAGTGATCCTCGAAACCTTTATCTGGTTCGAAGATGACGTCGGTAAACAATTGCACAGCGTGCTGCTGCGCGCCGCCCGGCGTGGCGTCAATATTGAAGTCCTCCTCGATGGCTATGGTTCACCGGATCTCAGCGACGCCTTCGTCAATGAACTCACTTCAGCGGGTGTGATCTTCCGCTACTACGATCCCGGCACTCGCCTGTTCGGCATGCGTACCAACCTTTTCCGCCGGATGCACCGCAAAATTGTGGTGGTGGATGAGACGGTGGCGTTTGTTGGCGGCATTAACTACTCCGCTGAACATATGTCCGATTACGGCCCGGAAGCGAAACAGGATTATGCGATCCGCATCGAAGGGCCTGTAGTTCAGGATATCCTGTTGTTCGAACTGGAAAACTTGCCCGGTAAAGAGGTTGCACGTCGCTGGTGGAAACGCCGCCATCGTCCGGAAGAGAACCGGAATCCCGGAGAAGCGCAGGCGCTGTTCGTCTGGCGGGATAACGCCGAGCACAGAAACGACATTGAGCGTCATTATCTGAAGATGCTCGCCAACGCGAAGCGCGAGGTCATCATCGCCAACGCCTACTTTTTCCCGGGCTATCGTCTGCTGCATGCCATGCGCAATGCGGCCCGACGGGGTGTGCGTGTGAAGCTGATTGTGCAGGGCGAGCCGGATATGCCGATAGTCAAAGTCGGCGCGCGGCTGCTGTATCACTATCTGGTGAAAGGCGGCGTGCAGATTTACGAATACCGCCGTCGCCCGCTGCACGGCAAAGTTGCGCTGATGGACGATCACTGGGCAACCGTGGGCTCCAGTAACCTTGATCCGCTAAGTTTATCGCTCAATCTTGAAGCGAACCTGATCATTTACGATCGCCAGTTTAACCAGACCCTTCGGGATAACCTGCAGGCGTTGATCGTCAACGACTGCGTGCGCGTGGATGAATCCATGGTACCCAAACGCACCTGGTGGAACCTGGGCATCAGCGTGCTGGTGTTCCACTTCCTGCGCCATTTCCCGGCGATGGTCGGCTGGCTGCCGGCACATACACCAAAACTGGCGCTCGTGGAGCCGCCTGTGCAACCTGAAATGGAAACCCAGGATCGCGTTGAAGCGCAAGACGGAGGGAAAACCTGATGTCAAAATCGCATCCGCGCTGGCGGCTGGCAAAAAAAATCCTCACCTGGATCTTCTTTATTGCAGTCGCCGTGTTGCTGGTGATTTACGCGCAGAAAGTTGACTGGGAAGAGGTGTGGAAAGTTATCCGCAACTACAATCGGCTGGTGCTGCTGGGTGCTGTTGGGTTGGTTATTATCAGCTATCTGATGTACGGCTGCTATGACCTGCTGGGGCGCGCCTATTGCGGCCACAAACTGGCTAAACGCCAGGTTATGCTGGTGTCGTTCATCTGCTATGCGTTTAACCTGACATTAAGCACCTGGGTCGGCGGGATTGGAATGCGCTATCGCCTCTACTCGCGGCTGGGACTACCGGGCGGAACCATCACGCGCATTTTCTCGCTCAGCATTACCACCAACTGGCTGGGGTACATTCTGCTCGGTGGGGTGATTTTTACCCTCGGCGTGGTGCAGTTGCCCGCGCACTGGTATATCGATGAGACCACGCTGCGTATTCTCGGCATCGTGTTGCTGCTGATTATCGCTTTTTATCTGTGGGCCTGCGCCTTCGCTAAACGCCGTCATATGACCATTAAAGGGCAAGAACTGGTATTACCTTCATGGCGCTTCGCGGTGTTGCAGATGGCGGTATCCAGCGCCAACTGGATGGCGATGGGGGCGATTATCTGGCTGTTGACTGGCGAAGATGTGAACTACTTCTTCGTGCTGGGCGTTCTGCTGGTGAGCAGTATTGCCGGGGTGATTGTCCATATTCCGGCAGGGATCGGCGTGCTGGAGGCGGTGTTTATCGCGCTGCTGGCCGGGGAACATGTCTCTCAGGGGACGATTATCGCTGCGCTGCTGGCCTACCGCATGCTGTATTACTTCCTGCCGCTGGCGCTGGCAACGGTCTGTTATCTGATGCTGGAGAGTCGGGCGAAAAAGCTGAGAGCGAAGAACGAGAAGGCGTTGGCAAAATAAAAGCAAAACGGCAACCAGGTTGCCGTTTTTAGTTTCGTATACCGGGTAAGGCGCAGCCGCCACCCGGCAAAACAACCTTAACGACGGTTGCCGAGGATACGCAGCAGCATCAGGAACAGGTTGATAAAGTCCAGATACAGCGTCAGCGCGCCCAGGATCGCGTATTTGCGCAGGTTCGAACTGTCGCGTACGTCGATCTGCTCACCGATGTTTTTCAGCTTCTGGGTGTCATAAGCCGTCAACCCAACAAAGATCACCACCCCGATATAGGTCACCGCCCACATCAGCGCTTCACTTTTCAGCCACAGGTTCACCAGAGACGCCAGCACAATCCCAATCAGCCCCATAAACAGCATACTGCCAAAACCGCTCAAATCGCGTTTGGTGGTGTAACCATAGAGGCTCATCGCCCCAAACATCCCGCCGGTCACCACAAAGGTACTGGCGATGGAAGAGTAAGTGTAAACGATGAAAATGCTGGAAAGCGTCAGCCCGGTCAGCGCCGAGTAGAGCATAAACAGCGTAGTCGCCATGCCGGCGCTGAGCTTTTGCACCAGGCCTGAAAGGACGAACACCAACGCTAGCTGGGCAATAATCAGCCCAAAGAAGGTGATTTTGCTGGAGAAGATAAACATCATCAGCTCCGGCGTATTGGCCGCATACCACGCGATAAACGCGGTCAGCAACAGGCCAACCGTCATCCAGCCATACACCTGAGCCATATACGTCTGCAGCCCACTACGGGTCTGCTGTACTATTGAATCGGAACGCGGAAATCGGTCCATGATTCACTCCTGATTAAGTTTAAGTAGACACACACGTTAAGATTAACACATCCACGTAAACCGACTACCAACGGCTGGCGGCGTGTTTGTCGCTATCACGAGATTCAACCCAGCGGTCACCTTCCGGGGTGGCTTCACGCTTCCAGAACGGCGCTCTGGTTTTGAGGTAGTCCATAATGAACTCCCCTGCCGCAAACGCGCTGCCGCGGTGTGCGCTGGTCACCCCGACGAAGACAATCTCCTCGCCAGGCCACATTTCGCCAATACGGTGGATAACTGTCACTCGTCCGAGCGGCCAGCGCCCGCGTGCTTCTTCCACAATCGCCGCCAGCGATTTTTCCGTCATGCCCGGATAGTGCTCCAGGGTCAGTGCTTTCACGCTGTCACCCAGGTTGTGGTTACGCACTTTGCCGGTGAAGGTCACCACCGCACCGTCTTCATCACGCTCCGCCAGCCAGCTATATTCTGTACCCACGCTGAAGCGCTCAGGACCTACCAGAATTCGTGTTTCCGCCATTTTAGCCCCCGGTCACCGGTGGGAAGAACGCCACTTCATCCCCTGCGTTCAGCGGATGGGTGAATTCAACCAGCGTCTGATTCACGGCGGCCAGCAGCTTGCCTTCGTCCAGCGCCAGCGCCCAGCGGTCGCTTTGTGCGGCAAGATGCGCGCGCAGGGCGGCAACGTTTTCGAAGGACGCATCCAGCGTCAGGCTGTCGGTATTCACCAGCTCGCGCACCTGGGCAAAAAAGAGCACCTTAATCATGGCTGTCCACCTTAAAATCGCCGGATTTGCCGCCGCTTTTCGCCAGCAGGCGAACCGGGCCAATCACCATATCTTTTTGCACCGCTTTGCACATGTCGTAGATGGTCAGCGCGGCAACGGAGGCCGCCGTCAGGGCTTCCATCTCCACGCCCGTTTTGCCGGTTAAGCGGCAGAGTGATTCAATGCGCACGCGGCTGTGCTCTGGCTGCGCCTGCAGATTCACTTCCACCTTGCTCAGCATCAGCGGATGGCACAGCGGGATAAGATCCCAGGTCCGTTTGGCGGCCTGAATCCCGGCGATGCGGGCGGTGGCAAAGACGTCGCCCTTATGGTGGCTACCGTCGATAATCATCGCCAGGGTCTCCGGCAGCATGGTGACGAACGCTTCCGCGCGCGCCTCGCGCACCGTTTCCGCTTTGGCGGAGACGTCGACCATATGCGCTTCGCCAGCGGCGTTAATGTGGGTCAGTTGTGACATAGCTTATTTCTTTAAATGAGGATGGAAATTACACGGACGGGTTCGGGCATCCAGCTGCGGGGCGATGATGTTTTCCCACGCGGTGCGGCAGGCTTTCGTCGAGCCGGGCATGGCGAAAATCAGGGTGTTGTTCGCGACACCCGCTACCGCGCGCGACTGCAGCGTGGAGGTACCAATCTCTTCAAACGAGAGCATACGGAACACTTCACCGAAGCCTTCCACTTCGCGATCGAACAGTGGGACCAGCGCCTCGGGGGCTTGATCGCCCGCCGTGAAACCCGTACCGCCGGTAACCAACACCACCTGCACGTCATCGCTGGCGATCCACTGAGAAACCTGCGCGCGAATGGCGTAGCGGTTCTCTTTCACAATCGCTTTATCAACAATCTTATGGCCCGCTTCGTGGGCTGCATCACGCAACCAGTGGCCGGAGGTATCATCCTCTTCGCCACGGCGGTCGGAAACGGTAAGAATGGCAATACGTGTCGGGATAAATTCTGCGCTAACCTGACTCATCTTCTTATTCCCTCTTAAGCCTGATTACCCGCCAATATAGGACAGGTTTTGAGTAATACCGGTGTTGCCCTGGTGCAGGAAGTGGGTCTGTTTTTTATGCGTCAGGGCTTCAGAGATGCGTGCTTCAAGCGCATCCTGCTGCGCATCGTCTTCCAGCAGATCGCGAAGGTCCACGCCGCCATCGCCGAACAGGCAGAGATGGAGTTTGCCCACGGAGGAGACGCGAAGACGGTTGCAGCTGGCGCAGAAGTCTTTCTCATAGGGCATGATAAGCCCAATCTCCCCTTCGTAATCCGGGTGACAGAAGACCTGCGCCGGGCCGTCGCTGCGCTGGCGGATCTGATGGAGCCAGCCGCGTTTCAGCAGCTCGTCGCGCAGCACCATGCCGGAGATGTGATGGCGACGGAACAGCTCGCTGCCCTCGCCGGTTTCCATCAGCTCGATAAAGCGCAGTTGAATGGGACGGGATTTGATCCACGCCAGGAAGGTGTCCAGCTGATGATGGTTTACATCGCGCATCAGCACCGTGTTGACTTTGACTTTTTCAAAGCCGGCCGTGAACGCGGCGTCGATACCGTCCATTACCTGCTGGAATTTATCCTGCCCGGTAATGGCGTGGAACTGACGGGCGTCCAGGCTATCGACGCTGACGTTAATTGCCGTCAGGCCAGCATCACGCCAGTTCGCCACATCGCGGGCCATGCGGTAGCCGTTGGTGGTGACTGCAATCTGGCGGATACGTTCGTTTTCACGCACGGCGGCAATGATGTCGGGGAAGTCGCGACGCAGCGAGGGCTCGCCCCCGGTCAGACGCACTTTTTCCGTGCCGAGTTCAGAGAATGCACGCGTCACGCGCCGCACTTCATCCACGGAAAGAAAGCCGTTATTGGTGACGCTGCCCGGTTTGTAGCCATCGGGCAGACAGTAGGTGCAACGGAAGTTGCACACGTCGGTAATCGACAGACGTAAGTAATAAAACTTACGCGCGAAAGCATCAGTAAGTTGTGAAGCCATGTACACCTTTCCAGATACGGGAGGCACAGTCATTTCTTTCTGTACCCTGGTGGCAAATTCGCCACGGCCAGAGCGCCATATCTTTCGACACAGGCACAAGGGCTAGAGTGTATGTTTTCAATTTTGAAAACGTGGTTATGGCGATAGTAGCGCGGAAATTCTGACTGCGCCATTATCGCTTTTCGCTATATAATCATCTATATAACGAATCAATCCTGCATTTTCACTACAGAATACCTAAAAACCGCACTTTCACATTGATATACGTCATTTTGCATCGGCTGAGGCATCGTCTTTTAGGGGTAGTTAGGTTACTGTTACGCGATCAAACGTGATAAGGAATACGTATGCGCAATCGCACTTTTGCGGATCTTGACCGGGTAGTCGCTCTTGGCGGAGGCCACGGTCTGGGTCGGGTGATGTCCTCTTTGTCGTCACTCGGCTCAAGGTTGACAGGGATAGTAACCACCACCGATAACGGTGGCTCAACCGGACGCATCCGTCGTGCCGAAGGCGGCATTGCCTGGGGAGACATGCGCAACTGTCTGAACCAGTTAATTACTGAACCGAGCGTTGCTTCGGCGATGTTTGAGTACCGTTTTGGCGGTAATGGCGAACTTTCCGGGCATAACCTCGGAAACTTAATGTTAAAGGCGCTTGATCACCTGAGCGTACGGCCTCTGGAAGCCATCAATTTAATCCGTAATCTGCTTAAAGTGGATGCATTCCTGATCCCTATGTCTGAACAACCGGTTGACTTGATGGCAATCGATGCCGAAGGACATGAAGTTTACGGCGAGGTGAATATTGACCAACTCGTCCTGCCGCCAACAGAGTTAATGACCTACCCGAGCGTACCCGCCACGCGAGAAGCGGTGGAGGCAATCGGAGAAGCGGATCTTATCCTGATCGGTCCGGGCAGTTTTTATACCAGCCTGATGCCAATTCTGCTGGTGAAAGAGCTGGCACAGGCGCTGCGACGCACCCCTGCCCCGATGGTTTACATCGGTAACCTGGGCCGTGAGCTGAGCCCGGCAGCGGCGAGCTTATCACTGCCGGACAAACTGAATTTAATGGAGCATTACGTCGGGAAGAAGATCATTGACGGCGTGGTGGTCGGGCCGAAGGTTGATGTATCCGGTATCGGCGATCGTCTGGTAGTGCAGGAGCCGCTGGAGGCCACAGACATCAAATACCGCCATGACCGCCACCTGCTGCGTGAGGCGCTGGAGAAAGCGATTCAGGCGCTGGGATAGATTCGTTTTGTGCGGCCTGATGCCCTCACCCCGGCCCTCTCCCACGGGGAGAGGGAGAAAACAACGCTTTACTCACGATGCCGCGATAAACAGATCCCGCAACTGATGCAACTGGTCGCGGATCTGCGCCGCCTCTTCGAACTCAAGATTCTGCGCGTGCTGCATCATCTGGCCTTCCAGCTCGTGGATTTTCTGCTGCAACGCTTTTGGCGTCAGCACGACGGTATCCTCTTCCACCACTGAACGCGCCTTGCCGCGACCTTTCGTTTTGGTCTTCGCAATGTTCTGACCCAGCGCCAGGATATCCACCACCTTCTTGTTCAGCCCCTGAGGGATGATGCCGTGCTCTTCGTTGTAGCGCTGCTGCTTCTCGCGGCGGCGCTCCGTTTCACCAATCGCTTTCGCCATCGACGGAGTAATTTTGTCGCCGTACAGAATCGCTTTACCGTTAACGTTACGCGCGGCGCGGCCAATCGTCTGGATCAGGGAGCGTTCAGAACGCAGGAAGCCTTCTTTGTCTGCATCCAGAATCGCCACCAGCGAGACTTCCGGCATGTCCAGACCTTCTCGCAACAGGTTGATCCCCACCAGCACGTCGAACTCACCCAGACGCAGATCGCGGATAATCTCCATACGCTCAACCGTATCAATATCCGAGTGCAGATAACGCACCTTCTCGCCGTGCTCTTCCAGATACTCGGTCAGGTCTTCTGCCATGCGCTTGGTGAGCGTGGTCACCAGCACGCGCTCATTAATGGCGGAACGGGCGCGGATCTCAGAAAGCAGGTCATCCACCTGCGTCGCCACCGGCCGGACTTCAATGACAGGATCCAGCAGCCCTGTTGGACGCACCACCTGATCAACCACCTCGTCGCCTGATTTCTCCAGCTCGTAGTTGCCTGGCGTTGCCGACACGTAAATGGTTTGCGGCGCTAGCGCCTCGAACTCTTCAAACTTCATCGGACGGTTATCCAGCGCCGATGGCAGTCGGAAACCATACTCCACCAGCGTCTCTTTACGCGCGCGATCACCGCGATACATCCCGCCGATCTGTGGGATAGTGACGTGGGATTCGTCGATCACCAGCAAACCGTCTGCCGGGAGGTAATCAAACAGCGTCGGCGGCGGCTCGCCCGGCCCGCGCCCGGAGAGGAAGCGCGAGTAGTTTTCAATGCCGGAGCAGTAGCCCAGCTCGTTCATCATCTCCAGATCAAACTGGGTTCGCTGGCTCAGACGTTGCTCTTCCAGCAGCTTATTGTTCGCCAGCAGCACCTTACGGCGCTCGGCCAGCTCCACTTTGATCTCCTCCATCGCCTGCACGATACGCTCGCGTGGCGTGACGTAGTGCGTTTTCGGGTAGATGGTGAAGCGCTGGATCACCGACTCGATGTGGCCGGTCAGCGGGTCAAATAGCGACAGGCGTTCAACCTCTTCGTCAAACAGCTCGACGCGCAGCGCCATGTCGTCCGATTCTGCCGGGAAGATGTCGATCACCTCGCCGCGTACGCGGAAGGTGCCACGCTGGAACGCCTGGTCGTTGCGGGTGTACTGCAGCTCTGCGAGACGGCGTAAAATCGCACGCTGATCGATGATCATCCCCTGCGTCAGGTGCAGCATCATCTTGAGATACAGATCCGGATCGCCCAGACCGTAGATCGCAGAAACCGACGCCACCACCACCACATCACGACGCTCAAGCAGCGCCTTCGTTGCGGAAAGACGCATCTGCTCAATGTGTTCGTTTACCGAGGCATCTTTCTCAATGAAGGTGTCAGAACTCGGCACATAGGCTTCAGGCTGGTAGTAATCGTAGTAGGAGACAAAATATTCCACCGCGTTGTCCGGGAAGAACTCTTTCATCTCGCCATAAAGCTGCGCGGCCAGGGTTTTGTTGGGGGCAAGCACCATTGTGGGACGCTGGAGGTCCGCGATAACGTTGGCAATGGTAAACGTTTTGCCCGAGCCGGTTACCCCCAGCAGCGTCTGGTGCGCCAGCCCATCTTCCAGCCCCTCCTCCAGACGACGGATCGCCTCAGGCTGATCGCCAGATGGACGGAAAGCAGAATTCAATTTGAACGGTTTACTCATGGGCGACAACCTGATGACGTTATAAGCGGCAGGTGAGTAATTTTACTCCTTGTTGCCAGGAATGCCAGTAAAAAACACTGGATGAAAAACCAGTAGCATGTCAGGATATTTAGAGTAGCGTCTGAATGATTAGCGCAATAGCGGTCAAAGTTTGGACTCTGACAACATAAAACACCACCCGGGCCAGGTTATCCCCAGAACTTTTTCTTTTTTAACATTTGTCAAGCCGGGTAATGATAGTTTTATGGCAACCGGTGACACTTTCATTACGGGAATTGCTTTTATCTAACCAATTAAATAATAAGCGATATTTCCTAAAGCCGCGTTTCGCGCCAATTTGGGCGTAAGCCGCGTCTTCTCTCGCTTATCGCGTGTTTTCTAACTCTAATGCACATGGTTATCCACAGGAATAGTGGATAACTGCTTCCAGCCCGTGCAGACTGCCGCTCAGCAAATTCCCGGATTTTCCCATGAGACAGCAACAAAAAATTTTTATAGCTATTTTTTGATGATTAACAGTTGCGTCATTCATAACCAACCGATGGGATCTTGCTCACATTTCCGTCATTTCCTGCCTTGCACCACAACTCAACATCTCCGGCACCGTCGATGTGCAAGTCGTCAATTTGTCATCCCGCAACGTTGAGGCTTACTCCTAAAAAAGCTCTTTTTTTAATCACTTTCAGGTTTCTGGCAGGAGTTTTGCACAATCAAAAACGAGCCTCACCTACACACATTTTTAAGGAGAGAAAGATGTTGAGTCTGCGTGCAGTGAATCAGTTTTACGGAAGCCAACATACGCTATGGAACGTGGATTTAGATTTTCCGCAGGGGATGTGTACAGGCGTAGTTGGCCTGCCGGGAATGGGAAAAACCACGCTCATGAATTGCATCGCCGGCAAATTGCCCGTCGAGAGCGGCACGATTATCTGGCATGAAGCAGGGGCCCCGCCATGTGATTTACTCAACCCGCCATCAGAACAACGTTCAGACCCGAAAATAGGCTATGTCCCGCAGGACAGGCGGATTTTCTCCCAGTTAACGATCGAGGAGAATCTGCATATTGCCATGCGGGCAACGGGAAAACCCGACCCGGAAGCAAAAAGCGATGTTTACGACCTTTTCCCGGAGCTCTACGCGCTGCGACAGACCCGTGCCAACACGCTCTCACCCGACGACCAGTATCAGTTGGCTCTGGCCAATGCGCTGGTGAATCGCCCTCAAATGCTGATTCTGGATGAACCCATGCATGGTGCAGGTCACGGCTTTGCACAGAAGCTGGGGCAGCTGCTGGCGCGCTTAAACCGGGAGTTAGGTATGACGGTGTTATTAGCTGAACAGCAGCTGTCGTTTATCCGCCGGGTTGCGGACCGTTTCTGTATGCTCTATCGCGGGCGTAACGTGGCGCAGGGCCACGTTAAGGAACTGGATGACGAGCTCATCGCTCACTGGATGTCGCGGGAAGCAAGACGCTGAGATCGAGATAATGACCCGTTTTGGCATTTTCCGCGCCGTCAGCAAGCCAGGGAATTTCCCCGAGGCACGGCGCGGGAAGGACACGCCTGAGCGTCGTCAGATACTCCTGGTGCCGTTTACCCGGTTCAACCACGTCGTTGGCAATCCAGCCCGCCAGACGCAGTCCAGCCTGCTGTACGGCCTGTGCGGTCAACATAGCGTGATTGATGCAGCCCAGCTTGACGCCGACAACAAGAATGACCGGAAGCTGCTCGGCCCGTACCCAGTCAGCAAACGTCTGTGTATCCGAGAGCGGCGTAAACCAGCCGCCTGCCCCCTCCACCAGCACCCAGTTTGCCTGATTTTCCAGTGTCCGCAATCCGGCAGACAGCACGGCGAAATCAATCGGCCGGCCTTCGTCGGCGCTGGTAATGTGCGGCGACGTCGGCTCGGCGAAGGTGTAGGGATTCACCGCTGAATAGTCGAGTTTAAGGGTGCTGTTACGCTGCAGCGCCAGCGCGTCGGTGTTGCGTAACCCTTCCGCAGTCATCTCGCTGCCGGAGGCAACAGGCTTATAGCCAGCAGTTGTTTTTCCCCTCTGACGCGCCGCCTGTAACAGTGCAGAACTGGCAACTGTTTTGCCCACTTCCGTATCCGTTCCGGTGACAAAATAACGTTCACTCACGTTCGATAATCCCATGAAAAAGTTGATAAGAGAGCGGGAAATGCCCCCGCTGCTGTGGCCAGGCCAGCTCCAGGTGTTGCAACTGCCCACGAGTGAGAGGCTTTTTCTCGCGTCCGGCATGCAGGTGCGTGGCACCAATGCCCTTGAGCGAGCGCATGGCACTGACGGCATCGCTGAAATTGAGGGTGATGACCTGCACCGTGCTTCGATAGCGCCAGCCTGCCAGCGCCTGCGTGACCTGATCATGCGATAAAAATCGGTTGGCATGCGGCTGTTCATCCACCGCTCGCCACGCCTGATCCAGCTCCGGTAGCGAGCTTTCCAGCAGCGTGGTAAAGGCCACCTTGCCACCCGGACGGGCCACGCGGTAAAGCTCGCTTAACGCCAGTGGCAGGCTGTTACACCATTGCACTGCCAGATGGCTCCAGACCAGATCAAATTGTGCCTCAGCCAACGGAATGGCCTCGATATCCGCCACCAGATAGTGATGCGCAGCCTGCTGATGACGCGCCTCATCAAGCATGTCTGATGACAGGTCAATGGCCGTAACGTGGCTTCCCGACTCGCGCCAGTATCGACTATTCCCGCCGGGACCACATCCGGCATCCAGCACCTGCGCAAAACGGTTCTCGCCGAGTAAAGCCAGTAACCCCCGTGCACTCTGGCGCTGGAGTTCATCATGCTGCGAATAGCTGCGTGCCGCCCGGCCAAACGCTGCCGCAATGGCCTGTTTATTGACTGGCGACATACAGAGCCTCCAGAAGTGCCGAAATGTCCTCTGCTTCGTGCGCCGCCGTCAGGGTCAGACGCAAACGCGCCGTGCCCGGTGGCACGGTGGGTGGACGAATGGCAGTGACCCACATTCCCTTCTCGCGCAGCGTCTCTGCCAGCGTGAGCGCCAGACTGTTTTCACCCACGATCACCGGCTGGATGGCGCTTTGCGAATCGGTACTGCGGAAAGGAAGATGGCACAACCCCTGACGAAAACGCTGAATATGCTCCGCCAGACGCGCACGACGTTCTTTGCCTTCCTGGCTGCGGATCACCGCCATTGACGCAGATAACGCCACGGCCTGGGCGGGTGGCATGCTGGTGCTGTAGATCAAATGCCGGGCGAACTGCAACAGATAGTCAGCAACGGACTCACTGCACAATACAGCGGCTCCGCTCACGCCAAAGCCTTTGCCGAAGGTCACAATCAGCAGTTCCGGCTTCACGCCTTGCTGGTGCGCGCTGCCGCGCCCTTCATCCCCCATCACACCAATACCGTGGGCATCGTCGACCAACAGCCAGGCGTTTTGCCTTTTTGCTGCCTCGTGCAGCGCGGCAAGCGGCGCACTGTCACCGTCCATGCTGAATACCCCTTCCGTGATCGCCAGCTGTTGCCCGTCGCAGGGTTTATCCAGCAGCATAGCAAGCTGTCCCGCATCGTTATGGGCAAAACGGCGCAGCTGAGCCGGGCTCAAATTTGCCGCCTCCAGCAGCGAGGCGTGGCTTAAACGGTCGGCGACAATGCGGTCATCTTTTCCCATCAGGGCAGCGATAACCGCCTGATTCGCGGCAAAACCCGAGATAAACAGCAATGCACGCGGGTAACCCAGCCAGTCCGCAAGCTCCTCCTCCAGCGCCTGATGAGCGGTAGTGTATCCGCTGACATGTCCCGAACCGCCGCTGCCCACGCCAAATCGCTCCGCCCCCTGCTGCCAGGCGCGGACGATGGCCGGATGCTGGCTCAGCCCGAGATAATCATTGCTGGAGAAATTACAAAACTGCCGGTTATCACGGGTAAGAAAACGGCCTGCACCGTTTTCAACCACCCTGCGGACGCGAAACGCCTCTGCCGCCCGGCGCTCTTCCAGCGCGGAATGGATACGTGCCTGCCAGGTCATACGGCTGCCGCGTTATAGAACTGGTCGGTGTCGGCGTTGAATATCTGCTGCTCCAGCTGCTGCTGTTGCTCGTTATCACCCGTCAGCACCTCGGTCTGATGCGGGTTAAGCCCCAGCTTACGGAACAGCTGAACGTCTTTATCCTCTTCCGGGTTCGGTGTGGTCAGCAGCTTGCAGCCGTAGAAGATGGAGTTGGCCCCGGCCATAAAGCACATCGCCTGG